>CAYHVK010000004.1:0-227890 GCA_964360255.1 uncultured Pseudobdellovibrionaceae bacterium | reverse complement strand
ATCCGAACACTGGATTTTTTAATCCAAGCAATGATTCAAATGTGATTGCTACATCAACGGACGGTGTAGAGAGAATGCGCGTGGATGCTACTGGACAAGTGGGCATTGGTACGACATCTCCGCAAGCAGCTTTGGATGTTGGTAGCGGAAATATTGTAACCACTGGTAAAATTACTTACCCTGGTGCTACAAATGGATTAACTTTCGATAGCTCTGGCCGACCAACTTTTACCTCTAGTAGTGCTGGAGCAATTTGGAGTATTCTGAAAAATACAATTGGTGCTAGTGGTAGCTCAGCCGTGTTTCGTTTTGATCTTGGCTCTGTTCAATCAGGCGAAATTGCAAGCTCTTATCAGTCTGCCGGAAATATGGACATGACATTTGCGACTCGTGGATCTAATTCTATGGGTGAGCGCGTTCGCATCACATCGGCCGGCAACGTGGGCATCGGCACGACGGTTCCGTCAGCAGTCTTGCAATTAAAGGCTGGCACAGCTACGGCTGGCACAGCTCCGTTAAAGTTAACGGCTGGTACGAATCTCACAACGCCTGAAGCTGGTGCCATTGAATTTGATGGCACAAGTTTATTTTATACAGATAGCGGTAACGTTCGTCGTACGCTCGGAGTCGCAGGTTCTGGTATTACGGCTCTTACGGGTGAAGTAACCGCTTCGGGTACAGGTTCAGTGGCTGCGACCATCGCTAACGATGCGGTGACGACAGTTAAGATCGCTGATGACAATGTGACATTTGCAAAACTACAAAATATTGCGACACAAAAATTAATTGGTCGCTCAACAGCCGCGGCTGGTGACGCTGAAGAGTTAGGAGTAGGCACGGGTCTTACGATTACAGGTGGCAATTTAAATCTCACCGATACAACAGATGATGACAGCTTTGCTACGCTTCTTGGTGTTTGTGCTAACGGCTACTCGCCTTATAAAGCTGGCGGAGTTTGGACGTGTATTGAAGCCACAGATTTACTTGTTAACGATTCATTAGTTAAGCGCGGAGCTACAGGTAATTTTGCAGCTAATGTAGCTACATTTAATGGTGTAAAATTAAATAACGCTGGCTCTGAAGTGCTCATCACAAATCCAATTGGTGCGGCTTACAATTTAACTTTTCCGGTTGATGACGGGACTCCAAGCCAAGTTCTACAAACTGATGGAGCGGGAGTTTTATCGTGGACCACGATTACGCCTGGTGCGGGCGACTTTAAAGCCGATGGCTCAGTGCCGATGACGGGTGCTTTTCTTGCCGCCGATGGTGCAGTAGCAACACCGTCAATTTCTTTTTCTAGTGATACTGATACAGGATTATTTAAATCTGCGGCTGATACAATCGGCATATCGGTCGGTGGCGCAGAAGAAGTGACCATTAATTCTATCGGAGAATTTTTAGATCGCTCTTTTGCGGGGCTCGACCCTGCTGATATAACTGGCGGCACCGGCTATTCGCCTGTTGTTGAGCACTCAGGGGGCGCAACTTATGTGGCCCGATACAATGCCATTGAGCAGGCAGGTGACACCACTGGTGCCTTCCATGCCGGTCTTTATGATGTGAATTCTACGAATACGAACTCTTATGCACTTATCGGTATCGGTAAAGCCGCAGCCTCAGGCTGGAAATCAAACACAGGTAACACTGTAGCTAATGGAGCCTGGTTGCCTGGTATTGCTTTCGCCGGATACACAGCAAACTCTGATGGTGCCGCAGATATCGGCGCTGCATTTAATGGCGTCGTTGATGGCGCGGTATCATCGAACACCATACCTACGGCACTAGTTTTTAGAACTTCAGTTACCAATAGCGCCGGCTTAACTGAGAAAATGCGCATTTCATCCTCAGGCAACGTCGGCATCGGCACGACGAACCCACAGTTCCCACTCCACGCGTCCCATCCGACAAACTCGGTGTTGGCCGTCGACAGTCAAAATAGCTCGTCTTATTCAATTGGAGCCGCATTTTTGGGCCGTCGTGCCCGTGACACAGCGGGATCTCCTTCTGCAACTCTAGATGGGGACTATATTTCAGCTTTTGGTGGGCGAGGTTATGGCTCTACGACTTGGAATACGGCCAGCGTTGCTTCTATGATTGTTATTGCTGAAGAAAATTTTACCGACACAGCTCAAGGTGCTGGGTTGAGCTTTCAAACGACTGCTCTTGGTACTGCATTTCGCCAAGAAAAAATGAGACTCAGCGCTGCTGGTAACGTGGGCATCGGTGTAACCGCTCCAGCAGAAAAACTTGAGGTCTCGGGTAACGTCAAAGCCACTAATTTTATTTCGACTTCAGATCGAAGACTCAAAACTAACATCGAGCCGGTTGCTGATGGTTTAGAAAAAATTCTTCAATTAACCGGCGTCAGTTGGATCTGGAGAGAGAATGGTCAGCCCGATATGGGTGTCATCGCTCAGGATGTAGAAAAAGTTTTCCCATATGCTGTGGTGACAAATGCAGATGGTATGAAGGCTGTGAAATATAATGCTCTTATCGCACCATTAATTCAGTCCACAAAAGAAATTCACTTCAATAGTTTGATGCTCACTCAGCGTCTTGAGCGGGCCGAACGTTCGATCTCTTCTTTGCGAGGCGAGAATAAACGTCTTGAAGATGAAAATAATGATTTAAGAAAACGGTTAGATAGAATCGAAGCTATTTTAGAGAAAGCAAAATGATTCTGGCCTTTATTTTCTTTTTTTTAAATAGTGCAAATGCGGCCTGTACGGCACCTGTTGGCGATGCGGGTCACGTTACATTTGTTGCCCCTGATATGAAATACTGTGATGGAAGTAATTGGAACACAATGACAGTTTCATTACGTAGTACGGCCTGCACGGTTGCGGGCGCTATCAATTATACCGGTGGCGATTTGCAGTTTTGCAATGGTTCTTACTGGGTGAGTATGAACAGCTCGGTCACTGACTCGACTTGCACAGGCGCTTTGGTTGGAGCTTTCAATTGGCGCAACTCTAAAATGGAATTTTGTGATGGAACAAATTGGAATGTGACAAAGCCGAGTGGGTCGTACATGGCTATCGCACATACTACTAGTCCTTACGTCACTATTTATAACCGCTCGGACTGGAGTAAATTACAAAATCCGGCGACTTTACCAACGGGGGATGCCAAAAACGTGGCTTTCAGCCCAAATGGTGCTTATTTAGCTGTGACCTATACGGCGTCACCCTATTTGACGGTTTACAATACATCAGATTGGTCGACGGTGACTTTAGGTTCGGCGGTAACATCTTCTGCTGATGCCATTGCATGGAGTCCAAATGGTAGCTATTTAGCAATTGGTATGTCAGCGGCTCCGCGTATAAAAGTTTATGATACCTCAACCTGGAATAACTTAGCGAATCCTAGTACTCTTCCGGGCGCTGCCCCAACAGCCATGGCATTTACCATCGATAATACGCGTTTATTAGTTGGATGGGGGGGCACTACTTTTTTTTACATTCTCGATACCACAACCTCGCCATGGTCAAAAATAACAAATCCTTCCACTATGCCTCCGGGCACCTCGCGCGGGGTGGCAGTGAGCCCTGACGGTTCAAAAGCGGCTGTTACAATAAATGGGGCTTCGAATATTATTAAACTGATTGTCTATAGTACAGCCGATTGGTCGACCCTTCATACAGTGACGACTACAGATGAATATCGTGGGGCTGCGTTCAGCTCAGACAGTAGTAAGCTTTTAGTTACAAACAATACAACCAATGCCATTATGTCCTTTAATACGACAACATGGGCCTCGAGTAATCTTCAGTCATCAATTTTCACTGACGTCAGAGGCGTGAGATACTCGCCCGACTTCAATGTTTACGGTATTGTATCAGGCTCTACTTCGCCCTATTTGAAGGTGTATTCAACGGCCACAGATACGGCCTATTCAGCACCAACGGTGCTACCGACTGGTGGTGCTGGCTACAATGGCTTATCTTTCTACCCTTAAAAGGTGCCCGGTTACTTTTCGGTGCTGCAGTGCCGCACCGAAAAGTAACCGGGCACTTTTTTACATCGAAGGTTTTTTAGCTTTTTCTTCGTCGGCTTTTTTAGATTCTTCAGGCTTGTGGGCGAGTAAGCCACCCACTTCAGGGGCCCACTCTTCACCGAGAATTTTATATTCACCTTGCGCATCCATTCTTAAGTGGAGCGTCTTGCGTCCATAATCTTTTACGCCCGGCGAATCGTACTTCTGCATAAAATTGAGAATAGCTTCATTGTTGCGCGAGAAGAAAACCGGATTGGTGATTTGCACCGAAATATCTTTGTAGCGTTCATTTAAAGAGTTTTTAAAATTCTTCCAGTTTTGTTTATTCATGCGCAAGCCGCGAAATTGATCATCGTAAAAGCTGATGTATTTTTCGATATCTTTTTTCTGCCAAGCTTCGCGCCAGCTCTCGATCCACTTATTGATTTTTTCTTGGCGCGCGCGGATTTCAGAATGCACTACGTACTTCACTTCGTCTTCAATTATGACCGGCGTTTTTTTCAAAGTGATATAAGGTGTGAGCTGAGTGATGATTTCATTGCGAACAACTACGCAGCCTCGCGAGCCGCGCAAAAGAGTTTGCGTGTCAGGCACCGCGTGAAGCCAAATGCCGTAACCGGTTTTTCTCGCCAAGCGATCAAAGAAGTTCGGGTAGTTGAGAGTGAAAATACGCACACCATAAAGATCAAAATTCACTTTTGTGCCGTCGAGCATCTCTTGCGGAAAGTAAATTCCCTCTGGAGTTTTGTGATCGCCATTTGAAACTTTATCGCCACCAGCTTTGCCAATATCCATTGGGTAAGCGTCAACCAAATCAATTTTACCGTCTTTAAAATGCCATAGGGTGAGCGTGCGCTTGGCCTTGTCTGCAATGATGGCATACTCTGAGAACGCTTTACCATCGCCCATTACGATCAAATTATTGGGTACCATGCCTTCAAGAGGCCTCACCGCGACCGGATCCACCGGAGCTGTCGGCGTCGCTGAAGTCGTAGCCACTATAGGCGCCGATGTCTCAGCCTGAGACAGTTCGGCAAATCCTATTGCAATTTGGCTCATAGTGACCAATGAAATGACGCGTAAAATAACGTTCATAACCTATTAAAACTTCCCCCGTGTATTACGTCAAGACACCCACAACTTTCTGCTCAAGACCAACGTCTTAGGACCCGATAGAGAATCAAGTAAGTGGGGCTTATGGCAGATGCAAACAACACAGCAGCAAAACCAGGACTCGATCTTAAAAAGATCGCGACCCTTGGTTTTATTGTTATTAATCTCGTTGTAACAGGTGGCGGAGCCTACGCAACCTATGCTGCAACGTTAGGTCACAAACCTAAAGTCGTGTCTGAGCGCGAGCTCGCGTCTATTCAAGAAACTCTGCAAAAAGAACTCGAAATTGAGCCTATTCTCTACACAATGGAAACATTCAACACGAACCTTGACGGCTTACCACGTAAGTTTATTCGTCTTGAGATCAACGTTGAAATGTACAGCCAAGAAGGGTTTGAAGAGCTTTTCAGCAATGATGGACAAGCTCGTGACGCACTTATGCGCATCTTGAATGGTAAAACACTCGAAGATGTTGAGACAGTGCAAGGTAAATTACATCTTAAAAACGAAATCGCTGGCGAACTCAATGATCTATTACATCGCGGCGTAGTTAAAAACGTTTACTTCACAAAGTTCCAAGTTCAGTAAAGACTAATAAAATACATTTACCTGTAATGCAGGTCAGCCGAACGAAGGAGTCTTTCGTGCGAAGTATTTTATTATCTCTCATTATTTCTATTTCTACCGCCAGCTTCGCCGCTGACGTGGTGCCAGCGCCAATCGCACCACCCACGCCACTAATGCCGCAAGCACCAATTGCTCCTTCAGCGTTCGAAGAGCAAATGCGCGAAAATCTTCAGGTCGAAAAATTTCAATTGGCGAATGGTCTGACAGTTCTGCTTCACGTCGATATGGGTGTGCCAGTTGTGGCTTATCACCAGTGGTTTCGTGTTGGTTCATCCGACGAAAAAGTGGGTCGCACAGGTTTAGCCCATTTTTTTGAGCACTTGATGTTCAAAGGTACGCCTTCAATGTCTGGTCGTGAGTACGAACTCGCCATTCATTCAAATGGTGGGTCGAACAATGCTTTCACCACTCGTGATTACACCGGCTACTACACTTATCTCCCAAGCGAAAAATTAGAGCTGGCTATTAAAATCGAATCAGATCGCATGAGAAATCTTCTCTTCGATGCTAAAGAGATCAATAGCGAGCGCGAAGTTGTCAAAGAAGAGCGTCGCATGCGTTATGAAAATGACGTGTTCGGTGCGCTCAATGAACTTCTTTACTCAACGGTTTATAAAACAAGTGAATACCGCTGGCCCGTGATTGGTTACATGGCTGATCTCAATGCCACATCACTTGATGAGCTCAAATCTTTCTACAACACGTACTACGCCCCTAATAACTCCGTCGTGGTCGTGGCCGGAGCTTTCGATAAAGAGAAAGCTAAAAAATTAATCGAGAAGTATTACGGCAATCTTAAGAGTCAGCCCATTCCGGCGACCAAGTACACACCAGAAGCCGAGCAGAAAAGCACTCGTCGCGCTAAAATCACGAAGCCTGTTCAAAATCTCACTTACAGTATGACGTTTTTAGCTCCGGCAGCAGGGCATGTTGATAATTACGCCCTTGATCTTCTTGCGAACGTACTCGGTGAAGGCACGTCAAGCCGTCTTTACAAATCGGTGATTTATCAAAGCCAGCTCGCTTCAAGTATTGGGGCTTACAATGGCAGCTCTAAACAAAGCGGTATTTTCTCAATTTCTGCCAGTGCAAAACCGAAAGTGAGCGCTGGGCAAATTGAAAATAAAATCAAAGCTGAAATCGACAAAGTTAAAAAAGATTTAGTTTCAAAACGTGAATTTGAAAAAGTTCAGAATCAAGTTTTAATGTCTTACGTATCAAGCCTTAAAACTATTGGCGGCAAAGCCCGCTCTCTGGCGCTGAACGAAATCTATTTTAACGATTACTCGGCGATGTTTAAGGATTTAGCAGAATACAATAAAGTGACCCTCGCCGATATTAAGCGAGTGGCCAATAAATATCTCGATTACAAAAAAGCCTCAGTCGTTCTTGTTGAGCCATCAGGAGTTTTAAAATGAATATGAAATTAATTGCTACGGTTTTCTTAAGTTCGGCCCTCATTATCAGTGGCTGCTCGTCATCGAAGAAATCCTCTCGTGGCACATCAAATGGCTCGGCGGGTTTTGTTCTGCCAGATTATAAAACCGAAACTTTGCCTAATGGCCTTGAGCTTTTGACCATTGAAGATCGTCGCCTACCTTCGTTCGGGTTGATTCTTCTTTCTCGTGCCGGGAGTCGCTTCGACCCGAAAGGGCGGGGCGGTATTACCTTAATGGCCACAAGCCTTCTTGAAAAAGGCGCCGCTAAAATGAATGCCACCCAAATTGCCGATGCTTTCGGCCAACTGGGCGCCGACTTCGATAGCGACGTCGATCTTGATTACACAACTTTCTCAACCGGTGGTCTGTCAAAAGATCAGGCGGAGCTGACTCATCTGTTTACAACGGTGCTCATGCAGCCGACGTTCACTCAAGCTGAAATCAATCGCTTGAAGCAACAAGCGGTCGCTATCATCCGCCGGGGTTATGATGAGCCTGATGATTTTGCTGATCGTATTTTCAATTCAACCCTCATGGCGAATCACCCTTACGGGCGTTCAACTTATGGCTCGATCAAAGAGATCAATAAGCTCACGCGCGCCGATATTGTGAATCACTATCAGAAGATGTTTGCTCCTGAGAATTCAATCTTAGCGGTGATTGGTGACTACACTCCTGAAACCATTGCGCAGATTAAAAAAGAATTCGGGGCTTGGCAGAAGAAAACTCTACCGACAAGCGAGCTCAAGAAGCCCGTAATTCCGTCCGATTTACACATCACTTTAGTTGAGCGTAAAGATCTCCAGCAGGCTCAACTCCGCTTCGGTCACATCGGCATTGATCGCGCGAACCCAGACTTTTTAGCTCTCAGAGTGGCCAACAATATTCTAGGTGGAACTTTCTCAAGCCGACTGATGAATCGCATTCGCGTGCAAAAGGGTCTCACTTACGGAATCTCTTCAGGATTCTCTCCACGCCTTGTTGAGGGGCCATTCTCGATTTCAACCTTCACTCGCTTTGATAAAGTGGGTGAGACCGTGAGCGAAACTTTGCAAGTGGTCAAAGAGCTGCGCGAAAAAGGCGTGAGCCAAGCTGAGGTGCGAACTTCAATTGAGTATTTAAAAGGCGCCTTTCCAAGAGCGTTTGAGACTCCAGAGATGTTAGCGGGCAATTTGCTGACGCTTCGCCTGTATAACATTCCAGATAGTTATTTGACCAATTACTTGCGCGATATCGATCAGCTCAAGAAAGCCGATATTGATCGCGTGATTAAAAAGTATTTTCACCCAGATAATTTTCAGGTGATTGTATACGCCACACCAGAAGTGAAAAGTCAGCTTGAGCCCATCTCAAAAGTGACAGTTAAAAAGTATCAGGATTATTTATTTTAATTCAGATCGGGTGAAAAGATGCGTTAAGTCCTTATGGCCGAAACTTGATATTGTCCGCCTTTAAAGTGTCCGGTACGTTCACTTATCTCGAAATTAAAGGGGGCTTAATGGCAGCACCGATTTTGCTATCTGAATATAAAATGAAGAAAAAAACCGCTAAATTGAAAAGAGAAGCTGAAGCTCCAGTAACCCTTGAGTTCATGCGTGAGTTTCGTGCTGAAATGATGAGCCAATTTGCCACTATTGATGCTCGGTTCAAGCAGGTCGATGCCAAATTCGATGAAATGAGAGCACAGTTCACTGAAGTGAGAGCGCAGATCACTCAGGTATCTGCTGAAACGAAGACAAGTATCCATCAAGTTAAGCTTTTGGTTGAAGAGCAAAACCTTCGTAATAAGCAGGCTTATGATGGTTATGCCATTACTTATGGTGCCCTTCAGGATTTAAAGAGCAAAATTAAGCCCGAGTGTCTTGAGGATTAAGGCGTTAACGTTTTGCGACCGCGTAGACAACGAGCAAAATAAAAGCAAAGGCAATTAAGATAACTAAGTAGCGCTGAGTGGGTGGAAGGTTCATCACTTTTTGTACCACTCCGCCTTGACCCTCATACTGAGCCGCTGCTGCAGCAAGTGCTGGTGTCGGTAGCTCTGACTGGGCAGCCGGGCTTGCCGCTGGCGGCGGAGCGAACTGCACATTCCTCGTCTCAAGCGAACTGCTGATCATTTGAATATCTTTTTGGCGAGTCTGATCACTTTTTTTGAGCACTGAATATTTAACCACCATGGCGACAGGGCCGCGCACCGTCGACCAGTAGTAAGTGTAATAATTTGAGAGATCACTCTCGTAATGTTTCGCATGAACCCATTCGAAATTTTTAATCATTACTTTTTTCACTGAGATCACTTGCGAAAGTGCCGGTGGACCTGATTGGTTCACGCGCGTAAAAGGCTTAGAAAGTAAAGCCACATACTGCTCAATTGAATCTTGTGGACCATTCTTTTTGAATGTGGCCACAAGAATCGAATCTTTCATGCGCGGACCAATAGAGTCCTGGCATTGGTAGTTGGCTGCTTTTGCCTGGCAGACATAAGTATCAGGAACATTAAAAACCAAATAGGGTGTGCTTAGCGTTTTTGCAAAGGCGACTGGCAGTAAAAACAAAAGCAGGCTGAACATGATTTATTTTCTCTTGCTGTAAATGTAATAACCAACGGCCCCAACGAGGCAAATCAAACCGATCAAGTAACGTAATAGCCCACCAGATTTTGGCTCTGACGGAAGCGGAATAGGTTCAGAAAACGGAATCGGATCTACCGTAGCAGAACCAATTCTTTCGCTTGAACCACTTGGGCCACTGGCACGAGGAGTGAGAATATCCCGCGAAGCAATCACCCGTAAGCTTTGAACCGCTTTAAGAAAATCTTGCGAGTATTTCGTATAATGATTTTTGTGCGCGCTGAAGGTTACGGCTAGCGCCAGTTTATCTTTTGTCGTCGCTAAGTAGCGCGTGTAGTACGAAGAGATTTCACTGCCTAGCTGCATTCCGTCCACCCAAGTGTGGCCATTGATTTGTGTTTCGCGCACATTTAAGACTTGTGAGTTCACACTTTTGCCCGTGCTGTCGGTGAGAACTCGGGGAGTTGTTAAGTGAGCTTTGTAAGCCGCCAAATTATCCGAAGGTCCTACTTCTTTCGCTGTTAAAATAATAATGGCTTCTTTCGCTTGTTTCTCGAGCTGAGAAACACACAGCCATTCTGTACCTTCAAGTTTGCAATTCCAATTATTAGGGAGTTCAAAACTGACGTATTGATTACTAAAAGTCACCGCCCAGCTAAATGGTGTGAAAGCAGTGAAAACAAAAAACACAGATGTATAAACGATGGCTCGAAACACAGAAGCACTCCCAGTAGAAGTGCTTCATTATCTGATAGATTTTTTAGATGGCGTAGTAGAGACGTACGACTCTAGTCGTACGTCCAGGCTAAAACTGATTATTTCAGTGCAGAAAGCGAGTTTAGCATTTTACCAGAAACTGTTTTGCCCTTAAGGCTCAGAGCTTCACGACCTGTGTTCATCAAGCGAAGACGAAGATCTTTTGGTAACATCGTTGGATTTTTAGCAAGAACTTGTGCGGCCGCGCCAGCTACTGCTGGAGTCGCCATTGAAGTTCCGGCCATACCCATTAATCCCGCATTACGTGGGTTCGGCTTGTAAGTTGAAAGAACGAGCTGAACTTCATCGCCACCTGGCGCGCCCAAATCAACCGACTTCAAACCAAAGTTTGAGTAACTTGTAATTTCATTTTTCACGCTTGTCGCGGCAACAGAAATCACATTTGGGTAATCATAGCTCGCTGGGAAAAGCGGAGCTAAATCATTATCAAGACCGTTGCCGGCCGAGTCACCATTACCTGCAGCTGCAATAACAACTACGTTATTTTGGTTCGCGTATTCAATAGCTGATTTAAGTGCCGGAGCATCGAGCTCGAAACCTAAAGACATGCTGAGAACTTTCGCTCCGTTATCAACAGCGTAGTAAATACCGCCGGCCACGCTGGCCACATCGATACCTGGGCCTGTTCCTACTTTGATCGGCATGATCTTGGCATTTTTAGCTAAACCGAATACCGATGAAGCCGTGATGCCAGCGCAGTGACTGCCGTGACCATAATCATCGAACGGGAAGCCATCACTGTTACCGAAATCATAACCAGTCACATCATCAATGAAGCCGTTACCATCATCGTCTTTGCCGTTACCTGCGATTTCTTTTTTATTAACAAAAATGTTCGCGGCTAATGCCGGGTGATTGTAGTTCACGCCTGAATCGATAATTGCTACAACTACGTCTTTACCAGTTGAAAGAGCCCAGCTCTCGATCGCTTGAGTTGAAGTGAGCTGCCAGAAGCGAGTCATATCAACTTTTGCAATCTGCTCTGTAGTCATTGCATTAGCTGCATCGTAAGGAATGTTTTTGTCTGTGACGTAAACAAGGTCTTTTGAGATTGTGCAGAAGTTATTCACGTCTTTTGCAACGGCGATGTAAATGTACTCACCATATGTGTCTGGTTTGAAAGCTAAGTTTCCACCAATTAAGAACTGGGCCGCCAATTGTGAATCACTATTCGGATACATCACCCACATAATTTCTAGATCGGTTGTGCCAGTTGAAGTGCGAGATTGAGCGGCATCAAGAGTGATGGATTCACCAATTGTAAGTAAAAAGCCGCTGTTCGTTAGATCGCGCTTTCCGTTCGCTGCGATTTTTAAGTTCGGACGGCGAGTGGGATTGTTCACGCACGGAGCTACAAACGCTTCAGCTTGTTTCTCTGTAATGATACCAGTGGCTAGTAGCTCTGGGCCTGTTGTCGCTTTCATGATTTCAAGATTTTGAAAGCGCATAAATTGGTTGCGCTGGATTTTTGCTGACGGTTTTAAAAGAAGTTTTTCGAGTTCTTCTTTTTCAATTCCGTAAACTTCGAAGATGCCGTGGTTGGCGTTAATTACGCGAACTTTAATGCGATCATCTTTCTCGATGGCGGCGGCAAGATCGCCTTCAGTTACGCTCGATACAACTAAGCCGGCGTTCTCTTGGCTTGTTGGTCCGTTTGCAACTTTAGCGCTTTCGTGAATGGAACCACCACCGCATCCAGTGAGTAAACTAGCTGTTACAGTGAGTGTGGCTACGAGTGCTGAGAGTTTAGTTTGTTTCAATTTCATTCCCCCCCGAGAAAGTTGGATTGTTTTTGCAAACTATTTACTTTTTTTCAAATGAAGGTAATTTTTATCACGCATAAGCAGATCTAATGTGGTGGTTTTGACCCTCATTACGGGCACTTAAGCCTAAGGTCTAGTTATAAGCATCGCATTATGTACTTTTTACAATTCTAATCCGCATACTTTGTTCAGGGTTATATACAGCAAAGAGCTGTTTACACAGCGCGTAAAATGATCTATAAGTATTCGTTATGAACCTTCAGCAATTATCTACATTTTGTAAAGTCATCAGTGAAGGCAGCATGACGGCCGCCGCTGATAAATTATTTCTCACTCAACCCGCTGTAAGTCAGCAGATCCGCGCTCTTGAAGAAGAGTTGGGCGTACCGCTTCTCGTACGTGGCGTTCGTCAGGTGAAGCCTTCAATGCAAGGTCAGCTTTTGTATGAATACGCGAAAAAGATTTTGCATCTGACACAGCAAGCGGAAGTGGCTATCAATACGATCTCTCAAGAGCTCGCTGGTGAATTAAGAATCGGTACGACCAATGCTTTTGGTCTTCACTTGATCTCACCAGTTGTTGGAATGTTCTTAAAGCACAATACTAAGCTCACTCTTAAGCTTGTTTACGGTAGCGCTGAGCAAATCGTAAATGAAATGCGTAAGGGCTCGATCGATATGACGATCATGCCAGATCTCGGTAAAGAATTTAATTTTGATTTTGAAAAGTACGACGAGAAATTCTTATTTGCCGATGAAATGTGGTTAGCTGGATCGGCTAAAGATGCGTCACTTCCTGATAAGATTTCGATTCGTGAACTCCCGGGCCGCCCGCTTGTCATCGACTCTTCAATGTACCCGAATTTCAGAGAGCTTTTACAGCAGAAAGCGGACGCGGCTAAAATCAGCCTCAAGCCAGTTTTTGAATCTGATAACGTGGGTACGCTCAAGCGTGTGATTGAATCTGGAGTGGGTTGGGGTTTCGTGCCTTCACACAGTATTAAGAAACAAGTGAAAACACGTCGTCTCGTGCACGTACACGTGGATGAACTTAAATACTCTGTGAACATCAATCTTTATGCGCTCAAGTTACAAGGTGTTCGTCAAATGGCCGACGTAATTTTCAGAGCTCTTCAGCAGCAAGTTTCTAGTACAAACTAGAGAAGCACATCAAATGGTAAATCCATTCGCTGAGCTACAACGCGAATGATTTCACTCGCAGTTTCTTCTAACGCACGGTCGGTGACATTGAAAACCGGCCAGCGGCGATTCTGTTTGAAAATCCCATTGGCATAATCGATTTCTTTAAAAATATGTTCGCGGCTCGCGTACTCACTGCCCGGATCTTGCCCGAATTTCTCGAGGCGTTTACGGCGAATGCGATGAAGGCTATCGTGATCAATGATCAAGCCCACGACTTTGCGTTGATCGACTTCAAAAAGTTCTTTCGGCAAAGATTGATTTAAAACAAGTGGAATATTGGCGACCTTCCAGCCCTTGTGACTTAAGAAAATCGAAAGTGGAGTTTTACTCGTACGGCTAATGCCTACCAAAATAATATCGGCTTGATTGAGGTTTAAAGCCGAGGTGCTTTTGCCGTCATCATGCTTAACCGTATATTCAATGGCTTCAATACGTTTAAAATATTTCTCATCAACAGTGTGGAGCGCCCCAGCCTGAGCATCTTGCATGCCTTCGCCGAAATAAGCTGCAAGCCCTGTTAAAAGCGGCCCCAAGAGATCTACAGCAATCATATTGTGAGTCACACTGAGCTCGGTGATTTTACGGCGGAGGTTGCTGCTTGCAACAGTGAAGACCACCATCCCTTTTTTTTGAGCAACCTCTTCAAGGAGCGCTTCAATCTGGGTTTCAGTGCGAACATTTTTGCATTTAACAATTGAGATATCTTTATCGTGGTACTGAACTAAGCCAGCCTTAACAATAGTGCCAGCGGTTTCGCCAGTTCCATCCGAAATAATGTAAATAGTCAGTTTTTCGCCGCTCATGCTGGGACTAAGCTGATATCATCAGCGGTATTGGCGTTGTGCGCCCACAACTTTTGAAAATTTTCAGGAGTTTGGCTTTTCGGTAAGAAAATACGCAGGCGCGGGCGACCCAGTTTAAGCCAAATCTTTTCGATCTCTTTCGACCACTTATTTTCATCTTCATGCTTGAGCTGAACAATCATATCGCAAGGAAAACTATTCGATGCTGATATCATCAGCGGAGCATTTTCAGCATTCGGAAGTTCTGGTAAACGAAGCGAGTGATCTTCAATTAATTTTTTTAAATCGTTGTGCATCTCAAAACGCACGTGTTTTTTCGATTTAGCCATTTGAAAATTCAGATACCAATCAATACGGCGGGCCACATCTGATTCTTCTGGTGGTGGGACAATCCATAAGTTTGAACCCGGTCCGAAAGATTTAGCTCGGTAAAGGGTTTGAAAGGCCATTAAAGAATTTCCTTTGCGACTTCATTCAAGATTCCGTTCACAAAGGCGGGTGAATCGGTGTTGCCGTATTTCTTAGCCACTTCAATAGCTTCATTAATAGCTACTTTTGGTGGTACGGGGTCTTTTCCGTTAATCATCTCGAATACGGCAATGCGAAGTGTATTTTTATCGACCAGCGACATACGCGAAAGGCTCCACTTTGTAGAAGCAGCGGATAATTTCTTATCGACAAGCTCAGACATATCAAGAATGCCTTCAAGAAGATGAGACGCGTACATCCACATTTCATCAGGGCCCTTAATCATCTCGCGAAAATAGTGAAGGCTGTTACCTATGCTGGTCTCAGGTGAAAACTCACGCTGAAACAAAACTTGTAAGGCGAGCTCACGAGATTGTCGGCGAATTGATGATTTATGTTCCATAAGTTAATTCTCAAGCTCTTTTTCAAGTGTTTCAACGAATTCTTGCACATCTTTGAAGGTTCTGTACACGCTGGCGAAGCGCACATAAGCCACGTCATCGACCTTTTTAAGCTCTTTCATGACCATTTGGCCAATTTCAAACGAGCGGACGTCTTTTTCACTACGGCTGATTAGGGCGTTTGAGATTCGGCCCACAATTTCTTCAATTTGGGGTAGGCTCACTTGACGCTTTAGACAAGCGAGTTGCAGGCCACGGCGCAGCTTTTCAACATCAAACATTTCGCGCGTGCCATCTCGTTTTAAAATATCTGGGTAACGTAATAAAAGTGTTTCAACAGTTGTAAAGCGGCCTTTGCATTCAATGCATTCACGACGACGGCGAATTTCGTGCTCTTTTTGAACACGAGTTTCGAGAACTTTGACTTGATTGCTTTTGCAGAACGGACATTGCATAAAATTGACTTGTACGGAAATTGCTGCCACATTGCAAACATGCATTTAACAAAATTTTCAAAACTTAGTTTATCGGTCGCCGTTTGTTCGGTAATTCTTTTAACAGGTCTATTTTTGACGCCTGCGCATGCACAAATTCTTCTTGATAGCGGCAGCGAAGACGTTGACAAAAAGCCAATGGGCACAATTGATCAAAGCGCTCCAAAGAAAAAAGTTGGAGAAGGTGCTGCTCGCCAATATTTCAAAGAACGAAATCAAAGCGAAGATGACGATGAAGAAACTTCGGTACGCGACAACTCAAAGGGTACGCGCTACATGGCGATTCAGCTCGGTTCATTCATGAGCGATACCCAATATCGTTGGGGTGAGATGAGACGTGAAGACGACGTGGGCGAACTCACTTTAGGTGTTACTTACCGCATGGGTGAGTGGGTGAATTCAATGGATCTTATGGGTCGTGTTGAGTACCAAATCTACGATATCGATGACGAAAAACCGAAAAAATTAAGCCTTATGCCGATGATCACTTTCCCAGACGTGAAAGGTGACTTCCCGCTTTATTTCGGTGCTGGTGCTGGTTTAGGTATCTTCTTTGACCAAGCCCCAGATGAGAGCGAACTCTCACTCGATTACCAAATCATAGCTGGCGCACGCTTCATGAACATGTTCCCAACCGGCGGCTTAATCATTGAAACTGGTCTCAAAGGCCATTTTCATCTCCTTGGTTCAGGCCAATTCAACGGCACCTTCTTATCAGTCGGCGGAGCGTTCACGTTCTAAAAACATTATTATATTTCGTTTGAAACCTAAGAAAGTTAAAAGAGGAGCAATTACAACTCCTCTTTTTGCGTTTTAGCGCACACTTGAGTCCTTCGATTAGCACTCCGATCGATGTCGAGGAATTCCTCGACATCGATCGGAGTGCTAATTTAGGTATGATTAATGTCGATCCACTTCTTTCTAGGTTGACGCTGAATAGGCTCTAGTTTGAAGGCTTTACCTTGCGTCTATACAGGCCTGGATAATTCCCAAGAAATTGCGTAGATATACTCCCTATGAAAATTCATCGACCACTTATTGAGGCTTTAGTTACGGGTTTGGATCAAACCTTTAATGTGGGGCAACCGGCTGACAAAGTTCTTGAGAAGCTTTTTAAGCAGTCTCGTCAGCTGGGAGGGCGTGATCGTCGCTGGATCGCTGAGAATTTTTATTCAGCTGTGCGCTGGTGGCGACCTCTCGTTGAAAAACAAACGGGTTCTTGGCGTGATTTTCACCATGACTACACCGAAGCCGATGTACGTGGCATTGTCGATTTACTTATTGCTCATAATACCCAGCCCGAATCGGCCCAATCGTTGTCGCAACTGGGTTCAAGAAGCCGAGCTTCTCAGCAGTCGATTCCGGATTGGTTAGATAAAGTTGGTGAGGGCGAGCTTGGTACAGATTGGGAGCCTTTTTTACAGGCGATGAATGCTCCTGCTAAAGTTTATTTGCGGGTGAATACACTTCGTACCAATATTCTTGATTTGCGTAGCAGCCTCAAGCACGAAGAAATTGAAACTGAAACTGTGCCGAATGTTGAAACGGCCCTTGTTTTAAAAGAGCGCAAAAATGTTTTTCAAACTGAAGCTTATAAAAAGGGCTGGTTTGAGGTGCAAGATGCAGGCTCGCAATTGATTGCTCCTTTTCTTAAGCCTGAGGCGAAGATGCGAGCCGTAGATGCTTGCGCGGGGGCCGGCGGTAAAGCGCTTCATTTGGCAACGCTGATGAGAAATAGTGGCCGTGTTGTGGCTATGGATATTCACGAGTGGAAGCTGAAAGAGCTGCGTACGCGCTCAACGCGAGCGGGGCTTGATACAATTGAAGTCAAAGTGGCCGACAGTAAAACGGTGAAGAGAATGGCCGATTCGGCAGATCGTGTTTTATTAGATGTGCCTTGTTCTGGTCTGGGTGTGATCAAAAGACATCCAGGTACAAAATGGTATTTGCAGCCTGATGAACTTGAAGTGCTTCGCAAAACCCAGGCGGAAATTCTCTCTGACTATAGCGTAATGGTAAAAAAAGATGGGCTTTTGGTTTACGCCACTTGCAGTATTTTGCCTTCAGAAAATCAAAAGCAAGTTGAGAAATTTTTAACTGCTCGTCCTGAGTTTTCGCTCGAGGATGAACTGAAAGTGTCTCCTTTTGAGACACTTTTTGATGGCTTTTACGCCGCTCGACTCAAACGCAACTCATTTTGAGAATCTTTTCGAATAATTTATGTTCTTGCCTCGACCTTCGATAAGATAGAAGTATGAGAAGAAGTATCGCCAAATGGGCACGTGTGGTGCCTTTAATAGCCCTCTTGACCCTCGTGGTCTTCAAATTCCAAAACTGTGCTGCGCCTCCGGGATCTAATTTAGCTGGTGGTGACAGTGAAGTTCGTTTGATCGATGGCTGGGTGGATACTTCAAAGCTCTCATTTATGAGTCCAACTTATCTCGTCCAAGAAAATGTAGATGATGTACAAGTGCAAGGTGTTTGCCCTGTGGTTGATATGGCTGCCAATGAAAATGTTGTCGACTGGCAAGTGGTTCGTCTCTCTGACGGTGCGGTAGTTTCTAACGGAACATCTGACTGTCACAGCGGAGGATTTCAGCTTGAAGTGAGCAATATTAATTTTGGTGCTTGCGACACTCGCTACGAAATTCGTGCGCAAAGCGCGACAACATCACTGCAAGAAGCAACGACGACAATTCGCGCTTTCTGCGATACGCAGATCTAAAATAATTTAAAATCTAAAATTGAAGAGGTAAGCCCGACGGCTTGCCTATGATTTCGTCATCTCTCATAACCACTTCGCCATTTAAAAGCGTGCCCACCGGCCAGCCCGTGACTTTAACGCCATGAAAAGGTGTCCAGCCGCATTTGCTAGCGATCCATTTATTATCAATGGTGCGGTTCTTTTTTAAATCAACGAATGTCAGATCGGCATCGAAGCCTTCATCGATAACGCCTTTATTCTTAATGCCCCAGTTGCGATGAGGTTGGTCCGCTAGAAGCTGCACTATACGTTCAATAGAGATACGCCCGGCAGAGCAATGATCGAGCATAAGCGGCAGCATGGTTTGCACGCCGGTCATCCCAGAGGGTGAGCGTGGATAAGGCTGATTCTTTTCGCCCAAAGTGTGGGGAGCATGATCAGAGCCAAGGACATCGACGGTTCCGTTAGCAACGCCTTCCCAGAGAGCGGCTTTGTGTTCGGCAGTTCGGATAGGAGGATTCATTTGCACTAAGGTGCCGAGTTTTTCATAACATTCAGGAGCCGAAAGCGTCAGATGCTGGGGCGTTGTCTCAACTGATACGAGGCCTTTATAATCTTTTAAAAATTCAATTTCTTCTTTCGATGTCACATGAAGAATATGAATCTTGCGATTGTATTTTTTTGCTAGAGCCACAACTCGCTGAGTCGCTATAAAGGCCACCTGAGCATCACGCCACACCGGGTGAGCGGCTGGATTGCCTTCTGATTCTTGGGCTATGTGAAAGCGCTCTTTCAGGCGAGTTTCATCTTCGGCATGAAACGAGATTCTTTTTTTGCAATTTTTAAAAACAAACTCGAGAGCCTCAGGGCTCTCAAGAACAAGGTGCCCTGTCGAGCTACCGAGGAATATTTTGATTCCCACACAGCCGGGAATATTCTCTAAGTCGGGGAGCTTTTCATAATTTGAAAGATCTGCCCCAATATAAAAAGCATAGTGACACCAGCTGCGGCCTTTGGCGCGATTTAATTTGTCCGCTAAATCAATAGCGGTCAGAGTCGGCGGCTGTGTGTTGGGCATTTCAAAAATAGAAGTGATGCCGCCTAATAAGGCGGCTCGAGTGCCGCTTGAGAGATCTTCTTTTTGCGGAAAGCCAGGCTCACGAAAGTGCACTTGGGTGTCTATGAGTCCAGGTAAGAGGTGAAGGCCCCGGGCTTGAAGCTCTTTTTCTGCATCAAAACGGCTAGTATCAGAGCCTAAGGCTACAATCTTTTTGCCGCGAATAGCGACATCGAGCAGTTCAACTTTCATTGGACGATGCAAGTGAGGAGCAGTGGCCTTTTCACCACTTTTCGGAATTACTACTTTTGCACCCTTAATTAATAGATCTGCCTCTTTTTTCATGCCTGGGATAGTAGCAGAAGGCACGACCTAAGGCTAGAGGTCTGGTTGACCAATTTTATGGGACAAGGTCACAATTAAGTCTGTGAATATTGGCGCCATTATTAATTTTTTTATGAGCCACAACCAGCTTGTGTTTGGTGTGACGTTAGCAGCGGTTTTAGCGCTCTGCTCTTTTTTACTTTATCGCATCTTTTTTAACGAGACGAATGATGGCGTGACAACAGCCTCTACTGGTCTTAACGACGGTGCTGATATCGAGGCCACACTTAAAAAAATTCTTTCGCAAACGGCGACTCTTGCACCTTCAGTAGCGGCAGACGGTTCGTCTCCTGCACCGGGTACACCAGAGCAAGCTCTTGAAGTTGAAAAGCTTCGTGCTGAAATTACGGCCAATCAAAATTTAATTACTGAATTAAAAACGAAAGCTACTGGCGGCGGTGGTTCGGGTGATCCTACTCCTGAACTACTTGCCAAAATTAAAACTCTTGAAGATCGCTTGCTGGAATACGAAATCATCGAAGACGATATTGCCGATCTTTCTATTTATAAAGAAGAGAATGCCAAGCTCAAGCGTGAGCTTGAGGCTTTAAAAGCCGGCTCAGGTGAAGTTCTTAAGAATGATGCAGCAGTGGCAGCTATTGATGCTGTTGCCGCTCCGGTAGATCCGGGCCAAGTGCAGACGCCAGTATCAACTCCGGTTGAATCGCCTGCGGCCACACCAGAAACCCCAGTGCCTGTTGTTGCAGCGCCAGAAGCACCGGCTCCTGCTCCGACGCCTGCACCAGTGGCGGCAGACCCAGGCCCGGGCTCATCGACCACTGTCACTTCAACTGAGAACGTTAAAGGCTCTTCAGATGTTTTCGCTGAGTTTCAAGGTGACAGCAATGCAGATATTCTCGCTGGTCTGGGCGATTTAGATGCCGATCGTATGCTTGAAGAAATTAAAGATCTTGGCGAAGCTGGCGGCGATGCCGGCGTTCTCGATGAAGATGTCGATTTAGAGAAGATGGCTAAAGAAACTTCTAACAAAGGTTAATAATATGAGACTGACTGTCGTTATCGCGATTTTACTTAACGTAGTTTGTACGCAACACAGTTTCGCGGCGCCGATGACGGCGGTAGATACGGCTCCAGCAGATTTTAAGCTAGAGATGAAAAGTTTTTTGAAGCATTCACCTTCAAAACGCCCCATGCTTTATAAAACTTACGGTTCGCGTGCGAAATCGACTTTGGCTGAAATCGCTTTTGAGAAAACAGAAAGTCTTGAAACACGTTGGGATGCTCTTGTAACTTTAGGTCGCTTAGATCCAGTTTATGCTCAGCCTCATTTAGAGAAAGCTCTCACAAGCTCAGAGTGGTTTATGAGAAACGCGGCCCTTATCGTGACTCCTTACGGAGAGCGCGCTTGGGCCATCAAGCAATCTCGCTTAGCTCTTCATGATCCGGCACTTGTAGTTCGCACAGCAGCTGTTCAATCACTTCAAGAGCTTCGCGCTATTGAAGCCAAGTCTTCTCTTTGGGAGAAAATGAATAGCTCTGAGAATTTCAAGCGCGGTGAAAGTCTTTGGATTCGTCCGATTATTGCGAATGCTTTAGCCATCATGGCTGATCAAAAAGATAAGGTTTCTTTCGAAGCTTTATTAAAGGATAAAGATCCGCAAGTTAAGAACATCGCTATGGCGACTCTAAGCAAGTTAAAGTAACTTATTCCCATAGGGGTTTTGTTGCTCGTATTTGGCAGTATTTTGATATACTCTGCGGCCACTTAATAATCGAGGGCCTCTTTGAAGTTCGAAAAATTCCACCTTTCTGAAGATCTAATAAAGAACCTCAATGACAATGGTTTCTTTCGCACGACCGATATTCAATACAAGGCCATTCCATCAATTTTAAAAGGCGAAGATGTCTTGGCTATCGCCCAAACCGGCACCGGTAAAACAGCCGCTTTCGCTATACCGATTATTAATACTCTACATACTGAAAAAAGCAGTAAACGTGTCGAAGGCATCAAATGTTTAGTTATGGTGCCGACGCGTGAACTCGCGCTGCAGATCGGCGAAGTGTTTAATAAACTCGCCAAGCATACGAAAGTTAAAGCCTACGCCGTTTTCGGCGGAGTCGAAATTGATCCGCAAATTGAAAAGCTTCAAGATGGAATCGATATCTTGATTGCGACTCCGGGACGTATGTTCGGACTGATTCGCCAAGAAATTATTAGCCTTCATCGCGTTGAAATTCTAGTTCTTGATGAGGCTGATCGTATGCTCGATCTAGGATTTTTACCTGATGTTGAAGCGGTGAAGAAAAAACTTCGTATGCGCCACCAGACACTTTTCTTCTCGGCCACTATTAACCCAGAAATTAAAAAGCTCGCTTACTCGCAGGTTCGCAGTTCGGCTATTCGAATTCAGATTTCTCCAGAAGATCCGGTTTCAAAGAACATCACTCACTATATGTTTAATGTGAAGATGGACGACAAACGTTTGTTTTTAGTCGAGTTCATAAATGGCCACCCAGACGGAAAGTTTATTATCTTCGTGCGCACTCGCGTACGAGCTGAACGTGTGGCGAAGGTGCTTGAGCGCTCTGATATCAAAAGCCTTACGATTCATGGTGAAAAAGATCAAAACGACCGCATCGATGTGATGAAAGCCTTCCGCGCTGATGAGTGCAAGATTCTTATTGCGACTGATGTGAGCGCTCGCGGAATCGACGTGGCAGATGTGACTCATGTTGTGAATTATGATTTACCTGAAAAGCCTGAAAATTATGTCCACCGTATCGGTCGTACTGGCCGCGGTTTTAATAAAGGTATCGCTTTGTCATTTTGCAGCCCCGAAGAGAAGCCGCTTCTCGATGCTATCGAGCAAATGATCGGTAAAAAAATTGATCCAGTTCAGATGAGCAAGGGTCAGTACAAATCTATCGCGGAGCCGGGCAAGGATCCGCTTGATTTGAGTCTTGAAGAGCTGCTGGCCAGCGAAGATGAGTATAAGAAGAAATCTAAGCGGAAGAAAAAGTAAAGCCGGGTATCTGACGACAACTAAATTTTACCCTGATCGTAAGCATTTTTGATCGATTCCTCGATGGTGAGTTCGCGATCAATGCGGTAGAGAAGGCCTTTTTCTTCAAGGCCATCTGTTGGGCGGCGACTGCTACCTGAGAAGAAATCTTGATCGACCGTCATGATTTTCTCGATCGATAGGCGTACGGCTTGCTTGCTACCGCCTTTCATTCCCTTCGTTACGAGCACTTTAATGTAATAGCGCTGTCCCGGAGAATAATTGATTTTGCGGTGAGGCGGTTGCCACATTTGATCGGGCTTAATGACATCGGTTTCAAGTTCGCCCGTGTCGGCGTTGTTAAGGCGAATAGGGTAGCGTGAGAAAGCCTTCTGCATGGCTCTCCAAACTTCATCGTAAGTGGCTTCGTAAACTTGTACGACCGGTTCGAGCTGCTCAACTGTTGCATCGCTGTCTTTATCAGACAGCGCGCAACCGGTCAGTGCTAGCGAACAACTAAAAATCGTAAGCGTGACGAGAGACGTGAGTGATTTCATCTAAGAAGTAGTTTCCGGCTTTAGTGTTTTTGTCGCGACCCAAATAGAGAACTTCCCAGCGATAAGTTTTGCCTGGAATTACAATGCTTGAAAGATCTGGAAGAGCGAGTTCGTCGAGCCAGCTTTCAGCAAAGAATTCGAGAAGGCGCGTGCGTTTTTCAGTGGTGTATTTGCCTTTTACAGTTTTTACGATTTCAGAAAGAACAAGGTAAGTGGCCACTGGCGCCACGCTAGCCGGAACTGTCGGAACCGTGAGTTTTAACATTCCACCAGCAACCGTAGGTGGTTGAGTGAGGCCGATGAATTCAGCACCAACAGTCACTGGAGCCTTTTGAATGCTCAAAGTAATACCCGGAATGGCCGGAGCAGTTGTTGCGTCTTGGGTTGTCGGCTGAAAGCCCATGTACGAATAAAGTTCATTCGTTAGAGATTTAAAGAAGTGAGCCACTGGCTGAGTTTGAGCCAAAAGCATATCTGTCATTTGGGCATTAAACGGAGCCGCCTGTGTCTTCGGCATTAATACCGACGCCACATAAAGGCTCTTCGCAAGAGCTGGCACCGTCATGTCACGTTTTTGAGCTGAATCGATGCGCTTTAAATCTGTCGGGTAGAAAGCGCCGTTTTGCTCAACAAGAGCCGCCGCTAAAAGAACTTGGTCGTTGTTGTAAGCCGGGGCTTGATAAGAGACTTTGCTATCGATGAGATTCTGGCTCACAGATACGTTCTGATTTGGAATCGTGCTTTTCTGAACAGCTAAATCAAACTGACCGAAATCGATGAATGTGAAATAGTTCATGACATCGAAGAAAGTTTTGCCGTTTTGCATTTCGCCGATCACTTCTTTAAGTGGGAACTGACCATGAGCCGCAGTGATCGTGTAGCTGCTGTCTGGTTTTAAATAAGCGCGGTAGTTCGGCTTCTTAAGTGTAATTGGAAGCACGTAAGTTTCTTTTTGCTCAGGTAAAGTCACATTTGATGGAAGATCTACTTTCTGCGTGATCACTTTAATCTGATCTGTTTCGGGGCTGACTAAATCGCTCACGCTAAACTGCATCAGCTGGCGGCGATTCATGGTTGGAAAAACTAAACCGAAATCAACGAGGCCATCTTTTTTGATATTTTGAAAGCCCATCGTTTCGCCGCTCACTTCAACAAGAGCTGCTGGGTCTAATTCATGAACTTGGAAAATCACTGATTGAGGTTGTACGCCCTCAAAACGAGTGACGATAAAACCGCTCGCCGTAACTGTTACAGGTAAGGCGGCTTTCCATTCCATTGGAATCGAAATATAGCCATTTGCATCAGTCTTAAGCACATTGCCGGCAAAAGGGTTGTTTACAGCCGAGCCGATCATAACTTCAGCGCCTGAAATAGGGGCTAAGGCCTGAGTTAAAACGCGTAAGCGTTCAGCAGCTTGGGTTCCGGTAGATAAGGCAAAAACCGCTAATAATAAAAGCCATTGGCTTTTTAATCTCATAAATTCCTCCATGTTGAAGACTCTCATATTGAAGGATTGATCTAGATTTTGGTCAAGTTGGAGTTAGCTGCGTTAACTGGGTAGCTACAAATAACGCCACTTGGCGTTAGCACAGCTAATTTTCAAGCCAATAAAGAACAGGATAAGGATACACAGTCGCTACACCTTTTTTCTTAAAAGTGACAGCAAATCGCCAGTCGCTCGGATTCGTCGATATAAAATCAAAGCCAGTAAACCCTGTGCCGGGTGTCAGCATGGTAGCGTTTGCGATGCCTCGTGTTTCATTGGTCGAATTGCTATTACAGTTAGTTTCAGGAGAAGTGATATTCGCGTCTACAGTCGACGTCGACAAATTATAATATCCGTCTTGAACTTTGGTATCACCTACACCGGCGTTGCAATAACCAATTAATGGTCCAAAACGATTCGTTTGTGTCCCGGCAATTCGGGTGACTGATCCGAGAGAATAGACTTTTGATACCGAGCCAGCTGATCCATCATAATTTCCGATAAGTCCGCCAACGTTGAGTGTGCCGTTTATATTTCCGGCAGCGAAAGAGTTTTGTACTCCGCCACGATGATAGCCGATAAGTCCGCCGACATAATATCCTCCTTGCACATCGCCTGTAGCAAATGAATTTGAAACGAGAGCCGTGCCGCGACCAAGAAGGCCTCCTACATAACTTTGAGTTCCAAGAGTGGGGTTTGTCACAGAGACGTTTCCTGTAGCGTAACTTTGGTCGACAGTTCCTTGCATGTAACCAATAAGGCCGCCCGTGTAGGCCTCAGTTAAAGTCGCGGTAGAATCCACATCAACAATGATGTCGCCAGTAGCGACCGCTTTGTAAACACTAGAGGCAGTTGAGATGCGACCGACAAGTCCTCCTACGTAACCTTGTGCTGTTGCGGTGGGTACTGCCGCAGTGACGTCACCAGAGGCGTAGACTTGTGAGTAATTGCGGCCATTTCGGTCAGAGCCTCCTGTTAAACCACCCACGTAGGGCGCAACGCCAGAGACGTCGCCTGAAGCCGTGCAACCGGTTATTGTCAGGCTATCATGGTCGTAACCAATGAGTCCGCCGGCGTAATTGGTACCTGTAACTGTAGAGATAGCCGAACAATTCGAGAGTGAAATGGTAGATGTATTTGAAGCGCCGGCCAAGCCGATGAGTCCGCCGACTTGGGCGCCAGTAGCAGTCACTGTCGGAGGTGGCGTTACACTGCTGTTGTCATGACTGTAAATATGATCGAGTGCAATAGTTCCGCCAGCGGCGTTGACGTAGATTTGTCCTGCAAGCCCACCAACTTTCGTATCGCCTGAAACATTTCCGTTTGAGTAAAAATCATCAAGGGTAAAAGTTGAACTGGTTGTAATCGTCGCATAGCCAAAACCTCCGCCGATGTAGCCCCCCGTGGTGACAGAAACATTTCCGGTGGCATAGCTTTGTCCTGCTGAAGAATCGATGGCGATGGTACTGAGGGTGCTTGAATTTAAATATCCGATAAGGCCGCCGACATAATTGTACGTGAGCCCCGATGTAACATTAATATTTCCTGTAGCGTAAACTTTCGATAAGTTTGAGACTCCGCCAGTTCCGCCCGAACGGCCAGTGTGTAAATATCCAATCAATCCTCCGACGCGCTCGCCGCCCACCGAAGTGGCTGTGATGGTCACGTTGCCGCTGGCATATACATTGCTGAGTTGATAGCCACCTGTCGGAGTCGTAACATCACCGCCATTGTCTCGAGTTGTGGCAGAGCCAGCAAACCCTCCAATATACTGCAGAGAAGTGGTGTTGATCTCATCCACAGTTACATTCCCGGATGCATATACATTGGTCATTGAGATCGTTGAGCCAGCCCGCGCGGTGTACATGTTGCCGGCAAAGCCGCCCACGTAACGATTGTTAGAAACTACATCGCCCGAAGCGTACGTATCAGTTATTATAATATCATTTGCGGCAGCAGCATCCTGGTTGGCCATGTAGCCGACGAAGCCGCCTGTTTGAGAGTTCGCCGTTGCTGTTTCATTTGTTACATCTACATTTGCATAAGTATTATCAATTGTAAGAGTATCGCCAGAATAAATTTGTAAATAGCCAATAGCTCCGCCGATAAAGGTTCCGCCAGTTGTGGTACCATTACCGGTAATTACGTTTAATATTCCTCGAGTTGCGGCGGTTGTATCACCGTCGATTGAAACTTCGCTGAAACGAATGCCACGAAAAAAGCCGACGCCGCCACCAATTTGTTGGCCGACAAGAGTGCCTGTAACGTTGATGTTAGCCTTTACAGAGCATTGAAAAATATCGGTATTTGAAGTGGTCGCTTGGCCGATAAGGCCTCCCACTCCTGTTGCTGCGCGATTGGTTGTATCGACAGAAATAGCCCCAGTGACATCGCAGTTGTAAAGTTTTGCGCCACCATATTGACCGACCACTCCGCCAACAAAACTTCCTGTACCGGTGACTGTTCCTGATGAAGAGCAGGTTGTAATATCGCCGCCATCCATGCGTCCAGCAATTCCCCCAACATAGCTATCTACAGTGCCGCTGGCTCCATAGGCTACTGTTACCACTGAGCTTGTAATATCGTTGAGAGTATTATTTATCGTATCGAGCAAGCCTGCCGCTCCGCCAACATAACTGTCAGTTCCGGTGGCAGAGCCTGCGACCGTAATTGTATCAAGTGTCACCGAACTTGCCGAAGCATGAGTGCCGCCTAAAATTATTCCGAGACGACTTTGGCCATTTAAAGTTGCGGTTACATCAGCATTAGTCACTGAAAGCGTGGCGCCGTTATCGACGTAGGCAATAAGTCCTCCGACCCAACTGCTATTCGCAATAGCTTTTCCGTTCGCTGTGATGTTTGAAATATTGGCGAATCCAACAACAACACGCCCGACAAGTCCGGCTACAACACTTGGCCCCGAAACATTGAAATTTTCGAGTGTTAGATCTTTAATTGTCGCGTCTCGCACTTGTTTAAATAGTGCGACATCGGCCCCAGATAAATCATAAATATAAAGATTCTGAATTGAGAAACCATTGCCGTCGAAGATTCCTCTAAACACTGAAGGAATAGGGATGAATGGATTTGAATTAAGATCAATATCATTTTTAACAATGTAGTTATCGTTCAATTTGATTCTTACGTTGTTGAGCTGTGCAGAGGTGCAGATCATCCACGGGTTTCCGGCTGAGCCGTCACCCCCGGCATACTGAGCTGCGCGAGCACTAGTCGTATCGCAATCTGTACTATCTTTAGTGAATATGCGTGTTGCGCCGGCCGACTCGCGAGCGTTGTCAACCAGATAAGCCTGGACAGTGACCGAGCCAACGGCTGCGCCAGAGAAATCAATTTGAGAGGTCCATGTATTGTCGCTCTGACAAACAGAATAACCCGTCGCTTGGCCTCGGATTTCGATGCTTTGGCCGGGCTGATTGCAGCTTCCTGAAAGTTGACCGCTGTAACCTACTTTTTTCCCGTCAGCTGATGGGCTGGTGATTGTAATTTGCAAATCAAGTGGAACTTCGATGACATCGGGAGTGGATCCGACAAGAGAATCTACGTCTGCATCAGTATTACAGCTCTGTATAAACAAAGCGATTGTCGCAGTTAGAATGAGTTTTGAAAGTGTAAGTCGTTTCAAAAAAATCCTTTAAAAATCGAACATAATAGCTAAATCGAGAGCCATGAGGTTAATGTCTTGGCTGTTACCTGATAAAAGACCATATCGAAAACTGGGGCGGACTAAGCGATTCCATAGGGTGATGTCATAGGATAATGAAAAACCTAATCCAGTCGCAGGGTAGACATCAGTTGAGCCATTCAGTAGAAGTTGCATGAGTCCGAAACCCACAGAAAAAACTCGTTGGCGATAGCGCCGCTCATTGATGAAAGGTTTGTTGTCAAAAAGTACTGTTCTTTCGTTTGATTCGAACTGACCTGAAATGGCGTACTGAGCAAAGGCCTCTAAGCTCGAGCAGAGCGCACCGAATCCGGCGCCAGCTTCTGAGGTGCCAAAAGTTTGTGAAAACGAACCTTCGAAATTCCAACGGTTTGTGAGATTTCGATTCCATCCGAGACGAAGTCCATATCCTGTCACCGTATCTAACGGAGAAGATATTGAAACCAAAGTCGGCGATAAAGTGAGAAACGTATCATAATCTTTGACGTCGTAAGAGAGCATGCGGGTCGAATTAATTTCGCCTCGTGCGCTCGTCACGATCAAGAGAGTCAAAAATGCAAAAGCGGCCCAATTACGCGGCACGATCATCCTCTGCTATGAAGGGTTGTTTTGTTAACGCTTGCTTCATAATGTATTGAAAGCCTGGTGAATATCGGCTCGGAGAAGTTTTTGTAAGGTAACTTTCAACAAGCGCCGATTTTTTTTCTGGCAAACACTCTTTTACAGAGGCCAGAAGAGGTTCTGTGCCGATCATTGCATCCGCGATATCTTGCGCACTCATACGGCTGAGTATTTCACTGCGATCACGAACCTCGAGTCGCGCAAACCAAACGAGACTTGGGATTGAAGACACTAAGTGTTGCGGTATGCGATCGACGTTTTCCCAAATGAAGTTTTCATCTTCGGTGCTTAAAGATTGGAAGCCCAATGGCGTTTGACGAAGTTGGCGAGCCTGTGAAGCCTGGTTTGGAATTTCAAATTTTTTGCGATCCATAGTTGCGGTCGTCAGCCAGTCGAGGCGATTTTGCAAAGACACAGGCAGCTTCTCTTGTCTTAAGGGAGAGAGAAGTTTGTAGGCGGCGGGTTGATGTTCAATCAGTTTTGCTAGATCAGATTGATCAATGTGATTCAGTTCTAAGGGTGCGAGGTAGCAAGGATGCATGTGATATGCGGCAACAGATGGCGTTACGTTATCGAGAGTTCCTAGGTATTCAGCGAGAATAGGCCATTTCTCAGCTAAATAGCATCGTTGTGAAGAGGCCGAGTTGGCCCACATCCATGCAGCGTACTGATCTTCTTCACACCAGTAGGCATCGGTGAATACCGCGAGAATGGCTTCGCTCGGAAGTTCACGAAGCGCGACCGTATAAGCATCCTGGCTGTTCGTAGATCGACTTTCGCTCAATTGCTTTGGTTGTTCAGGTGAAACATCACGGATTTGTGAAGAGCTGCCGAGAGCCAGATTTTCTGCAGCCCTGCCGATTGAAGTCAGTCCGGATTCAATTTTTTCAGCTGTCTTTTTCATTTGAGCCGGGAATAAAGCTATCATCCAGACTGTGGCAGTGATCAGCCATCCGAGAAGACCAATAGCTCCAGCGATCAGCGCGAATCTATAATTACTATGGTTCCAAGCCTCAAAAAATTTTTCAACCGTTGTTGGCTGCTCGAGGAGCAGAGCCATCTGGGCTGAAGGTTTTGTCACTGTCACATTCAAATTTATTTGTTTTTGGTCGAGAAGTGCTTTGACACGGTCTAATATTTCAACTGGAAACGGATCGAGTTCAGAAATAACCGCGACTTCTACGGCGTCAATTGTATCTTGACTGAACGAACCTTCTAATCCACTCAGCAGAAAACTGGCGTCTTGGTCTCCTGATAGTCCAGGTAGAACGGTTTTAACTTCTTTTACTTTTACCTTTGTAAAAATCTGAGCTTTCGCATCAAAAGGTTTAATAATGGTTTTGATGCGATTTTCGAGGGCCGTTTCGAAAGCCAGATATTTTTCGATACCGTTTTGAGCATGCCCATGAACAGTAAATAAAAGTAATATAAATAAAATTATTTTTTTCATAGTTCTAAAATCCCGGCAGGTTTAAGTAGTACAGTTAATGTTCTTGAGTTTCTGGTGTGATCAGCTGATCCGAGAGTAAAGAGGTGATTACGATCTAAACCTAAACCCAGAGCTAACTTTAAAGCCTGAGAGGCGCGGAGTGAGCTGAGGTCAAAGTTATTCACAAGGTATTCGCTTCTTGCGTATCTTAGCGGTTTTGAATCGGTGTGACCGATAAAAATCACTTCCATTCGTCCCAAATAAGGTTCAATGAGCTTAAGAAACTGTGCCAATTGATCGGCGCCGACTGTTGTCAGTTTTGTATCGCCATTGCGATAAATATCATCCGGAAACAAAACATAAATAGATTTTTTATCTTTATCGACAGTCACCTTCAGTTGCGGAACTTGATTTTGCAATTGAGTTTCTAATTCTTTTGGCAATGGCTGAGAGCCTGTTGCCAGCGTTGCGGCGGTCGGACGAGTGGAGTCAGGGTTACGACCAGAGGATGCATTGGGCGAAGTTACTTTAGAGAGAATTTCAAGAATCACGCTTTTATCTTCAGGGGCCACAGAGAAGAAGATGATGAAAAAGCTCAAAAGCACCATCAAAAAATCGGCGTACGAAACAGCCCAAAGGTGACCGGTTTCATCGTCAAGGTGAGTGGATGGAAGGGTTCGCTCAACCCGAATATTACGACGTTTAGGCGGTTTCACGGTATTTAACCTCATCGGCAATCAAAGTTTCTGCCTCGCCTTGATTAATCAAAAGCAACATTTCATAAATAGATTGAAGAAGACGTTGCTCGGTGACGTGCCGAATCTGCATGCGGTCGGCCAGAGGCGATAATGCCGCATTAGTTAAAATAAGACCAAAAAATGTCGCGGTCATAGCTAGGGCAAGAAATCCTCCGATTGATTCTTTTTGTGAATCGAGGTTCATAAACAATGAGACCATTCCCATAACTGTTCCGGTCATACCGAGGGCAGGTGGGTATTTAGCTAGATTTTTTAGAGCTTGAATAGAATCAATTTTTTCAGAGAGCATCTCGTTTTTGCGTTGAGACAAGAGGACGATAAATAAATCGTTCTCTACACCTTGTGTCCAGAGTTCATTGGCGTACTGAATGAGAGGGTATTCAGATTTCACTTCGGCGTTTTTATTTTTAGCCAAAGCAACAAGGGCATCTTTTTGTTTTCCGAAAGCTTCTTCCGACTTGAACAGTCCAAGAAAGTTCTTGAGAGTATGTTTAATAATAGAGATGGGTGTGGCCAAAAAGAAAATAGCGGCTGTTCCGCCACCGACGATCAAGAATGAGTGCCATTGAAGATAAAATTTGAGTTGATCAAGGCCGAGAGCGGCCAATATGACAATTTGGACTGCAATTATTCCAATAGCGAGACTCATTACTTTTTCTCCTCGAGTTGAATTAGAAGATCGGCGCCCTTCTTATATTCAGGATGCACTTTTAACCCCTTTTTGAGGTTCGTAATGGCTGCGGCTTTTTCGCCATCAATAAGATCGAGACTGGCTTCTACAAAATTTAAAAAAGTGACTCTCTTGTACTTCGATCTCATATCAGCGAGTACGTTTCTCGCTTCAGCTATTTTTTTCTGCATAATTAAGGTTTGAAGTTGCGAATACTTTTCTAAAAGATCGCTGAGGGCCGCATCTACATTGAGGTCTACCGCGAGATTCTGGTAGGAGGCTCGAGCTGGTAAGTCGACATTGATGTTGCTACCGTCTGCTACATTTGGCACCAAGATGACCGGAATACCTTGCTCGCTGTAAATTGCTACTGGGTCACGACTCTCAAGAGGCCAAGCTTGACCTTTCTCAACATCCACGACTTGATTTGTTTTCAAATTCTTGATTTGTCCCGGCTCTGAAAGGGTTAGGTTGATTTTCGCGTATGAGAACGCTGAAGGGACCGCTGTGAGAACTATTAAAATAATTTTTTGTGACAGATTTTTCATAGCTAAAGTTTCTATCGGGCCTGAGCTCAGATAGTTAACCCTAAAACAGATTTTTCTAGACGGATGTATAGGGATTAAGGTCCGGAAATCTCAATAAAAGTGAAGAATTAGCAGTTGGTCTTAGTTTAAAAGTCGCGCGGTTAGCGCTTATATTTTCTAATAGCCACGCCTCGACATTTTTACCAACCGAAGTCCAGCAGCCTGGCTCTAAATTTTTTTTAATGAATTCCGGTCGGTCGGTCGGCAATATTAATATAGCCGTTTGCATCAGTATTTAGGATATTCCTGCCAATAGGCAGGAATAGAGGCCCGGAGCTGCTTTCCCGCTATTGAAGAATTGATCTGATTTCGACCAAGTTGAAGTTGACTGCCTGGTCCTGAGCCGCTACAAATAACGCCTCTTGGCGATTATCTCAAGTGTGGCGGGGTAGCTCAGCTGGTTAGAGCAGCGGAATCATAATCCGTTGGTCGGGGGTTCGAGTCCCTCTTCCGCTACCAAATTTTTTCTGTACGAACTGCATCGTAAATCCTTGAAATGACTGGGTTCAAAATAGTTCGCTTATTGGCAAGAGTGGTCTCTTTGAGAGGGACTTGAACCTATCTGCCAATTTTTTGAAGTTCTGCGACTGCGTGTGCAACCGATCTTTCTGCATCTTTTTTATTTTCTCCAGCAAACCAGTCCTTTGGATGCTTTTCGGAGAACCATCGGTCGAAGCGATACTTTAATTCTTGGCTTTCTGTTCGACCTTGAGTTCCTTGAAGGGCTCCTTCCCACCATTTTAACTCACTATGTTTTTGAAAGCAGGATGGCTCTTCTATTAGCCGCTTCAGAGGCTCGATTTTTTTCATGAGATCAACTACCTCATGATCGAGCCATACTCTCATGCATTTTCCCGACATTGATTTTTCGAGTTCGACAGCTTTCGTTAATGCGCTTCCATATAAACAAATAGCTGAGCCAGGCCGCTCAATCCACTCGGAATGCTCCAGATCTCCGACTGTAATAACAGCTCTCATCGGAACGCCAAAAACTACAGCAGCTCCAACTATGGAAGATAATTCGCGAACAAGATGCGAGACTGAGGAGCTGTACAGTAAAACGCTATCGCTTAGATAAATAAAATTTACTGATCCATCTGGAACTTCTTTGTACCAAAATCCCTGCTTGTGACCTTCCATATTTAGATCTGTGGGAACTTCTCGTTTGAAGCCTTCTGTCGTTTTCATTGAGGCACGATGGTGTAGAATGCAGTTTTCATGAGAAACAAAAACAAGCTGAGCAAGTTCCTGATTAGTAGCGAACTTTTTCGTTAAAGCGCCAAAGCCTACGATATCAATAAAAGCAATTGCCTTAGTATCGTGTGGATATGAATAAAATTTCTTACTTTTAGCTTCACTCATGGCGCTACAAAAATACCTAATTACTCTTCGACTGGGAAAGCATCTTTATTTAGATCGAGCATCGCGATTAGCTTTTCAATTCGCTTAACGGTTACGGGTCCATCGAATATCAGTCGCACTGAACAGTCTGCAGAAATTCGATATACGAGAACGTCTTTCCCTGCGGTTAACTCGACATTATTATCAGCCGGACGTTGTGGTTCATGCGTGGGTTGTTTGTTCGCATTCGCTGAAAGACTTGGGTTAGAAACTTCTTCTGAGGTTTGCACTGAGCCAGCCTCTTCTTCAAGAAACTGGACAGTCTCCCGATAATTTGAAACAGAGGTCTCAGCAGCGTGCTTCATAAATCCACGTTTAATTAACGTTGCTTTTAAAATTTCATCAGAAACTTTTTGGCTCCCAAACTGAGTCCAGAATTCCGCAAAAAGGGCTGGCGAGAAAGCGGCCTTTTGAAGTGCTAACTTGCGCTCTTCAGATCCTTTCGGATCAACAAGGATTCCTACAGCTAAATCACTAACACGAAGCCCTGAATTTGTGTCTTCAATGAGTCCGTATTTCTTAATTCCAGATAATACCGTTCGCGATGGACCGCTAAGACCGGCAAAGCCGATCAACTTGGCCGCCATAAGAGAGTCGACTGGAGTTTGTCGTGCTTCATCAAACAGCTTGCTTACGCGAGCAATTGCTTCTCTTAGGTTGAGCGCGGGGTAATTGGGGCTACGACCTTTTGGAGGCATAAGAGGCTTCGTTATCTTTTGTTCTTCGGCTTGGTTTGCTTTATTGTTCATGGTTAGACAATTACCCAGATACCGCTAACTGTCAATCCTTAATTTTTGTCGGACGTCTCGAAATAATCGTTGATTTGTCTCTTTTTACTGAGTTAACGTCTATTTTAAGGGGGTAATCATATGTTTATTAGAAGAGACTACGCCCCACTTGAAAGCTTACGGGCAAGTGTGGGATGAACGAAAAAACCCATCGTGAAACGGCAAGGGATCGCGATGGGCTCTAAGTAAGATGCGGCGGCCAGCCAAAAACTGGCCGCTTTTTTTATTTTTAACACTTTCGGAACAATAATTCAATTTTTACTGCCAATCCGCTTAAGAATCAGGACAACAGAGTTTCGCGTCCATAAATCTGCTCTTCGAGGCTTTAAACTATTTTTATTCAGATGCCCTGCAATCAAATTCGGATTTAGATCCTGACTCGCTAATCTTTCAATCAAAAGAAGAATCTCATGCTCCCGTGGTTCGATCACAAGCTGACCTTGAAGGTATGCATATCCGAATGGAGGATGCGCGTGCGTACGAGGCCGCTTTCTCCAAGAAGTAACTTGTGATTCGCTTAACTTTGGACGCAAAGAGATTTTGTGACGTCTAAGAATCTCTCTGACCCAGTGGCGCGACTTTCCGGTGACGCGGGATATCTCATGTATCGAGCAGCCTTTTTCATAAAGATCTGTATATTCTTTGGAAATTAAGAGTCCTTTTGGAGGATCAATCTTAATGATTTCATGTACTTCGAAAAGTTCGCTTAACGGATCAATCAGCCTACCAACTTTTTTCTGTACGAACTGCATCGTAAATCCTTGAAATGACTGAGTTCAAAATAGTTTGCTTATTGGCAAGAGTGGTCTCTTTGAGAGGGACTTGAACTGCCATTGGTTTCCATTCTTAATCTGAACACCAAACCTTCAAAGGGCTATAAGATCCAACGCTTCGTAAAAACATATCGGTGGAGGCCAGTAAACTTCCTACTTTGGATTTTGTTTTTTTCTTTGAAGTTCCAGGCTGGACAATCACCATCGTAATTCTAATGGGCTGAGCAATATCTAAAATATCGAAAAGTTTTTTCGCAGACCCCATTTTAAACTTAGATGGGTTATCGATTAGTCTAGAGCGAAACTTTTTTTTCAAAGTGGCAGCATCAGTAGAAAATTGAACAGTTTTATTTGCCTGCCCACACACTTCATATAAATCACCAAGTCTATCACTCGGAGTTTTGTCAGAGCTTCCTTTGACGTGATAAAATTCCATAAATATTTGTTTGTCGATATTTTTCACGGAGATGAAATCTGCGATTTCGCCTTTACCATGGTCGTAAATTAAAACATCAAACTTTTGGGCTATCAGAATCTTTTCTAGTGAGCTGTGGATGCTGTCAGGAGAACCGAATTCCACAGTAATATTTGTTCCCGAGCTTTTCCAATCAATGACTTCTAGCTGACTTGGGTCAATATTTAGATTTTCGTCAATGTAGCCCTTATGGAGTTCGTTTCCAATAATTGAATCGAAATCTGTATTTTGAAAAACGATTGGATTTTCATTTAGATAGTTGATCAATGCTACGCCTGAAGATAGTTGAGTGCTCTGAAATTTTTTTTCAAGAATCGAATATCCATTTTCGATATCAAAATGCATTTTAATCTCCGGAGAGTCTTCATGGGTGAGATTGAATTCTATTCCTTTGTCGTTTTGATTAACTATGGAGATTTCGAAATCAACAAGAGAAAGTGAGTTGCTTCCTACAACAGCTTCGGGCAGATCAATATACGCCTCGTTGATCCAGTGACCAGAAATAATATTTGAAATTATTTTTTCGACCTTTTGAGGTATTGGGATATGGTCAAACGGTGAATTGGTTTGGACAGTTCTATTTGAAATAATTTTTTCACCGATCACATTGCACCAACTTAACAGTTCTGAAATTCGAAGATAGGCATTGCTCCAGACCTTAGAGGCACTGCTGTATCCAATAGTAATAGAACTATCACCCGAGTCCGCTTTACAGAACATATGGCCATTGGAATATCTGAGTCCATCACCTTTCCTAATCGTATTTTGTGCATCAGACCCCGTTGTTGTCTTATAAGACTCTCCAGAGCTAGGTAACTTATTTTGAACGCCAATGCTGAAAAACGAAGTGTTTTTCAAGTCTAAAAGCACCTTGTGGATTTGGCTTTTGGGTACCTGAAACTTATACGAAGGCTTATCCTCGCCCGTTATGGAAGAAAATATTTTTTCATATGCGTCAGAAGACTTTAGTGTGGAATTAATAAATAACAATTTTCTTTTTTCATCGTAATAAATGACATAAAGGAAATACTGTCGGTCTAGAATGTTTTCTGAATTTACCCATTTTGGCCGATTTTCTTCTTTCGAAACAACGACTAAAGTATTTTTATCTTCATTGTAAAACCGATTTTCAATTGTTTGTTTGCCGAGCTTAAAAGTGTTTTGGAGATTGGCATTTTTAACACTGAATATCTTGACATGGCAATATGGCGTTAAGTTATACAAAGTTAGGCCAGTTGACTCTAGAGAAGTACCTTCAAGATCTTCGAATGCTTCTACAATCTCTTGTTCTACTTTTTCTGCCTCAATCGAAGTCTCACTCAAATCAATAATTAAATCTTTCCAAACCGCACCTTCCTGATACAATTTATGTTTTCCAATTTTTATATCATTTGTGGTCGCTATAAATTTTGCGTCGCCAATCTTATCAGAATTTGTTCGAGTGAATCGCCCTATGAACTGAAGCGTAATTGCTTCTGACTTGTGAGGGTGGTGAACGGCCGCAATTTTTAATTTAGGAAAATCAAACCCTTCTCCAAGCATATCAACACAAACAATTCCGTCAATTTCGCCAGCATCTAGCTTATTTATCGTAGATTTAATATGTGCAAATGTTTTAGAGCTGCTAATCTCAACTAATCGCAGGTCTGTTTTTGATTCATAAAGTTCAACTAATTCTTTAGCATGCTTTTTTGTGTTTGTTCGAATCATTATGGAATGGCTTAGGCCTATTTTTTTATCTAATTTAAATATCTTTTCTGCTTCCTTGGCGATGAGTATATCTCGCTTAGATTCGTCGGAACACAATACCGGGTGGAATTCAATATTTGCGAATGTTCCATCTTCTTTAGCTCTAGAAAGTGGATAATTATATATAAGCTTTCCTCTTAAGTTTTTTTTATCTCTTCGGAAGGGCGTGGCAGTGAAGTAAATTTTTTTCGCTTTAGGGAATAATGAGATAACGTTTTCCCAAGTGGCCGCAGGTAGATGATGAGCTTCGTCGACCAATATTAAATCGAAATAATCTCCTTCAAACTCCATCTCCTCGTCGAACATTTTTTTTAGGGAAGAAGGAATGCCGACTACAACATCAGCTTCATTGATCGCCTCAATGTCTTCATCCGTTAAAGCTTCTTTGTATTCAAACACGAGCGGTCTCGTGTCTGCTGTTATCACATTAAGCTTTATTAAAGATTTAAGTTTTTTAAAATCCTCGACAATCTGTCCTCGCACAAGTCGGCTAGAGCTAAGAACAAGAGTCTTTTCTGATTTCGTAAGAAATGGACACATAGTCAGAACAGCTGTTTTCCCAGTTCCTGTCGGCATAACAATTAATGCTGGAACTTCTTCATTAACAGTAAAATGACTTGCTATAGCATGTGCGGCGCCTACCTGAGACTTTCTCATTCCGCTGGAATTTTCAGTCTCTTCTGTGTAGGCGATATTTTTACTGTTTTCTATAAAGAAACTCATGTGACCTTTCGCAAAAATAAATATAAATAATTTATATATTAATATAGTTATTGTTTACTATAAAACAGCTAATTTATTTCTAGCTTCAGTCTGGACCTTGCTTAACTGTATGGTCGTCAATTCTATTGATCAGTAGAACGATGGAATTTCGGTTCCATTTTTGAGCTCGACGCGGCTTTTTGCTCTTTAAGTTCAGGTGTTTCGCAATCGCGTTAGGATTTAGGCCTGATTTTAAAAGGTTTTGGACTAGAAGTATGATCTCATGCTCCCGTGGCTCAGTTACCAGCCGACCTCGAAAATACGCATATCCGAAAGGGGCATGCGCACTGGTGCGCGGTCTTGTTCTCCATGCAGTCACTTTTGATTCGCTTAATTTTGGCCGCGAAGAGATTTTATGGCGCCTTAGAATCTCGCGAACCCAATGTCGCGACTTTCCAGTGATGCGGGATATCTCGTGTATCGAACAGCCTTTTTCATAGAGATCGATGTATTCTTTGGAAATTAAGAGCCCTTTTGGAGGATCAATCTTAATGATTTCATGTACTTCCAGAAGTTCGCTTAATGGATGAGTCGGTCTACCAAATTCTCCAGATAGGTTACAGATTATACCGGTTCTACGGTTCTTCAACCGTTTTGAGCTAACTGTGGATCTTTAAAAAAACAAAGCCGGTGTAAACCGGCTTCGCTAGGACTTCTAATTTTTCTATCCCTTACAGGTAATTAGCACCGTCGCGTTTGTTACCAAACAACTTAACGCTACCACCACTGATGCGAATCAGCGGAATATTACCACTCGCTACTTTATCGCTAAAGAGTTGGTTGCCACTGACTTCGCCTGTGCAATTCACAAGCATAACGTTGTTGGTGTATGCGATGTGAAAGATATTGTTGCGAATAATGACATTGTTAACAGCGTAAGTGCCGAACGAGTTGAATCCTTGCGTCGGGCCCGAGCAGATATTGTTCTCGATCAGAGCATTTTCAGATGTACCTGCATGAGTTACAAACTGAATACAGTCTGGGTGGGCTCCACTGCGTGTTTGACCGTCGTGGAATTCATTATTGCGTAAAACCACACCAGAAACCGAAGCCATCTGCACACCATCAGATGAGAGGTGATGAAAGTCATGGCCCTCAATCAAAAGATTGCTGACGTTTGAGAACATATGACCATTGAGCATGTAAGAGGCTGAGCCACCACTGATAGTAATGCCTTTAGCCGACTGATAGCTCTTCACATACACACCAGTGCCGTTTCCGTTAGTGCCGTTGAAAGCTACGTTTTTGAAAACGAGATTTTCAACTTTATCTGGATTTACTAACACATCGTTATCTGTAGCTGCGCTCGAGTGATTGAACGAAACGCCTGAGAACATCAAGTTCTTAACACCTGTAATTTTATTCCAGCTGCCGAACTTAGCATTTCTGCTGCCAGAAACAGTCACTAGGCTTGAATAAAGCTTATTAGAAAGATGAATTGAGTAACTGCCATCTTTCAGTACGAAAGACTCTCCGCCCTTAGCATTGGCAAGTGCTGCAGCTAATTCAGAGCTATTGTTAATAACGGTTCCGCCTGTTGGTGGGGTTGGTACCGGTGTCGGCACTGGGGTTGGCGTCGGAGTTGGTGCTGGTACCGGTGTTGGTTCTGGCGTTGGTGCTGGAGCCGGGGTTGGTGTCGGGGCTGGAGCTGACGGTAGATTTAATCCCGCCATTAAAAACTTCTGGCTTAAAGAGCCGCTGCACGTGTTTTGAATAATTGAAGCACCAGATGATTTAGAGGCTCCAGAAACATCAAGGCAAAGACCTGCAGAGTTACCATAAGAGCGGATTTCATAAGATCCGTCAGAGAGTTTCTTAACATGGAATTTTTGATCAGCGCGAGCTGAGCAATCAAAAGATTTTAAGCCGGCCCATACTGAATTACCATTGGCCGTCACGCAGCGACCAGAGGCTACGTTGACTATAGATCCCACCGAACCATCGAGCTTAACATCGAAAAGCTGGCGGCTGTCGTTCACATTTACACGTTGCTGGAGCGGGTAATTATTAGGCGTTCCGCTAAAAATTAGCAACAGCCCTGAATTTTTAGAAATAATTTGTGTGCGCGAAACAGTTTCTGCTGCGTTAGCACCGGCCCATCCGGCATTAACAATTAGTAGGCCTAAAAGACCTTTCATTAAATACGTTCTCATACGTCCTCCGAGTTTGTTTGATCTCAGTGAAGATATCCACGGGTGACGTGAACATTAAGGACACTTTATTGAGATGTAGATAATTATTCGGTGTAAAAGATTTTGAAAATAAAAGTTTGATGAAGAATTGATTACTATCAAGAGAATATTTTTCTAAGTTGTGAAGGAGTGTAAAACTATTAACCAAATTTTTCAAACTTACAACTCCTTCGCAGAAAATCGACTAAGGCATGAGCAAATTAAAAACCTGCTCAGCAATAGCAAAGTTAATTCGATGTCCATCGGCATCCTCAATGATCGTATCAGGTTTCAAGACGTAACCTTTTTGGTAACTACGATAACCGCCGCCTTGAGCCGGATTGATTTTAAAAAAGAGATCTTGAATACCAATATCAATTTTCTTGAGTGTTGCATCGCTCGCCGTCGATTTCTTCCACAACCCCAGTGATACAAGCGCATACTGAATATGGAGATTCGGACGGAAGCCATCATTCGCATATCGAGCGGAGCTGCGCAGGCCTTTGGCATCGTAGGCATCGAATTCCATTAACATACCGACTTTGCCTTTGTTGGGAAGAATCGCGCAGTTCTTAAGAATGAAACCACCGCCGTTAGAACCGGCTCCATTATTCAAGCCACAATTCACAGTTTTGCTGTAAGTATAATCAGTTAGGTTCAGATATAAACCCATAATATTGTCTAGCGTAATGCCGTGATAGGCCCATGCTTTATGAAGGGTGGTTTCAACAGCCACAGCTCCGGGTGAAGCCGTATTGAAGGTATAAGTTTCAACCAGATTCGCTACGTTGGCTTTCTTAAGACGTGCTATAAAGTCAGCGTGTTTGTAGTTTTGCAAAATCGACTTCGCTTTAGTAGCGCCGAAATGGGCTAAGCCTAAGATGACGGCGCCGAGATTTCCATTTCTATAGTTCGGATTCCAGTCGCGGCAGATATTGTTAAGGCCATCCATTGAAATTTGCATTCCCGCGCCGCAGCCCGAAAGGTGGGGGTTGCTATCAGCTGTCACCCACGCGTTTGATACAAAAGCGGCTTCGATACTCACATTGATCTTTTCTTTTTCAGCAGCGGTTAATTGATCCCAAATTGCTGGCACGCGCTGAATAAGAATAAACGTAACAAGCGAGCCGATCTGCAATTGATCGGCATAGCCGCCCGGAAAAGTCGGTTCGTTGCCAGGAACTAATAAATTGCGAATTTGCGCTAAGAGCTTCGTCTTTGCATTGGCTTCGCCACAAATCGAATTGATGAGATAAGCCACTTCGGCGGAGTGAAACCACCAAGTGTGACCGCCGCCAGAAAGCTGACGATCGAACTTAATAACAGGCTGTTCATCAGCAATTTTCATAATGGCGGCTGAAAGGCAAGGGAGCTGTACCGCTAAAGAGTTTTGTGCCGGTGGCGTGACCACTACAGGAGGCGGAACCACGACGACGGGTGGCGGCACCACAACTGGCGGTTCAACGACCACGGGAGGTTGTACCGGCGGCGGAACCACCGGGGGCTCAGTAACCGGTGGCTGCATAGGAACTTCAGGTTCATCAACAGAAGACAAATCTACGACATCGCCGCTTTCAGCACCAGAAAAGCCGCCACCACAATTGGTGTAGCTGAAAAGAATAGGCAGAATTAAAAGGGCGATAAGAACATTCTTCATTTTTTTTGTTTTCAGCATAAAATCTCCACCCTAACTTATCGGACCAAGACCTAAGGCCGTTGAAATCCAATTGCGTATTTGATTTGAATCAAAGGCGATTTTTTCTCTTAAAAACATAAAAATAGTAGGTCCCAAAATGAGACAAGGAAGTAAGTCCATACTGAATAGTAAGCAGTCAGTATGCCGCACTTATAACGAATGGGTTTCATTTCTAGAGTGTTTTTATCTGAATGAGACGTCGAACTAATAGGCGAAGTTAAAGAACTGACAGTGAGCTGGATTCGTTGTGGCGAAATTATCCAGCCATGTTCATTTCAATATATTGCTTCAGTGAAAGTAAATTTACATTCACACCGGTTAAATCAATATTGAAACTTGAAAATCCGAGATCAATATCTTGATGGATTTTATTCCTCGTTGGCTTTGAGGCTCGTTTCACAAATTTCATTGGGTCTTTAACGCGTAAACAGACGAAGCGAGTGCGGTAAGCCATTTCGATTTGCACGCTCTCAACGTCTGTCCATAAAATTTTACCAACACCCAGGCGAGCATCGTAAACGCCTTCTTCATCCATAATGAAAAGAAGCTCGCTGTCATAATAAACGTAAGCCAAAGCTAAGGCTAACGAAGCCATAAGCACAGGCACTAAAATCGAGAGGCTTGTGAGCATGAAGCAGGCAATGGCTCCCATAGTGGTGGCCGCAATTAGCACTTCAATTAAAACACTTTTATTTTCTTTAGTTACGACGACTTTCATATCCTTATATATAAGCAAGGTGAGTGCCTCTTTAAGTGGCTTATATACGAGCTGGTAGTGTGAATTCTAAGCACAGGACAAAACTTGGCATCAGAGTTTTATAACTTTAGGCCAGAGATAATAATTAACGTTCCATTTAGAGACACGGGATTTAATTTTTCTCGAGCTTTTTAATGGGCCCAGCTATAGTTTATAAGTGACAAAGTTTACCTTGCAGAAATTATCGATATTTACGTCTATGCTGATTCTGCTGGTTTCTTTTCAGAATTGTTCTACTGGATTTGAAGGTTCTGGTGAAGGGGATACATCTTCTTCATCAAGTAGTACTGGCAATGAGCCAGGTACTACGCCGCCGCCAACAGCTCCGCCTGTGACACCTCCAGTAATTCCACCGATACAGCCGCCGCCAGTACCGCCTCCGGTAACTCCGCCGGTGACAAAGAAAGCTCTAGTCACTGTTGGAGTGGGTGTTGGTGGGCGCATTATTTCTGGTCTCAATGGATTCGAAACCCTCATTTATGATCACGAAGTTTTCTCTCCGGCTGAGCAGAACTCCATTAAAGCCGATCCTAACAATCCGAATAAGTTAATTTGTCCCGCTGGCTGGATGCAGATTGGTTCTGTCTGCTGTTTGGCACAATATGAATGTATCGGCGGAGGATGGCATAGTGATTTTCTTTTTCGAGGAATTGCTTTTGGCAATGGGCATTTTGTGGCAGTTGGGGGGCAAATACACGGAATTGTCCAAGTCTCAGCTGATGGAATCAATTGGGCTCCGAAAATCAATCTCGTCGCGCAATCCGGAAAAGTTGCAGGAGCATCGACCTCGTTATCTTGGCTTTCAGGCGTTGCGTACGGAAAAGGTCGTTTTGTTGCGGTTGAAGGTTACAGCGGAAAATTAGCTTGGTCTGTGGATGGAATCAACTGGATCGCAACAGGAAAGGCTCCGGCTGTACGCAATACTTTACGTCGTATCTACTTCATAGGAAATAGATTCTACGCGAGCGGAGACAACTCATCATGGGGTTTTTCTGACGATGGCTCAACCTGGTCTTTAACCGGATACGGAACTCCTGCTCCAACAGAAGTTTATGTGGTTGGTAATAAAACTTATGGTTTTGTGGGTGATAAAATTTATGAACTCTCGTCGCCAACGGCAACGTCGTGGACCCTCGTTTATACTCATTCGAGTGCAATAGGTTCATTCATATACAATGACAAAGCACAAACCTTTCATATTTTAACTGGCAATAGCACTTACGTTGCCACCTCGCCAAGTGGACCATGGACAAAAACATCGGTGTCGGCACCGGGCAGATGGGCTCATTTTTCAGGTGAGTATTTCGTTGGCAATGGAACATTCTATTCAGCTGATGCGAAAGTTTGGCGACAAACACCTTCGCTGACGGCGGCTTCTGTTATTCAGCAGTATGCCAGTGGCCTTGTCGACATACCTTAGCAAAAGCAAGGCAGTGATATCTATTACGCGCTGGCTGCTATTTTCATCAAAGCCGCTGGTTTTAAAACTGTAATTGATCTTTTATCGCGGATAATAATCTGAGCTTCTTCAAGTTCTGTTAAAACTCGTGAAAGAGTTTCGATAACTGTGCCCGACAGCTCGGCCAGTGTGCGACGGTCAACCGTTTCGATTGTTCTTTCTGATATATTTTCAATTCTTAAACCTGTGGGATCAATAAGACTCAGTAAAGTGCCGGCCACTCGAGCTTTAACCGAATGGGCTTGCAGGGCCCAAATTCTGAAGCCTGTGCGTAATAAAGAGCCATGGGTTTGCCCTCGTAAGAAGGCTTGTACTTCATCAGTTGATCGGCTCAGGGGCTCAGTTAATGATCGGTCATAAAAACAGGCCGTAACCGGACTGATTGCCGTAGCGGACAGTGAAGGGGAGTTGGCGGGCCAACTGAGGCCAACAAAATCACCAGGACGATTGATTAAAATTGTGCGCGGAACATTGCCATAGGTAGCACTGATTTTAACATGCCCTTTTTCAATGTAATAGAATCCACTTTTTTCGTCGACCGAGGTTGGTAAAGTGGCATTACGCTCAAATAGGACCACTTGGTACGGCAACGAAATAGGTTTTTGGCCATATGTAGCGGTCTGATTCTGCATTGGTTGCTTTTAATCAAATGGTTTAAGCCCTACAAGAATTACTTAATTAATTATAATGTTGCTAATTAAATAACATTTAAGTAGCAGAAAGCATGATTTTTAATTTTTCTGATTATCGAGAATATTTACGACATGTATTCACACAGGCGGGCCCACGCTCTGGTTTGAAGGCCACTTGTTCAAAATCCATCGGAATTAAAAGTTCTTTTCTTTCAATTGTTTTAGCTGAAAAAATGCACCTCAGTCCTGAGCAAGCGATCAAGATGAGTTCTTTTTTTAATCTCAGCGAAGAAGAGTCTCATTATTTTTTGCTTCTTGTGCAAAAGAGCCGTGCGAGTACAGAAGAGTTAGTCAAATATTATGAGAAGCAAATGGCGCAACTTAAAAAAACCCAAGGGCTGAAACATGTCATCAATGTCCATGATGAGATATCGCCCCAGCAGAGAGCTCTTTATTACAGTTCGTGGATTTACGCAGCCGTGCATGTGGCGGTCAGTGTGCCCGAACTTAGAACACGCCAAAAACTGCGTGAATATTTCGGCATACCTGTTCGCCGCATGAATGAAGTGGTCGAATTTTTAATCAAGAGTGGATTGATACAAGAAAAAAAAGGCATTTTATCTGTGCCGCAGTTCAGTGTGCATTTAAAGCCGGGCTCGAATGAGATTATCCAGCATCACATCACTTGGAGAATGAAAGCCGCCGAAGTGCTTTCGCAAAGTGACTTGCTCGAAGATCTTCATTATTCAGCGGTGGTCTCTTTAGCTAAATCAGATGTTGAGATCGTGCGAGGGCTGTTATCAAAAGGCCTCGCCAATGCTTTTGATAAGGTTCGTACATCTAATGAAGAAACTCTTTATGCAGTTAATCTAGATTTCTTTCAGCTGGAGCATCAATAATCTTCAAGAAGATACTCGCTCACATTGCTGTAGATATACTCGGGTCCGACAGGTGTCGGTAGCTCAGGGCGTGCGATGGGCTTAGCATAAAAATACGCATACCAGCCCTCATGAAAAATCAGTGCTGCTTTGCCAAATTCGCCGAAGGCGGGGTGATTCCAGATTTCAGAATCAATTTGGATTGAATTTTTCGCGAAGTCTTGTATTGCGGCTAGGCGAACAATCGTTTTTTCACCCGGTTTGCAATACGGTTTATTTTTAATGGTCGAAATAATGGCTTCGTTAATATCAGGATTTTTTAGGCTAAGACCTTTTTTAAAAGTCGCATTCTTAATAAAAAACTGAGCGTACATAGGGATATATTTAGCCACTAAAAAATCACTGTCGTTTTTCAGTTCACTATAAAGCTGTGCTAAAATCTGCTCATGGTTATTTAAAGCTAAAAGATCAGAACGTAACCTTCTCGGGCGAGAAGCTGTGAAATATTCCAGAGCTAAAATGTAGTCTAAGAGATCAATTCGCTTGAAGTCGCCGTTTTTAGCTTGGCAAATAACAACAGTTCCGCCACCGCCACCGCTAATACTGCCTTCGCTTTCACGGGCATGCACTGTTTGAATAGAAAGTAGAAATGATAAAAATAGACCGAGGCGAAAACTCATTCACGCAGTATCAAATAGGGTGTTGCAGGAAGCAATCTCTAGGCTTTGGCTTGTATATTTTTCTCAGTGTAAGGGTCTCATCCTGAGACGGGTCCTTTACATAATCCTAACACTGGCTATGAGTTCGACGTGCTTGGTAGGGCAAGGTTGGCGTATAGACGACGGTAGGTTGATTTTTTACGGCACGCCGAATGCTTATATAATAAGTATGAATACAATAATACGTCTCACTTTAATACATCTTTTAGTTTTATGCTTCGCTACTGTGGGGTGGTCAGCTCCTCGTAAAAAAGCAAAATCAAAAACCAAAGTTACACGTGTTATAACTGTCACAAAAAATGCTTCGGTTCATAAGAAGGTAAAATCTAGAAAAATCGCTTCTAAGAAAGCCATCGCAAAAAAACCTAAAAAGATGTCTGAGAAAGACAGAAAAGCTTTAGCTCGCCGTCAGGTGGAGCATGCTCGCCTCGTCGCTTCTTTAAGAAAAGAGCAAAATCAAACGCCGGTGTTTAAGGCTAATTCCGAAGTTACAATTCGTGATTATGGTTTTGAGCCAACTCCTATTTCTTCTGAAGAGAAAGCCGTGATGACGGCCTCTATTACCGCTGAAGAGTTAAAGCTTGATACGCCTTCTAATGCCCCTTACGTTGATGATACGGCCGTTTACATAGAGGCCGCAGATGAAGATTTAGGATTCGAAGACTAATTTCCCTATTACGTACCAACATGTCCCATAAGTTCAAAAACTTCTGCTCCCCCTTGCGGTCCCAGATGATCCTATGCCATCCTGCCGTGGTCTAAAATCTGCAGTTAGCCAACTGCAACTGATCACTAGGGGGATCATCAATGAAAATCATCTACATTATTATAGGCCTTACTCTTTCTTTCGCGACGGCACAGGCGCAGTGGACATCACCAGATGAACACAGCCCATCATGTGCTTCTACACCGGCAGAATTAGCCAACCAAGTTGAAACTTTAGCGCGTATAAATACCGTTGAAAGTTCGGATGGTAAAATCGGTCTCGACGCTTTAGTCGGTGTTTGGAAATATTCAAGTGCTATGGGTAAAGCCACCGTTTCGGTTTATTACGACGAGTCGGGATTCTTCGTGCAGAACGAAGATGACGTGCCAGAAAAAGCCTCACTTTGTATCGATGATGAAAAAGCAGGATGGGTGAGAGTCTCTCTGCACGACCCAGGTTGCCCTGAGAATAAAAACATTTACGTGAAAGCTGTAAAAACAGACGTGATCGGTGTGAATTTATTTATGACTCGCTATATGGGCGGGGTAAAAATGAATAAAGCTTCATCGACGCCGCTGCCACCGGGATTGCCTAAGCCTCCGGTGAAATGCGCCGACCCTGAAGCCTTGATTTGGATTTACGAAGGTCTTTAGTTATTACATTTTAATCACGACCTTAATGCACTCGTCTTTTTTATTATTAAACATTTCATAGGCATTTGGTCCGTCTTCGATTTTAATTCGATGACTGATAACAAAAGACGGATCAATTTTATCTGATAAAATTAAATCAAGAAGGGGCTTCATGTATTTCTGAGTGTGGGTCTGGCCCATTTTCAGTGTTAGGCCCTTACCGAATGCGGCTCCGAATGGAAATTTATCTAGAAAGCCGCCGTAAACACCGGGTACAGAAACTGTTCCACCTTTTTTACACGCTTGAATGCATTGGCGAAGGGCATTGGGGCGATCTGTGGCTAAGCTAACAGCCGCTTTCACTCGATCTAACACCGCCGGGAAAGTATTGCCATGAGCTTCAAGACCCACGCCGTCGATGCAAGCGTCTGGGCCCATACCGCCTGTTCTAAACTTAATTTCTTCGAGCAGGTGATCGCATTTTTCAAAGTTGATTGTCTCTGCTCCTGCTTGCTCGGCCATTTTTAACCGACCTTCAAAGTGATCAATAGCGATGACTCGATCGGCTCCCAGTAGAAAGGCGCTTCGAATCGCCATTTGACCGACGGGCCCCGCACCCCAGATGGCAATTGTATCACCACGGCGAATGCCGCAATTTTCTGCCGCCATATATCCGGTCGGGAAAATATCGCTTAAAAATAAAACTTTTTCGTCATCTATTCCTTTGGGAATAATTAATGAGTTGGTATCTGCATAAGGCACGCGAATAAATTCAGCCTGACCGCCAGCATAGCCACCAAACATATGAGAGTAGCCAAAGGCAGCCGCACCAGAATGACCGTAGAGCTTATCTCCAATAATGGCATTGGGATTTGAATTGTCACAAGCCGCATATTCCTCTTCTTTGCAGAAATGACATTGGCCGCAAGCGATATCAAATGGGATCACAATTTTATCTCCCACTTTTAATTTTTTTACTGATGAACCAGTGGCGACCACTTCACCCATCGTCTCATGACCCAGAATATCGCCTTTTTCCATAGTCGGAATGTAGCCGTCATATAAATGCAGATCTGAACCACAAATGGCTGAGGTGGTGACTTTTACAATGGCATCTTGAGGGTTAATAATTGTAGGGTCGCTCACTCTTTTAACAGCCACTTTTTGTTTGCCTTCCCAGGTGAGTGCTTTCATTTGAATTCCTTTATTAAAAAATTAGTGTTTATCAGTAATTGTCTCGGCATTTTTCTCTCGGCCACTCGGTTGACCTTCCGTTGTTGGAACTTCGCCGGTTTCTAAAAATGCCTTGAGGCGACGCAAATTAATATGAGCCAGAGACTCTGGGTCTTCACCCGTGAACATCGTAATCACTTCTGTGAGCGGTCCTCCGGGAATTTTAAAATCCATGGTGAGACTTACAACCGTCCCTCTGCCAGCTGGGGCCGGGCTGAACCAAATAGAGCCTGAGGTCTCAACCTCAGAGCCCTCTAGGCTCTGCCAGCCAATCATTTCGCCGGGGCGCTCGGCTGTGACTTGAGCGTCCCACGCGACTTCCATTCCGTTTTTCAAGCGGATGATCCAATGGGAAACTCTATCGGTCTTCATAATAACGCTTTTTAAATCTTTCATAAATAAAGAGAGGTTTTCAAAATTGCGAAAAAAACTGTAAATCAACTGCTGGGGTTGATTAATCGTAACAGCGAAGCGGCTCGGATTATCTTCGTGATAATGACCGCGCAAATTTTTCGCGAAATCCGTGGTGGGATTAATACTCTTCTGCATGAATGCTCCTCAAAAAATTATTTAGTATCTGAAGCGGGTGAGTCGTCGCCTTCATCGGCATAAATTTTATTTTCTTCTTTATCCGCCATTGGATCTGGATTGGGATGAGGAGGCGCGCGCAAAGGCATTTCAACTTCATTCGGCTTTTTGGGTACCGGGTTTTCTGTGGCTGTATTTTTTGGTTCTTGGGGGTGGCTTGGATTCATAGAGGCTCCTTCTTAGTTAAAGGAGACGTGTTGCAATATCTATGTCAGCGAAAACTGAGGTTTGGCAGCTGTCATTGTAGAGTTTTGCCGCAAAAACTTAAATTTATGGGGCGAAAATTATTTGATGAGTTGATACATAACGACGAAATGAAAAATCGCGCCGACGATGGTGAGTACATGAAACAGCTCATGATAGCCAAATACTGCAGGTGATAATCGCGGTCTTTTAAGCGCGTAAAAAACGGCTCCTACTGTATAAGAAAACCCACCTAAAGCTAAAAAGCTGAGATTTCTACCGCCTAAAGATTCGCGTAATTCTGAAACATAGGGCAGAATCATCCAGCCCATGATCACATAAAAAATCGCAGTGAACCACTTTGGGGCTTTCACCCAAAACACTGATTGTAAGACGCCCAATACGGCAACAGACCAGATCACAATCATAAGATGCTGACCTTTTTCTAGTGACAGAGCTAGTAAGCAAATCGGAGTGAAGCTACCTGCAATAAGAATAAAAATGGCCGAGTGATCAAGGCGCTTTAAGAGAGCCCGAGGTTTAGGGTCCCAGTGGGGGCGATGATAGATAGCGCTGATTCCGAAAAGCGAAAGTAAGCCTAATGAATAGAGCAGGCTCGCGATCAGCGAAACTGAATCTGTCGTCTTCGCCACCAAAAGAAGGCAGGCGCCGAGCGCGATAAAAAAAGCTTCTTGGTGAAAGTAGCCACGTAAAAGTGGCTTCTTAAGTGGTGGGAGAATAGACATAGGCGACTATAGGCCTTTAAATCTAAAAATGAAACCTTTTCGTCTCAAATTACTTTGTGATATGGGCCATTGCGCCCAAAATCATCATAGAAAGATTTGTTGAGTAACCAAAGCAAGCTTCGCCAGTGAAGCTGAAAGTTACAGCTTGGCCATTGAGCGTGGTTGAGTAAGTCGGGGCATGAAAATGATTATTTGCGAAGCTCTCACCAACGATATTTACAACAACGGCTTGACCATCAATAATTAAATTCACTAAGCCTTCAGCTTCGCCAGTTTTCTTAACGCCAGCAAATTCAAGTGAAGTTACGATTTGTGTCGATTTGCCTGTAGCCTCATCAATGCGATCTTCAGTGAGGCTACCAACGAATTTACCGTTAGCGTCGGCGATTTTTAAAAGTAGAGTTGCGCCATTATGACGAATTGACACTTCAGATACGAAATTCGCCTCATCAAAAACGCCAAAAACTGGAGTGCCACTGATTTCGCCAGCAAAGCTGTGATTGCGCTCAAAAAGTTCAATGCCCGTGCCAGTGATTTTGCCTGGGGCATGGTCTACAGCCATGGCAGAGTTAAAAGAAAGAAGGGTAGTGAGTGCTAATGCAAAGATTGTAGATTTCATGGATTCCTCCGGTTGTTGTTAAGCGAAGATAGTCTCGCGAAAATAACCGAAGGAAGTCAAAGGTCTCAGCTAACTGAAAGTGAAATAGGTTGCTACGACGCGCTATTGAGCGTGACGGCAAATGAGGTTGGCTTTGAATTCAGTTTGATGGGCGGATGATGAGAAGGTTAATACGCCGCGAACGCCTTTTGCTTTCCCGGTAAGAACATCTTTAAAGCCTTTGGCAGCCAGAATAACTTCGTAGCTGTTGTCACATTCGTTTGAGAAGAAAGCTTTCACAGTTTTGCCGTCTTCAGATAAAACGAAACCAGTCATTGCATTTTGATCAGGTAAGCTCAGGCCGATGGTTTCTTCATTGCCTTCAACGTTTGTTACAATAAAAGAGTTAATTTGTTCATCGGTGAAAAAGTCGTGCGATCGGCTCATTAAACAAGTTAAATCTGTAGCTGATGCTAAAGATGAAATAAATAGAAGTGATGCGAGAGTTAAAGCTTTCATAAATCCCCCTTAATTGAGATGGGCATAGCCTAGTAAAGAAACTTCTGACTGATATACTCGCGAGACTGGACGGCTTGCAAGTAAATGCCGTTTAAAAATTTATTTTTCTTCGCCATTTTTTCAAGAAAACCTAAAAAAACCGGTGAGCGAACTAAGTAAAAGAGCACAAAAGCTATGGCGAGCGGGCGCAAAGCAAGCCAGAAGATTTTTGTAGAGTCTGATTCAGTGAAAAAGAAGAAGCTTATCACCAATAAGGTTGAAAGCAAGAAAAGCGGGCGAGTCATATCATACAAGGCTCCATGTGCTGGAGTCATTTTTCGGGCTTCCTTTTTGTTTTGAAAGCCGACTACAGTATTTAAATACCTATCTTCAGTAGATTTTATTTTTTCTTCGCCTATGAAATAAATTAGGAACGGAATAGCGGCAGCCAAAATAAATTTCACCGAAATTGTAATTAATAGAACCATTGTCAACGAGTGAGCGAGGCCAGGCACTTCTTTTGCCATTTTCTCACTGTAGAAGAAGAAAACTTTTTCTATATCAGAGCCATAAACTATAAATAAGGAAACAAAAGGCTGAATAAAGGCCCAGATTGAAAGTAGGAACATTCCTAAAACTTGTCCGGCTAAACCTAGGCCCGCAATTAAAACTCCAAGGGAGAATAAAGCGCCTTGCAAACCAATGCTCAGCATGGGGCCGATTTTATTGCCAGCAGGTGAGAGACTCTTTAAAACAGAGGCGACACCAGAGATCTCAAAAGATTGAGCCGCGCCTTGACCCCGGCTTTCAGAGTATTTTAAAGCTCGGCATAAAAACAGACCTTGATTGAGTGATAAAACTTGCCCAGCAAAAGGTAATTTAAGGCCATGTATAAATGAGCCAATGACGATTTCGACCAGCGAAAGATGCGCTGCAGTCTGAGTGATATTTTCAGCAGGAGTGGTCTGAGTGGTTGGCATTGAGAGAACCTAGAAAACTTTTGCTTTATTGTCACTGGTTGATAAGCTTATTTAATGAAAAAGGTCTACGTTATTTTAGGGGCAGCTTTTGCTATTATCGCCGCCTGCATGCTTTATCTGGTTTGGGAAGGCGTGAGCTTACGAACGGAACCTATCATTAAGCCATCGCCTATAGATGGTGAGTATAAAAATATTTCTTTCGGAGTGATTCACCGTTTGTTTCCTGATTTTCAGAAGTCAGATTATGTGGTGTGGGGGATGACTCCCTACACTTCAGAAGAAGCTAAAATTCTAGAACTTTTGCAGAATGAATATGTGGTGCAGCTGTCACTTAAGCCGACCCTTTTGAAAATGACAGATAAGACGACGACAGAAGAGTTAAAGGCTTGCACAAAGCCGTGTTGGATTATTACAGATAAAAATCTGGCCAGTGATTTAGGTGTAAATCCACTTCTCGCGCAAATTAAAATGGCGCTCGGTGAAAATTATTTTAGCGTGACACTTTTAGAATTTGAATTAGGCGTAAAAGTTCCGCCCGAGTGTGAGGCTGAGAAGCGTTTAGATTACCCTTGCATACTGCCGATTTCGGTTCGTGAGGTTCGCCGCCGCATGGATGAAGATGGTCCCCGCTATTTCTTCATGAGACGTTATAATGAGAAGGACACATTCTTATTTTTACAGAAAAGAAAACGCTAAAAATGAATGACGTATGAAGGTTAAATTATGAAGTTACCGCTTTTACTTATCGCATTCGGCTCTCTCGGAGTCCTCACTCGCTTTTATCTCGATCAAAATATTGCGCCGACCTCGGGTGGGTTCCCACTCTCCACGTTTATTATTAATATTTTAGGTTCGCTGGTGATCGGCATTCTTTTTGTTTTGGTCCGTGAAAGAGGTCTTATTGAGAATGAAATGGGTGTGGCTTTAATGGTTGGTCTTTTAGGTGGTTTTACAACGTTTTCTGCTTTCTCTCTTCAGGTTTTTCAGCTCCTTGATCAAAAAAAGATCTCTGTAGCGCTGAGTTATATGCTGCTCAGCCCATTTTTGTGCGTTTTGGCTGCGGCTGCCGGTATATTTGGGGCCCGACTTTTCTTAAAATAACCCTTAATAGTTTGAATTTCTGGTCATTCGATAATAGTTTCATGCCTCTTAAACGTATAAGCAGTAATTATCGGAGGATGAATGAGTTTAGCGAAAGAATTCAAAGAGTTCGCAGTAAAAGGCAATGTTGTAGATATGGCTGTCGGGCTTATTATTGGAGCTGAATTCGGCAAGATCGTAAACTCATTAGTTACGGATGTCATTATGCCGCCCATCGGGCTTCTTATCGGGAACGTCGATTTTAAAAATCTCTTTATTGTTTTAAAAGACGGAGTGGCAATTCCGGCTCCTTACGCATCACTGGTTGATGCACAAAAAGCGGGAGCAGTAACCATGAACATCGGACTTTTTGTTACGACCCTTATTACTTTTTCAATTGTTGCGTTCGCAGTGTTTATGCTCGTTCGTGCAATGAATAGACTTCGCCCAATGCCGAAGCCAGCAGCCATGCTTGCTATCGTGATTCTTTCGTTCTTCGGGCTTAAAAATGTTCAAGCTCAAGAGCCAGAGAAGTCACCATGGACGAATGAGTCTCAGGCGGCCGTTGTACAAACAACTGGTAACTCTGAGTCAGAGAGCTATAGCGCAAAACAATTAAGCTCTTATACAAAAACTGACAGCACCTACAAAGCTAATGCGAGCTATTTGAAAACTGCTGCTGAAGATAAAACGACAGGCTTAAAAGAAGAGACGGCTCTTAAATGGGATGCAGGTCTTCGTTACGAACGTTCACTCTCCGAGCGTTGGAGTGCATTCGCCGGCTACTTAGTTGAATCTGATCGCTACGCTGGTTACATGCAAAAGCACAACACAGATCTGGGTGGTAAATACATCATCGCAAAAGAAGAAAAATACGATATCTTGTCAGAAGCCGGTTATCGTTATGTTCACCAGAATTTTATCGTAGCGAATGATCAGCACTCTCACTACAACGGTGCTCGCGTGTATTTAGAAGGTACATATAAGTTCAACGACACGAATTCAGGAAGGCTATGGGCTGAGTATTTGCCGAACTTTGAAACAACTGATGACTATCAAACGAATTGGGAAGCCTCGGTTTCTTCGGCACTTAGCACAATGTTTTCTTTGAAGGTCGCTTACCTCAGCAAAACCGATCATGATCCAGTTCCGGGCGCTGAGAAGACAGATACAACATTTACAACTGCTCTAGTAGCAAAGTTTTAATTAGTAATTAGCAGCATATAATTCAGGGCGAGGCCAATGGTTCATTTTTCAGGCGTTACAAAAAATTACGGTAATAAAACTCTTTACCGTAATGGTTCATTTCAAATTAATCCCGGCGAAAAGATCGGTTTAGTCGGCCCCAATGGTGCCGGTAAAACTACTATTTTCCGTCTTATTGCAGGTGAAGAGCGTCCTGATGAGGGCACCATCACTTGTCCCGATAAATTACGCGTCGGTTACTTCTCTCAGAATATTGAAGAGATGAAAGGCCGCAGCGTTCTTGATGAAGTGAAGTCGGCGATCCCAAGTTATTTGCACACGAAGACTCAGCTTTCTGAACTTGAGCTTAAGCTCAGCGAAGATTTGTCTGAAGAACAAATGACAAAGGTTCTTGAGAAATACGGCGAGCTTCAAGCGAAGTTTGAAGAGATCGGCGGCTATGACGTCGACTCACGTGTGGCTGAGATCTTAACCGGTCTTGGTATTGCTCCAGATGAGCAGCATCGTATGACTGAGAGTTTCTCTGGTGGTTGGAAGATGCGTATTGCTCTTGCGAAGATTCTTGCGATTCAGCCTGATGTTTTATTAATGGATGAGCCGACGAACCACTTAGATTTAGAGTCTATCGTTTGGCTTGAGAGCTGGATTGTGAACTATAAAGGCTCCCTTCTTATGACAAGCCATGATCGCGATTTTATGAATCGTATTGTGAGCAAAATTGTTGAAGTGGCGAATAAAACAATCACGGTGTATGGCGGTAATTACGATTTCTACGAGCGTGAGAAAATCATTCGTAAAGATCAGTTGATTGCAGCGGCGAAACGCCAAGAAGATATGCTCGCCAAAGAAGAAGAGTTTATCGCTCGCTTCGCGGCTCGTGCTTCTCATGCGGCGCAAGTGCAATCGCGAGTTAAGAAATTAGAAAAAATTGATCGTATTGAAATTCCACCAGATGAAAAGACAATCGCTTTTGTTTGGCCCGAGCCACCACGCGGTGGTGACGAAGTGGTCAAAATTGAAAACCTCAGCAAAGTTTATAAGAGCGATGAAGGTAAAGAGAAGACTGTCTTTGCTGGTGCTAACGCTCTTGTTAAACGTTTAGATCGCATTGCGGTTGTGGGTGTGAACGGAGCCGGTAAGTCTACGCTCCTCAAGATTATTACGAAGCAAACAACACCAACTGTTGGTTCAGCAACTATCGGAGCCAGCATTGACGTTGGCTATTTCAGTCAGAACTCTTTAGATGTATTAGACCCGAAAAATACAGTTCTGCAAGAGGTCGAGTCGCGTATCCCGCAGGCCTCAAACGGAACTATCCGCAGCTTATTGGGCGCATTCTTATTCTCTGGTGATGAAGTTGAGAAAAAGATTTCAGTTTTATCGGGCGGCGAGAAAAGCCGAGTTGTTCTGGCCTGCATTTTAGCAAAACCAGTGAACTTCTTAGTACTCGATGAGCCCACGAATCACTTGGATATCGCCTCTCGTGAATTACTTCTCGATGCTATTAAGCAATTCCCGGGTACGGTTATGATCGTATCCCATGATCGTCACTTCTTGCGTGAGATCACAACGAAAGTGTTTGAAGTGGATAAGAGTCATCTCAATATCTATGAGGGCACTTGGGATTATTACTTAGAGAAGAAGGGTAGTTTGGCTGGGCATTAAGTCCGGATTTCAAATTGTCCGATATTAAAGTGTCCGGTACGTACGCTTGTCTCGAAATTAATGGGGGTTAAATGGCAGCACCGATTTTGCTATCTGAATACAAAATGAAGAAAAAGGCCGCTGAATTAAAAAAAGAAGCTGAAGCTCCAGTTACGCTTGCGTTCATGCGCGAGTTTCGCGCTGAAATGATGAGCCAATTTGCTGCTATTGATAAGCGTTTTGAACAAGTAGACGCACGTTTTGAACAAATGGATGCACGTTTCGAACAGATGGAGGCGCGCTTTGATCAAGTAGATGCGCGTTTCGAACAAGTGGAAGCGAAAATAAAGCAGGTAGATGCTAAAATTGATCAAGTGGCCGCCGATACGAAAACTGGTATTCATCAAGTTAAGCTTTTGGTTGAAGAACAGAATCTACGTAATAAACAAGCTTACGATGGTTACACTATTACTTATGGTGCTCTTCAGGATTTAAAGAGTAAAATTAAGCCTGAGTGTCTTGAGGAATAGTTCTGATGCTGCCATTCGTTACTTGCATTTGAACTACTTACTTTTGAGGGCCATATCTTGACACGATTTGGGTCGGACTATACATGTGCTCTTATGTCTTTTGTATATAGCTGTCGTGATTATCAGTCTGTCTTAAAAGGCGAATTTGAGATCCGCAAAAAAAGCAATTCTGCCTACTCTGTCCGAGCTTTTGCACGAGATCTTGGAGTCAGTCCGTCAAAGTTAGTCGAAATACTGAAAAATAATGCGGCCATCTCGACAAGCTTAGCGGCTCGAATCGTCAAAAATTTGTCTTTTACAGTTTCAGAAAAAGAATACTACATGAACCTTGTGCAAGCCAAATATGATCGAAGTCTAAAGACTAGAAAAAAAGCGAAAACTTTTTTGAAGAATTTTTCAGAGAAAAACCAGTTCGTGACGCAAAAAAGTAAAGATCCGGCAGTTTGTAAGGAGTGGTATTTTCTTTTGTTAATCGAACTCTTGACCGCCAAGATGGCCAAATCGTCAGCTGAGATCGCAAAAATAATTGGAGTTTCTGAAAGCGAAATATTGTGGGCCACTGAGGATGTCGTGAAAATGGGGTTTCTTCGACAGACTCCTTCCGGTCGGTTTGAAAAATCGGCTCCGAATCTGAAATTCGAAAGCCCTCTTCCCTCAGAAAAAATTCGAGCTTACCATAAAGCCTATTTGAATAAAGCTTATGCAGCCATCGATACTCAGCCCATAAAGGCCCGTAAGTATTTGTCGAGCGTTTTTGGCGTTCGTGCAGATCAAATAGAAGACGTTCGCCAAGAACTCGAGCGTTTTAATGAAAATTTCTTAAAGAAATTTTCCGTCACTGATAGCGCTGAACAAGTTTATAGTTTTGCACTTCAACTTTTCCGTCTTGATACAACTGAGGGTCTATGAATATATTTAAAGCATTACTGCTCCTATTTTTGTTTCCGGTTTTTTGTTTTGCCGGTGAGGGTGGCGCCTCAACCGTCGGTGATGGTGGCCAGGGAATTGACTGCGATGGCAAGCATCTCCTTGAGTTTTATGAGGCTCGTAACGCCTATGGATTCGAGCCAAGTTTCGGCGCCAAATTTTATCAGGACATTCTTAACAACGTAAAAACTGCGATTCACATTGCTAGAAAACGCTTTCAAGGGGCCTATGGCCCTAACGTACAAGTAGAAGAAGGATTCCGCTTGGCGCTACACATCGCCTCGCATATCAAAGCGAACATGGCTTGGATTTCGCATCGTAAACTGAAGCTGATCAATGATGTGGGTCCATTGGATGTGCGCCTTCCTAAAGGCTGCTCAATATTTCAAGCTGCTTACTTTCAAAGCCGCACGCAGTTAAAGCCGAGAATTGTATTTTATGAATCGGTTTTTTCTGAATTTCCAAACAATGACATCAGCGCCTTGATTCTACATGAAGCCTTTCATGTGATTTTCAGCAAAGAAAATCATAATAAGGCTCTGCGGCAGTTTATTATATTTCTAAGTGCGCCCCGTGAATTCAGAGAGAAAAACAAAGAACTTTTCAAAATTCTTTACGATAAAAAAACATTTTTACCCAATGGTTTTTATCGCTAGAATTTTGCTTTTGTATCACGGACAGAAGTAACTTGGCCCTCCGCGGATACCTCTAATCCATACGACCGCTGTAAGTGGAGCATGATAACAAGACATGCAATTGTGACTTGCGGCTCCGCAGTTAAAGCCGCTATCTGCAGCGGAAAAATTTGGATATTTTGTAGTCTGCCAAGTTAAGGTAACCGGACCGGTCGCAAAGCCTGCGCCGCTATAACCTGCAGGATAACAACCCGATGGACATACTCCATAGCAAGCGGTTCCATCCCAATGATTCATCCATAAAGATGGGCAGCGACATCCTGGTGCTGCGATTGCGCCTAAGCCCGTAGCTGAGGTTCCGGCAGGACAAACAACCGATTGAGTGGCTGAGCAGGCTGCACTGGTGTAGCCAGGCCCGGAGCCATTGCAGGCCCAACTCCAAGGACCTGGATCAATAAGTGCTGCGGGCGCAGCAGTTCCTGCGAGACAAAGTCCGGTCGCATTTGCTGCAGCCGCATTGGCGTATGTTCCTAGATTGGCAGCGCCGCAGAGTCCATTGATCGTCGGGGCACAGGCGACAGTGGTGATAAACGTATTTAACTCTTGAAAGTGAATAGCTTTGATCACTGAACCTGCCAAAATTGTAGAATCAGTAAAGGTCGGCGCAGGTAATAACTGCGATAAATAGACGGCACTGACGGCAGATCTTAATTCATTGAGATGTATATTGCTAATCGGGGTTCCGGCCAGCAAAGGATCATCTGTCCAAGTTTGGGCACCCAAGCCGCAGCTGGCGCGTTTGACGTTAACGGATGTTCTAATGGATGTGACGTCAGATGCTCGTATAGAAACTCCATATGAGATTTGCGCGCGGCTAGAAACTCCAACGACGAAAGCGACGAAGAAAAATATGAGGCGTATTACTGATACATGGGTGGTTGGCATACCAAGGCTCCGGTTATGGGATCATATCCGACAGAGACTAATGTGGCAGGGCAGAGTCCGAGCGCGGGAGAGGCAGAGCTCGAAGATGTAGAACAGGAAACAAAAGAAACTAACCCGGCGCCAGCGGGAGTCGTCGCAATAGCCACTGGGATTTTTAATGGTAAATCTTTGGGTCCTAGTACATCTTTTGTGCTTTGAAGATCAATCTGCAAATCACCAGAATAATTGCCGCCAATATTAACAATATTATTGAGTTGGATGCTAGTGGCGATCATGCCGTCGATAGGCGTGCTATCTATCCAAGGAGCCGGCGGTAAAGTTCCGGGGCAGACTCCGGGTGTTATAATATTATATCTTCCAATTTTAATTGGGGCGACACCGGTTAAGGTAGAGGGGCCCGGTGTAGCAAAAGCACTTGCACCTTGAAAAAGACATCGGCAATTATCAGGATTATTTAAAAATTGTCCTAAAATCGTGAGTCGAAGTTGGGCTCTCTTAGATTGGAATTCAAGAAAATTGTTGGATTTGGTCTGATTCGAAAAAAAAGTCATAGCGGCGCTCATGACCGTAACTAATATTCCTGCTGCCACCATAACTTGTATTAATGCGCTACCCTGTTGATTTAAAATTCTAAAGGCATCATTTAATGTTTTCATACTGTGAGTAGTATATGAATGCTTGAGAGGTTTGAAACATTGAATTGATTAATGAGAAATCAAAGTGTTTTCAATTGTCTAAAGATGCGACCAAGGTCGTGACTCAGTTATTTTAAAATCTTAACGGATATTTTGATTTATTTGGGTTTATCCGAACACGATTAAAACGCCGGTATTATCTTTCCCATTCGACAGCTTCTCATAAGAGAAATGATATCCAGCTTTACGCAAATAATCCGTCGTCACTTTTTGAATAGCACCAGTGCCTTTACCAGTTACGATCTTCGCACGTTTCTCTTTACTCGAGCCAAACTCGTAGAGAAAGCGATCAATAGCATCGATCGCATCGTCTTTTGTATAACCATGAAGGTCTAAAGATTTCATGGCTTAGCGCGCCTCTGTTTGAATCGGTAATAGTTCTAAACTCTCGCTGCCCGCACCAGCGCAAGTCACGCGGTAGTATAAACCTTTACCAGGAATATTCACCGGGTTTAAAGTTCTGCAGTTCTTCGGAATCTCAAGAGTCAAATCAACTGGAGCAATTGGTCCTGAATCGCTGAGAAGCCAAGTGCGAGTCGTGCTCGCTGAGATAGAAGAGTTATCAATATATAAACCAGGAGCCGCGCCCGCTGAAGTCTGAACTTGTACCGGGAAGGCCACTTGCGAGAACACATCACCGAAGAATGTGACGCGGTTGATTGGCGTTGTGAAGAAGCGGGGAGCACCTTTTCCGTTCGTGATCATGTAACCGAGCTCAGTGCTTGTTTCAAAAATAAATTTGTAAAGACCATTGTGTTCAAAGAACTGAATCGGTCTAACAAAAGACTCTGTGCGATCAGGGTGAGTGAATCTGAAAAGAGTATCAAAACCTTGGGTTGCTTCATTCCAGAGTCCGCTCTCAATACGCTGAGAATCGATGACGTTTAAAGTCGCTGTGCGATTGTTCATATCGCTAAAGCCGTTTGAGCTTTGAATCTTCCACACAGGGAATTGTCCCGCTTCAGTGTAGTTATGGTACTGACTTCCCACGACTTTCCAAGAAACTGCGGCGTTATCACCAAGAGTGGCCTCTACTAACTGATTGCGACCACCTTGACCCGTGAACACGATGTAGCGACCGTCGTTACGGTTGCTCGGGTCAAAGTTCGTAAAGATCGGATCGACTTTTTCGTAGTACGAAAGATTCAGCTTCGCACGAATATCTTCTTGCACAGTTGCAGAGTCAGCTACGCGAGTTGTGAACTGAAGACCGCTGGCTGATTCAACAGGTTGTAAGTAATAGATGTGCGTTTTGATCGAAGGCTTTCTGCGATCTTCACGGCTCGCATCTAAATCTGGCATAAAGCCATTTTGCACTAAGCTCGGCACCATAATTTTTTTGCCGCTCGCTAAAGTGAATTTAATAAAGGCTGTGCGGTAAATATCTTGAAGAGCTGTGAAAGCAAAGCGTGGCTCTTTATCTGTCGGAGTGATGTAGCCATCAGCCGTAAATAAACCGGCGCCGTTGCTGGCTAAGTAATAAGCCGAGAACTCTTTGTAAACTTCTTCGCCTGTTTTCTCGTCTGCACCCTTTGTATAAGTATAGACAAGGTAATCAAGTTTCTTATCAGCATTCAAATCAACTCTGAAAATACGCATGATCTGACGTGAATTGCCGATCACTTTAGTGAAAAGTTTCGTAAAGCCATTGGGCAAAGCTAACTGCCAGAAAGTCACTTGAGCGCCATCTTTAGTCTGAACAGTTGAGTAATAATCTTGCGTCGGGCTTGTGAGTTCTAATTTCGGATCATAAGACGTAATCGATTGGAACGTCGAAGCCTTCACGCCCGCTGGTAACGCCACTTGCATTTTACCAGAGCGATTACGATTCATCGCGAGTGGAATTTGGTGCGTGTACGACTGACCATTGAAAGTGAGTTTAAATTTCCAGTCTGAGTGAGCGCGACGTGAAGCCGCTTGCGCTACCACACGAATTTCTTTGGCGCTTTTCTGAGCTGAAATCACACGAATATCAGGATTCAAAGATTGAAACTGAACCGGGCCAGCCACAGCTGTTCCGTCAATTGGAATGCGGTAGTCGATACGAAGTGAAGCGCCATCAACTGTAACATAATCTTTGCCTTTAAAAACTGGGCGAGCCGGCGCCGTAACACCTTTATTTAAATTCTGAACAATGAGATCAAGCTTAACGAAACCGCCACTCACGAATTTATTTTTTTCGAGTGAAGGCTGAGTAGCGTCGAGAAGACGATTACGAACTTCAGCGGGAGTTGCTGATGGTAATGCTCCTTTAATAAGGGCTGCTGCTGCCGCTACGAACGGAGCCGCTTGTGATGTACCACTTTTATATTCATAACCTTGCGCCGAGAAGAATGACGGAGTGAGTGTCGCAGGGAATGTACTTAAAATCTTGCTACCTGGAGCTAGAATATCAATATAACCACCGAAGTTTGAGTAGCCGCTAAGCTGACCATCTGGATCCATTGAGCCAACGCAGAGAACACCTTGTTGTGCGCACGGGTAGATTGGTGAAGAGCTGTTGTTGTTACCAGCAGCGGCTACAACCACAATGCCTTGCTCGAGAGCTGCGCGAATCGCTGTTTGTACAAGTTCAGTGTTCTGAGAAATGGGCCAGCCCATGCTCATATTGATTACATCAACTTTACGTTTAATTGCGTACATAATACCTTCAGCAACTAAGTCTGAAGTCATTTTTACCGCTTCGCCTCTTGCTGGAGCTTCTTTTTCGCTTGAGAGTACTTTAATAGGTAAGATTTTGATTCGTGAGCTTACGCCCGCAATACCAAGGCCGTTATTGCGAGTGGCGGCGATAATACCAGCCACGTGTGTACCGTGACCGTTATCATCAGAAGGGCGGTTTTTGAAAAGGGGATTGCGCGTGGTCAAGTTAATGCCCATGCAATCGCCTTTATAGCCATTACCATCTTTATCTTCTTTTGCTTCACCGATTGCAATTTTACCGTTTACACATTCGGCCTCGTTTTTATAGATTTGATCAACGAGATCTTTATGTTCGTAATCAACGCCAAAATCAAAAACAGCTACCACTGGAGTCTTTTTTAATTTGGCTTCAAGAGCTTGAACAGCTTTGTAGCCAATATCGTAGCCCGCCATGCCTTTGCGCTGAATTGAAACGATATCCGTAATTTCTTCTTCAAAAGTAGAGCCATCGTTGACGAGGCCCCACTGATAGCGAGAGTAGGGGTCAGCACCAGGCTGCGCCGAAGCTGTCGTTAAAGAAGCAAGTAATGAGGCGGTTAAGCTAAACTGACTCAGCTGGCGAATAAACTTTCTCATTAGATTCTCCTCAAGAGCCAGTAGACGAAGAATTCACTCTCAGTCATACCCAGATCAAGTTGTAGAGTCGTGAGTGGGCCAGCGTAGTTCGCGCTGCCGAATTCACCAATCTGGTGACCTTCAACCGGAATCTTCGCGTAGGCGCCATCTTCACCTTTTAAGAAACCTTGTAGAATGCTCTGAATTAAAATGTTACGTGGGCCGCCCACGATTTTAATAAGGCCGTCTTTATCTAATGAAGCTTCAAGTAAGCTCACGAGCTGAGTGATTTGATCGGCGGCGCGACTTGTTTTGCCGTCAGCGACGGCGCGAGCCCAGTTATTGCGGTAAACGAAGAAGCTTCTTAGGGCATCTATTCGCTCTTGTAATTTATCAACCCGGCTCTTGGCTCTAAAGTGATCTTTAAAGATTTGCTCCACTTCTTTTGCTGGCCTGCTACCAATAAAGTTAATACCTTTATCGTAAACGAAGATACGGAGAGTTAATGTATAAAGTTGAGCTTTATTAATTAACGAAAACGTATTGTCTTCGAAGAACTTAAAGTTATAACGAGCTGAGTAGTCGGCTACGATTTTCTGTAGTTTTGCTTTCTCAGCTGACCAGCCCTTCCAGCGATAAATAACTCCCACGAATTTCTCGCGGAATGTCTCTTTCGCCGGTGCAATGGCTGGATTCACTTCGCCTTCAAAGTATGAATAACGAGCGTGTGACTTGCCTAAAATACTATCAGCCGGATCGCCAGTGAGAGCATTTGAGACTTTTACGTTTCCGCTCAAGGCTTCAGCGATCAATTCATTGAGAACATTGACTGAAAGAGTCTGGAAGTCTTGACCATTACGTTCACCACGAAGACTGCGGAGGTAATACTCAGGCTGAGTTTCTTTTGCGCGAAGAACCTTAATACGATCTGCTTGTTTTAAAGAAAGGTGGTTCCAGATCAAGAAGTTGATCTCGAATTGTCCTTCTTTAAGCTTGTGCTCAAGAATTTCAGGGTCATCAACGCTCTTAAGTTTCGAGATATTGCTTTTCATAAGAACATCACGAATAGCGGCTAAATTCAGAACTAAATCTGGGTTCGCATCAAGGTTCGGGTCAATACTAGCTTGGTAAAACGCCGTGCTAGCTGTGCCCTTAGTGAATTTCGCGCGAATATTAAGAACTTCGATGTTCGCCTGTAAAGCCACGATGAAAGAAAGTGATTTAATATTGCCACGGTCTTTATAAACGTGAATTTTGTCACCAATACGTAATAAGTGAAGACGTGAAATCGTCTGCTGTTGAGCGCGAATTGCAGCTTGCGCCACAAGTCTTTTCTCAAATAAAATTTCTTTACCTAAATCGATACCAGCAAACACGCCAAGTGACGGACCGAAGCTCTCAGTGATAATGATCGATTCGCCATCGTGAAGTTCAGACTTAAATACTTCAACGATCTCTTTAGCTTTCGTAACTTGAGCCTCATAATCTAATTTTTCAAACTGCGCCGCTAAGCCAGTAGGAATCACTTTTGCGATATCTTTTTTAACAAGTGGAACAATAATATTGCGATAAGGCTCTTTGAGTGAGTTTTTCACGCTATCGAGTGGACGTACATGAGCGAACTGCTTCAAATAGCTCATGCTGGCCTGACCAGTGAGAAGCTTTGATGGGCTGAGACCTAACGCTCCACCTGTAAGACCTGTTTCAACTGCGAAGCCGAAAGTGTCGACTAATGAAATACGGTTGTCCGTCCCCATATAGCTACCAGCGACAACTTCACGAGACGCGATTAAGTTGCCTTGTAAGAAAGGCGTCGCCCAAATACCGAAGTCGCGTGAACGAGGTTTACCAGTTTTAATAAACGAGAGAAGATCTTTTAAAAGTTCATCTTGTTGTTTGTTCATGCCGATTTGTGCCGGCGATGTGAATGGCAAAATATCACTGTTGATTTTGCTAACGAGTTTATCGATAGCCGTACCGATCACTTTACTTTCAAAAAGCGAGAAGATCTCTTTTGGTGCGACCGGAGACTCTTCTTCACCCATTGCATAACGAGCAGCAAAGCCTTCGAACTCTTCTTTTAAGAGCTGACCGTCAACAAGGTGCGGAGGCGCACTCACTTGCGGATTGAATGGAAGATCTTGGCCTTCAGTTTTTATAATACGACGAGCGCAGTTGCGACGAGCGATCAATTTCTCAACCATCAATAAATCTGATGGGTACGGAAACTGCGCCTCTTTTACGATCTCAACGAAGTCTTGGCGAGTGAGGCGCGAAACTTTGCGCATCATCCACCGAAGGTCATCAATTGAAGTTGAGAAAGCTTCGTTATCATAAAGCGGGAAGTTAATGGCGTTCTGACGAACTGGGTTCGAGCACCAACGTAAACCTTCAACAGAAGTCACATCGACTAAGTTATAAGGTAGAATCAAACCATTAATCGCACGGCGACCTTTAATAAGCGGCTCTAAGAAACCTTCAGCTACGTTAGTAATGGCCGGAGTTGGTGAAAGGGCGATCACATCTTGAAACTCAATAACATTCGAATTCTTATCATCTAAGTTTAATATCCATTCTTTATCTCCATCGGCATTCATCTGAAGGCCGGTGCCACGATTTTCAATGAAGTCGGCCTTAGCGATGGATGACGAAAATTCTACAGTCAGACGAGCTAAACGCTTCATCGCCGGAATCTGATAACCCAAGCGGCGAAGCATTGCTTTACGAAGCAAAAGAGTCTGAGCCCGCTTACCTAAAAGAATAGTATGCATTTCGCCAGTTGAGCGATCTTGTACGTTAAAACGATAGAATTTAAGGGGGGAGGCAATCACCTCAAGGTATTTAACTCGGGCGCCACTTTGAATGTTTAAGTTATCGCTTTGGAGTGTTGTTTGATTCTTGTAAATGTCTGATTCTGCAGGGTTTAACTGAGAAATATCAGTCCCTTGCTTCTTCAGCTGAGTAGCTTCAGCAGGGAATAAAAGCTTCCCATTATATATAAGATCGGTGGCTGCCGGTCGTATATACTCATCAAGCGGTACGTGGCGGGGAGAGTCCCCTAGCGGGCTGGCTTGAGCCGAAAATAGGGCCGTTTGAAATACAACGAATAATAGTAAAAAAAATGGGCTTCTTTTCATAGAAGCCCATTTATAACACACTGCATTAGTTGCAGGGTAATTATTTTAACGGTGTGAAATGCTTACAAAGATAGACCAGAGAATTTAGACACGATACCGCGTGCGTCTTCTGGAGTAATACCATTTGTAACAGCTGCTTTACCAATAAGAGCGTTCAAGTCAGCTTTATCACCAACTAGCGCTTTAGCAGTCGCCGCTTTGAATTCAGTGATGCTTGAGCCGAAACCAGCAACTGAATAGCGATCGTAATCTGCATCAGTCATCGTCTCTTTTGGAGTGTTTTTAAGCATAATCGCTAACTTAGCCATTTCGTTACCACGCTCAGCGCTTAAACCGAATTCAGCTTGTAAAGTTTTAGATGCTTTTGCAACAAGAAGACCTTCTTTGATAGCCGCAAGTTTCATACGATCTTTTGGAGTCGCTTGAACTTTCTCGAAAGACTTACCTGAATCTGGATCGTAGTAAGTGCCGTCGAATTCTTTAATAAGGTCATAAGAGAACTTATAAGAGTAGTTGTTGAGGTAGTTAGAAAGGTTCTCACCAACATTGTAGTTGCCGATGTAATAAGCATCGTAAGTGCCGAAGTCATAATCGTAAACAACGATGTAGTTGTATTGAAGGGTGTTAGTTTTAACGAGTTCAACGTCATAGCCTTTATCAACGTTTAGGCGATATACGAACTCTTTAGCTAATTCAGCATGAGTGAATGGCACTCCGCCTGTAGATGTTGTTCCGCCGCCGCCTGTGCAAGCCACAACTGCAACTGTAGCAAGAACTGCTAGAAATAGATTGAGTGTCTTTTTCATTTGTCTCGTCCCCTTTCAAAGGATTGGTTAATTAAGTCGAGCGTTGTTTCTCATGGCGCTATGACGATTGCAATGCGAGATTTAAAATTGAAATTATTTATGAATTCTTTACGGTGTGAAACTCATCAACTGTGTCTGCTTCTTAACAAAATATAAGGTCTCATTTTGAGACGTATTAGTTTTGTACATAAACTTTAACCTAGACAGTTAAGGGTGGGTTTAGAGTCTGTAGCTTCTCTCTGAGCTGGCCTGGGCCTTGCTTTACATAATAGGTAGATCGAGGGGAGGAAACATGCGCAAATCATTTAGACTATTCGTAATACTGTTCGCTTTTGGCCTATCACAAGCTTGGGCTTTTGAAGGATTTCACGAGCTATGGAAAAGCGAAAAGCCAGTAAATGAAAATATTGAAAAGCTAAAGAAAGAGCGAGCCTCTCAGCTGACTGAATTGCAAAAAATCGAACCGATTTATCTCTTCGTGGTTGATGAAGTGAAATCACTACTGCCTAATTTAATCGGAGCCATTGAAGGCAAAGGCGCGGGCGAGAAAATCACTGAAGATGATATCGCTCAGCTTTGTAATGATATTAAGAAGCAACTTTTGGTTCCAACATCATGTACGAGATATTTAAAGAGTGTGGCGGCAAAAGATAAAGAAGAACTCATCAATTCAATGGAAGATCGCCAAGCCACTTTGAAAAATATCAGCCCTCGATATCGCGCCATCAAAAAACGTTTAATGACTCTCGAAGAAGAAATTAATAACGTTGAGTCGGCGCAGTAATTAAAAAAGACGAGGCCCCGTGGGCTCGTCTTTGTGCATTTCTAGAAATGGTAAAAGCCAGCGGTATTTAATCAAATCATTTTTCTGCGGTACTTTCTTTTGCGTATAGTACGCGTACAAACTCTCAATTTCTTTTAAAGTAAAACGACAAAAGCCTTCGCTGAAAGTGCAGGGCAAGATATTTTGAAAGCGCTGAGTTTCGCTGCCATAAATCTGGCTAAGAATTTGGGCTTTCTTTGCGAACTGTTCATCGCTGAGCGCTACTAAAACTTCTGGGGAGCAGTTGTAAGCCACACCGTAAGTGGGGCGTTGAGGGCGCTGCTTATTATAAAATTGAAAAGTCGCAAGTCCCACATCTTGGTGGTGAGGATGACCGTATTCGCCAACCGGACCATGAGTATAAATCGCAAAAGCCTCAGGCAGCTCAGCAATCTTTTCTTGTAGCGCCTCTATATTTAAGCGCTGATTAAAAACATCCGGAAAACCAAACATCACGGTTTCGGCCACGCCTAATTGACGACAGGCTTTTTTAAAATCTTCCGCACGCTTAGCGCCCATACCATCAGCATTGCCGTCAGTGGCGCAGGCCACAAGCCAAGGGTGGGTTTTATATTTCTGTATAAGACCACCGAAGAAAATGGTTTCATCATCTGGATGCGCACAGATAACTACGTTGTATTTTTTCTTCTGACTTTTTTTAGTACGGTTTTTAGAACCTTGTGACATAAGCTTTGCCGCTCCGACATTCTTTAGTTAGCATTTGATCATGGGTTCTTATTCACGTCACTTAAGATGCAAAGACGAGTCGAGTTGGGTTGCTGCAGCGAATACCTGGCTGGCCGAACGCAAACAGAAGTACAACGCTCAAAGCGTTTACCTGCCCGCCGGTGAGACGCCTAAAGCCCTTTATAAAGATTGGCAGGCTCAGAATCATGGCTTTTTGAAGGGCCTTAAGTTTATCCAGATCGATGACGTAGCCACAGGCCCGAAGAAGCATATCTTCAGACAGTTTTTTATTGATCATCTCGCTAGCTATCAAAAGCAAATGAGCTTTTTCGATAAAGGCGATGAAGTGGCAGACTTAGCCATTTTAGGTTTAGGAATGAACGGCCACGTGGCTTTTCATGAGCCCGGAATTCAAACTGAGTTTTTCAGTGGCTGCTTGCCGCTGACGAATAAAACCCTTGAAGTTTTAGATCTTGAGAAGGGAACATGGGGTCAGACCTTTGGTCTAGGTGCCTTTTTAAAAACCAAATCCATTTTGATGATCGTGCGCGGAGCTAAAAAAGAATCCGTCGTTGAAAGAATGATGGCTGCAGACAAAGAGCTGCCGGCCGCCGCTCTTCTTAAACATTCAGATTTTACTTTGATCACTGATTTTTAAGCTGAGAGTTTTTTAATTTGTACAATTCGCTCTTTAACCATTTTCAATTCATTTTTTAGCTCAACATTTTCTTTATGCAGAGCCTGAACTTTAAGGCGTAACTCTTTGAGTTCACTGCTGTCTCCGGCATTAGGCATATCAAAACGTAAAGTCGTACCATCTGTTTCTTCAGGGGTCAGGGTCGACACTGGTGAGTGTGATACGGTCGAAGTGATTGTACCTTCGACTTTACCGCCCACTTCACCTTTACTGATTTTATCTTCAATGTTTTCTTCAAGAAATAATTCTGGAGCAAACTTATCCACGCGAAGGTGCCCGTCTTTGATCATGGCGCGAACTTCTTCGATCACCTTTACAAAAGCGCTCGAAATTTCAGGCGGAGTGGGTTGCTTTGAATTTTTAAGATCTTCAATGCGACGCTTTTGAAGATGCGAGAAGGTCTTTGAAATCTTCGCCCAGTCTTGGTCTTTAAAGCCATGCATGGCCGTGGCTAAAGTCAGTTCATTCACGCGCACAAAAATCTCAGCGAGGGAGTTGTCATCCCAGCTCATGATTTTCTCAAGAGAGAGCATTTTTTGTTTAATAACAACAGCCCAACGAGGAGATTCTTTTTCAATAATATTTAAAAAGTTTTCTTGTTTGGCTTTGCCGCACGTTTCGATCAGCTGTAAAAGCTGAACGAATCCACCTGGTTTTTGGTATCTTGAAATCATAGACATATAATTGTCTATCGGCGGCTTTGAACCAATCTTTGAGCCTCTTCAGCCAGTTTTCCAAAATCGAGATGCCTTCCGCTCGAATTTCTTTTTGTGAGACCCGACTCAAACTGAGACGTTGATATAACAAGGCGCGCGATGTCTCCCGCTGACATTTTAACCCCATTGTTTTTCAAATAACGGCTCACCTGAGCAACAGCTGCGGTGACAATCGGGGCGGTAAATGAAGTGCCGGTTTGGGGTGAAGATACGCTTTTTTTGCTCAAGCCGTAAATGCCTTGCTCGGCCACGTAAATATCAACGCCAGGCCCGCTGTTAGTATAGTCAGCGACCTCTAAGCTTTTCGTCGCCGCGCCCACAACTAAAACACCATTTTCAGGAGTCGTATAGCTCGGGAGCGGTTGACTACTGTTGCCAGCCGAAACCACAAAGATCGTATTATAATCGCGAGCGGTTTCAAGAATCGCCGTGCGAACCACAGAGCTGGCGACGATGGCATGATAACAGTTTCCGCCATCTGGGTTTCGTGTCGTGCACTCGCGTTCAATGGCAAAACTCAAATTGACCGCATCAAAACCCAGGCGACCGAACTCACGAATGTACTCTGCTATTAAGGCGGCGTTCGGTTTTTTGTCGACGAGGGGAAGCGATTTATAAAGGAACTCAGAATGGGCACCAGCGACACCACTGATTCCAAAACTATTGTTACTTGATGCGGCCATAATTCCTAAAACAAATTGGCCGTGATTGATATTGCTGCCCACATCGCTGCCCGCAAGAATTTTGCCGACAAGCTCAGGATTACTGCTATCGATGCTCCCTTGATCGATAATGCCAACACGTGCTGAACTTGTTGGAGTCGTAGCATATAAAACTGTGTAGGCCGCTTCAGCGCGAATGCGGGTGAAGAAACTTTGTTTTTTATAGTAGGGATCGTTGAAGTAGAGAGTGGTTTCAGCTGGGGCTTCCTTCAGCTTTAAGCTTCTATAAAGCGTGGGTGTTTTTTCAAGTTTTATGTTGAAGCTGTCATCCGCCTGTGCGGCATTCAATGAGAGTCCGAGAACTAGTAGCCCTAAGCACTTAATTCCGTAAAGTCTTACCCACTGCACAATATCCCCCGATATGTAGACCTAGCAACATTCGCCTCGCAGCCGGTAAAGTCAAAAAGCATATGGATTTAGAAATATTTTCTTTTTCAAACCGAATTCAAATAATGACAGGTTATAGTGCGCATAAGTAAAAATACGACCGGGAGGGCCGGAATGAAACCTGCGTCATCAATTTTTGTCATCGAAGACGAAAACGATATTGCTGAGTTGATTCGATTTAACTTATCTCTTGAAGGCTATCACGTCGAAACATTTTCGAGTGGTGAGATGGGTCTTCAGGCTATAGCTTCTAAAAAACCTGACCTTATTATTCTTGATCTTATGTTGCCGGGCCTCAGTGGCATTGAAGTGTGTACGCGTTTACGTGCCCAAGAGGCCACAAAAAAAACGCCCATCGTAATGGTCACCGCTAAAGGTGAAGAGAATGATGTTGTTCGCGGTCTTGAAAGTGGGGCGGACGATTACGTCACTAAACCTTTCAGCCCAAAAGTTCTTCTGGCACGAGTCGAGGCCGTTCTTCGTCGTGTTGGTGGAGCGCAGAAAGGCATTCTCGACGTCGTTCGCCAAGCGGGTTTAGAAATTAATCCAGGTAAAGTTGAAGTGCTTGTGAACGGCGAAAAAATTGATCTGACGCAATCTGAATTTAAAATTCTTCAGTTCTTGGCGCAGCGACCAGGGTGGGTTTTCACTCGTATGCAAATTGTTGAAGCTATTCGCGGTGAGAATTATTCCGTTACTGATCGCACCATCGACTTTCAAATGGTCGGCCTCAGAAAAAAAATGGGTGATCTCGGTGGAATGATTGAAACTGTGAGAGGAGTGGGGTATCGCTTTAAAGATCTGCAATGAGATTTAAGCGATTCTTTTGGAGCCTTTTTTTCAGTATTCTAATTGCCTGCGCCGTCTGCGCGGGGCTGGCTTATATTTTTAAAGATTTTGTGTTCGGAGCCTTTGGCTTGAGCCTTTTTATTTTAGTCGGCAGCTATGTTTTGGCCCGTTTTATTTATCGTCCCATCCTTTTACTTGAATCTAGAATGAGCAAGATGGCTGCGAAAGGTATGCTCCAGCTACCAGGGCGAGAGAGCGAAGGTTTTGAGATTCGTGATTTGGCGCGCTCGATCGACTCGATTTCTAATCAACTCAATACTCGTATGGAGACTGTACTTCAGCAGAAAAATGAACAAGAGGCAGTTTTCTCTTCTATGGGCGAAGGTGTTGTGGCCCTAGATGTTAATAAAAACATTTTGCATATGAATCGCGCCGCCTCACAAATTTTATCAGTACCCCGTTTATCAGCCCAAAATCAAAAAGTTGTAGAGGTCATTCGTGTCCCTGAGATTTTAGATTTAATTGAAGACTCAATGACGCAGAAAAAGGGCGGCGAGAGAGATATTGAGCTCGTCACCGCCGAAGGCATTCGCTTTATGCAGGTGCGGGCACGCCCACTTTTACAAGCCAATGCTGAGTCGTCGGGCCTCGTACTTGTGCTCAGTGATATCACTCGAATGCGTGAGCTTGAAGGTATGCGCAAAACTTTTGTTGCCAATGTTTCACACGAATTGCGCACTCCGCTCACTTCCATTCAAGGTTTTGCCGAAACGCTGCTGAATCCGGCTGTGCAAGATCCTCAAGAGATGAAAAAATATATTGCTATAATTCAAAAGCATGCCACACGTCTCAATCAAATTATTGAAGATTTACTCGCGCTTTCTCGTCTTGAAAAAGATATTGAAGACAATCAAATTGAATTGAAAATGGTCAGCGTTGGCGAAGTCATTCAGAATGCGCTTGAAGTGTGCCAGGTATCGGCCCGTGCGAAACAAATTTCTCTGGTCAGCCAAGTCGATCGCCAGCTCGAAGCTGAAATGGATCGCAACTTACTCGAGCAAGCCGTGGTGAATTTAATTGATAATGCTATCCGTTATAGCGATCCCGGTAAGTCAGTAAAAATTCAGGCCTATGCCCAAGGAACCAATTGCCGGATTCAGGTCACTGATGAAGGTATTGGTATTCCTGAAAAGCACTTGGGGCGTATTTTTGAGCGTTTTTATCGGGTTGATAAAGCTCGTGGGCGAGACGTGGGTGGCACCGGACTAGGCCTCTCAATTGTGAAATATATCGCTTCAGCACACCGTGGCCAAGTCGAGGCTCAGAGCCAGGTCGGTCAAGGAAGCACCTTTTCTATTACCATTCCCCTAAAAAATAGGGAATCCTAATAAAACCCTAATAAACATTCGTTAAGCTTCCTTGAACTTGGAGGTTCTATGTCAAAAAATCTATTCAATTTAGTTATTGCATCGGCATTATTAGTGGGGGCGACTTCATTCGCAGCACCAGAAGGTCAGGTTAAAGTTGATGGTTCGAGCACAGTGTTTCCTATCACTGAAGCTGTAGCCGAAGAATTCGGCGCAAAATTTCCGAAAATTCGTGTGACTGTGGGCACGTCGGGTACTGGTGGCGGTTTTGCGAAGTTCGCTAAAGGCGAAATCGATATCAACAATGCTTCTCGCACAATTAAAGATAGCGAAGCCAAAGAAGCGAAAGCGCACGGCATTGATTACATCGCCGTTCCGGTGGCACATGATGGTATCGTAGTTGTTGTGAATAAGGAGAACACATGGGCACAGAAAATCACCGTGGCAGACCTTAAAAAAATGTGGGAACCAAACAGCAAAGTTAAAACTTGGAAAGATGTGAATCCGGCATGGCCGAACGAAAAGATTCTTCTTTTTGGCCCAGGTACAGATTCTGGAACTTTTGATTATTTCACTGAAGCCATCAACGGCAAGTCTCAGTTGTCACGCAAAGACTTCACACAGAGTGAAGATGACAATGTTCTTGTGAATGGGGTTATGGGTAATAAAAACGCTCTTGGTTATTTTGGTTTTGCTTACTATGCGAGCCATAAAGATAAACTCCGCGCATTACTAGTTGATAGCGGCAAAGGGGCTATCGAGCCCAACGAAAAAACAATCAATGATGGGTCGTACGCACCGCTTTCACGTATTGTTTATATCTATGTTTCTAAGCCAGCAGCTAAGCGTTCTGAAGTGAAAGAGTTCGTTAACTTCTACATCGACAATGTGAAAACTTTAGTTAAAGAAGTAGGATATGTTCCGCTGCCGGATGCTAAATACAAAAAGGCGAAGAAAGATTTTACAGCGCTTAAATAATTTGTAAGGCAAAGTGACTTTTAACGACAAAAAGAATCTTTTTATTGATAAGGCGCTGGCTTGGGTATTCCGGGTTGGCGTTTTTGTCACTTTGGTTACGACAGTCGTTACAGTTTTTATCTTGGGGCGCGAAACCATCGCGTTCTTCCAATTAGTTTCATTCGCTGATTTTTTTGGGGGCACCGATTGGGGCCCTTTAATCGAGCCAAAAACTTTCGGAGTCTGGCCGCTGATTTGCGGCACTGCTCTGGTCTCTTTCGGTGCTATTGCCATTGCGCTGCCTTTTGGTTTGATGATTGCGATTCAGCTCAGTGAGTTCTCTTCGCCGCGTTTACGTTCGTGGCTGAAGCCCATACTCGAAATTCTCGCGGGTATTCCAACCGTGGTTTACGGTTACTTTGCTTTGACGGTGATTACGCCGGCTTTGCGTGAAATTTTTCCGAATATTGAAATCTTTAACGGTCTTAGCGCTTCAATTGTTGTGGGCATTATGATTTTACCCATGGTGGCTTCACTTTGTGATGACGCCTTTCGCGCTTTACCACGAAGCCTTCGTGATGGAGCCTACTCGCTAGGCGCTACTTCGCGCGAAGTGATTCAAGATATTTTATTACCAGCAGCTTCAGGTCGAGTTGTGGCGGCTGTATTGCTCGCGCTTTCACGAGCCGTGGGTGAAACGATGGCGGTTACATTAGCCGCTGGTTCAACTCCGAAAATGACCGGTAGTTTTTTTGAAAGTATTCAAACGATGACGGCTTATATTGTGCAAGTGAGTCTCGGTGATGTTGAGGCGGGCGGAGTTGAATACCTCAGTAGTTTTGCCGTTGGTTTTGTTCTTTTGATAATGACACTTTTTATGAACGGTTTCGGAACTTACTTGATTTTACGGGCTCCGCGAGGTGTTGATTGAGGAGTCGCCGTATTATTGAGAAGATTTTTAGAATCGCGTGTTTTTCAATGGCATTTCTTGGCATCGCGGTGCTGGCAATTTTGCTCTATACAATTTTACGCGAAGGTTTACCGTGGCTGGCCCCTCACTTCTTGACGAACTTTCCTTCTCGTAAAGCTACACAAGCCGGTATTTATGCCGCCATCTGGGGTTCGGTTTGGATTATGTGCTTAACCGCCTTAATTTCGGTGCCAGTGGGCATTGCAACGGCGTTTTATCTCGAAGAGTATATGCCCGAAGGTAAATTCTCTGACCTCGTGCAGGTCAATATTGCCACTTTAGCGGGTATGCCTTCAATTATTTATGGTCTCGTGGGTCTCACGGTTTTCGTACGTGCCTTCGGTATGGGCAAAAGTGTTTTAGCTGGAGCTTTAACTCTCAGTCTTTTAATTCTCCCGGTGATTGTGATTTCGGCTCAGGGTGCAATTCGTGCCGTGCCCCGTACGCTTCGTGATGCAGCTTACGCTTTAGGCGCCCGTAAATGGCAAGTGACCCTTGGCCAAGTTCTGCCAGCCGCAGCTTCAGGAATCATGACCGGTATTATCTTGGCGCTTTCTCGGGCGATGGGTGAGACGGCTCCGCTGATTTTGATAGGTGCTTTGAGTTATGTCGCCTTTGTGCCTGAATCGATGAACGATTCATTTACCGTATTACCAGTTCAGATTTTCAACTGGGCCGGTCGCCCATCGGCGGACTTCCACGGTCTTGCAGCCGCTGGTATTATTGTTCTTATGGTTTTTCTCTTTATATTGAATTTGGTGGCTATCGTAATTCGTGAACGAGCTCAGAGGTACAAATGAAGCCTATAGTTTTAGAAACGAAAGAACTCTCAGTTTTTTACGGGCCGAAACAAGCCGTTAAAGAAGTTTCTTTACAGTTTCGCAAAAACGAAGTGGCTGCAGTGATCGGCCCTTCAGGTTGCGGAAAGAGCACTTACTTGCGCTCTTTAAACCGAATGAATGAGTTTATCGAAGGTGTCCGCCTTGAAGGTGAGATTCTTTTTCACGGCAGAAATGTGGCGTCCCGCAAAGAAGATCCGGCGCTCATTCGTCGTAAAATCGGCATGGTATTTCAAAAGCCGAATCCATTCCCGAAATCTATTTACAATAATATTACTTGGGGCCCCAAACTCAATAGTTACAAGGGCAACTACGATGAGCTCGTTGAAGATTGCTTGCGAAAAGCGGCTTTATGGGATGAAGTGAAAGATCGCCTGCAGGAGTCCGCTTTTGCTCTGTCAGGTGGTCAGCAGCAAAGACTTTGCATCGCTCGCGCCATTGCAATGGAGCCTGAGATTATTTTGATGGATGAGCCGTGTTCGGCGCTAGATCCACGCTCAACGGCGAGAATTGAAGACTTAATTGCTGAATTGCGGGCCAATTACTCAATTGTGATTGTCACCCATAATATGCAACAAGCGGCGCGAGTGTCGGACAACACCCACTTTTTCTATGATGGGGACTTGATCGAGTCGAGCGAAACGAAGAAGATATTTACGAACCCGAAAGAAAAGCGTACAGAAGATTACATCACTGGACGTTTTGGTTAGGAGCCGCCTTGTCAGTTCATTTAAACACAGAGCTTGAGCAGTTAAAGCAGCGTCTTCTCTATTTAGGAAGCTTGGCTGAAACGAGTTTGAATAAAGCCGGCCTGGCTTTGAAACGTATGGATGGCGATCTCGCCCGTGAAGTTATTAAATATGACAATCAAGTTGATCTTAAAGAAGTAGAGATCGAAGAAGAGTGCCTGAAGATTTTGGCCCTTCACACTCCTGTAGCTAATGATTTGCGTTTTGTGATCGCAACTTTAAAAATCAATAACGATCTTGAGCGCGTGAGCGACTTAGCGGTGAATATCGCTGAGCGTGTGATTTACCTTCAAAAACAGGCGCCTTTAGCCATTCCATTCGATTTTGAGAATATGTGGCAGTTGTCGGTGAAAATGCTCCGCAACTCCCTTGATTGTTTTGTGCAGGGAAACGTAGCTATGGCTAAGAAGGTCTGCGAAGACGATGATGCCGTAGATGCCATTAATAAGTCAGTTTATGCTCTTGTGTACGACGGAATCCGTAAGAATCCTGAGCACGTAGAATCGTTTATCCATTATCTCTCTATCTCTCGTCACTTAGAGCGTGTGGCAGATTATGCTACCAACATTTGCGAAGATGTGATCTATATGATCGAAGGCAAAATCGTTCGTCACCAACCTGAAGAGTTTTTGACGTGGCAAAAAGGCGATAAAGACTAATGGAAAAGACAATTTCACAAGCTCTCATGGCTCAACCTAATTTTGGTAAGATTCGTCAGTCGGTGACTGCAATTGGTCAGCTTGCAACTTCTGCCATTGAATTTGTCTATAATGGAATCTTCTCGGCCCAAGTTAAAAAACAAATCGAGCCCGGTGTTACTGAAAATGTACGCAATGAAGGTTTCGATCAGGCGCGCCCACTAGTCGGCCGCCATCTGATTTAATTCACTTTTCAACCCGTCCGATCTTTATCCCGTTCTGTCCGCCGTAATCAGATTAGATTTCCAGAGGACTTTGTCTTCCAAGTAACTGAAATTGAGGAGGAATTTTTGAGGCGCCAATCTGGCACCTCAAAAATAAATAAAGAGTCAGGTTTGCGAGGTGGCCGACGTTACTTGCCGTTGGTTTTTACCGAGCAAGGAGTCGCAATGTTGTCGAGTGTTCTTCGTAGTGAAAAAGCCGCTCTTGTGAATATTGAGATAATGCGAACCTTCGTAAAACTCCGAGAGTTTTTATTATCGAATCAAGATTTGGCCAGAAAACTCGCAATGCTTGAAAATAAATATGATGCTCAATTTAAAGTTATTTTCGATGCAATTCGAGAGTTGATGAATCCATCTACGAATATTTCAAAACGGAAAATTGGTATTAAAGCTGATTAGTATTACTGGTCAATGGAGTGTTGCTTAACGTGGCGGTCGCATGAAGACCCTTTGCGCACTGCAAGTTACCTGCGCAGCAGTGGTGTCGGAAAGTTCAGAACACTCTGGATTTTTATCAGACAATAAAAAAGGGAGCCTAAAAAGCTCCCTTTTAATTCAACATTTATGAAGATCTAAATTTCTGCGAAATTTAGATTACTTAATCTCTTTATGAAGAGTGTGCTTCTTCATGTTGGGATTGTATTTCTTCTTTTCAAGGCGCTCTGGGTGCGTCTGAGTGTTCTTCATAGTTGTGTAACGTGAAGGTGGCAAACCCAATGGGCGCGCTTCTGTACATTCAAGAGTGATGATTCTAACTTTACCTTTTTTTGCCATGGGGCCTCCGCAAGGGATTGTTTGTACTAAAGATTGCCCTCAGGCTCAAGCGTCTTTTAGATTTATTATTAAACTTTGTTTTTACCTACCGTAAAGCGCTTAAATATCGCCCTATTGTCGTATGTAGCCCTAGGTAAAGAGCCTCTGAAATAAGGGCATGCCCTATAGAAACCTCAAGGATATCAGGTACATTCTTGATCAAGTAGGCTGAATTCTCAAGGTTCAGGTCATGGCCGGCATTAATGCCAAAACTTAAGGATGTGAGTTCACGAGCCACTTTTGCGTAAACTTGGACCACAGAATCTCGCTCGGGAGTGGGGTAGGAGGCCGCAAATTTCTCAGTATAAAGCTCAACTCGATCAGCATGAATTTCTTTAAGCGCTTCGGTCTCTTCTGCTGACCATTCAAAAACATCTATAAATAGAGAGACTCTCGCGCCGCTGCCTTGAAGCTGACGAGTGACATCTTTTAGGAAAGCTTTGTTCTTGGCGAGCTTCCATCCGGCATTTGATGTGATGACATCTGGGGGGTCAGGTACAAGCGTACATTGATCGGGTTTAATTTCAGCAATAAGAGCCATAAACTCAGGGCTTGGATAACCTTCGATATTGAATTCTCGTAAGCCGCCTTTTTCAATGTTGTAGGCCATGAGCATTTTTTTAATATCACGAACGTCCTGAAATTTAATATGGCGCTCATCAGGTCGAGGGTGAACAGTGATTCCGGCGGCGCCGAAGTCGAGGATGTCTTTTGAACATTGCACAACGTTTGGAACATCGCCCCCGCGGGCGTTTCGAAGCGTTGCAATCTTGTTTACATTCACACTAAGTAGAGCCATCAAATCTCCCTTTGAGACGTGTTAAGTATTTGAAATTCCTAACAAGGTCAATAATTCGTATTTGACGCGTAAAATAACTGTTTAATAAAGTTAAACGATCATTTAACATATTTAAATGGCAGATAATAAGGACTCTAAGAACAAAGATAAAGATCTCGCAACCAAAGAGCGCCTGGTGAAAACTTCTCGTGAGCTTTTCGCCCAAAAAGGATTCGAGGCTTCTTCGGTAAAAGAAATTGCTGAGAATGCGGACGTGAACGTTGCATTAGTGAGTTATCATTTCGGAGGCAAAGAAGGTCTCTATCACGCTTGTTTCAATGCATTTGTCGATGAGTGGACCAATTTTCTCGAGACAAAAATCCTGCGTCCGACGTCTAACGACGATTTTCGTTTTAGGTTACGTCTTTTAATCGAATACATGATTGATGATAATCTAAAAAACCCGGACGCGTGCCAAATCATGCGTCGTGAAATTGAAAATGGAAACTCCCATGCGAGCGAGGTCTTTCAAGATATTGCTTTTCAGTTTTTTGATAAAGTAGCAGGATTTATTCGCTCCGCTCAAAAACAAGGTTACTTGCGCTCAGATATCCACGCGATGGATATTTGCAGCACTTTCTTTGGTGGCATTCAGCACACGCTGCGGATGAACCACATGCGTAAGAAAATGCAGAATGAAAATATATTTGATCAAAAAGTACGTGAACGATACGTGCACGCGATTTTAGAAATGTTTTTAAACGGAATGAGTCCAGAAAAAGAAGGTAAAGGTTAGTTATGAAGCAGTTGTGTTTGATATTAATAATGAGCTTAACAATTATGCTAATTTTAGCAGGGGCGGCGAGCAGCCGTGCTGAAACACCGGGTGCGGCAAAAAGTGCATCCATAAACATGGATGATTATCTTTCACAAGTGGCGGGTGGCAACCCGGCCTATCGTGCCGCCCAAGAGGGTTTCGAAGGTGCAAAAAAACGAAGCTCCGAGAAAAATGTTCTTTTCTTGCCTCAAATTTCAGTGATGTATCAAGAGGGCCGAAATGAAAAGCCGACATTCAATCAGAACATTGATGGTGAGCGTACGGACACCTCTGAATACAATATTGGGATCGAAAAAGATTTTAGCACAGGTACAAATTTAAAATTGAATTATGGAACTCATTATCGCGATACAATTGGTGCGGGTTCAGCATTTGTACCGGTGCCTGAGTATTATACGGCATCGCCTTCTGTTGAGCTCACCCAATCTTTATGGCGCAATGGTTTTGGTTCACGTATTCGCGCAGAGAGTGATGCTATTGGTGCCGTTCAAAAGAAAGCTTTTTATGAGCAGCGCCTCAATCTCGATAGCATTCGCATCGAAGCTCAAACAACTTACAATGCACTTTACTTTGCACGAGAAATTCTAAAGGCTCGCCGCGAGAGTTATGAGGTGAATAGCAAGCTCTTCAATTGGATGAAGGGACGTGCAGCGAATGCGCTGGCAGAGGGTGCAGATCTTGTGCAAGCTCGAGCCGCAAAAGAACTCAGCGAACTTGAAGTTTTAGAGGCTGAAGAGAATGAGCGGGCGGCGGTGCGTGCATTCAATACAATGCGTGGAATTTCTTCAGATGAGGTCAAAGAAGTTTTGGGTGAGCCCGTTATTAAAACGCCAACACATATTGTATATGATCCAGAACTGAATCTCGATCAGACACGAGCTGTAGAGCAAGAGATCTTAATTGGAAAATCTGACAACCAAATGTCTATTGAAAAATTAAAACCGATTTTAGATGTTTATGGGACTTACTCATACAATGGTCTTGGTCAACGTGAAGGCCGAGCCTATGAAGACTCATGGGACAGTGATCACCCGATTTATGTTGTGGGTGTGCGCTTTCAAGCTCCGCTGTTTTTTTGGGATCCCATTAAAATTCGCCAAGGTTATAAGCAAGAGTTAGGGGCAAAAGACCATTTACTAAAAAAACAAAAGCTTAATAATGATCGTGACCAGAAAACTCTTGTATCGAACCTGCAAAGTACGAAACGTCGTTATGAGCTCTCTCAAAGTCTGCTCAAGACACAAAGACAGAAGATGGATCTTGAACGTCGTCGCCACCAACGTGGCCGAACAACTTTATTTCAAGTGCTTCAGTATGAGCAGGATTATTTATCAGCTACTTTAAATTTGATTAATTATCAGTCAGAGCTAATTCGTCAAATCAACCAACTCGGCCTCTATCGCAAGGATTAATTTATGGATTTAGCAAAGCTATCAATTAGTAGACCCGTTTTTATTACTAGTATTTTGAGTCTTATTATCGTCGCCGGTTTAATTTTTATGCAAAGAATGCCGGTGGATTTATTCCCCGATGTAACGTTTCCTATTGTAACGGTGAATGTTCCTTATCGCGGAGCGGGCCCAGCAGAAATTGAAACTCTTATTGTAAAACCCATGGAGAATGAAATCTCGACAATTTCAGGCCTTAAGCGTCTCTCGGCTGTTGGCCAAGAGGGAGTGGGTACGGTAGTCGCTGAATTCTATCTCGACGTGGACATTCGTTATGCTGAAGATCAAATTCGTAATGCCGTGACTCGGGCCAAACGTAATATGCCTAACGAAATTGATGAGCCGATCATTCGTCGTATTGACCCGGCCGATCAAGCCATTCTCAGTTTAGCTTTAAAGTCGAATATGGATGCGAAAGATCTTTTTGATTTTGCGGACGAAGAGATTCGTCCGCAGCTCGAGCAAGTTCGTCAAGTGGGGCTTGTTGAAGTTCTGGGCGGTCGTAAGCGTGAAATTCAAGTTGTTCTCGATCGTAATAAACTTAAAGCTCACGAAGTTTCTGCCATCCAGGTGGCAGAGCGAATTAAACTCTCGGGTGAGAATGTTCCGATTGGTAAAAAAGAAACAAAAACCAATGAACTTGTTTACCGCAGTATGGGTGAGTTTCCGAAAATTGAAGACATCTCGTCGGTGATCGTCAATTTCTTCGGTAACGATGTCCCGGTCACAGTTAAAGACGTGGGCGAAATTAATGATACTTTAGAAGACGAAAAATCTCGCACTTACGTCAATGGCGAAAAATCTCTCTTTATTTTGATTTACAAACAGTCGGGCGCCAACACGACTCGTGTGGTAGATGAGCTTTTGAAAAAGGTTGATAAAATCAATGCCAGCTTGAAAAAAGAGAACAAAGCTGAGCTTCTTATTGTCCGTGATGGCTCAAAATGGATTCATGCCAACATTGTCGATGTGACAGAAACAATTATTATCGGTGTATTGCTCGCGATTGTTGTTGTGTTCTTATTCTTAGGTAGCGGTCGCTCGACGTTTATTACGTCACTGGCTCTTCCGAACTCGATGATCGGCGCCTTTATATTAATGTCACTCGCCGGTTTCTCAATTAACTTAATGTCACTTTTAGCCCTGACTTTGGCGGTGGGTCTTCTCGTAGATGATGCCATTGTGGTGCGAGAAAATATTTTCCGCCACTTAGAATTAGGTAAATCACCACTCAAAGCCGCCATTGAAGGAACGGGTGAAGTGCGCCTGGCTGTTATTGCGACGACGTTCACCGTGATCGCGGTGTTTGGTCCCGTCGGATTTTTATCTGGGGTAGTCGGACAGTTCTTCAAAGAATTCGGTCTCACTGTATGTTTCGCAATGATCATTTCATTGATGGATGCAATGACTGTGGCACCAATGCTTTCAGCTTACATGGCCACTTCGGCCGAGCACGATAAGACTCGTTTTGTTTATCGTTATTTGATTGGTCCTTTTGATCGTTTTCAAACAGCCCTAGAGACGCGTTATGTGTCTATTATTCACTGGGTGCTTAAACATCCGATTAAAACATTAGGCGGAGGTTTTTTAATTTTCGCTCTTAGTATTATGGCTGCAGGCAAAGTGACAAAGACATTCTTGCCACCACAGGATGCCGGTGAGTTCTTAGTTTCCTTCTCGACTCCACCAGGGACGTCCCTTGAAAAAACTGATTCGCTCTTACTTGAGATGGATAAAATTATTCGCTCGAACCCTGAGGTTCGTATTGTAGGCAGTACATCCGGTAACAAAGATGGGGACGCGACGACGGCCAACGCCTTCGTTGAACTTGTTCCGCGGTCAGAGCGTAAACTGGATACGAGTGGTGTTAAAGCCAAAATTCGTGAACAGCTCAAACCTTATGCCGAATACACTCCGCAAGTGAAAGATTACGATGCGGTGGGCGGCGGTATGCGTCCTTTCACGCTTAACATCGTAGGTACTGATATTAAAGAACTCGAAAAAGTAGGATTGAAACTTTATGAAAAACTTAAAAAATATCCAAAACTATTAGATCCGGATGTGAGCTTCCGGCCTGGCAAACCTGAGTTTCAAGTTCAATTTATTAAAGAACGCCAAGAGGCGTTGGGTGTATCAAGTACAGCTGCGGGCGGAGAACTTCGCGCGCAGGTGGATGGTGTTGAAGCCGCCAAATTCAGAGAGAATGATCGTGAGTATGATATTCGAGTTCGTCTTAAGGATGATCAGCGTGATTTAAAAGCAGCATATGCTGAAACTTACGTACCGAACATCAATGGACGATTGGTTCCGATTTCACGAATTGCCAATGCGGTTGAAACAACGGGTCCGTCGAAGATCACTCGTCAAGATCGCAATCGCTATGTGCAAATTAACGGTGACGTAGCACCGGGCGCAGGTTTTGGTGATATCTTAGCTGACGTAAAAGTTATGCTCGAGCAGGATCCAGAAACAAAACTTCCTGATGGAATGACTTATATGTACATCGGTCAAGCCGAGAACTTTGAAGAGTTAGGTGCAAGCATGATCATGGCCATGGGCCTCGGTATTCTTTTCATCTATCTTGTACTTGCAAGTTTGTATGAGTCTTTTGTAACTCCATTTACAATCATGCTTGCGCTTCCACTAGCAATTGCGGGTTCGTTCTTCGCCCTTTTTATCACGAATGAATCCCTTAATATTTTCTCGTGGATTGGTGTGATTATGCTTCTCGGTGTCTCGACGAAGAACTCTATTCTTCTCGTGGATTACGCGAATCAAGAGCTCAGAAAAGGTATGTCACTGGTAGAAGCTATTGTTGAAGCGGGTCGAGTGCGTTTGCGCCCAATCATTATGACTACAATGGCGCTGATTGCCGGTACGATGCCTCTTGCAATTGGTCTTAACGAAGCTTCAAAGCAGCGTACAAGTATGGGTATTGCCATCGTCGGTGGTTTGATCAGCTCGACACTATTAACTTTAATTATTATTCCAGCCGCTTATTCTTTCGTTGAAAGATTCCGTCGTTGGTCATTAGCAAAAGTGACAGGTGTACTCGGTGGTGAGGGGATTGGTAGTGATGAAGAGCTCATAGCTGAAGGCATGTTAGCCGTACCAGCGACTTCTGAGTCAGCAGTGACATCTCAAACTTCAGGTCATGCATCCAAAACCTCGGGTGTACATGCAAATGGAAAGCACGTTTAATAGGACTGGTGGATATGTCTAATAAGATTATTACTGAGAAAATTAGCATTCCTGGTCGAGAAGAAATTTTCGGCCAGCTTGAAATTGACGATAATGGTATTATTCAAAAATCTTCTTTAAAAGTAATTGGTGGGCCGGATTTAATCCGGCTCGCAGAAAAATGGCGCTCGCGTATGACGGGTGGCCTTGGTGATTTGTCTTATCCTGTGGGCACCACCACCGCTGAAATGCTCATGCGTGAATTGATTTTAAAATTAAAAGGCCAATGGAAGTATCCTTATGAGGCCGAAGAGGTTTGCCACTGCCGCGTTGTTGCTTGCGAAACCATTGACCGCGCCATTGTTGTGGGCGCTCACACTCCTAAAAAAGTCAGCGAATGGACGTCAGCCAGCACCGCTTGCGGTACGTGCCGCCCCGACGTTGAAGCCATGATTGCCTATCGCCTCGCCCGATAGGTTACCAATTGATAACTTCATTAATGCATACAGACGACGTTCGATAACGAGCACGAGCGGTACCTAGTGCCTTTGCTCACTATCGAACGTCGTCTGTAGGTGTCAAACTCTGGCTATTTATGTCAGAAGCTTTGCTAAAATATGCTCTCAGGGTCGCATAAGTTCGCGCAGCTGGTGGAGCGTATGGACGTGCATGGTCTTTTCGCATAGAGGTTCGCGTCCTAGAATGCGCAGCATTTCGGGGCGCATCTTGGTGTGAACTTGCCAAAGAGATTGGTAGAGCTTTTTCGTGTGTTCAAAAGTGAGTTCATTACAACCTTCTACTAATTCAGCTCGCCGAGAGAAAATATTTTTCACTTGGCGTTTTGTGCACCACCAAAAATGCCGCCAAATTGGCAGGTCGATAAAATAGATTTGATCGGCTAAGGCCAGGCGGCCCGTTAAAATATCAAGTGGCCCGTACCCATCGATAATCCAAGCCTCTCGAGTCTGAATTTCTGAGAGAATTTGTATGGATTCGGCATGAGGACGAATTTTCATTCCGGGCAAAAACTGAATCGAATCGACGTGGGTCACCGGCAAACCGTAAAGTTGCCCAAGGTGACGGGCCAAAGCAGTTTTGCCGCCGCCCGAATTGCCGATAATTGCGATTTTTTGCATTTTCATTTCGGCTCTTTTTTGTTGAAATCGCTTCCTGGTGCTTGGCTCTTGGCCGGATCACTCGTTAACATTTCATCGATGATTTTTTGAATTTCGGGTTGGCAGGTGCCGCCGCACTGGCCAGCTCCGGCTGTTGTGGCGATGGCGACTTTTTGCACTGATTTACAGCCCCGAACAATAGCCGCTTCAATCACATCTCTTGGAATCTGATTGCACTGACAAATAAATTTAGGGTTGGTCTTCTTCATCTCTTGATGAGTTTATTATTTTTTGTCGAGGCGGGCGAGTAATAAATCGACGACTTGTTTGCGAATTGTAGCATAGTCACCTTTGATTTCTGCTCCGGCAGCGTATAAATGGCCGCCGCCACCTAATCCCTCTGCAATATTTAAGACTTCAAGATGGCCTTTGCTTCGTAAGCTCATGCGGTAAATACCAGTGGCCTCTTCACGAAAAAGAGCGGCGCACTCAACAGAGTTCACGTTCATGATCATATCGATCACATCCCGTGAATCATCCATATCTAGCTTGTGATCGCTGAGATCTTTTTTTGAGAGGCAAGAGATCGCTACACGGTCATCCGCAAGATACTCAACTTCGCTGAGAACTTTACCAAGATAAGTAATTTTTTGGCGAGTATAGTTGGCAAAAAGACTGCGGTGAATTTTCTCCGCCTGACGTTCAAACTCTAAAAGCTCGGCGGCGATCACGTGCGAGCTGCCCGAGTTTTTAACATATCTGAAGATCTGCGTGTCAAAGGCGAGGCTTGTATAAAGAGCGCGGGCAATTTTTTCGTCAAGGCGAATACCCATAGCCTTAATAATACAAAAACTAATTTCACCGGTGCTGGCTGCACTGGTATCGATAAATGAACCTGGCGTTGGCTCGGGCCCTTGATGCAAAATCGGGTGGTGATCGACAAAGATGATATCTTTTGCTTGCTCTTCAAGTTTAGTGAAGAGGGGTTCAATAAGTCGGCGGTCATTGGTATCAAAAATCATCGCCAAGTCAGTCTTTTCAATGGGCGTCTTAAGATCTTCATAAACCTCGAGATATTTCTCGGGTTCAAGAAAATTATATTTTCTAGGTACCTCATCTACGGTGAGGACGCGTACATCTTTGCCGACTTTCTTAAGAGCATGGTAAAGGCCGAGCATGGCGCCGAGGCCATCTCCATCACATTGCCTATGAGTTGATAACAATATGGAGTCGGATTTATTTATACGTTTTACAATACTGTCGACATTGATGGGATTAAAACGGGCAGAACTCACTCTATTGTACCTCAGACCTATTTATTGTTTCGGCTCTACAGTTAAATAGCAATAGAACAGTTTCGCTCAATTTATGATGCGGTGCAAAATTCTAGACTAGACGTGAATTGTCATTATAATGCTGCCCTTCTCGAAACATGGAGATTTTATGGGTGAGCAGAAACAACCGATGACGGTCCAAGGTAAAGCTAGGCTTGAAGAAGAACTTAAGCAGCTTTTGCAATTTGAGCGACCGAATGTAATTAAAGCTATTGAAGAGGCTCGCTCGAATGGCGATTTAAGCGAAAATGCTGATTATGATGCAGCGAAAGAACGTCAGGGCTTTATTGAAGCCCGTATTGCCGACATTCAAAGTAAAATCGCAAATTCTGAAGTAATTGATCCGTCAGCCTTAGAATCTGATCGTATTATTTTCGGCGCTCACGTGGTGCTCGAAGATCTTGATATCAATGCTGAAGTTTCTTACCAAATCGTGGGCGAAGATGAGGCCGATGTTAAAAACGGCAAGCTTTCGGTTTTCTCACCTTTAGCACGTTCAATTATTGGTAAGAAAAAAGGCGATATAGTAGAGTTTAAAACTCCCAAGAGTGAAAAAGAGTACGAAGTTAAGAAGTTCTTTTTTAAATAGAGGTGAGTTTTGCAGCCCAATCGTTCGTGGTTGCCGCTATTAATCGGTGTGCTTTTTTGTACATTTGTCGGCGGTGGAGTGCGTGTCCTCCTCGCGCCTGATGTGGTCGCGAAGTGGGTGCATTCCCTAGCAGAGAAAAAACAGACTCGATTCTATTTTAATTTCAATAAGGCTCAGATCTCATTAGCGAACGGCTGGCGCCCTCATTTAGCTATTGAGCTGACAGATGTGGAGTTCGGTGCCAAAGACCCGTGTGTGAGCTCCTCGAGGCTCACAACTGATCGGCTGGTGATCCCGCTGAAGATCGCTTCATTGTTGGAGGATAAGATTCAGTTTGGACACGTCCAAGTTGGCCGTCTCAGTGTGAATCTACGTGAGCGCGAAGGACTTTCAAATTGCCCGCAAGATACGTCTTCGTCAGCCGGTGATATTAATTCTGAAATTCAAAATATCGAAAAATTCTTAGCCACTCGCTGGAAGAAAGAAATCAACAACACTCTTCGCTATATAACCGAGTTTAGCATTCATAATTTGCGGTTGATTATTAATGATCAGGTCGAGCCGCAATTTCAATTGGCTGACGTCAGTTTGAAGTTTAATCAGCAGAACGGCGAAGGCCACGCGGAATTTATATTCTGGCCCGGCTTTTATTGGTCGGCGGGGCAACCTTTCGGTCCGACACAAATTCAAATCAAGGTTTCTGAGCAGGACGTCAGCTGGAAGGGCGAAGGCAATCTTAAAGAAGGGCAAATTAATTTTGAAGGCGCATGGCAAATTGAAAAGAGCCAGATTTCAAATTATCTCAAATGGTCTGATGTTCCCATTGCAAATTTGGTGATGTTGCTTGATCGCTGGGGCCTTCTCAATATTCAAGATTTCAAGCCGCTCCACCAATGGAGCAGTTGCACTATTGCGACTCAAGGCTATATTCGTGAATGGAAAAATCTCAAATTCAGTCTGAATCAATGCACTTCAAAAGGTGATTTAGGTGATTTTATTTTTGTGACTGAAGGGTTGTACTTATCTCGCGCGGAGGCTTACCCGCTGAGTATTCAGTTTCAAAAGGTGAGTGTCAAAGATGTGCTGGACGCCTTTGGTTTGCCGGCCTTTAAAAACCTCAGCAATTATGGGGCGGCGAGCGGAACTCTCATCTGGCCAGAAAAAAACAGATGGAAAGCTGAAGGAGATGTAGAGGGTGCTGAAGTTTTTCTCAGCTTGCTGGACCCAAATCGTCGGCTTGAGGTGGGCCCGGCCCAATTTGAGGTCAATTATAAAGATGGGCACAATGTTGGCCAGGTGCGATCTGCGAACTCATTGGGTCTGGGGGCTCAAACCCAATTGCAATTTGAAAAGCTACCCAGCTCAGATGCGGTGAATATGATTTTCAGTTTAGATATAAACGAGCACTCCGGTCCTTTTAAGAAATTTAATATTTTCCCGTATCGTGAAATGAAGCTGAACTTGCAATCAAAAACTGATTTTCATGAATTCTATAATGTAAAAGGCACGATCATGCTGAATGAAGTGACATTCGCATCCAATGATACCTTTTACGGTGTGGCGAGCCAGTTGATGAGATCTCAGTCGATCGCAACTGAAACCAATGAGGCTATTAAAATTGCTAAGTCTGAGTCACGCTTTGCTATGTTAGATAATGGTAATTTATTCGCTGAAGGGCAGTTTGAGATGGTGGCTCGAGATAAGAGGTTGCCATTTAAATACGAAGTTCTGCTTCAAGATCGAAAATTTGAATCGGGCAAGATCACGGGTTTCTCAAGTGGTCAACGAGGCGCTGTCTATCTTTTGCAAGGCTCTCTACAAGAGCCTCTCTTACAATAATTAAAGCGGATTGTTTTTCTGAAGAAGCTTATCGAAGCTGCGATCGATAATCATGCCGAAAGCTTCAGAGATTTTATCGCCGAGCTTTTTCTTCTGTTGAAACTTAATTTTAATGACGGTGTGAGTGTTTAAAAGTTTTTGTAAATACTGATCGCTCGTTTCGATTTGATCAACCAGTTTTAAATCAATAGCTTTAAGACCAAACCAATATTCACCAGTGGCCACTTCTTCAAGATTGAGTTGCGGACGATACGTGTGCACCCATTTTTTGAAGAGGATGTGGGTGTCTTGCAGCTGTTCTTTAAATTTTTCGCGGCCTTTCTCAGTGATTTCACCGAAGACGCTGACCGTGCGTTTGTATTGGCCAGAAGTCATCTCTTCGTAATCAATATCATGCTTTTTCAAAAGCCTATGAACATTAGGGACTTGAGCTAAAACACCAATTGAGCCAAGAATAGCAAAAGGAGCCGCCACGATTTTGTGGGCCGTACAGGCCATCATGTAGCCGCCACTGGCCGCTACTTTATCGACGCAAACAGTGAGATTTAAACCAGCATCGCGAATGCGCACAAGCTCAGCCGCCGCCAAGCCGTAGCCGCTGACCATACCGCCAGGGCTTTCAACACAAACGACAACTTCTTCGCCTTTTTGAGCCACATTCAAAACGGCCGTGACTTCATCGCGCAGCTCTTTCACTTGTGAAGCGCTAATATCGCCGTCAAAAGAGAGTTGATAGACATGAGCTTTCTTTGTTTTATCTTTTTTCTCTTCTTTTTCTTTCGCTTTGAGCTGCTTTTTATAGTCTTTTTTATCTAAAACGAAGGCGCTCAGAATATCTTTAAGCTCATCATTTTTTTCATTTAGATTTTCAATTTCCATGCCCGGGCGGTTTTTATTGCGGGTTGAAAAAATCAGCGCGACGACAAGCAGGGCCACGATGAAAATAAAAACTACTAAGATTTTGCCAGAAAAGAGACCAAACTCGATTAATGCGTCCATAGGGGGTTAGGTTTAGGATTTAGGTCGAGCAAATGCAAAGAGAATTGTTATCTCTGGCTCTTTAGGTCCAAAATAGAGCTATGAAGCCTTATGTTTTGGCCCTATTTTTATGCGCTGCCTATTTTTCACCCTTATTTGGGGTTTTGGCTTGGGCCCAAAACGATGAAAATTTTGATATTGAAAAACGCAATCTTGAAGAGAGATTTGAAGATTATTACACCCGTCAGGTGATTCTTGAGCGCAAGGCGCTTGAGCGCGAAAAAGGCACCGGCGAAATGAGAGACCAGCGGGTTCGTGAAGTTGAAGAGCGCGAACGAGATCGTAAACAATTTGTTATTGAGCGTGCTAAGAAAGTCGAAGTCAGCGATAAAATGCATGAGCAAGAGATTTTAGAGCGTAAAAAAGCATATGAGCAGAATCGTGAAGCTTTTGTTCGTCGCATGCAGGCCTTTAAACGCTTAGAGAATGACTTAAAGATCCCAGGAGAAGAAGAACTCGGTATCAATCTCGAGGCGGCTAAGGAAGCTGAGGATCAGGCGGACGCTGCGGCTGAGAAGAGTCCTTAAAGATCTCTTCAAAGGTCAGGCCTGACTCTTTGCGAATCGATCTGATAATAAACCACATCAGACCCATCATTAGTATCATCAGTGGTAAAGCAATGACGATGTAGCCTTGCCAAGTCATTTGGGCGATTTGATCATTAAGAACTTGCTGCTTGGTTGTCTCTGATAAACTTTCATCAATCCTAGTGAATATGCGATTAGCTAAAACGAAGTTGAGCAGGCTCGACAAAAAGAATGAAAGTGCAAACACCCAATTAGATGTTTTAAACAAGGTCGTGAGTTTGGGGTCGCCATTTTTAGCAAAAATAGCCCTTTCAATCCTGTCGATATCAAAAACCTGAGGATTCCAGAGCATAGTTTTAACAAATGGCTTATTTATTAGGCCCGAAATAATGACCGCTATGCCTAAAAGTAAGGGGAAGGCGGCTTCTTTAACGGCGAACCATATTCCTTCGAGTTTAAGAACGGCTAATCCGCCGGTGAAGGCCACATTAACCACACCAAAAAGCGACACGTAGTTTTTACGAGAATTAGCGAAGTAATCGTAAAGTCCATAACCAATGGGTAAAGCTAAGGCTAACACCAAAGCTAGGCCTGCATTGGCTTCGCCGAAGCGCTTCGTCACTTGATTCAGAATCATGACCGGTAAAACGATATTGAAGAGTAGCCCTACAAAAGGGTTCTCGGGCTTATTCTGAGCTGGAGCATTTTCGTTTTTCATCGAGTTAACACATTACCAAGATAAAGGTCGTGTGCCCAAGAGTTTTTTGATTGAGTGGGCTTGTGACTACCTATAGCCTTAAAGGGGTATGGCATCAGAAGTTGTTTCATCTCAGTTGGTTTGGGCCTTTCAATTACTTGTCTTGTTTCAATTCAAGCACTTCATTGCGGACTTTCCTTTACAACGTGAGTATATGCTTAAAAAGTTTTTACCGGGGTGGGAGTTCTTTGTTCCGCTTGCGACACACTGCTTTGTTCATGCCATTTTAACTCTCGCCATTGTTATTGCTGTTGATACCGGTCTCTGGTGGCTTGCAGTTGTAGATTTCATAACTCACTTTATTATGGATCGTCTTAAATCAGGTCCGAAATATTTAGGACGTTATCAAGATCGCAGTAAAGCCGGTTACTGGAATTCATTCGGGCTTGACCAAATGGTTCACCATCTTACGGGCTTCTACATCATCTGGGTGATGGTTCAGTAGTATTAACTATTAAAAATACCGGCTTGAATATTCGCCTTAATAGAAGGGCGGAGCAGTCTTGGCTCAGCGAGAGTTCTATCTCGGCCTTCGCGAAAAGCGACAAACTCTTCTAAAGCCGTTTTCTCTTTTAAGTGCACATTGTCACTCATTTGTTCTGAGAGCAGGCACTGAAAGCGCACTTCTCTTGTTTGATCATTCACTTTTGGGGGGTAGTCATGACCCACGCAAACCACGGTCTGCGGATCAAGCTTGTAGAGCTTTTCATGAATCGAATGATAAAGCGTTTTAGCGCTGCCCCCAGGGAAATCGCAACGGCCAGTGCCCACATCGGGCAAGAAAATGCTGTCGCCAACAAAAAGATAGTTTCCGATTTTAAATGATGTGCAGGCCGGAGTGTGCCCCGGCGTAAAGATAACGGTGCCGCTGATCGAGCCAGAGTGAAAGATCTCTTGATCATTTAAGAGCTGATCGAATTGACTGCCATCGGCTTTGAACGACGACGGCATTTCAAGTAAAGGAGCAAAATTTTTCTGAACCACGGAGATATTTTTATTAATCGCGATTTTAGCGTGAGGCCAAATTTTCTTCAAAGTCTGTGATCCACTTAAATGGTCGGCATGAACATGGGTTTCAATAATGAGATGAATTTTGAGTCCTTGATCTTTGACGAATTGAATAAGATCAGGAGTCGTTGTTTCAAATGTTTTCAGCGTTTGTGGATCATAACCAATGACCGGGTCAATAATTAAACCGTCTTTGGTTTTTTCATCCCATACGACGTAGGTGTGCGAAGAGGTGAGAGTGTCAAAAAAGTTTTTAATTTTAATATTCATAAGTGGACAAATTATACACTAACGAGCTTCAATAAGTGAATGAGTATTGGTAGTAATGGCTTTTATTAAAAAATACCCACGCCTTTTCACTTTCATTTTTTACGCCTTGGCCTTTTCATTGGTCTACGGTTGGTTTTTGCAGAATCCATTTATTATGGATGACGAAATCCATATCGTCGACAACCGCCATATTCATGATCTCTCTGAATGGCCCAGTTATTTCACCAGCTCCAGCATGGATAGTGGCGGAGCCGAAAAAATGCAGGGAATTTATTATAAACCCTTGCTTATGACTCACTTTGCTTTGATTTGGAATTTTTTTGGCGCCGACACGGTGGCATATCGTTTACCCAATTATATTTTACATACGGTGAATGCATTTTTAGTTTTTAACTTCTCACTTTTATTTCTGCCGTTTGCTTTCAGTTTTATGGTAGGAGCGTTATTTCTACTGCATCCGATTAATGCCGAGGCTGTTTTATATATCTGCGATATGCAGGACATTCTTTATTTGTTCTTCGGTTTAAGTTCTTTGGTGCTTGCAAGTCAGATTCAATCGAAGCTTTGGTTGTTTCTTGCTTTGAGTTTGACCTTTTGGTTGGGACTACTCTCAAAAGAAACGGCCGCGCTTTTTCTATTTATAACGGCTTTCTATATATGGCAGAATCGGCGTGAGAAGCTGGTTTCAGTCTTGGCGGCCGCCAGCTGGGTCGGAGTCGGGTATTTAATACTTCGTTTCTCTATCAATTTAACGTCCACTAAAAGTCATCACTTATTATTTCATCAAGCTAGCTACTTAGAGCGTTTGCAGACCTTGCCGCTTATTTGGGCTCATTACATAGAGCTTCTTTTCTTTCCGTGGCGCCTTTCGTTGACGGCCGACTTTGTGGTGACGACTTTCGGTTTTGTAGAATTTTGGTTTCCTATTGTGGTAGGACTTGGCTTTTTAATTTTACTTTACAGGCTTAAAATCTATTTTGATAAAACCGAATTTCGGAAGTGGTTTCATTTCTTTCTTTTCGTTTTATTCTGCTGGTTTGGTTTGCACAGTCATATTTTAGTGCCGCTCGACGGGGTCTACACCGACCGCTGGCTTTATATGACCGGTTGGTTTTTTGTATCTGTTTTAGTTTTCGGTTTATATACCGCTGCCCGTAATGAAGCGACGAAGAAAAATATTTTGTTCTGCCTTTCGCTTTTACTAGTGGCCTACGGCGTGCGCGATTATGTGCGCGGCTTAGATTGGTCTTCGGCCCTTCGTCTTTACTCCCGTGAGTTAGAGCTCCATCCGCAAGATGCAGTGATGAGCAATAACGTGGGCGTGATTTTATTCCGCCAGGGTGAGCCATTAAAAGCGAAATCCTATTTTATAAAAGCCACAGAGTTTAATCCGTACTGGAACGTAGCTTGGAATAATTGGGGTGCCACCGAAGAGTACGAAAAAAATTACGAGAAAGCGCTCGAGCTTTATAAAAAATCTTTTTCGGCTGGAAATTATTCGCTCGCGGTTGAGAATTACGCCAAGCTTTTGTGTCGCACAAATCAGATACAAGCCTGCCGCGAACATGTAAGTTGGGCGGTTCAGCAGTTTCCATACAATCCCACTTTATTAATGCTCCAATCAGAATTACAAAAAATTAAGCCGTAATCACTAGACTTAGGTTTTGAGAAATCAGAACTCGACTGTCGTCATAAGCCAACTCAGCGTATCTCTAGAATATAGAGGTAAATTTTATGAAGTGGTGCTTACGAATTTTTTCGTTATTGGCGTTAGCTTTAACTTTATCAGCTTGTCAGGGAGAGACCTCTCCTTCAATCCAGTTCGACGAGCCTGATCACACTGATGAACACTTAGATGACGGTGAGCAGCTGATTGATGAAATCACCCAAGTGAACTGCAAGAAGGCCACGGCTTCGCAAGTCGCAGTGGTCAACCAGGGTAATAAGTTCGCACAGGAGTTCATGGCCGCTTGTTATGCAAATACAGAGAACTCTCCTATGTGTTTAGAGTTGATTCGACCGAATCCATTAGCGAAATCGACCTTTGCTTGTACTTACGGCGCGAGCCAAGTGCATCAGCTTATTCACCCAGATCGCAATACTTGGAAGAACGCCTTCAAGGCGGTTTGGTTGATCAAACAATTACAAGCGAAGAATATTAAAATCTGTCAGATCTACAACTGGTGGCGGCCCGAGCCTTATAATGTGAATGTAGGCGGTGCCGCCGGAAGACACCCATTCGGTACTTCGGTGGACGTGAATTTCTGTAATAAAGCAGAACAAGAAAAGGCCCATGCCGAGCTTTGCAAATTACGCAAGCAAGGCCACTTAAGGGCGTTAGGACATTATCCGGGAACAGGTTTGCATTTTGGGGTGGGTGATAGCACGGCCAATACCTGGGGTAAAGGCTGTCCTTCTTAAGAAATTACTTCCAACTGATTGTGTAAAGAGCTTCGAAGCCCATGTGATCTGAAAGCGGCTTGCCTTCATGAAGTTCAGTGAAGTTGCGCTCGACTGTGATCGGAGTGATTGTGACTTCAACATTTCCATTTGGTGTGGCTGTTGTGCCTTCGCGATAGAAAATATGATCTTTAGTTAACTTTACGATCCAATCTTTGTCTGTACCTTCTTCAATGATACAAGTTTTTTGATCTGGATTCGTGCAGTATTCGCCCGTACTTTTAAGCTCGCTCGTTTTGAACCAATAGGGGTAACTGGCGAGTTCGGGTCGGATATTGAAATCTCCACCAAAGAATAAAGCGCCGCTCGGCGCGTGTTTCGCAAGGTGGCGATTGGCAATATCCATTTGTTTTATGCGAATGGCATCGTGTTTCGCACTCGCTTGCATGTGTGTATTGGCAATGTTGAGTTTGAATGGAAGACCTGGCACATCAGCCGTCACGATGTGAAGACCCTTATTTGAATTGCAGTCCCAGCTTTTGCAAATGCCTTTGCCGAAAATCATTTTTTGCGGATTAGAAAGTGGATGAAGACTCATGATATAGAGGCCAGCATTGTAAATTTTTGAGACTTTCTTGCCGTTCTCGTCGTACTCCTTTTCGTCTTCGGGGCCTTTCACTATGTAAGGATATTGGGCGATTGTGCGCACTGGTTTTGTTTCGCTGATGAATGACTCTTGTAAGAGAACAAAATCCGGAGCGGTGCCGTTCATGCGGCGTTGTAAAAGCATTTTACCAATTTCAGTGAAGCGGCTTTTATTGTAGCCCCCAGCGATGCCAGGAAGACCTTTAATATTGTAAGAAAGAATTCGAATTTGCATGGAACCTGCTGCGAAGGCATTTTGAGTCAACAATAACGCCACCATTAGAGCAATATTTCTAGCCATGAGAGCCTCGGAAAATAGGTTGATAATTAATTGGAACATGTAACTCGCGGGGTATTCAAGGCCCTACAGCCATCGGTCTAGGTCTTAAATTGTTACCTAGTTGGGGCATTTTAGTTAAGTAGGAGTATTTGGGTCATTAGCGATGAGCTCCGACGCGCTGTCGGCCATTTGACCTCAAAAATCAGGCCCTGCTGATCAGCCGAGTAGGCACGTATTTTGTAGTAACAAAGATATATGAAGTCTGAAACTTTGCTTTTTATTCACGGTTTTCCATTTAATAGCTCGATGTGGGATTTTCAGATCGAGCATTTTCATGGTCAATACAATACACTGGCGCCTGATCTTCGCGGGCATCGCGACGGACCCAAAGGTCCAGGACCATGGATGATCGCTCATCATGTTGAAGATCTAAAAAAGTTACTGCAAGAAAAAGGAATTGAAAAAGCTCACCTCATTGGTTGTTCAATGGGGGGTTATATTGCTCTTCATTTTGTGCAGCAATATCCAGAAAAAGTAGCATCGCTGGTTCTTTGCGATACTCGCGCTGACGCCGATTCTAACGATGCAAAAGATAAAAGATTTGCTTTGATTCAGCGGCTGCATCGAGACGGTTTGCCTGCCTTTGCTAGCGACTTTGCACAAACAGTTTTAGGCGAAAGCACGCAAAAAATTAAACCTTCACTTTTGAAAAAAGTTGAAGACATGATCCTCTCTAATACAGTCGAAGATGTGGCTTTGTCGGTCGGGGCATTGGCCTCACGTCGCGATAGTACAGAGGCACTAGCTAAAATTAACTGCCCTTGTCTCGTGATTGTCGGGATAGAAGACAAAGTAACCCCAGTAGATGTAAATCAGAAACTGGCTCAAGGCTTGAAAAAATCAGAATTTAAAAAAATTCCGAAGGCCGGTCACTTGGCTAATTTTGAGCAACCCGCTGCTTTTAATGAGGCATTGCAAGAATTTTTAAAGGCGAACATAAAACCAATTTAAAAGTATTTTCTGTGTTCGATAATCAAGCAGCGGTTTGAAACAACTTTAATGCCAGCTTTTTCGGCGCGGGCTTCGGCTTCAGCATTGGCGATCCCAAGCTGAAGCCACATCACTTCAACGCCTCCGGCCTCGAGAATTTCGTCTACGACAGCGTTAATTTTATCGGAGCTGCGAAAAACATCGACGAACTTTCTGTACTCCGCCGGAACTTCTTTTAAACTTTTGTAAATTTTAAACCCGCCGGCCTCGTGAGCTTTAGGGTAAGTGCCCACTATGTCCCAACCTTTGCTTTTCATATATTCAGGGACATAAAAACTAGGTTTTTCGGCATCGGGGCTTAAGCCGTAAACAGCCATTTTTTTGTATTTTGTAAGTAGATTTTTGAATTCTGAGTCTTTAACATTCATAGGCGTATCCTGCGCTTTTTTATTTTAAACACAACCTTTGATGCCTCGCGATTCAGTGTTGATGCTGGCAAAGTCACTGTTTCTAATTTATCTTATTGAGCATGCCAGAACTACCAGAGGTAGAGGCCGTCACTCGCGGCCTTGCCAATATTCTTAAAAGCGGAGCCGAAATAACGACGATTGAGATCCTATCGCCGAAACTGCGTAAGATTATTCCGATAAAAATTAAAAAAGATCTGACAGGTCAAAAATTAATCTCGATGCGCCGGCGGGCCAAATATATTTTATTTGAGCTGGAGTCATGGACCCTCATCAGTCATCTTGGTATGACCGGCAGTTGGCGACAGGCCAGCTTAAAAGAAGCCCAGGGCGTACACGATCACTTCGCCATAAGTTTTAAAGGTGGAGTCCGCTTAGTTTACAATGATCCTCGACGCTTCGGCGTTATTGATTATTCTAAAAACGATCAACTCGATAAAAATCAGTGGCTCAAACATTTGGGCGTTGAGCCACTTGAAGAGGAGTTTACGGCTGAGTATCTGAAAACCAAAGCTAAGAATAAAAAGACTTCGGTTAAAGCTTTTATTATGGATCAACGTAATGTTGTTGGAGTCGGCAATATTTATGCTTCAGAAGCTCTTTATCTGGCTCAGATAAAGCCAAAGCGAACGACCAGCCGAGTGTCATTGGCTGAATGGGCGGTTTTAGTTCAAGCCATCAAAACCACGCTTAGAAAATCAATTGATTCGGGCGGTACAACGCTCAAAGATTATCGGCAGGTGAGCGGCGAGAAGGGTGGTTTTCAAACCCAGCTTTTAATTTATGACCGTAAAGGCGAAAAATGCTATCGCTGTACGAAGAATAAATTAAATTCTACTGTTCGGGCCGCGGTAATTGTGGGACGCTCTACTTATTGGTGCAATACATGTCAGAAGTAAGAGAGCGCAGCTTTGAGATCAGCAGTTTATATTCCTTACATAATCTTTGGTTACTTAAGCCTTTTTACTCTTGGGCTTCTTGATAATGCCCGTGGCCCTTACTTTCCGGATATAGCTAGCAGCTTAGATCTGAGTGATACCAAAGCTTCATTTTTATTTGTAACCACTTCTTTTGTTTCATTTCTCATGGGCCGGACTGTGCCTTCACTTATGAAAAAACTGAGCTTGCTCAATCTACTTCGCATCGGTCACTTCAGTATGGCCGCCGGAATATTGAGTATGGCCTGGATTACAAACCTAACAACTCTGATTGTCGCGGCGGCTGTTTTCGGCATTGGCTTCGGTACTGTCAATGTAGCGCAGAATGTTTTAATTTTCGACGGTGCCACAGCGAGTACGAAGCGCCAACTTCTTTCAGGACTGCATTCTTTCTATGCATTAGCTTCGTTATTTTCACCTTTGATCATTAGTCTACTTGCAAGTGAAGGTCTTGATTGGCGGAGAGGACTCATATTTTTCTCAGCGGTGCCCCTGTTGGCGTTTGTTTACAGTTTTTTTTGTCAGGAGCAAGAACATACCAGTGGGCGACAGAGAGGTGATTTGCCTGCGCAGTTCAGAAAAGATGTTTTAGCCTTCGGGCTTGGACTCGGATTCTATGTGTTAGCCGAAGTGCTCTTATGTACACGTATGGTACTTTTTTTAGAGCGTGAACATGGTTTGGCCATTCAAGTGTCGGCTATTTACCTCTCCCTCTTCTTTGTTTTTATGTTTGTCGGCCGACTGTTATTTACTTTGGTGAAATTTAAAAATTTAACTAATCGAGATATTATTCGTGTCAGTTTGGCGCTGTCGACGGTCTGTTTTGTTTTGGGATTGATTATTTCGCCACTCTTTTTAGCTTTATCCGGTCTATTTATGGGGCCGATTTTTGGAGTGAGTATTGATTATTCGAGCCAAATCTTTTCGTATGCCGCAACGCAAGCTTTGTCGAGTGTTTTGGCATTACAGGCGCTGGCTATTGTTTGTATGCATTTTTTTGTTGGTTTTATTACTGAGCATTTTGGAATTAAAAATGCTATGCTTTTAGGGCCACTTTTTATGGGTTTATCATTTTTGATTGTGCAACTGGAGCCATGGAAAAAGCGAAGCCATTAATTCCGCATTTTTATAATCAATCCGTGCTGACTTTCAGGCGAATTTTGCTGCTATTGGGAATATACTCAGGGCTTCGTGTCGCCTATTTTTTCTATAATTATAGCCGTCTATATGATGAGAGCGCAGGTGAGCTTGTTTTCGCGTTTTTTAATGGTTTGCGCTTTGATCTCAGTGCCATTTTAACTTTGAATCTTGTTTTTATTGTTCTTTGGTTTTTACCGGCCCGTTGGCAGGCTCACCGGCTTTGGTTTTGGACGGTCGATTTTATTTTTGTCACATTGAATACACTTTTGATTGCGCTTAATCTGGTTGATATTGAGCTTATCAGTTTTAATTCTCGTCGGTTAACCCCGGTCTTTTTCACTCTAACTCAAGATGTGGGTGGTCAGCTGCCTCAGCTCATCGCTTATTACTGGTGGATTGCTCTTAGTATTATTGCTTTGGGCTCATTAGTTTCTTACCTAACGCCAAAAGTGCAATTGCAACAACGTGCGGACGTAACATTAAAAAATCAGAAGGTTTTCATCGTCGTGTTTTTAATGTTTTTTGCTTTAGGCATACGGGGCTCATTAGCAGGTGAGTCACTGTCGCAAAATCAAGCTTTTGAAGGTACCTCAGATGTGGGGCATCTCACGCTCAATACGACCTTCACATTTGTTAAATGGAAACCTCAAGCTATTGAGCCGTTTCAATTTTATTCGCCTGAAGAGATGAAAAGCATTCTTGAGGCTCGTATGCAACTCAACACACCTTCGCAGAGTTTAAACCTAGTGAAGCCGAAGAATATTGTTGTGATTATTTTAGAAAGTTTTGGCCTTGAATATATGGGTGAAATCGCTAATGGCCGCCCGGGTTATACGCCATTTCTTGATAGTTTAGCCGCAAAGTCTTTGTTTTTTAAGAATGCTTTCGCTAATGGAAAGCGCTCTATTGAAGTAATGCCGTCCGTAATGGCGGCTTTTCCATCTTTATTAGATGAACCTTTTTTGCAATCTACATCGCAAGATTTAAGACTTCATGGCTTACCAGAACTCTTAAAGCCTGAAGGTTTTAAAAGTTATTTCTTTCACGGCGCTCACAATGGTTCAATGTTTTTTGATTCTTTTGCCACTCGTATGGGTTTTGATAAATACTTTGGCTTAAACGAGTATCCTCATAAAGAGCGCGACAGTGATAAGAGCTGGGGTATTTTAGATGAGCCTTATCTTCAATATTTCGCTCAACAGCTCACGGCAGAGCCAGGTCCGTTTCTTGGAGTGGTCTTTACTTTAAGTTCTCATCAGCCTTATCCTGTGCCAGCGAATATGAAGGATCAGTTTCCGGATGGAACGCTCGCTATTCACGAAAGCATTGGTTACACCGATTACGCCCTAAAAAAATTCTTTGAAACAGCTGAGCAACAGCCCTGGTTTAAAGATACGCTTTTCATTCTCACTGCTGATCACACTCAGTTGAATGCCGACCCTAAGTACCTTAACTTTCTGGGCCGCTATCGAGTGCCTTTGTTGCTTTATAAACAAGGCCAAGATTGGTCTTCATTCAATGATGATAAAATTGTCGAGCATGCAGATATCACACCAACGATCACGGATATTCTTCAGATTAAGAATCAGAATAAGAATTACGTTGCCAGTTCAGTTCTTCACCGTGATAAGCGTGGTTTTGTCATCAACCGCGACTCGAAAGGGTTTTGGTACTACGATGGCGAATGTCTGATGTGGATTTTAGCCGATGGGCGTGATCAGCTTGAAAGCGGTCCTGAAGCTTGTCGTGAAGAACCCTTGAGATTTTTCAAAGCCTACGTGCAAAATTTTACTGAGAGAGTGAAGCTCGACAAATGGGCAGAACTTTAGTTTGATTTTCTGGCCTTATTTTTTGACGAATTTATTTTTTCGTCAAAAAAACTATCTATTGGATCGCATGATTTTTGACACGCGTCTTGATATTGCAATGAGGGCAAGTGGCCTCTTCTTGAATTTCTTCGCTCAAGTGAGTCGGGCTTAAAGGCTCAGGTCTAGTAATAATCAAAGCCAATTCAGTATTACAAAGTGCACAGTTGTGCTGAGTTTCAATAAAGAGGCGTTCACGATCACTAAGATGCTTTTTTTCGAGTACGAGTAATTTCATGTTAGGGCCTTTAAGTTTTTGTTTCGTTACCGCACTCTTCTTATGCAAAAACTGGTTACAAGACTTAGATGGGGGTCGGGTGAAGCCTGAAACTTTTTTAGACGCACCTGTGCTAGCAATTTATCTCTATAAACTTTTACAATAATGAAATGAAAATACTAATCCTTGCTCTTATGTTTATTTCTAATGTTCATGCCGCCGAACTTGCAGGGGTGACTCTCGAAGATAAATTATCTGTTGAAGGTCAGGAGCTTGTTTTGAATGGAATCGGTATTCGTAAAGTTACGAAATTCGGATTTCCTATCAAGGTCTACGTGGGTGGATTGTACACGCCTAACAAGTCGAAAGACCAAGATGAAATTTTAAAAATGAAGGGCGCTAAGAAAATTATTATGCAATTCGTGCTAGCTGTCGATCGTGACACTCTCCTTGAAGCTTTCGGAAACAGCTTCAAAGGCAACTGCGTGGCTGAATGCGAAAAGAAATCAGAAATGTTTGCGCTTCTCAAAGTGCATATCCCACCGGTGCGTAAGGGCGATCAAATGAACTTCATCGCCTTGCCAGATAAAATGATTATTGAGGTAAAGGGCGCCAACGCGAAACGAGTTGAAATGCCGGGTGCAGCGCTCAGTACGAACATCATTGCGATGTTTATCAATAAAGTGCAGCCGCCATCACCTGAGCTTCGTTCTGGCCTCTTAGGCCTTTAACTCAGTCTTTTAAGTGCTAGCTAGCCGGCTTTGTGCTCAAAGTAGTTTAGATCAATAAAAATAGCTGCGCAGAGGAGCAAAGCTTTTTCATCCGAGTTCAGGCTCGGATTTGAAAACATCACGCGAAATAAATCTTTATCAGTAAAAGCTTCGCTTAAAAGACCAGCCCATTTTTTCTCAATACGGGCGTACTCTTGGCCCTCACGTAGAAACTTAAAAGTCCAAAGCCGCCAAAGCGGCGAGCGCATTTCAAAAAGCAGTTCGTGACGGGCTCCGGTCACATCAAATTTCTTGCTGAAGATAGCAAAGCGCTGTTGAAGTGAGCCCAAAAGATGACCGGTGGGAGAATAAACTTCTACGCGTTGAAAGAAAAAGCGAAAGGGATGCTTGGCAACAAATGCGAGCTGCCTTTGGTTGTCAAAAACGTGAACTTCGAACGAGCGCCAGTGGCCGAGAAAGTGGCGAAATAAAAAGCCAAGAATACCTTTTTGCTGTTCGGCTGCGAAGCCGATAACCATCTCTGATTCCGAACGTATTTCGTACTTATTGCGGGTTTCAAAACCGATAAGTTCAGCCAGCTCACGGCGCTGCTGAATTAAAAGAGATTTCTGGGTGGCGATAGCTTCGATTAATGAACTCATGGATTAATAGATTTGGCTGTTACCTTTTCAGGTTGAAGCTCCGTTTGAAGTTTATTGCTAGCAATCTTCTTTTGTTTTCCAGTTGTTTTGTATTCATTCCCATCAAATTGCAGCGTAGAGATCATTCCCTCGTCAGCAGAAAGATGCTGATAAATTTTTATATCTGGATATCCATTGTGAGAAGATTTTAGAAATTCAAACGCTCCAGCTGCGATGCTGATTGTAGTTATATATTTGGCTTCCTGACCCTTGCGTTCAAATAACATATAGTCACAGCTACCTGTTCCGCATGTACTAATTGGAGCCACAAAGACTGCATTGTTAAGGGCTCGGCAATTGGAGCAAGTAAATTCCTGAAGGCCATTTTTTGGAAATTCTGAATGGGTTGATACATACGCGTGAACATCTGTTGTTTTATCGCCTTTTGTTGGCTGAAGATAAGCTAATGCACAGCTGGCGATGCAAGTAAGTCCGAATAGAATAAGTTTCTTCATAAAACCTCCATGGACTTTAAGGTTACGCAGTGAAAATTCAGCTGTACACAAATAAAAAAGCGAACCTCACGGTTCGCTTTTTATGTCTAAGCTGTTTCTCGTTATTAAACGTTACGAGCAGCGTAGTATTCTGTGAATAGGCCAGCGTCGAATGTGAATGGAACCATTTCAGTGCCCGGAAGGCTTTGAACTGTACCCACTTCGTTTACGCCTTCGCCTTCGCGACGGATAAAATCAGGGATCTCCGGTAAACGTGGAGATTGTTTCGCGTGAAGGTAAATTTGGTTCTTTGTGCCTTTTTCGCTCAAAGTAATTTTCTGACCAGGTTTTACAACCACTGAGCCGATGTTTACTTTTTTGCCATCAATCATCACGAAGCCGTGACCGACTAATTGACGAGCCGAACGAATGCTTGGTGCCCAGCCGAGGCGGAACACAAGATTGTCGAGACGTGTCTCTAAGAGGCCCATCAATTTTGATGTCCAGTTCGCGCCTGAACCAGTCTTAGCTTGTCGAATGAAACGACGGAGCTGAGCTTCACGCAACACATAGTGATTGCGGATTTTTTGTTTCTCTTCAAGGCGTAGAGCATAGTCCGAAAATTTACGACGTTTATTACCGTTTTGTCCCGGTGGGTATGGTCGTCTTTCGAGGGCTCCTGCTTTTCCTAAGCCAGGCAGCTCAACGCCAAGTCTTCTTTGAATACGGTAGCGAGCTACTTTTGGGCTTGCCATATGTGTACTTCCTTTTGACTTGTTGGTTATAAGCGAACGTCATCCTGACACGCTTAAGTGTTTATTATCATTACAATCTCAATAATCTTTATTGTGTTCGTAAGGTCAAAACTTTTAACAAGAAAGCTCACCCGAGGCAAGAACTTCGCATTGGCTTCGCCCTAGAATCATGATAGCCCTGGCTTATGAATACTAAATCCTTAATGAAATTCAGCATTTTCGGCCTTTTTGTCTTTATTAGCCTTCTCACTTACAGGCTCTATTTTCAGACTCCTAAGGGGCTCAAACTCGATGAAAAGGCCCGCCTTCGCGAGTACGTGATAGCTCCGCTACCTAAAAAAGAAGTCAGCCAAGTGCAAAAGTACGTCAATCACCAGATGAAATTTCAGCCCCCTGGGGCCGCCGAACCGGCCGTTTGTAAAGAGCAGCGTCAGCGTATTTTATCTATGGCGAGCAGTGATTTAATGGGTGAGGTTTTAGCCGGTCGATTAGTGATTGCCGCTGAATGCAAAAAATTTGATGGAGCCTTAGCTGATAAAAGCTTCGTTGAGATGATTTACGCCAATTGTGGTCGTCAAGCTTCAGAAAATCAAAAGGCCCATGATGATTGTGCGACCGGGTTGTTCTTCTATAAATCTATTTTAGTTTCTCAATCTAATAAAGGTAAGGACCTGCGTGATTTGAACACTCAATCTTTGGTGCATGAGCTTTTCGCCGATCTGGGTTTAGCGAATTTCAAAACGCCAGCGGCTGTAGAGCGAATGAAGCAGATTACTGATCGTCTTGTTGAGCTCATGCCAGATTCTCCGGGAGCGTACAAAGCCGCTGTGATTCCGCAAATGATCCAAGCGATGGATGCAATTAAGTCTGGTCAGCAGCCGGGTGAGAGCCTTTATGAAGCTATCGAGCGCGCTTTAGCCATGAGTCCGGGTGATGAACAAATTGAAAATGTGCGCAATCTTATGCAAACACGCGAAGGAATGGAAATTTCTTTGGATAAGGCGAGTGCTTTAGCCGCCAGTGAGCCGGATTCAGTTTCAACGCAGATTTTTTATGCAAAAGCCTTGGCTCGTCATAAAGACTATGAGGGCTCAAAAGCCTATATTGATCAATTAGCAGCGCGCTTCCCCAATGATCCACGAATTGTCGAAGCACAAAAGCGTTTGGCAAAAAATCCAGCCGACTTTGGCGTGTTTGAAATGAGTTTAGGCTCTGAAGATTTGTAATCATTTTAAGATGAAGTCATTCCGTTCTGATAGATCGGTGTGCGGCATTTGAGCGTGACATGATGCGACTCCAACGTTGAAGTCGCATTGCGCAAGATTTTCTACTTTCACATTTCGGTATTTCTACTTAATCGCAGTAGATAAGCCAAACTGACTCTGTTGCGTAACCAAATTACTCAATGGCCTCAGCCGATGAATTGATCGATGCGGTCTCAACAACCACATCAACACGTCGATTGAGCGCGCGACCGGCGGCCGATTTGTTTGAGGCTACAGGTTTTTCAAAACCAAAGCCTTCCGCAGTGATTTTATCTTCTGGTACATCACCTTGTTTTGCCAAATATTCTTTAACAGCTTCGGCGCGTTTTTCAGACAAACTTTGATTTACTTGTTTAGTGCCCACTGAATCCGTGTGACCTTCAACCGTTACTTTTTGAACCGGTAGTGCCGCGATCATCTCGCTTACTTTTTTCATTGTTTCAGCAGATGAGTCTTTGAGATCTGCGCTGTTAATAGCAAATTGAGATTGTTTCAGGCGAACAATGAGACGATTGCCATCTTGCAAAAGCTCAGCTTCAGAGCGATCGAATTTTTCGCGTTGGAGGGCAATCAAATCGGCAATTCTTTGTTTCGCTGCTAAATCACGACGCTCTCTTTCAGTTTGAGTGAGGGCTGCGCTTTGCGCGGTGAGAGCGGCGCCTACAGTTGAAAGATCCGCTTCGGCGGCATTGATTTTACGATCTTGACCCGCAATCAGCTGCTCTTGTTCAAAAATTTGTAATGCGCTTTTCTCGTTGGTTTTATTTCTCTTAACGATACGAGAGACGCTTAAAAGTTTCCACGCTTCGTTATTCGCTTCTTCAACTGCGCTCGAGTACGCACTTGGCGTGTGACGGTTTGAGGCAATTAAGCCTTCGGCGGCTGAAAGTTTTGACGTGGCAAGTGCATAAGTCGATGGAGCATTACCTTTGGCGCCATTATCTTTAGCCATGGTGATATGGTTGCGAGCATTGCCGAGTTGTTGGTTTTGAATAGCTTGTAGTTCGGCTGACGCATAGAGATCTTGAATTTCACGATCGCGCTCTGCCGACATCTTATAATTACCGCGCTCCATATCTTCACCAAGATCTTCAAGGCGATTCTCGGCACTTTTAAAAGCTTTGATGTTATTGCTGGCTTGTGCATCGAGGGCTGCTTTGCGCGACACTAAAATAGCCTGAACATCTTCGTTATGTTTGGCTCCAACAGTTTTTACGCGTTTGCTATAGCCAAAGCCTTTTTCTAAATCATCGATGATATCTTCGCGATCATCTTTATCTTTAATACCTTCTTCAGCACGCTCTGCATACTTTTTGGCCTTATCAAAAGAGTCAGGGGCCAGCTTATCAAACTGCTGAGCCTGTGAGGTGGACAGGTCGCTTCTTAATTCTTCAAGAGCTGTTTGAGGGTTTGTATCTTCGGCAAGACGTTCTTTTTTAACTGAAGAGGCGCAAGATACGAGCGTGATAACCAGCGCTGCGCTACCAAGCATTTTGAAGATTGTAGTTTGAAACATCTGAAACTCCTTGTGAAGGCAATTCTCCACATCAAATACGATTTAAGTTCAACAAAGCCCCGCTAAGGCCGCATTTGTCTTGCTATTAGGTAAGTTACGCAAAGAGGATGCCAGAGGTGGCTACGATGCAAACTGGACTAAAATAGATATGAGAAGATTAATGTTTCACCTTTGCGATGCTGCGAGCTCGAGTGTGAGCGGTTAGAAAGTAAAGGCCGATAGCAAAAAAAGTGATCAAAACAAAAATTGAACTGCGCGGAGAGTTGGTTTGAACGCCTACAAGACCAATCAGGGCCGGACCCAAAACCGAAGAGAACCGTCCGAGCATATTGAAGAAGCCAAAGTAAGGCCCCGCTTTATCGAGCGGTACGAGGCTGGCAAAGTGTGAGCGACTGAGGGCTTGAACTCCGCCTTGAACAGTTCCGATCAGAATCGCCATGATAAAAAACTGATTGGCGTTTGAAAGTTGATTGGCAAAAATAGAGTTGCCTAAATAAACGAAGAGACAAATATAAATTCCAGTGGTCGAGCCGAAGCGACGTCCAATCCAGCCAAAGAGAATAGCAAATGGAAAAGCTACAAATTGTACAAGCAGGAGAGCTTTAATCATATCACTGGATTGCAGGCCGATAGAGAGACCGTAATCTACGGCCATCTTGATCGTGGTGTTGACCGCTTCGATGTAAAAAAAGTAGGCCATGAGAAAGTAAAATAAAATTTTATGCGCTTTGATTTCGAGAAACGTGTGTTTGAGTTCAGTTAAAAATTGTGATGGTGTCGCCAGATCATTATCGATTTTGTCTTCATAATTAAAATCTGATTTTTTACTGAAGTAAAGTGGCAAACTAAAAACCAACCACCAGATGCCGACCGAAATAAAACTGATCTTCACAGCTTCTGCGGGACTTGATAGACCAAATATTTCTGGTTTAATTGTCATAAGAGCATTTATTAAAAATAAAAGTCCGCCCCCTAAGTAACCAAGAGCATAGCCATAGCTTGAAACTTGATCGTAATCTTCTGGTGGGACAATATCCGTTAAAAGGGAGTCATAAAATACAAAACTCGAGATGAAGCCAATACTGGCTAGGCTGAAAATAGAGGCAGCTAGTACAGCGCTTCCTGCCGGAATAAAAGGCAAAGCAATTGTGTTAATGATTCCTAAAAGTGAAAAAACGGCGAGTCCGCCTTTCTTACGCACTGGACTAGTGGCAAATAAACCTAAAAATGGCGAGAGAATAACAAGAGCCACGCCGGCTAAAGAGTTGGCCATACCAAGATAGTAAGTTGATGTACTGGCATCGAGTCCGAGACTCCAATACTCTTTAAAAAAGATAGGAAAGAATCCAGCCATGACTGTGGTTGAAAAAGCAGAGTTGGCCCAGTCATAAAGCGCCCATTTCAGCACCGGGCGGCGAAAATAGACGGATCTTTTTTGCGGCGGCTGTGTGTTTTTTGTCATACTAGTACGTGTAGTCAACCTTTCGTCGAGGCAGATGTCATCAAAAATTAGCTTACTAAATTCAAATCACAGGTCTACAATGTCGACATCAACTTGTGAATGGAGATCAGATGGATCTACTTGAAAACTACCTTGGCTTTCTCAATCAATTTTCTACCGACATGACGATTCCGCTTAGCGCACTTGCGCTGCTCGTGATTGGCTACACGGGCGCCCCGTTTTTCGTATGGTCGGCGTTGGCTCTTTTTCTTCTGATCGGCTTTGCCGCTCCGATGGGATTGATCATCGCGGCGGCTGCGGTTTCGGTTTTATTTTTAGTTGTTCCACTGCGCCGAGCGCTGGTGAGCTCAATGGTGATGAAGGTGATCAAAGGCGTATTGCCAGCGATTTCTGAGACTGAAAAAGTCGCTCTTGAAGCTGGTGTGGTTTGGGCCGAGTCAGATTTATTTTCTGGCAAACCCAACTTCGGCAATTTAATGAAAGAGCCCTATCCAGAATTAACCGCTGAAGAAAAAGCTTTCTTAAATGGCCCATGTGATGAGCTCTGTGAAATGATCAATGACTGGGAAATCTGGAAGAACAGAGCCGTTCCTGATCACGTTATGCAATTCGTAAAAGATAAAGGCTTCTTCGGTATGATTATTCCGAAAGAGTACGGAGGTCTTGGTTTCTCGGCGCTTTGCCACTCTGAAGTTGTTATGCGCGTATCAAGCCGTTCACTCGCTGTCGGCGTGACAGTCATGGTGCCAAACTCTCTCGGCCCCGGCGAACTTTTAATTCACTACGGAACAGACGAGCAGAAAAACAAATACCTTCCGCTTTTAGCTAAAGGTAAAGAAGTTCCGTGCTTCGGTTTAACTGAGCCGGGTGCGGGCAGTGATGCGGGAGCCATCACATCTGAAGGTATTCTATTTAAAGGTGATGATGGTGAAATCTACATTCGCCTCAACTGGCGCAAGCGCTGGATTACACTCGCTGCGATTTCAACTTTGATCGGCTTAGCTTTCAAACTTAAAGATCCACAAAATTTATTAGGTAAAGGTGAAGACCTTGGCATTACAGCAGCGCTTATCCCATCATCGACTAAAGGTGTTGAGATTGGTCGCCGTCATGATCCATTAGGTGTGCCATTCTATAACTGTCCAACTGAAGGTCACGATGTTGTGATCAAAGCGAAAGACGCCATTGTTGGCGGCCTTGACGGCGCTGGCAAAGGTTGGAAGATGCTTATGGAATGTTTGGCGGCTGGCCGTGGTGTGAGTCTTCCGGCACAGGCGACAGCTGGCGTGAAACTTTCTTTTCGCGTTTGTTCGGCTCACGCGGCCATTCGTAAACAGTTCGGCGTGGCCATTGGCAAATTTGAAGGTGTTGAAGAGCCAATGGCTCGTATTGGTTCTGCCGCTTACTACATCGAAGCTATGCGTAAATATACGCTGAGCGCTCTTGATCAAGGTATTAAGCCACCAGTTATTACGGCCATTGCAAAATATAACGGAACAGAAGTGGGTCGTCGTTGCGTGAATGACGCCATGGATATCTTAGGTGGAACGGGCATTTCAATGGGCCCTAAAAACTTACTGGCGATTCCTTATATTGCGCAGCCCATCGGTATTACCGTTGAAGGTGCGAACATTTTAACTCGTACACTGATTGTTTTCGGTCAGGGGGCGCTTCGCGCTCACCCGTTTGCATTTAAAGAAGTGGCTGCGGTTGAGAAGAATGACTTGAAGGCTTTTGATGCCGCTTTCTGGGGTCATATTGGTCATATCACTCGCAACACATTCAGATCTGTTCTACTCAGTGTGACTCGTGGTTATATCGGTAGTCGTGGTTACGGTGGTCCAGTGGGTCGCCACTTTCAGAAACTCGCATGGGCTTCTGCCAGTTTTGCGATCATGGCAGATATGGGTATGGGTCTCTTAGGCGGAAAGTTAAAGTTCAAAGAGAAACTCACGGGCCGTTATGCCGATTACTTATCTTGGATGTATATCGGTACCGCCGTGCTTCGTCGCTGGGAAGCTGAAGGTCGTCGTCGTGAAGATCTGCCGTACGTGCATTACTCAATGATGGTTGTATTCTCTGAAATTCAAAAAGCGATCGACGGAATTTTTGCCAACTTTGATGTTCCGCTTTTGGGTTGGTTTTTCAAAGGGCCTCTTCAGTTCTGGTCGGGCCTTAATAAGTTTAGTGAATTGCCACTAGATTGGATGGGACACAAAGTTTCAACTCTTATGATGGCCGATACAGAACAACGTCATCGTATGACAGAAGGCATTTACATGCCGAAAGAATCAAGCAGCAAAGAAGAGCGCCTAGTTCTTCTCGAAAAAGCGTTTACAGTGATCAAGCGTTCTGAAGAGATTGATCGCCGTATTCGTGATGCTGTGAAGTCGAAGCGGATCGCGAAAATCAAAGGTCCGAAGCTGATTGATGAGGCCCTAGCCAAAGGTGTGATCACGGCTGCGGAAAAAACGGACCTACTAAAGGCCGAAGAGTTACGCTGGCAGTCTATTCAAGTGGACGATTTCTCTGAAGATGAATACCATTCAGGTATAGCTTTGAGTGGCAAATCATCTAACAAGGCAGATAACGCTCCGCGAATGTATGGCAAGTGATTTTAAAAGCACCGAAGTTAGTACTGATTCCTTAAAGCAGCTTTTCGAAGCTGCTAATCTTTTTACAGAATTCCCAGACATTTTATTGCAACAACTGAGACAAGTGACCTCAGTTGTTAATTTTGATCCTGAAGATAAAATTCTGACTCAAGGCGAGCTCAACAGTAACTTGTACTTTCTCGTTCTCGGGACGGTAAAAGTTTTTGTTGATGATGGCCTTGTTGCCACGATGGCCCGCAAAGGCGATTTGCTTGGTGAAATGAGCGTGATCACCAAGAAACCAGCCGGAGCCACTATTGTGGCCCAAACCCCGGTACAGTTAATTAAAGTGGATACTGAAGCTTTTAAAAAGATCACCGGGCGTAACACCGACCAGTTCGATCATATTCTTTACCGCATCTATTCCATGATTCTGACGGATAAGCTCAATATCACAAATCAGAAAGCCAAAGTGCTTGAAGACATGACCGATGCCCTTCGCCGAACCAAAACTGAAATGCAAGAGATCAACCGCAGTCTTGAGGCTCGTGTGGCCGAGAGAACAACGGCTTTAGGCGGTCGGCTAGAAGAGCTTTTAACTCAGCACTTATCACCACTTCGCAGTACCATGGACTCTTTAAAAGATAAAATTCCAGCTGGCGGTAAAGAGATTTTCGAGAAATGCTTAGGGCAAGTGGACGGCGTCGTTAGGCTTGTTCAGCCGATGATTTTGAATTTACGTTCAGAAGTTTCGGTGAAAAATAAAAGTGTTCTTATTGCCGATAGCGATAAAAAGCAGCTTCTTCTTTGCAAGATGGCCATGGGTGGAACGGGCGTGACCCTTAGAACATGTTCTGAGCTGGCTGAAGCTGAAAAACTGATTCAAGAAAAAGATTTTGATTTAATTTTAGCTTCAGTGGATATGCTAGAGGTCTTGAAGCTGGCAAAAATGCGTTCAGCAAAAACGAAAATCGTTTTTATGAGCTCAGAATCGATTCCAAGCTATTTACCAAAGATTCATGCATTGGGCGTGATGCCGAATATTGTTTCACGTGATGAAAACGATAAGCCACTCACTATTCGAAACATTATGTCGACGGTAACAAAGCTCGCGGGCCCGAATATTTTCGGTTTAGAAAAATACTTAAATCTCGGCGCCGAAATTCACGAAGCTGCCATCTGCAAAAGTAGTGAGCGCGATCAGCTCCGTCAGCAGATGATGGAGCATTTTACAGCCCTCGGCATTCGCCGCTCGGTGCTCGATACTGTGGGCACAGTTTTAGAAGAGCTTTTAATGAATGCCATTTACGATGCACCTATCGATGCCGTGGGTCGCCCCATTTACAATCACTTACCGCGCACACACGAAGTGGAGCTAAGGCCCCATGAGCAAGGTCGCTTTCGCTATGCCTGCGATGGCGAATACATTGCGATTTCCGTAGAAGACCCTTTTGGAGCTCTAACTGCCAAAACCACTCTAAAGTACCTAGAGAAATGTTACGGTGGTGCAAGTGTGAATGATTCTGCTGAAATGCAGGGACATAAGGGTGGGGCGGGTCGTGGTCTTCATCAGATTATCGAAAACTCAAGCTTGGTCGTCTTCAATATCTCTCCTCGCCAACGTACTGAAGTTATTGCATTTTTCGGTATGATCCCGGGCGAGAAGACCGATACGGTGCCTCAGCTCCATTTCTTTGAGCAGACTTAGGCAAATATCTATTGCCGCGTCCCATGTTTTTTGTTAATTTTCGGGGCTCATTTTGATTTAAGTACAAAGGAACGGCCTATGAAAGACGGAATTCACCCACAATTTAGACCAGTTATTTTCAAAGATATTTCGTGCAATTTCGAATATTTGACTATGTCGACTGTGAAAACAAAAGAAACAGCTCAGTGGAAAGACGGCAAAGAATATCCAATCGTGAAATTCGAAGTTTCTAGTTCTTCACACCCATTCTACACCGGCAAACACCGTGTTATGGATACAGAAGGCCGCGCCGAGAAGTTCAAAAAGAAATACGCCAAGAAAGCGTAATCGATTTTATATATCAACAAAGCGTGGGGTTCGCCACCGCGATCGAGCCAGAAGAAACCCAAGCCACAAAGCTTGGGTTTTTTTATGCCTTGATTTAGTTAGCGGGGCAGAAAGATGGCTTGATATTTTTACTGTATTTTGGGTGCCCATAGAAAGTAAAACCTAGGACTCACTCCGATCGATGTCGAGGAATTTCTCGACATCGATCGGAGTGAGTTTAGATAAGGCTGAAAAATAAAAAACCCAAGCTTGGCGGCTTGGGTTTTTTATTTTTCTATTAAGGCAGCGAGGCTGCCGACTGCTACTCCGCTAAAATTCCGGCGCTGAGGCCGTAGTTTTTGTCAGGAGCTTCAAGCACGCGAGCTGGGTTGTTAGCGTACTCAATCATATAAAGAGCGGGCTCCCAGTTCTTTTTAAAGATCATCTCGATTTGGGCTTGGCCTGGATAGAAGCCGCCATCCCATATTGATTTAGGATCTAATTCAGATGTGAAGCAAATCAATTTTAAAACTCCGTAAGCCCAGTCACAAGTATCACCGCTTGTTAAGTAAAGTTCAGAACTTTGTTGTGGGGTGTAGTTGTTCCAGGTGGCCATTTTCTCGGCCATTGTTTTATGAATCTGAAAGTCTTTCTGATCGCTCACTGGTACATCAGTGTAGCCCCATGGATAAAGAATAAGTTCAGAGAATGTGTGGTAGCTGTGTACTAAAGTAATGTTCTTGTGTGAAGTCACAAAGTCGCGCACGGCTTGTGTTTCAGGTTCACTGAAAGCTGATTTTCCGTAGTAGGTTTCGCTGCGTGTATTACCACTGGCTCCAACCGTACTCCATTGATGGTCGTAGTTACGATTCAAATCCACACCGAAGGTTCCGTCACCGTTAGATCGACGGTTTTTGCGCCAGCTCTTGTATGAGCCGTTATCGATGTCGAACTCCGCTCCATCCACGTTCAGCATCGGTACGATGTAAACTGTGCGGTTGTTTAATAACTGAGTGATGCGCAAGTCCCCAGCTTTCCAGCCGGCAGCTAAGTTTTTAGCTACAAGAAGGGGAGTTTCGATCGAGATATGCTCGCGAGCGTGGTGGCCACCGACGAAAAATACAGCGGCGATTGAAGGATCTTTTTGATTCTTACCGATTGTGATGAGCGGAATGTCACGGCCTTCAAGAGTCTTGCCGATTGTCGATAAAGTCACGATATCTGCATGGTTGCGACTCAGTTCTTTAAGTGCTTCTTGAAGTTCTGCGTAATTGTGAAAATTTGCATCTTTTTGCGGAAAATCTAAAGCTGAGAATTCAAAAGACACGGCGACATTGCCAGTTTTTTTCAGTTTTGCGAGTTCGTCTTTATGAGCTAATACTACGACGTCGTCCTTATTAACAACTTCAATAGAGACGCCAGTATTGGCTATAGCTGTTCTTTCTTTGGAGTTTTTTGCTTTAATACGAGCCCAGTACAGTTGTTCTGAATCTGCTTGGGCAGATGCCATTGATGTCAGCGGCAAGAGCAGAAGGATTGAAATAATCAGTTGGCGCATTTTATAAACCTTTCTGTATAATTAAGACCTATTAAGGTTAATAGATCAGAGCAAATCGATTTTGAAAGGTAAAGGTCAATTCGGTGTTTTCGTCGCGTAGCGGTGCTTTCTTTATGATCTGGGCCGTAATTTTCTTCGGAATTGCCCACGCTTTAGTGAAATGGGCGCCGAATATTCCGTTTTATCAATTGGCCTTCTTGCGTCAGTTGCTTGCTCTTATTTTATGTGTGATTCCTCTTTATCGAATGAAGCTTTCTCCTTGGGGGAACAATAAGATTTTATTATTCGGCCGTGGGCTTGCCGGCTCTTTAGCATTGACAGCCTATTTCTCGTCTTTGCAAAGCATGCCACTCGCCAGCGCAGTGACGATTCAATATCTCTCTCCGGTGATGACGCTGATTTTTGCTCACTTCTTTTTGAGCGAGAAAACAACGCTCAGGCAGTTCGCACTTTTCTTAGTTGGTTTTGCGGGCGTGCTTTTGGTTAAAGGTTTTGATGGTCGTATTACTGATCAGGCTCTTATTGTCAGCCTTTTCTCAGTTGTGCTTTCGGCACTCGCATATACATCTGTGCGGGCTTTGCGAGGGAACGACCATCAGCTAGTGATTGTATTCTATTTTTCGTTTGTTTCGCTCCCGCTGATAGGGCCCTTTGCCGCTTACACTTGGGTTTGGCCAACCCTGGTGGATTGGTCGGTTATCTTTGGAATTGGAGTGCTCACTTGGCTGGCGCAAATTTCAATGACAATGGCTTATCAAAAAAGCCCAGCTTCTGAGGTGGCGATTTATAATAATTTAGGAATTTTTATTGCTCTGATCTTAGGTTACTTGATGTTCGGGGAGACTTTCAATACAGAGAGTTTACTGGGTATGGTCGTGATTTTTTTATCGGTCATATTGTCATCGAAACGACTCGCCACTCGAGTATAAAAAAGCCAAGCTTTTAAAGGCTTGGCTTTTTGTTTGGGTGGTGGGTCGTACTATTCAAAAGCGAGAACACTCACTTCAAATTTATTGCGAATACGTGAGCCTGAGCTGCAGTAAGATGGGCCGTCAACAACATCAAGTTCCATGCCTTCAGAAAGAGCCATTAAAGTCTCGTTGTAAAGGTGGCAATTGCCATCATCACGAAGAGTCACAGACTTAATAGAAGCAACACGGGGAGCTTGATTATTTTTAACCATTGAAGCTGCAACAAACTTCGCTGTTACAAATGCTGATGTTGGAGTTGACCACTCATCGATTCCGCCTGTGCAGCGAACGCGAATGTCTTCTGCACCTAATTTTTTAAGCATAGATTTCACTGTCGACTCAACGCTGTCACAGTTGTAATAAATTTGATCGCCGCCACCAACATGTGATGGAAGAGAATAACTCACTTCGCTCATAGCTGGGTAAGCGAACTGTTCAGCTGAAGCATTAAAAGCTACAGCAGTAAGAGCTAAAGCGCTGACTAATTTCAAAACATTTTTCATTGAATATCCTCCTAAAGATATGCGTTTGTTCCACTCTTGTGGACCCGAACAAGAAAACGCTAAGCCTGTTTTATATGAGATACAAGTGTCTTATTGCAGTTCTATGATGCTGTGGCTGATTTTGTAATCATCTTCAAGAATTCTTCGCAATTGCGGAATCTGCGAAGTTGGGCTTGACGAGCTGGTTTGTGGCTTAACAATAAGTTCGGCGGTGAGAACTCCAGGGCCGATTTTCCAGATATGAAGATCAATAATCTGAACATTTTCTTTTTCGATACGCTGGCGCAGTTCAACAAAATTCACTTCAGTCGCGTGGCCGTCTAAAAGTTCCCAGCCTGTTTCTTTAATTAAACCGTAAGCCCATTTTAAAATAATAATACTGCTCACAATTCCCACTAATGAATCGAGCCAGTACCAGCCCAAGAAATAACCAGAGAGTAGTGCGGCAATAGCGGCAACAGAGGTCAAAGCATCGGCTACGATATGTAGATAGGCGGCTTTGATATTGATATCACTGTGGCCCGAATGAGAGTGGTGATGACTTGCATGTCCACTATGAGAATGGTGAGCGTGACTTGAAGTTTCAGGTGCGGCCGAGCCGCTTCTTGGGCGCAGCAAATACGCTCCGATAAAGTTAACGATTAAACCCAGCATTGCAATCCAAATAGCATCTTGAAATTCAATCACTTCAGGTCGCAAGAAACGTTGAAAAGATTCGATGAAAACTAACACGGCCACTAAAAGCAAGAAGAGGCTTGAAGTGAATCCGCCTAAAGCGATGATTTTACCGCCGCCAAAATTAAAGTTTCGGGTCATCTTCGTGCTGGTCGCAAGTTTGTAGGTCAATAAAGAGATGCCAAGAGCGGCTGCGTGAGTGGCCATGTGCCAGCCATCGGCGAGAAGAGACATTGAGCCCGAGATGTAACCGAAATAAATTTCGAGAAACATAATGACGGTATTTAAAACGAGAACTTGCTGAACGCGACCCGAATTTTTTCGGATCGTTTCGTCAAACTGAATAAAATCGTTTTTGCAGCTCAAGTCATTCATAGTTCTTTAAAGCGATCCATGCAATCCATTAAGCGAGACATGATTCCTGGCTCCATTGCTGAGTGACCTGCATCAGGGACAATATGCAAGCGAGCTTCAGGAAAGGCTTTATGTAGCTCCCATGCATTTTCGATAGGGCAAACTACATCATAGCGACCGTGAATAATCTCTGTTGGAATTTTTCTGATTTTAGCCACATTCTCGATCAGCCAGTTGTTTGTTTTAAAAAACGCATTGTTCGTAAAGTAATGGCATTCGATACGGGCGAAGGCGATGGCGAAGTCAGCATCGTCAAAGTTGTGCATCAATTCTTGATCTGGGTAGAGACGAGAAGTTGAGCCTTCCCAGACGCTCCAGGCGCGGGCGGCCTCAAGACGAACATCTTTGTTGTCAGATGTAAGACGTTTATAAAACGCTTTTACTAAATCGCCTCTTTCATTTTCAGGAATCGGTTTTAAATACTGCTCCCAAAAATCGGGAAAGAGAAAGCTCGCGCCTTTTTGATAAAACCAGGCGATTTCTTTCGGACGGCATAAAAAAATACCGCGGAGGCAAAGAGACTTTGTACGATCCGGATGAGTTTCGGCATAGGCGAGAGACAGTGTGCTGCCCCAGCTGCCGCCGAAGACGTGCCATTTATCTACTTTTAAATGAGTGCGCAGCTTTTCCATATCCGCGACGAGATCCCAAGTTGTGTTTTCGCGAAGTTCAGCATGCGGAGTGCTTTTGCCGCAGCCCCGTTGATCGAAGAGAATAATTTTATAATGTTTCGGATCAAAATAAACTCGGTTTTTCGGAGCGCTTCCGCCGCCAGGTCCGCCATGAACAAAAACGACCGGTGCACCGTTTGGATTGCCGCTCACTTCATAAAAAATTTCATGAAGCTCAGAAACTTTTAATTTTCCAGTTTCGAAGGGCTCCATCATCGGGTAGGGCGTGCGTACGGAGCTTGTAGGTTCGTAAGAGCTGATTTGTTGTTCCATGAGTTATGCTCCTTCTGGGCCTTCGAGAATGGCTGTGACGCCCATTCCGCCGCCGGTGCAGATTGAAATCAAACCGCGACCTTTGCGTTTTTGCGAAAGCATTTTAGCTAATGATGAAACAATTCTTGCCCCTGTCGCTGCAAAAGGGTGACCTAAAGCGACGCTGCCACCATTGACGTTCAATTTGGCGCGATCAATAGCACCTAAAGCTTCATTACGACCGAGACGGGTTTTGCAAAATTCAGGCGATTCCCAAGCCTTTAATGTGCAAAGCACTTGTGCGGCGAAAGCTTCATGAATTTCGTAGTAGTCAAAATCTTGCAGTTTCAAATTCGCTTTTTTCAGCATATTTGAAACTGCATATGTTGGGGCCATGAGTAAGCCTTCAGCTTTTACAAACTCAACAGCCGCGTGCTCGGTGAAAGTGAGATACGCTAAGATAGGCAGACCTTGTGACTTGGCCCATTCTTCGCTGGCGAGAAGAGTCGCGGCCGCACCATCAGTCAGAGCTGATGAATTGCCGGCTGTTAAAGTGCCGTGCTCACTGCGATCAAAAGCCGGTTTAAGGGCCGACATTTTCTCCATATTGGTTTCGCGAACGTTGTTGTCTTTAGTTAAAGATCCGAAAGGCACAATAAGATCATCGAAGAAACCATTCTTCGTGGCTTTCACCGCATTCATTTGGCTGGCAATGGCCAGCTCATCTTGTTCTTTGCGCGAGACCTTCCAAGTTTTAGCCATCAGCTCACAGCTTTGACCCATTGAGAGGCCGGTGCGAGGCTCAGTCACCATCGGTTGAACCGGAGCCAAATCACCTGGGCGAATTGAAGTGATGATTTTGATTTTATCCATCGTAGTTTTAGCACGGCTGAGTTCGATCATTTTGTGCGCGAAACGGCGTGAGAAAACAACGGGCAGATCGCTGTTCGTGTCCACTCCGCCTGCAATGCCGACTTCGATTTGCCCTAAAGCAATTTTGTTGGCGACAAGAATGGCGGTTTGTAAGCTTGTACCGCAAGCCTGTTGTACGGTGTAGGCCGGTGTGTAAGCCGATAATCCGCTGCCGAGAGCGCATTCGCGAGCGAGGTTCCAATCCGCTGAGTGGTTCATAACCGCTCCGAGAGAGACTTCTCCTAGTTGTTGATTCTGAAGTTTGTATTTATCAACAATGGCTTTAAGAACGCTGGTCATCAATTCTTGGTTCGAAACGCCTGAATAAGCTCCGAAAGATCGGGCAAAAGGGATGCGTAAACCGCCAACAATAGCTACTTTTCTTGGAGATGACATAAAACCGCCTAGGTGTGAAGAAATAATCAGCCAACAGGATGCGCTCTTTTGCGTTGCGGTAGCAACTAAAATTGCCCTATCTTATCAGGAGCTAAACCCTCTAAGATTAAATAGGGTCGATCGTGAGGGGTTATGGCAACAGCTTTAGAAAAAGCTAATGAGTTTTTAAAAACATCACATTTGTATCGTCTCGGTGATCTTCCTACGGAGTCTCGTCATCCACTGACAATGAATTTATCTGAGGACGCTGAACTCCGTCTTGATCAAGCTATTCAGTCCATGGTGAAGGTCGACCGCGAAGCCTTGCAGAAGCTGGCGGGTCAGGTCGATCAGATTCTTGAACTTCGTGAAGCCATTCGCGCCACTTTGAAAAATAAAGGTCGTATCTTTATGTGTGGTTGCGGCGCTACAGGTCGTCTATCAATGACCCTAGAATACTTATGGCGTGAGCTCTTTCCGGGTAACGATAGTGTAACGGCGTTTATGGCGGGCGGCGATACGGCACTGGTTCACTCTCTTGAAGGCTTCGAAGATTATCCTGAGTATGGCGCAAGACAGCTGATGGAGCTGGGTTTCACCAGCAATGACTTGCTGATTTCATCCACTGAAGGCGGCGAAACTCCGTATGTTATCGGCGCCACTGAAAAAGCGGTGGAAGTTTCTCAGCGTCCTCCTTATTACCTTTATTGCAACCCAGATGATATTCTCTGCGCTAAAGTAGAGCGCTCAAAGCGAGTTATTGAAAATCCAAAGATTAAAAAAATAAATCTGACCGTGGGACCAATGGCTTTATCGGGCAGTACCCGTATGCAAGCCAGCACTGTCTTGCAATTAGCCATTGGTTACGCGCTTCTTTCGACTTACGGCAAAGATGAAATTCTTAATTCACTGACGCGGATGATTGATGTGCTTGAAGAGAATGCCCAGATTTTCTTGCGCGGCTTTATTGAGCGCGAAAGTCAGACTTATAAAGATGGCGATTATGTTCTGTATTCGGTGCGGGGTCTCTCGATGACTGTGTTCACTGATACGACTGAGCGTGGGCCGACCTTCAGTCTGACCGCCTTTAGCCATCCGAAAGCTGAAGCGCTACTGAAAAAAGCGCCTTCGCTTTGTTACATTATGCTTCCTGAAGCAAAAAATGCCGCTGAGGCTTGGCAGAAACTTTTATTGCGAGCACCGCGCGCTTTAAATTGGATTGATATCGATTCGCGCACGGCCACTGAATACATGACCGCCTTTGATTTTAGTCCGAACTGCGTGCCGTTCAGAGAAAAAATTGTCGGGCCAGAGCACGAACACCGAGTTTTTGAGATTTCAAAAAAACAGAGTAAAGACTTTCAAGAGATCGTCTGGAGTTTTATGGATCACGAACGCGCTTTAGAATTGCCGCTCGAAATGCAAAGCTTTGAAGTGCACACGCTCTTAAAAATGCTCATCAATATCCATTCGACTTTATTAATGGGAAGAATAGGGCGCTACAAACACAATGTTATGACATGGGTGCATCCGACCAATGGTAAACTGGTCGATCGTGCCACTCGTTATATTCTTGGATTGTTGCGCGATGACGGTATTGAGCGTTCTTACGAAGAGACCGTAAGAAAGATGTTCGTAGAGATGGAACATCTTAAAAGTAATGAATCAATTGTGCTAAAGACTTACGCCGCGAGTTTGTGACCGCATTCGCTACAGAATTTGCCAGACTGTTTAAGATCTGCTTGGCAGCCCGGGCATTTTGTACTCACTTGCACTTTGAACTCGTTGTAGTTGGCATTCACATCAACGAAACCTTTTTCATTCCAGCGATCGATTTCTTGAATGATCTGCCAGTAACGAACGGTTTGCTGGAATTCATAGCGGTCGAATGAAATAAATACCTTCTCGTCGAGAGTCTGACGTTTAACGTAAAGACCTTTTTTCTCAAGAAGTTGTAAGTGAGTTTCTTTCAATTCAACATAGAATTTTTCTTTTAAATCTTTGAGTAGAGATTGATATTCAATTTTTACCACGTTGTTGCGATCAGGCTCAGCAGAAGCCGCCACTTGCGTAATGGCGTTGGCCATTTGCAGAGCTGTTTTATCAACATAAATCACTTCAGCTTTGCCAGATTTAAAGAAGTTATGTTGATAAAATTCACCAAAATGCTCAATGGTTTGAGTGTCGTGAATGCGAAGTTCTACTAACTCTTGAATATCTGTATCTTCATTTTTTTCATACTTCAAAGTGATGTAGCCGAGCTTGCCTAAAAGTTCGCAGAAGCTTTGCATACGTTGGTGCGACTCTAAGAACATACGTGACGTATAAATTTTTAAAGATGTGAAAGATAAAATTAAATCACTGTCGCGGAAGTGCGGATTCTTAGCGCGCTCTTCATCAAGTTTGTAGGCAGGAATATTTGCGTCCATTTTAGGTTTTACGCCTGAGTTTTTCGCCACAAGGGCGAGGATAGCGGTGAGACGGGGAATAAAACGATAAGGGCATGGGCCTGAGTCTTGATCCATTTTCACGGACTTTAAGCTTTGGCGAATACGACGCAAGTCATCACCGAGAGCTTTAACGAAAAGTTTGTAGGGGGCCGGTGATTTATCGAAAACAGTTTTGATGGGATCGAGCGGCATTTCAATCACTCGAACTTCAACTTGAGCTTCAGCAGAGAATGCGCTCTTCGGATACCCGAAAACAGTTTGTTCGCCAATAATTTGGCCGGGGCCAAGAACATCAATTTCGCTGCGTTGTTCGCCACGTACGAGATAGAGCGAAACTTTTCCGGATTGGATCACGTAAAACGAAGTGGGAGTGTCGCCTTCAGCGATAATGGTCTCACCTTTTTTAAATTTTCGTTCTTGCGTCACGATGGGCTCCTAGTTGGGCTTTTAGCTGTTATCCAGAGTCATTTTTATCGGCTATTAGGGTGGTTTTTTAGATAGCCAAAAGGCGAGGTTTAGAGTTAAATTTTCGTCTCGAGGCTATTGATAATGAATTTTTATGAAAATCCGTACTTTGTTTACTCTGCGACAACCGCTGTTGGCTTTTTTGCCGTACTTCTCGCTCGTTTTTTAGTTAATGTAGGCACTCGTGCCCAGGCTAAGGTCGAGGCGCAAACTTTGATTGATGAAGCGAAAGAGCACGCCAAAGAACTCGAAGAGCGCGAGAAAAAGCGCATCGAAGAGACTCTCGAGCAAGTGAAGCGCCGCGCAGAGCGCGAAAATAAACGCATCGAAGAGAATTGCCTGAAAATCCAAGAGAAAATTGAAGAGCGCGAGAAAATCTTTCAAGAAAAAATGGATGAAAAAGAAAGCCTCTTTGATGAGCATAAAAAAATTGTGGACGCTTTTGAAAGCAAAGTGAATGAGTTCGAGCGTCGTTTGCAGCAAAAGCGTGATGTTGAAAAAGCCCTTTGGGATGATTTTGGTCGCCGCCTTGAAGCTCGCACTGAAGTTTCTCGGCAAAGTTTTATTGAAGATCTTGTGCAAAAAATGGTCGACGATAAAAAAATCGAAATGGGCAAGTTCGTGCAAACTTCTGAGCATGAATTTCAACTCAATGCCGAGCAGAACGCAAAAAAACTTTTATCTTCAGTGCTCAATCGTTTCGCGCGCCCTTATTGCCCAGAGCGCGGTATTGGTAATATTCCATTAGAAAATGAAAATCTAAAGCGCAAAGTTTTAGGTCATGAACTAAGTCACCTACGCATTCTTGAAAAACTTTGCGGCGTGGATATGGTTTTCGATGAGCACCACCAAGCGGTGAACGTTTATGGTTTTGACCCGGTTCGAAGAGAATTGGGTCGCGCCACCGTTGAAGCTCTGACTAAAGAGCAGAACGTGAACGAAAAGCGCATGGGCGAAGTTTTCGAGCGCGTGAAAAAAGAACTTTTCAAAAAAATCTTAAGAGATGGCGAGAGAATAGCTAAAGAGCTGGGAGCTGATACTCTTCATCCTGAAATTAAAAATATGATGGGCGCCCTTCGTTATCGTTATTCATTTACGCAGAACCAGCATTTTCACTGTGCCGAAGTGGGATTTTTATGCGGCCTCTTAGCGGCTGAACTTGATGTCTCAGTGAAGTCAGCTCGCCGTGCGGGACTGCTCCACGATATTGGTAAAGCTATGGATCACTCACAAGACGGGGGTCATGCCGTAATTGGTGCTGATTTTATCGAGCAGCACGGTGAAGTTGAAGAGATTGTTCATGCGGTTAGAGCCCATCACTTTGATGAAACACCTTCGACAGATTTGGCTTATTTAGTTATTGCCGCCGATGCCATCTCTGGCGCAAGACCCGGAGCGCGTCGCTCGACTGCCGCTACGTACACACAAAAAGTTGAAGGACTCACAACAATCGCTCAGGGTTTTAAAAACGTGACAGATACTCACGTGCTGAGTGCAGGCAGAGAAATTCGCGTTTACGTCGACGGACAATCAGTTGATGATATGGGCGCGCTCAATATGTCGAAAGAGATTGCGCTGAAGATTGAAACTGACATGGCTTATCCGGGGCAGATTAAGGTGACGGTTGTAAGACAAACCCAAGCCATCGAATACGCTAGATAAATAGAACAAACTTAGAAACGTCCAATACACTTCGCAATACGGCGTTGCTTCGTCGGCGCTTCGTTGCGACGTACCTTGCGGTACGCCTCACTTCGCTTCTCCTCGCGCCTTGTCTTGCTCGCTTCTTGGACGTTTTTTTAGACCTGAAAATATTTTTGATTTTTTTTGGGCTCGCTGACGCATCTTGTGGAGCGCTCGCTTTCGCATCGCTTTTTTATTGATTAACTGGTTTTTGAAAATAGACTTGTAGTTGTTGATATATATCAAAATTTTTCAGTGAGGTCAGAATGAGGTCAGTGTTGGGTGGTTCGCGCGGGATGACGCTGGTTGAAGTAATTATCGTGGCTGGAATCATCGGAGTTTTGGCACTTGCGGCCACTCAGCTTATGAGTGATCAACAGAAGGCTATGCGACATACAGAAGCTATGTTTGCTAGTGTGACTTTAGATAATAATATTCGTCAGACTTTCGCTAGTGTGGTGGATTGTTCACGAAATTTAGGACCACTTTCTGGTGCAGCAAAAGATCCAAATGTAGTTTCTGCGCTTACAACTATTTCTCGTGATAATGCTGGTGTGCCAGTGGTTATGTTTGGTTTATCTCCGGCCACATATGAGAATGGCACTCTTGAAATAGTTTCTATAAATTTTGGTAAAGCAGCATCGTATGCAGGACCAAACCCTTCACCCGTAGCATTTCCGGTTCCGCTTGAGATTACGATGCGTAAGACAAAAGATTCTTACGGTTCAGTTTTTCTTCCACTAAAAACAATTACCATTTGGGTGACGACGGATGCCGCAGGATTAGTTCAAACATGCTCGAGCGATCGTCTCGGAGCTTTTTCTTCTGAGCTATTGGCGGCGAATGGGTTTGTTAGATATCCAAATGGTTTAATGATGCAGTGGGGACAGGCGATGATTCCGGCTAATACTCCGGCTGGATATAGTATTCCGTTTACGGTTCCATTCACTTCACAAGTTTACTCTGTGATTTTAAATGGAACCTCTGATGGTTCAAATAATGCGAAAGATAATTGGCCAGCAGTTATGCGCCATCCAATTCAAACTACACTTACAAGTTTTGGTGTAGCGAATGCTAATGACTCTGCTGATGCAGTCAGTTGGTTTGCAATTGGAATTTAAAATTTAGAAAATCACTTTCACCTTTTTAACTTTGGTTTCATTTGTGTTGCGACGCGCAAAGTCTCGCTTGCGTTTTTAAAAATCAAAATGGTATTGATCTTTTTCTCGAATGAAAATTCGTCGATGCGCGTTAGGACTTTGGCATCAAAAATGCTACTTATGTTTGTGATAGGGACAACAATTCACCAGGAGAATATATGGGGAACAAATTAGAAGCAGTAAAGAAACAAATTGTGTTGGGGCTACTCTTAGTAAGTGGCATTTCGACTCCAAACTTTGCGAGCGCGTTTGATGCCAGCGAACTCATGACACCAGATGAGCTTGAAGGTTTCGCTGATGTGGCTGTGAACAGCGAATATATGATCAGACCGGGTGACCCACGTGATCGTCGTCCAGGCCCAGGCCGTGGAGATCGTGATCGCGACCGTCGTGACCGTGATCGTAGGCCGGGACCACCAGATCGTCGCCCATATCCACCGCGTCGCCCAGAGCCGCCACGTCGCCCATATCCACCAGTAAGATATGTATATCAATGTTTTGCCCGTGATGATCGTCAGCATACTTACATGGCTCAAGATCGTTACGATTCATACTATGCTCAAAGAGAAGCTATGCGTGAGTGCTATCGCTATGCACGTTATTGCTATGAAATGGGCTGCCGTCAGGTTCGCCGCTAATCGTAGTGATTGAGCTTAATAGCTAAATAGTATTCTATTCATAAATAATTTAAAAACCCTGGTTGAAAAATCAGGGTTTTTTATTTGTGTCGATCTACCAGCGGTGAAAAGCCGGGTGCGTTTCTTTAACAGCGACGAAAAGTCCGCGACATGTGGCTGTCACTTTACCTTTCGCAATCAACTGACCTTCAACCCAAACTCTATCTGGTAAAATAATTTCTACTGGTTTTGCAATGAGTTCGATTTCGCAGTCGGTGGGAGTCGGGCGAAGAAGTTTAATTGTGTACTCGGCGGTGACTGTGCAGGGAGTGGTTTCGACGCCGTTTTTTTCTTTCAGAGTCCATGCGGCCGTCCAATTGCAATGGCAGTCGAGAAGAGAGCCGATGATGCCGCCGTTTAATACTCCTGGGAATGCTTCGTGGAATTTTTCAGGCGTCCATTTGGCGACGACATTTTCACCTTGGACAAAACTTCTGATTCTCAAGCCTTTTTGGTTGGCCGGGCCGCAGCCGAAGCAAATGCTTTTCGCTGCGTACTTTTCTTGTAGTGATTGTTCCATGAATTTTTCGCTTTCCGTTAGCCTTCGCCAGAAGAACTTTCTTTGGCTTTGTTGCCGGCATAAGTCTCACGAATATAGCTGCGTGTAAATTTTAAAAATGCGTCGGTGATACCGAAATAAGAAACATAATTAAGGAAACCGCCTTCCTCGCTCTCATTCTCTTCTGAGCCGTAAACGCGACAACAAAGATTTGAATCGGGAGCATTTTTGAATATGCCGCGGAAGAGATAGATCATGGTGCCGACCCGCAGCTTTTGACTCATCTTAAGGGTGGCGCCGAATTCTGAGAGCTGGGTCATCTCGGCTTCGCGAGCCAATTTGGCTGGGATGTGATCGCTTTTCCAGCCTACGTTATTGAAGTTATGTAGAGTGAAAGGAATATTCAGTAAATTTGAAAGAGCGTAGCAAACTCTCTTCACTTCGATGGGTTTAAATACAAGTCCATCAATTTGAGAATTGAGGAGCCCTTCGATCTCTTCAACCACCATTTCATCACTGACGAGAATAATTTTTGGACCGTTCGGAGGAGTTTGAATTGACTCTTTTTTTAAAGCTTCTCGAAGAGAATTAATAAATGCTGGGATGTCAGAGGTGAGGGCGCGGCGCTCGATCACCAATGCATCGAGGGACTTTAATTTTTCAAAAGATTTGAGCTCGGTTTTCGCGGGCGCTGACATATTAATACGCACCGTTTTTTTATTCTCTTCAAGAACAAGTTCAAGCTGTACCGAGCGCAATTGGCCTTCGGCATTGGTAATATCAACGGTGCGTTTCAAGCGAGGTTGGGATTGCACGAGATAAATCGATTCATTGATTAAGCTACGGCTCGTTTCATTTTTAAAAAGATCAAACCAGCCCTGCGGAGTCGCAAACACCTGATTGGCATCATGGCCTAAGAGTTTCTGCTCACCATCTGGTGGAGACAGACACATTTGCAAGTTCAAATCTGCAAGGCCCACTAAGAAAGAAAGTACGGGTGTATAGAAGTCCGAAGCTAAAGCTGGGGGAGTCTTCTCAACAGGAGTTGAGAGGTAGTTCTTAAAAAAGTTGAAGTACGAGCTATCGGTTACCACCTGGATGCCACCAATGTCTTTACGTAAGATCGAATGCATATTTTCAAGAGCTTTATCATCAGGGTCGATGACTGCAACTGTTTTAATAATTTTCTGATCTTCAGTGAGAAAAATATTATCTGGATTGAAATCGAAGTCATCGACTTTCTGATTCAAGTACATTTTGTACCCCGAATCACGGCTGAGGTACGCACGAATCTCTTTTAAAGAGTTGCGTGTGAGACCGAAGAAAGAAAAGTAAGCCAGGAATTCTTTGGGACGCTCGGGGTGAGGTAAGCAGTTTGTTACGCGGCCATGAACATCAATCATAGTTTTTTGCCCGGCAAATCGAAAATAGAAGTGCCCAGGAGTATTGATTTCAAGCGGCACCGGATTCGACATGGCAAAACCCAAATCACTAAACTTTTCGATCACAACTTTTTTCGCCACTTCAAGATGTTGTTTTGTCTCTTGCACGAAAAGAAAAGAGGGTGAAGCCTTCTCTGGAAGAGCCATGATCAATTCAAGTTTTTGTAAAATAATAAGTCGATCAAACGGCAAGCAAAGCAAATCGTCGACGAGTGGGTGATTGAACTCAGCTTTTTCTTTTTTATCATCCTCAAAGCGGGTCGCAATAAACTTCGGACGATTGTTCTCGGGCCAAAGCTTAAGTTTTTTTGTAACAGCGGCAATTTTATTGATCCACTTGCTAAGATCTTTATCGGCAATACAGTCATAGCGAAAGATAAAGGCATCAATAATCTGCGGCTTTATCTCTTCTTTCTTTTCTTCACCTTTATCTTTGCCGATCAAACGAAGAGTTTCATAAGTTTTATTGCGGATTTGAAACTGTCCGATATCAGTTTTAAAATGTCCGCTGATCTCGAGCATCCAAAATTGATCTTCAGTGCCTTTAACAATAATACTTGTTGTTACATCTTCTTTTGAGTTTTCAACTTTCTTCTGAAAATTCTCGAATGATGATTTGAAATCAGGATGCAGAAACTTCTCTAGCGAGGCATTGCCGCTAAAAGTTTTAATTACTTCTTCACCGAAGACGACGCCCGTAAGAAGATTCGTTTTTACAACGCCATAACCTGATTTTTTGAGTTCAACGCTAAGTACATCACCCGGGAAAGGTTCTTTTTTACTGAAGGAGAGCTCATTAATTTTTTTCACCTGTTCGGGATTAAAAGCTTCTAATGGATTAACAGCTTTCGTCGTTGTTGAAGTGGCAGCGTAGGCGATGGGCAATAAAAAGCGATGCTCGAATTCGTTAGAGCTTACGAATTCGAGCACTGTAGATTCAGCGTTGAGCTCTTTTATGTATCTGACCAGCTCTTGCCGAATCTTGTTATCATCATCGATGATTACAAAGTTCGCTATGTTCAACCCCTTAATATAACTACTAAAATTTCACTCTTAGTTTAGTTATATTTAGGGGTAAAGTCTTTGTAGCTGCCAGCTGTTCTGGACCTTTGTGTAGTTAAACCGGTCGTGAAAGCGACCTCGGCTGCCCACCCAGAGCTCAATTCGGTCTGGCGTGAAGAGAAATCCGCCCCAATGAGGAGGGCACGGAATTTTTGCATCTTTGAACTGAGCATCGGCCTCAGCAATTTTTTTTAGTAAAGTTTCTCGAGAATCAAGTTTTTCAGACTGATGAGAGGCCCACTGACTCAGCTGTCGTTCACGCGGGCGAGAGTTCCAATAATCTTCTGATGTGGCGCGGTCGGTTTTTTTACAAGTGCCTTGCAGACGAACTTGACGGTAGAGCGGCTCCCAAAAAAAGTTCACTGCACATTGTGGATGAGCATTCAGATGCTGACCTTTTTCACTGTTATAGTTGGTGTAAAAAATAAGCCCTTCGGGGCGAATCTCTTTGCAGAGAACCACACGGGAAGTTATTTCGCCTCTGGCGCCGCAGGTCGACAAAACCATGGCATTGGGGTCGGCAAGAGCTGTGGTAGCGGCCACTTCATACCAATTTTTAAAAACAGACCATGGATCGGCGTCATCTTTAAAATTTAGTTTTGGGTTTTCAGCGTTCATAAGCTACTAATCCTTGTCCGTATGATGGCGTCTTAGTTATACTCAAGAACTGAACAGCTCAAAAGAGGTTTTTTCATGGCATCACCCCATTTATCTAAAAATGACATTGTTAAAGATTATATCCGTAAAGTTTCTGGGCTTTATGAAGTGGATTACGGTGATTTTAAGAGAAAATTAGGCTCATACACGAATATTCTTGAAACGTCTTTGGGAGGCAGTCATCCCGAAGCGAAGAAAGTGATTGAGCAAATTCGTCAGCAGGCGATTTTTAACACCGTAGGCCCGGTGGATAACGCTAAAGATCTAGTTATCACTTTAGCGAGCCGATTGGTTTAACTCATCCAATTTGAATCTTTTTGATTCGCCCATTTCGTCGTCACTTTGCGTGGCTGACTCCAGAAATTCAGTGAATGAATCCCGGTAATATCACCAACGCCATATTTCGACTCATGTGTACCGCCAAATGAGAAGGGTTCACGAGGTACCGGCACGCCGATGTTAATACCAATCATTCCGGCTTTCCCGTCTTGGGCGACTCTTTCGGCTGCGGCTCCGTTTTGTGTGAAAACAGAAACGGCATTGCCGTATGGATTTGAATTTTGAATTTCAAGTGCCTCAGAAAGATTATTCACGCGAACAATCGAAAGCACCGGGCCAAAAAGTTCTTCAGTGGCTGCTCGCGTACCCGGCTTAACATTATCGAGAATCGTAGGGCCAAGCCAAAAGCCGCCGCCACCATATTCTGTTGGTGCTGTATTTTTGCGGCCATCGAGAAGAATTTTAGCACCATTTTTTTCGGCTTCAGCAATGGCGGATTTTAAATTCTCTAAAGATGTTTTAGAAATAATGGCGCCCATGCGATCGCCTAAAGTGAGAGTCTTAGAGCTCTCCGTGATTCCGTGAATGAGTTTATCGATTTTGGCGGCGCTTTCGGGATCTTTTTTCGTATCTGCTACTGCAAGTAAAACGCTGGCCGCCATACATCTTTGACCGGCACAACCGGTGAAAGAATCGGCAATGCCTTTGCTGCTCATTTCTAAATCGGCATCTGGTAAAAGAATGATGTGATTTTTCGCTCCGCCTAAAGCAAGAACGCGTTTGAGATTTTGCGAACCAAATCTATATACGTCTTGGGCTACACGAGTGGAGCCGACAAAGCCAATGGCTTGCACGAGTGGATGAGCCATAATGCCTTCGGCAGTAGAGCGGCGACCGTGAACAATAGTGAGTACGCCTTTAGGTAAGCCTGCTTCTTTCGCCGCATCGGCGATGAGCATTGATGTGAGCGGAGTTTTATCTGAAGGCTTCCAGATAAAGGCGTTACCTAAAGTGATCGCAATGGGAATCATCCAAAGCGGTACCATTGAAGGAAAATTAAACGGAGTGATCCCGGCCACAACGCCAAGGGCTTCGCGGCGGTATTCGCACCAAACGCCGCGCGAGACTTCCATCTTGCCGCCGGCATCTAGATTTTGCAGACTTGTTGCGAACTCAATGACTTCAATCCCTTTCATAAGTTCTGCTTCAGCTTCAGGTAGAGTTTTTCCGCATTCACTGCTGATACGATGGGCGATGGTTTTAATATCGCGCAAAAGAATCTCGCGAAATTTAAACATCACTGCCGAGCGCTCTTTAATGGGAGTTTTGCTCCAGAGTAAGTAGGCCGCTTGAGCTTTTTTAACGGCTAGGTCGATGTCTTGGGCCGTTGAGTCTTTAGCAGAGCCAATCACTTGTCCGGTGTAGGGGCTGACGATATCAAAAGATTCACCTTTCTGATCGTACCAATCGCCATCGCAGAAGTTTTTCACTTCGATTTTATTTTTAGGAGTTTGAATCGTCTGCATGTGGAGCCCCTTTTCAAGTAACGCGAATAAAACAGGTTAATAGGCTACAATAGATTTTTTAGATGTAAAAGAGGGGAATACTACTTCTGAAGTTTAAAGGAAACAGATTCGAGATTGAGAAAGCTGCCCGTTAATTCATCGAGCATTTCGCCAAAACTCACTTCTAAAGGGCGCCCATGAGTTTTCACGCCTTTAAGAGCGTGGCAATCAAAGCCAAATTCTTGAGTTTCGCCACGGATTTTTGTCTTAAAGCTGACTCGGCCCGTCGCAGTATTGTGTTTAATATTAGGTGAAAGTGGAGTGGGAGTAATAAAGCGACCTGTTGCACCTTTTAAGTACATGTAATCGGCGTAACTATTGAGGAGAGTTTTATACAGTGTTTTAAGTTCGGTCGCTGTGGCGTCGCTCACGGGCTTCTGAGTTAAAGCCAAAGTTTTCGGGAATAAATCTTTCACCTGGCAGGTCAGTCTGAGAACTGTCAGGCCATCAAAATATTCATCGCGAATGGCATTTGGGTTGACGATTCCGTTCTTCATATTTTCTTTGAAGAAAGCTTTATGTAGAGCGTGGAAGCCTGTCATGCTGGCAGCACCCACGCCTTGGCCGAGGGCCACCCATGCCATGTCTGAGAAAGCCTCGCTCTTAGCGAAGTTCACACCCCAAGCTTTTAAGCGAGAGAGTTTGTTTCTGCGTGTAACGATTTCAACTACGTTTGTGCCAAGATCTGAAGCGAAGCGAACTCCGCTTTGTCGAGCCATCTGCATAGCTTCATGCAGAGTCAGCTGAGTGACGGCTTTAGCTTTTGCTTTTGCGGCGGAGGCTGCTTCAGGTGCTGCACGCCAAATATTTTTAAGTCCTTGCAATACGCCTGGGCCGTGTTTACGAGTGCCGAAAATTAACCCAACAGTGGCAACTGCAGCTGTACCCCATTTGACTCCGGATACAGCTTGGTGGCCATAAGTGTCTTCTTCAGCTAAGCGATCCAGCTCGGCTTGGCTAAATTTAGCTTCACCAATACCAGTTAAAAGAAGTTGCGCCGCTAAACGACGATCATCATTTAAAATCAGATCTCGTGAGAGAGTCATAATAGCTAGATTGATTTGTGCTTTTGACATGCTGAGAAGGTGGTTCACTCGAGGGGCTACATATTTGTCATTGAACTCTTCGCGAGCAATGGCTTGTTCATATCCACCTTTACCGCCCGCCAATGAAATCTTCTCAATTAATTCATTTAAAAGAGCACGTTGGTCTTTGATGTCGTAAGCCGCCGCGATCTGCTCGGGTGATAGCCGATAAACATAGTCAGTTTGATTTGATAATTTCGTGAGCTCAGCGTACTGTTTCTCGAATGTAACATAAGGATTGGCGAAAGCTGAAATCCCGATGAATAAAATAGCCGCCAGCAAAAGAAGGTGTTTGAGTTGGTGGTTTATTTTATTCATGTGCCCACCGGGTAAAGTCTTTTGTATTCAGCCATCCAGCGCGAAACCTGAGAGGCGTCGCCGCGGCTACCGAACATAGCGCGATTTAAAACCTCTTGAAGGTGAGGTTGCTTTTCGTACTTCCAGACACGACGACCGATATTGGCAATAATATTTTCGTAAGCATTATTGATGCGATTCGCTTTTAAGCGTCCGATTAAACCAGAGCCTGTTTTTGCTAAAGCCATATCGCGAGCTTGAATCAATGTGCCGATATCAATTGATTTTGGGTTTCCTAGAATAGCTAAGTTTCGGCTCTGTTGGTTTTTAATCGCCCAAATTTGAAAGCGTAAATTTGTCTCAAAAGCTTTTGAGAATTTGCCACCAACGGCTGATGACTGAAGCATTTTTTTATTTAAAAAATCCATCGGACGAGTCAAATTTGTGAGGCGCGGGGCGAAAGAAAGTCCTACAGAGAGGGCCAAGAAACCGGCTGTTTGTAATTGTGCTGATTTAAGTTGTTTAATTGAATTTGTGAACAGAATTTTCTGCTGGCGATAGTCGCTCCACTCAATAAGCGGCAGTGTACTTGTTACGCCCCCAAACTTTAAAGCATCTGAGCGCATAAGATCGTTTACATTATTGAGCGATGAGCTGTAATTACGTTTTTGATATTCAAAAACTCCAATACTGCCTAAGAAGATTGGCGTGACCAGTAAGCTATGTCCGCTAATAAGACGGGAAGCGCGGGATCCTAAACGCTGAAATGCTGAAGAGATATACGGGCCACCTGCATACTTTGGTACATAACCAAAAGCCCATTTAGCCGCCCAGCCACCGAGTACCGCCATTGAGATTTGACCTTGAAAACTTAAGAATTCCGAAAGGCTATTAAAGCTATAATCTTCTTTCTTCACCATATTGTGCTGAAGCTGCTGATGAAATTTTAGTAATTCTGGAAAGTGCAAGCCTTGGCCAGTGATGAGCTGAGTTGAGTTGAAGATGGCTTTGTCACTACTATCCGGCAGAGTGGCCTTGTAGTTGAACGAACCAATAAAGTCAGGGTTGTTATTGCCATCTTCGTCTTCACCGAAAAGACGATTGATGACCTTCGTGCGCGTGATAAAGAATGCGATATCTTCTGAATTACGAGCGCGAACGATATCGAAAAGTTCTTTTTCTAGTGTTGGCAGAGAGCGTTTAACTAAACTTTTAATCAGTGGAATATTGTTTTGTACAAGTTGATCACTGATACGGCCTTGATTTTGCGAAATCTGACGGGCGAGTTCTTGGTAAAGAAGTTTCGATTTCTTATTTTTCTCATCTAAGGGAGCATCAAGAAGACGATATTCAGATAAAATATCTGAAGCCACTTCTTCGCGATAATTTTGCGTGAACTCGTTCAGCTCTTTGTTTGAAGCGATGAGCTTTAAGGCTTTGATTACGTGGCTGATATCTTTTGGATCTTGCAGCCGGTTAAGGGCCAAATTATTCCCAAGGCGAGTGACTGTTCCACAATCTCGTTGAGCTGTGTCGGCTTCAGTAACTGGAGTTTTACCCACGATGCTGCCGAAGAAATCACGAGCTGAGCGATAAATCGAGCGGCCCGTAGATTCACGACCACACTGAACGCCATACTTTTTAATTTGAGCTTTTACTCGAGCATCCAGATCGCGCCAGATTTTTAATTTCATCGCTGGATTGTCTTCGCTTAAAGCGTAATTCATGCGCATACGATTTGGGCCCGACAAACTTTGAATTTCATTTGAGAAAATACGCACGAGGGCTGGGCGGTTAAAGCCGAGCTTTTCAACGGGTGTTTGTGGATTCATGATCTTTTCAATATCGAGAGCTTTTTCATGCATTGTTTTTGAAAGCATAAAGGCTTTGAGTTCAAAGCGGCTGCCGCTCGATGCTTGACCGTGAATTTGATTGGCAATGTTATTCACAATGGTTTCAAGGCCTGATGAAGGCCAGCGTGCATTGATTTCAGCGCGTGCCGCTGACTCGATGTCTCTATCTAAAGCGGCCACGAAACTTTCGCTGCTCAGTGAGAAGTCGCTGCTCGTGCGGTATAAAAAAGAAAGCGCGGCTTGTTTCAGCGAGCGCACTTTCATATCGATAATATAATTTTTAATCACGCTCGCTAAGCGATCGGGCGTTTGACGTGAAAACGAGATGCTGGCCATTGCGATTTCAGATTCAAGCATGCTTGTAAATATGATGTCTTCTGAGCGGCCAAACTTAGCTAACATTTCATTCATTGTGATATCAGCGTAAAGTTCGTTTTTAGCTTCGTAACGGCAACCCTCTAAGTTTGAGTAAAGCTTCTGAGCTACCGCCCGCATTCTGCCCGATTTCCAGAGGTGTTTAAGAGAAGCGAACGCGGGGTTTTTTTTATCGTTAGCCGCAATCGACTTTTCAATGGAAGCATTCACCATGGTGAGCACTGCTGGGTTTGTGCCTTCAGCATCGACCGAAACAAGTTCTGGGTACACATAAAGATTAATAAGGTTGTTGGCTAATTTTTCGCTCTCTGTAATTGCCCCCAAAGCTTCAGGTGAAATATCGCGAATGGCATTTGGTAATTTCTCAGCAATTTGCTCGCGCACCATAATTTCACCGGCTTCATCTGCTTCACGCATAATAAAGTCGTTGAAATCACGAACAGGAGTATTTGAGCAGATCCGCTCTTGTTGACCCACCGGTAGAGCGTCGAGTTTTTCACCCAATACGATTCTATGCACTTGGTATTTAGCTAAGATCAATCTTGAAAGAGCGCAGCGTGAAGTCTCAAGGTGAGCGCGGCTCATTTTCTCCATTAATTTTGAAGTGGCCGTAGCACGAACTATGGCTTCAAAAATCACGTTTGATGAAAGTGCAATTCGGTAAGTGAGCGGCTGAGCTGAAATGGTGGCCATTTCAGTGCCGTCAGGCATTTCATAATTTGTTGGATACATCGAGTTGCGAGAGCGCGAGCTGAGTGACACAGAATAAGCTGCTTTAAAATTCTGCAAAGCTATATTCATCGGCTGAGTCATGGCCACGACGTTAGTGAGTGAACTTACAACTTTGAAATAAACTGCAAGAGTCTCGCGGCCCATAGCGCCTTCAGAATGAGTTAAGCTGTTCACGGCTTTTTGAAGGCGATTTCTTAAAGCCTTAGTTTGTGCTTGAAGAGTTTGGCTTGAGGCCGAGATTTTTGCGAAGTTAATGTTTGTCGCCGTTACCACAGCTCTTTCGGCGAATGTCACTTCAGTGCCAAGCTTCATAAGGTCAGCGGCAATAGCCACAAATTCTTTACGAACTTGTTCGCGCACTCGGGGAGCGTAAGCCGCGCTAAGCTGAATGATATTCTCAGAGTTAGGTACACACATTTGGGCGTGAGTTTGAAGAGGCAATAGGGCGAGGATCTGCAACGCTAGCAGCGCTAGTAAATGGGGTTGTAATAAGGCGCTTTGAATTATTTTAAGCATGCCCGTCCTCTAGTTATAGAATGTGCAAACAAGAAGCCATCGTCGCCCCTCGAGAGCTTAGAAAAACATGAGTAAATTCATATATTTGTATCCAATATGTGAACTGAAATGCGAAGTCGCTTCAAGGGTTTGCCCTATATTGGCAAGGGGTGAGTAGAAAGTGATCAGACAACAAAAAAGCCGACTTTGCAGTCGGCTTTTAAGAATTAATTTTGAAATTAAGATTAGTTAGTTAAAGCAGCAGTGCGGATCGCACCGTTGTTTAAGTCACCGTTAAAGTCGCAAGAAGCTTCGTCAGCTTGGCCAAGACGTGCAAGACCTTCTGTTTGCTTTTCGCCTTGAGCGATGGCAAGAGCAGCGGCTTTAGCGTCGTAAACGCGAGCGTTCTTCTCAAGTGAGCAACCTTTTACAGTTGAGCAACCTTCAGATTTAAGCTGACGGAGACCTGCTGCATTGATTGTAACTAGAGTTTTAGCTGTTTCTACAGTTGAAAGCTTGCTAGCGCATTTGCTGCCGCCAACGCCTGCTGCTTCAGCTTGAGCCATAATTGACTGAGCGCCTTTGTCTAACTTGGCGATAACAGAAGTCACTGGGCATACTGATCCCACTTTTTCTGGAGCGCCACCGGCAAATTTAGAGTTTTGGCTGCTTGAGCCAATGCCTAATTTAGGAGCCGTTTTAGTGCCGCCAACAACTGGAGCTCTAGAGCCAGCTACTGTTGGAGCAGAACCAATTTTGCCGCCAGTTACTGGTGCTTTTGGTGATGCTTTTGGTTTACCAGCGCCGAGCTTTGGAGCTGGGCTTGCGAATGTTGGCAATGCTAGTAAGCTAACTGCAGCCAGTGCTAGGGTCATTTTCTTCATTGAGGTATCCTCCTAAATAAGTTTAAGCTTCAAAATTAATTCCAAGTATGTAATTGCAAGCGTTGGGCCGTGGTTGAATACCACTTTAAAACCCCATCCACCTTTAATTTCTAAATGGAGTAGAGTTTCTAGCAAAAAAGAGCATGAAAGATGACTTTTTTTGTCATGTTTTGTTTGGGGCTGAATTCGATACATAAGTGTAAGTAATTGTTTCATATAATGCCGACTTTTTAGGGCTGCTTATGGCGGGCTAAATAACGCTCAATACGTGACCAAGCATTCTTCGATAAAGAGGGGATGCGAGCTTTTAAAGCCAAGCGTATTTCTTTAGTTCCGACCGGCATAAATATAAGCGACCAAAAGATGGCTTTTCTCTCATCTGAAAGGGTGTTGAATTCACGAATAAAGTGACCATTGCTCTCTAAGCCGTAACGATCCTCGTCCATACCTGAGAAAATTTCGTTATAAGCGACGGCGTATTCATGTAGCGATTCATAAAGCATGTAAGAGTTAACTGCTAATGCACTTAACGAAAAACAAGAGAGCTTAAAAGCATGTTGAATTTTACTGCTTGTAACAGCAACGCGAATCAGGCGGCCACCGAAGCTCACAACACGGCCAACCGGAATCCAGCACGCTATGTTGATGGCGACTAAACCGACGAGCTGAGTGCCCGCTCTTTTGAGGTGATAATTATTATTTTCTTCGCTGAGAGTCTGAGCTAATTCGTTGAACGGATACCCATAGAGAAGATCCATTTTATTGCCCGGAACTTCTAATACGTGTCCAACGATGGGTGCATAATCTAAAAGCCCGAGCAATTTACTTCTGTAGCCCATGCCGCTCATTTCGACCACATCGCCGCCACTAATCGGAGATGGCAATGGAATCGGTGCTAATGGTGTCATTATCCATGGTCTGTTCACTGTTCTCATTGTGGTTTCAACCACGCTTGGGCCACCATCGATATCATTTTGGAACTTTTTAAATCTCTGTAATGTTCGTGCAGAAGATTTGAACATTTGATTGAACGCCCACAGTAATTGTTGGTCATTCGGTTTCGACGAAGTCACAAGTGCAACGTAAGGATTTTGCTGAATTTCTCCGTAATATTTAGCTTCCAATTCTTGGTAAATATCTTTGTTGTATCTGCCCGGAGACGTAGGTTGTTTACCTGGTGCCAAGTTTTTACGGCTGAGTATGTGATTGAGAGCTTCTTTAGAGCCAATTTCCCAGTAAGTGTAATTTTCTTTTTCATTATATTTGAGCTTGAATTGTTGGCAGATTTTAAGAGTGGTTCCTCTCTTTACGCATTCATCTATGTAGTACTGCGCAACGCCGTAGCCATATCTCGAGACGGTGCCAGCTTTGGTTTTAAAACCTTCAATGGCTCTTTTAAGTTCTATTGGGGTCGGCTTCCCAAATGGCATGCTGATTCCGTCAAATTTAGAATCTAGTGGATTCTGAAAACTTGTGCGAATCTTGTTCTTTGGAATCGACATCTGAAGCAGCTTTAATAAATCGGGCAGTCCTTCATTGTATTTAATGACTTTAGCGTGTTCAGATAAATCAGGGTAAGAAGTTTGAAAGTTCTCGATCAAATTTCTCTTCGAGGTCGGTTTTAAAAGCTGTCCTACGATCATGTAGTGGCGCACTCGTGGATACATAACCCTGATATTGTTTCGAACTATATCGAGTTCATTTTTGCAAAAATCTAAATTTATCCCACGATGATCTTTGGGGTTTATCATCGCCTGCAAGCATTTGCGAACTTGCAGGATTTTGCCGAGATTGGCGTTCATAAACTGTTCGGTTCTAAAGCGCAGATCGTAGAAAAAGGCCTCTTCAGCCAGAGCGCGTTGATCGTCGTTACCTAAATTAGCTTGAGCATGGATGGGCCCCATAGTTACTGAAAAGCTTGTAATCAAGCTGAGGCATAAATAAAGCTGGCGACGAAATAATCCCATATCTATTTACATATCCAAGTTCAGTGCCATCTCTGGGTCTCATACAATGGATTTCGGGCATTACAATTTCACGCTCGTGACAATTTTTGCGGACGACCTGCCTAGTTCTTGGGCAACTATATAGCGCTAACTATTTGAATTACGGTGTTTTTTGATTTGAGAACAGGGCATGACCATTGCACATAGTTACTTAAGCGTAATGCTATGGAGACTTGTATGCTTAATAAAGCTTCAGTTTATGTCCTTATATTTTTGGTGAGTTTGACGTCGTATGCACCGGTTGCACACGCCAATCGATTAACTGAAGGGCTCTCAGCTCTCTGGAATCGCTACAATCCACTCAAGAAAGTTGAACCTATAGCACTTCCAGCCAAAGCTCCGAAAGCTCCTGTGAAGCCACAAGAACCTCATGTATCGGTGGCAGCAGCAACACAAGTTGTAAAAGAAGCTTCTCTAAAGCGCACTCACGGTTATGTTGAGGACGGACTTAATAACGTAACGAATGATTTCTTACAAAATACATACGGACGCGTTCGTACAAATATGAATGGCGAATCTGTTTCTTACGGCGATGCTATTGGTCTTGATGATGCAGCTGAAAAACTCACTCTTGCTCTTTCAAGCCAAACAGTTGAGGGCGCCGTGATTGATGCAGCAGTTGGAGCGGGTAAGACGACATCAGTTTACCGTCTTCAAGAACTCATTCAATTAGGTAAAGTGCCTAAAGATCTATTACATGGTCAGGTCATTTCTGTAAACTTGTCGCACGCAACGGCTACTGATGAGGCGGCTTTTATGGCGGCTTTAGATATGATTCCGGTTCTTCGCGATGCCAAAGGTCAGGCTGTGAAAGGCCCGGTAATTTTACACCTTCAAAGAACAGAGGGTTTGATCTCACGCGATGGCGATCAGTTTAGCGACGATATTGATAAATTGATCATGAATGCAAAACGCAAGTTCGCAGGCAAGCGCGAAGTGAAATTTATCGTTGAAGTGAATTCAGACGATTTAGTTAAAGTTCAAAAGAAGAACCCATTCTTAAAAGCTAATTTAAGCAGTATTCACTTAAGCCATATTTCTGATAGCAAAGTGATTCGTGTAGCTCGTCAATATGCTCGTGGTATTGAAAAAGAAAGAGGCATTTATATTTCAGATGAAATGATTCGTAAAGCTATGGATGTAGCTCGTCGTTTCTATGCGGATATGGCTCCTCCCGGAATCGTTGTTCGTATTTTAGATAAATCGGCAGCCTCTAAAGAAATGGCCAATGCGAATACATCGATTTTAACAAGACACTTACAAGATAAGATTAATGATCTAGAAGAGAAGTTGGTTCAGGCACAATCACTGTCAGGCCGCGAAGCCCGTCGTTTAAAAAGTGTTTTGCCTTATGAAATTAAAATCGTGAAGCAGTCTATCGCTAAAATTGAAGCGGCAAACAAAGCGGCGACAGATGCTCAAACTGAAATTGCCCAGTTGCTTAAAAAATACGGTATTAAAGATGGCTCTGAAATATCTGAAGCTCGCTTGAAGAAAATTAAAATGAGCCCAGAGGATTCTCAGAGATATATTGCTCTTAATCGTGAAGCGAACACTTTAAGCGAGCACGATATTGCGCGTTTCGTGAATCGCGAGCGTGATGTGGCTATTGAGGATGTGCTCGGTCGCTCTAAATTAACTTTTGATAATATCGTTGATGCGATGAAAAAACGCGTGATCGGGCAAGATCATGCTGTAGAGAGATTGGCGGCTCTTGCGATGCGTGTAGTAGATCGCTATCGTAAAGCGGCTGGCCAACCTCTGGGTGTGGTTTGGTTAACGGGCCCTCCAGGGTCTGGTAAAACGAGTGGCGCTTATGCTGTTGCCGATATTGCGTTCAAAGGTAAACTTGTTCGCGTCGATATGGCAGAATTTAAAGAGGCTCACGCAGTCTCTAAAATTACGAGTACATCGCCGGGTTATGCTGGTTATGGCGATGGTAATACGGTTCTCGATCGTTTGATTAAAGAATGTTCTGATGGCTGCGTCCTTTTATTAGATGAAGTTGAAGAGGCTCATCGTGCCGCAGTTGAAATCTGGGTTTCGGCAATGGGTGATGGTATCCTTCGCAGTGGTGAAGGTAAGAGTGTGAACTTCGGTAAAATCTTGATTATTGCTACAACGAACAAAGTCGATAACGTTCCGGTGAACACTTCACTTGAGCAGATGAAGATTCTTTTAGGTAAAGCCATGGGCTTAGCGCCGAAGATCTTGAACCGTATTGATGATGTGATTCCGTACAATTCAATCAATGCTGAAACTTCACAGCACATCTTCGGTAAATTGATCGATGACTTTAATAAAGATTTCTTATCAAAAGATATGATCCGTCTTAAGGTTTACGATGGAGCAAGAGCCCATATGGCGAAACTCTTCCAAGAAGAGTTGAAGCGCGCCGCTGGTCAGCTCGATAAGTCAGCGCGTGATATTAACCGTATCTTTGAGCGTCTTATCGCTCGCTCAGTGAATAGCATGCGTTCGCAAGGTAAATACGTCACAAGCCAAGGTCGCCAGGTTGATAGTATGGATCTTCAAGACGGTGACTTGATTGTTATGAGACGCGTGTTCAATGCGAACAAACAGCCTGAACTCATTTTTGAAATTGTAAAGTAGATCTAACCGATCGGTCCGGCCGGTGATGCATTCGCCGGATTCCGAAACGGTCCGGCTCGTCCACTCTCTGATGGGCTAATAGCTTCTCAGCCCTAGTCTTAAGCTTGCAATGCTCCTTTCAAAAAGGAGCATTTATGAAGCAACTGCTATTTAATCTTATCCCTAGTCTTGAATCAGAAACCCGTTTCCTAGCTTACATGAAGCAAGAAGAGGGGCGTAAAAATCGTCTCTGTGAGTTGTTTGATGAAATCGAAGCTGACGAAAAATCAATAAAATCTAAAGTTAAGGGTGAGCGCAAATACTCTCGTATGTTTCGTGGCACCGCTTATGTTGGCAAGAAGAAAACAAATGGCATTATTCTCTATCGCTCAAGCGGTCGTCGCCTTGGGGTGCTAGTTCTGCCGGATGAGGCGGTTTCGCTTCTTAATGTCGACGATGACTTAGATGTTGTATTGGGCTTTCGCGACGGAGTGTGGCGAATTATCTCAGTTTTTTGTATTGGCTCAGTCATGTCACCAGAGAACGATCCAGGTCTTAATTGATGTATTGCCATTGTAGTTACATTGTGGTACATTGGTTATGTTAGTTGTCTGGGATGAGGCGAAGGCCATAGGCAATTTGAAGAAGCATGGGGTGGATTTTGCCGAAGCTGTAAGAGTTTTGGACGATCCGAACTCATTAGTATTCGAAGATTTTAGACATTCCGAGCAGCGTTTTGTAACAGTTGGCTTGTCGAATAAGGACCATCTTTTATTTGTTGTCAGCTGCTATAGGGGTGAAGATCAAATACGTATTATATCTGCCCGACATGTGACGCCTGCAGAAAGGATTTTATATGAAGAAAGAGTATGATTTAAAGAAAATGAAAATGAGACGTGGTCCTGTTATAGATGCCAAAACCACAAAAGTTCAGAAGACATTTCGTATTGATTACGAAATTTTTGTTTGGCTAATTGAAGAGGGTGATAGACGCGGAATCGGATATCAGACTCTTCTCAATATGTTATTGCGAGAGCGTATGCAAGCTGGCGATTCAGTTTTAACTGAGAGTAGAGTCCGTCAAGTTGTCCGTGACGAAATTAAAAAGTCTAAAAAAGCATCTTGATCTAGAATTGCAGCGTCATCTGCGCCGCTTAAACAACTGGCGCTCGTCCCACACAGTAATAACTAAAGCCTTTTTCTTGTAAACTCGAAGGTTCGTACTGATTGCGACCATCGAAGATTAGCGGATCGCTCATAAGGGATTTCATCTTTTCAAAATCTGGTGATCTAAAGAATTTCCACTCCGTGCATAAAACCATAGCATCAGCGCCTTGTAGAGCGTCGTACATATCTTCGGCAAAAGTTAAAGCCTTCTGGCCTTTAAAATGCTCAGCCACCGCATTAGCGGCAATGGGGTCGTAGGCGACAACTGTCGCGCCATCTTTTAAAAGTGCATCAATAATATCAAGTGAGGGAGCTTTTCTGATGTCGTCTGTTTCGGGTTTGAAAGCTAATCCCCAAATGGCGATTTTTTTACCTTTAGCGCTGCCAAGACCTTTTTTGATGGTCGAAATAAAACGAATACGTTGAGTGTCGTTTACATCTTCAACGGCTTGTAATAGCGGAGCATCAAGCCCTAAGCCTTTCGCAATATTCACCAGCGCGTTTACATCTTTCGGAAAGCAAGAGCCGCCGTAGCCAAGCCCGGCGTGAGTGAACTCATAGCCGATGCGTTTATCGGCGCCCATGCCTTGACGAACTTGAATGATGTCCGCTCCCACAGTTTCTGCGATTCGAGAGAGTTCATTCATAAATGAAATTTTAGTGGCGAGCATGGCGTTCGATGCATATTTGCAAAGTTCGGCGGAGCGAATATCCATTGTGATAAAGCGGTGACCGTTGAGAACGAATGAACCGTAAAGTTCGCGAAGCATCTGCTCGGCCTTTTCATCATCGCAGCCAATAAGAATGCGATCAGGTTTCATAAAATCTGCAACCGCTGAGCCTTCTTTCAAAAATTCAGGATTCGATGCAATTGAAAATTGAATTTTTTCACCACGGGTGGCGAGCTCTTTAAGAATCGCTTCGCGAACGCTATCACCGGTGCCTACAGGCACCGTCGATTTACTCACCACAAGCTTATAAGATTTCATTTTCTGGCCAATAGTTTTTGCGACCGCTAAAACGTGTTGTAAGTCAGCACTGCCATCTTCTTTTGGTGGAGTGCCCACGGCGATAATAATAATGTCGCTTTTATCGACACCGTAATTAAAATCAGTGGTGAAGTTGAGGCGTTTAGATTCGTAGTTAGATTTAACTAAATGTTCGAGGCCTTTTTCATAGATAGGAATTATGCCGTCTTTCAGGCGATTGACTTTTTGTTCGTCGATGTCGACGCAGATCACGTCATTACCTGTTTCTGCTAAACAAGTACCTGTAACTAAACCGACATAGCCGGTGCCAATAACTGTAACTTTCATTTTAAACCTCGATCGATAGGTAAGGTATCCCTTACCTATCTGTGATTAATACCCTTAACGATGCGTGAAGTCACGGATCGGGGCGAGAAACGGGTCATGAAGGCCAGAAACACATTAAGAGGGCCGGGTATAATGACAGATTTTTTATTCATCCAGCCGGTATAAGCGATTTGTGCAACGTCAGCGCTGGTCATAATGGCGCCTTTAAAAAGTCCGGCCATCTTTTTCATTCGCGAATCACTCATCCCAGAGCGGGCTTGAAAGCCACTGAAGGTTGGGCCAGGGCAGAGCGTGCTCACGTTTACATTGTAATCTGAAAGTTCGTCGCGAATGGCTTCAGAGAATGAAAGCACATAGGCTTTTGAAGCATAGTAAGCGGACATAAATGGTCCCGGCTGAAATGCTGCAGTTGAGGCGACATTAAGAATTGTGCCGTTTCTTTTTTTTGCGAAAATTTCGCCATAGAGTCTGCAAACTTCAGTGAGAGAGGTCACATTCAGCTGAATCATTTCATTGAGCATCGTCAGGTTCTGATTGTGAAAAAGACCGATGTCGCCGAAGCCCGCATTATTCACTACGTACTCGATGTCGTCATTATAGCGGCGCAGGCTTTCAAAAAGGGCTTCCCCTGAGTAACGCTGGGCAAGATCAAACGGATGAACGATGGCCTTGATGCCGTATTGATTCACAAGGCCGTTCGCCACCTCTTGCATTTTCTCTTTCGAGCGTGCGACTAAGATGACATCATGACCCTGTGCTGCCATGATTTTTGCGAGTTCGAGGCCAATACCGCTTGATGCGCCAGTGATAAGTGCTAATTTAGACATAGCCCATGACAATAAAGCGCTTACAGAAAATGATCCATAGTAAAATCCCCCTAACAAGAGGGATGGGCCTGCGAGTCATAAAGAGCTCTGCGCAAAAGGTCGTTTTTTCGCTACCACATTCGCCAAATATCAATCATGTTGGGACAGTTTTCGGTGGCTCTATAGCCGCGGCCCAAGCGGTTTGCTGTTGGTCGTTGTTGCTCAATTACTTTGAAGAGAGTGGGCTCAAAGAGTTAAAGCCTCATGTTGTTTTAAGAGAAGGCACGAATAATTATTCGGCTCCGCTTAAAGGAACATTTGAAGTGGAGTGTAAAGCGCCTTCAGCTTCTGTACTCAGTCGATTTAAAAAAGATTTAGTGCAGAAGAAAAGAGCCAAGCTGAAGCTTAAAGCTTCGGCTCACCCAAAGGCTTCGCGAGAAAAAGCCCATGTTGAATTTTTAGGAGACTATTTTGTCTACGTTAAGTGAACCAGTGAATGAACCATTTAAATCTTTGCACGTGATTGTGCCGATCTCAGCGGATGAAAAGCTGTGGCGTGATCTACTCAATGATTTAGTGAGTTTACCAGCGGGCTCACGAGTGAGTTTAGTGGGTTCACAAATTTTAAATACTGATGAGCTCGAGAAGATTAAAAATAAATCGTTATTTGAACTTGTACACATGCCTGGTGAAAATCACTTGGCGACAGGTATGAATCATGCGGCCTTTTCAACTCATCATAAATTTTTATGGTTCTTGCACGCCGATTCTAAAATTCCAAAATCAACTTTAGCTAATTTACAAAAAGCTCTGCGCGAAAAGCCCGAGCAAATTCATTATTGCCAGCTGCAATTTTTAGATGATGGCCCTTCGCTCATGTTCTTGAACAGCCTTGCGGTGCAATTGCGCTCAAAGCTTTTGAATCTATCTTTCGGTCACCAGGGATTGGCTCTATCAAAAGAGCAGTTTGAACATGTGGGTGGTTTTGACGAAGAGTTAAAAGCCGATGTGGTTCAAGATTTTATCTGGCGAGCGAAACAAAAAGGCATTCGCCTGAGCGGTATCGGCTCGCCGATTTACACCAGCGCTCGCTTCTATAAAGAGAAGGGTTGGGGGCGCGCAACGGCCCAGCGTTTCGCTAAAGAAGCCAAAGGCACTTTGATTAAAGGCACACGATATCTCGTCGATCGGGCTCTGAAGAGTTAACTTTCAGTTCCAGAAATCTGAACACCAACACCTCATAAGTAGTGTCGATCAGATTTATAAGTTTACGCATACAGACGACGTTCGATAAAGAGCACGAGCGGTACCTGCTGACTTTGCCCGCTATCGAACATCGTCTGTATGCGTAACAAAAGATTCAATCGCGGGTCTACTACATCAATTTATAATCAGGGCCCGCTCCGCCTTCGCGAGGTTGCCAGCGTGGGCCTAGAACATCCGTTGCCTTGCAGTCAATACAGTTAGGAGCATTCACCACCAGCTGATCGCCTTTGCGCTCGTAAACTCCGGCCGGGCACATAGCTGTGTACATATCGGCCACGTGAGCCGGGATATCTTTACCAACCGTTAGGTGAGTTGGAATATCATCGCGAGTTTTATTGCCTGAAAGGTAAACCGCATCGAGCTTGGTTAAAGTTTTAACAGCAGCGCCCGGAAGTGGATTTTGATTTGGTGCTTTCGGCACATCACCTGCCACAACCGTTTTTAAATCACTCGCATCTTCGTGTTCATTATGCTGATCGCCCGGGAATAAACCACCAGTCAAAGTCATAAGCGCCGCTTTAATGCCGCCGAGCCAGAAGCCGCTTTTGAAAGCTTGGCGCATGTTGCGAACTTTTTTAAGATCTTTGAAAATAAAACTAGCGCGAACTTTTTCATCGTAAGGGCTCAAAGCTTTGGCTGAAATATCGTTGGCCATTAAGGCAGCGAAAATAGTTTCAGCGGCTAAGCGACCGCTCTCCATAGCGTAGTGAATTCCTTTAAGTGCTGGTACATTCACAAGCCCTGCGCAATCGCCAATCATCATGAGGCCGTCACCGTAAAGACGCTTCGGCACCGCATGATAGCCGCCTTCAGGAATTGTTTTAGCGCCCCACTCAACAATTTCTCCACCTTCAAGAACTGATTTTACAAGTGGATGTTGTTTAAGAGTTTGCAACTGAGCATGGACATCAAGAGTCGATTTTTTATAATCAAGGCCGGCTACAAGGCCGATTGAAACCATATCGTCAGCCATTGGGTACATAAAACTTCCGCCGAAACAATCCAGCGGTAGGGGCCAGCCAAGTGTGTGAGTTACAAACTCATGAGCTTTTTTAACTTTCCAGATTTCTTTGACTCCAAGAGCAAAAATTTGTGGTTCGTCAGAATTAATTTTCTGCCAATCGAGATAACTTTGCGTGAGCGGGCCACGGGTGCCTTCGCTTAACACCGTAATGCGAGCGGTGATATCTGTGGGAGGCATATACTGACTGCCGGGTTGGCGATCGCGGCCTAAACCAGCGGCTACGGTGCGTACGCCGATAATATTTTTATTGGCATCGGCCAGCAACTGATCTGCCGGAAAGCTGGTCAGAATATTAATGCCCAGTTCTTCAGCTTTAGTGCCGAGCCAGCGCACCACTTCGCAAAGTGAAGCGATATAATTACCAGAGTTATGCATAGGCGGAGGAGTAGGAATGCGAATATTCGTTCCGCTGGTCATAAAATAAACGCGGTCGCCTTTTACTTTTTTGCGAAACGGAAAGTCTTCGTCTTTCAGTTCAGGGAAGACTTCACGCAAAACGCGTGGATTGATGACCGCTCCTGAGAGAGTATGACCACCTAAGTTGGCGGCTTTTTCTAAAACACCGATTTGAATATCAGGAGTCGCCGGATCTTTTTCTTTTTGTGCTTTTAATAAGCGAGCCAAGTGAATTGCGCTGAGTAGGCCACCAGGTCCCGCGCCAACGAATACAACATCTAACGGCACAGCATCTGGAGAAATCTCTGGGTTCTGCACAATAAAGCTTTCTCTATCCGCAGTTGGACCTAGGGCCGGTTGAAACTGTTTTGGTAATATTGTGTTGGACATATGATGATGGGCTCCGTTTAATTGAATGTAATTAAGCACTTATTCTAACAGCTTGTTTTATAGCAGGCTCTTTTTCGAGACAAGAATTATATGGATAGAAGACAAGAAGAAGATCGTCGTAAGGTTGAGCGCTTTAGCAGTCCGCCGGTGCGTGAGCACTTGCGCCAGATTGCTATGTGCTTACGCTTTTTATCAGTCCTCACATTCTCGGGGGCGGCTTACGGCCTTGTAAAGGGTGTTCTCAGCGGGATTTCGGTTGATGTAGCGTTTGGAGTATTCACCGCGTTCGTTTTTGGTTGTATCACAGTTTTGATGCATCGTTATGCTGCTGGCATAAAGGATTATTTATTCAACGAGTCGGTCGGGAATTTAGAAAAAGCAATGGAGCGCCAGGCAATGTTCTGGATCGTTCTTTGTTTCTTGGCTCTTATTGGTGTCGTTGGCTTTTTTGTTTACATGGCTTAAGCGTATCCTCGGGAGACCTCAGTGCCAAATTATGGATTATTAATTCTAAGATTATTTGCTGGCGTGACTATGCTTTTGGGCCATGGCTTACCGAAGCTCGGTCGATACTCAGAACTTTCTAGCACATTCCCAGATCCCATAGGTGTGGGCTCTGAGCTCAGCTATTTTATGGCAGTAGGTGCAGAAGTGGGTGGCGCAGTTTTATTAGCGCTGGGTTTATTCACGCGCCTTTCATCAGCAGCCCTTTTTATGACAATGGCTGTGGCTTTTTTTGTGGTTCACGGTAATGATCCATTCGGTGATAAAGAGCTGGCCTTCATTTACATGGGAATGTTTATGACTCTATTTTGTACTGGCCCTGGTGCCTATGCCGTACAAAATTTTTTTAGAGTTTCGTTTGGCCGATTCCAGTGGCTTTTCAAGTAATTCGAGTTCTTTTAGCATTTATAATTTCAAGTGCCCTTCATGCCCAGGCCTCTTCACCTGAGCTCACTGATATTACAGGTGAAGATTTAAAAAACGTCATTCGTGATATGACGGGTATTTTTGCTCACACCACGCTTTCATCAGCAGCGCTTTACACTGATGATGTGCGCGGTGAAATTGGTCTTGTCATCGGGTCAGCCGAAACCCCGCACGTCGATGATATCTCTCAACGCTCGGATCCTGAAGCCGATGTGTCGATGATTCCTCACACTAGTTTAATAGCGAATTACTATTTCACTGAGCAGATTCGTTTTGAGCTGAGCTATTTACCAGAAATTAAAACTTCAAAGATTCAACTGGCATCTCAGTCGATCGCTTTACAATACACCGCCACCGATCCGAAGGTGTCGGGGCTTGATGTGGCTTTTAAATTTTATGTCACTAGCTCTGAAGTGCATTTCGATCAAGCGACCAGTTCGGGTGATATGAAAGTGAAATATAAAAGTAATGTGACGGGGCTGATGATGATTTTCAGCGAGAAGATTCTTATTCTTGAGCCTTATTTCGGTATTGGTCGCTTGAATTCGCAAGGTCGTTTAAAAGTAAGTGGGAGCGGAACCATCTTTGATACGGCTTACACTACGTCGAATACAGCTGAAGAGAGCGCGACAGGTAATCATTTAATGTATGGAGTGAATTTTGATATCTTTGCTTTGCAGGCGGGTATTGAAGTTTTAAGAACCTTTAATGCCAATAAACTATCAGCTAAGTTTTCATTCAACTTCTAAAAAACGCGGCAGGGTATGCCGCAGTTTTTGCTATCAGAACATTAAGTATTTAATGATTAAGTCGATAGGTATTTACAATTAAATACAACGTACTGGGCAGCGAGACTTGAAGGCAACTAAGGGTCTCGCTGTTTCCTTTTTACTATTCCACTTCTAGTCTTTTGCAAACCTGAGTCACTGTTTTCCAGAGTGATTCATTGAAGAGTTCGCTAGCAATTAAAACAACAGGCAAAAGATCTTTGGCGTTTTTCTTCTTTACTGAGCCTGGCAAAATACCGTGACCTTTAAACTGAGTGAGCCACTGCTTGCGTAAGGCCAAGCTGTTACTGATAAAATATTTTTGTTCTGACGGAGCAGCTGACTTCTTACGTTTCTCGCGGCCGTACTCAAATGGGCTTTGTACAAAGTACTGAGTCTCATCGCTGTTTTTATAAATATCGAAAGTTTGATAGCCCAGTTCGATCTGGTGTTTGAATTTCTGGCGGCTTGGTGGGCGAGATGTGAGGCAAAGATCTAAATCACCATTTAAGAATTTTTCTTCTAAGTCATTCTGATCAAAAACATTAAGTTCAATTAAATGCAGATTTGAATTTTCAAAAAGTAAACGCGTGAGATCTAAAGCAATGGGACTGAGACCTTCAAGTAAACCAATATGAATTTCGCTGGGCATTTGGGTTTCAACAAGTTCATGAATGGCGGCTTGAAGTTTGCGGCTGGATTGCTGATAAACTTCGGCCAAGCGAAAGGCAGCCGGAGTCCAGCCTGATTTGCGGCGGGCTGTGCGATCGAGCAAAGTCACATTCAATTCGCCTTCAATCTGAGTGATAAGACGTGAAAGCTGCGGCTGACTTAAACCGACGTGAGCGCTCGCTCCCGATAAGTTTTTAAAGTGTACGGCACGGCTGAGTACATGTAAGGGCCAATGTAACTGTTCCATAGAGAGGTCTTTAGCAGGACTCAGTCTTTGAGATCAACGAGAATTTGCGCAATCAAAGATCTTGTAAAAGACTCAGTGTTTTGTGCTTTGAGGTGCACGCCGGCTCCAATCAGAGCGCTCCAGAATATTTGAGCCTGCTTTTCTTTAAGGCCCAATTGTATAAGAGCTTCAACTTCATCAGCCGTGTATTCAGCCACATGACCGAGTAGCAGTTTAAACTTTCTTGGATGCTTAAGGGCCACATTAAAAAAGTGATCGGCAATCGCTGTGAGTTGCGATTCGATATGATCAGGAAAGCGCCAAGAAACTTCGCCCGTAAGTGAGAGTAGCGCTTTAAATTCTTGCTGAACTAAGGCCAGCAAGAGTTGATTTTTATCACGAAAATGTTTGTAGGGAGCGGTATGGCTGACACCTGCGCGTTTTGCCACATCACGAAGACTCAGATCTGTTAAATCTTTCTCAGTGAGTGTTTTGTCGGCCACTGCTAACAGGGTTCGCTTTAGATCCCCGTGGTGGTAGCGCTTGTTCTCCATGTTCGTCCTTTTCAGTCGTTGTATCGACTTCGTATATTTTCTCAACACACCAGTTAGGGTCGTCAAGTGTTAAGTCATGACCAGCAGTCGGATGGAACTTAATTTGCGCCTTAAGACGTTCTGCCATCATTTTTGAGCATCTCACATCGACCATATGGTCTTTGATAGAAGCTAAGATTAAGACAGGAACCTTCAAGCTTTGCGGGAGTACGAATTGGCTGCTGGCCATGAGCTGAGAAGCAATTTTTTTAAGAGTAATTTTTGATTCTTTTGCAATTTCGGCAAACTCTTTCAAGATGACTTCATCGTTCTGTTTTAAGTTCGACACCATCATAAGAACTTCTTTTTCTGCTTGGTAAGGATCTTTTTTCATCAAGGCGAGAATTGATTTGAACCAAGCAAAGAGTGAGAAGCGCTGAATATTTGAGCCAGTATCTTTCGAGCTGGCATTGATAACAACAAGGCGCTTGAAGTCATATGGGTAGCGGTGAGTCCAATCGAGGGCGACCATGCCTCCCAGAGAGATGCCTAAAAGACCCCACTCTTCGTCAGGATTGTCATTATTTGCTTTTTTGATTTCAAGCCAACGTTCACGAAGATCTTCAGTATTGCCTTTAATCGTCATCGGGCATGAGCGTTCTTTCTCAGTGCCAAAACCGGGCAGATCTAAAGCATACACATCTTCAGATGCGACTTTTAATCGATCAGTAAAATCTCGCCAGTGACGGGCTTCGCGGCTGAGGCCACGTAAAATAATCCATTTCATATCTACTCCTATCGCGCACAGCAACGACTACCGCTCTTAGACAGCTGACGCTTACTGCGCTTTAAAAACAGAATTATGATTAGCTATCATGTGGAGCAAAAAGTCCAACATTGGACGATGGCGTCGCATAATTCGATTGTAGCGGTGCGGAATAATCGGGTTGTAGATGCCATCTCGTCTAAAAAACTGCCCTGGATTTTTACGCAGCCATGTCCAAGAGCCCATTTCAAGGGCGAGCGGAAGATAAACTTGCCCAGTTTTACGAGTCTTCAAACTCTCATCATAAAGATAATCCCAAGGATCGCCGTGAATGACGTAACTGCTCGTTTGCGGCTCAATTTTATAAAAGTGAAAAGGATGACTGCTTCTAAAAACCTCTTCAATTTTTTCGATTGTCACTTGATCGGGAATCATTTTTTTTGAGCCCGACCATGGATACCAAACACGATCGCGCATGCCAAAACCAGAATGAATATCGAGAGAAAGTGCGAAATCACTTTTCATGACATTTTTTCTCACGGTTTCAACAAGGGCTTTCGTTTCAACTTCAAAACCGCCATCTTTTTTGCCCCGATACCACGGAAGAAGAGGAGATTTGTGATGACCTGAAACAAAAGGTAAGCCTTTTTCGTCGCCATCAAAGGGCGCATTTCTCATCACGTCGACACCGTTAGGATTACAGCGTGAGTTCATAAACATTCCACCCGGATTGACGATGGGAATAGCCACCAGGCGGATTTTAGAAAACAAATCTTGCAGGTTCTTGTCCCACTTGAGCTGCTCAAAGAGCGGAAATAAAAATTGTAAGGCGACGTGAGAGCCAACACGTTCGAGGCCGTGAACGCCGGCTGTTATAATGAAGCAGGGCGCTTCTGGGGCCTTTGCGCCAATTGTGATGCTCCAGATGGGAAGTGTTTTTTCATCTCTCTTATGCTTAAAGCTGACTTGAGCTAATTGTTCGCACTCACTAAAAGGTTTTGCCTGCAATATTAATCGCTCTAAATCATTTACTTCTGTGAGATGTCCCATTTGAAAAGTATATGAAGTTCGGCGCGCCGCCTCAATTACTCTTTTTTTACTAGGGAATTCCTAACAAACATCACATAATTTTCTCTTGGGGGAATTATGAAACACATTATGACTTTAGCATTAGTTTTGCTTTGCGTGTCTTCTGTACAACAGGCTCATGCTGAGCCGCAAAAACGTCTCGTGCTCACAGATCCAGAACTTTTGAAAGCTGTGGGCATCGTACCTAGCTTAGAAAGAATTGATCTTGGTGTAGCCGTTGCCAGCGTCACAGCTGAGCAAGAACAAATGATTTCTGAGCAAGCTCACGATTGGGGCCGCTGTGGTGGTTTTGAGTCATTATTTGAATCTGAACTTGTGGGTCAAACACCGCTGACTTCTTTTTCACCTAGCAGTTTAGATAAGATCTTCTCGGGTCTTGAATATCGTCAAATGAAAGAGCACATGAGCTTTGCCTCATTAACTCCTGTATTGACGCTTGATCCGGCGATTGTAGCTTCAACTGAAAAAGTGGATGAGAACAATATTCGCACATGGATTCAGTGGTTCTCAGCCTTTCCGACACGGCATCATGCGGCTCCGACAAATAATGACCACGTGACGCAATTAAAAACTAAAATCGAAGCTATGCTCGCGGGCAGCACTTTGAAATACACAGTTGAAACTGTTGATCATCAACGTACTCGTCAAAAAAGCTTAAGAGTTCATATCGAAGGTTCGCAGCGTCCGAGCGAGATCGTAGTTCTCGGTGGTCACTTTGACTCAATTAATGGCTCTTTCATGGGCAATAAAGCAGCACCAGGTGCTGATGATAATGCTTCGGGCTCGTCTTCTCTCTTAGAAGCCCTTCGTGTGCTTTCTATGAATCCACAACCACAAAGAACAGTTGAATTTATGTGGTATGCTGCTGAAGAAGTGGGCCTTTGGGGTTCTGCTGAAATCGCAGCTTCATACAAATCACAAGCGAAAGACGTAGTTGCAGTTCTTCAATTAGATATGACTATGTTCCCAGGCGATGGCGAACTGACAATTGCTTCAATGAGCGATTTCACAAGCGCATGGCTCCGTGGACTTCTTCTTGAAGTGAATCGTCTCTACATTGGTGCGAACATTATCGACGACAAATGCGGTTACGGCTGTAGTGATCACGCATCATGGAGCCGCCAAGGCTATCCGGCGCTTATGCCGTTTGAGTCTTCGATGAGCACAATGAATCGTAATATTCATACTGCCCAAGATGTGATCAATTCCCAGTCAAATTTCAAGCACGCAGCAGCATTCAGTAAGATTGCAGTAGCGCTTGCGATGCAATTAGGAAACTCGACTCTTCGCGAATAACGAAAACAGTTTCAAAACAGAACGAAAAAAGAGGAGCTTTTGCTCCTCTTTTTTTTAGTCACAGCCCATAGTCCAGGAATGAAGCGGCGCATTAGATTCAATATATTGTCCATTGCGAAAGCACTTACAAAAGTCTGTACACTTCATAAAAGTTTTCTCTGCTTTAAAGCGCGTACCCCTGGCACACCAACTGCAGCTCTAATATCTGCTAGAAAAAAATTGTAACATTTAGCGTCCTGGTGGGGGAGCAACAATGAAAACAACGAATCTTTATATTTCTGTCTTAATATTAATAGCATCAATGGGCTTAACAGCTTGTAACGGGGTTGAATCAAAAAACGCTCCGTCTCAAGGTGAGTCAACTCAAGCTTCTTTAGATACGATTCAGCTAGATAGTTTAGATCCGCAATTAGATGATATGGAGCTCAAGCTCGCCGACGCGACAAAAGAAATCAATGCCCTTTCACTTATTAGCATTTCAGGAATTTCTGGCAGTACAGGCGCTGAAGCTAAAGCGCAAAGCTTAGCTGATAAGATCGCTGAAGTATTAAATAAGGTGATCGACGTTGTTGAGAAAGTGGCGGCTAAAAAAGCTGAGCTTCGTACTAAAATCAACGATGTCGTAGCGAAACTTGATCCGACACTTCCGAACTATGCGGAGCTTAAAAAACGTGCAGACGAAATGCTGGCGTACTTAGATAAACTCGATGCAGAAATTAAAAAAGTTCACGCCGCTTTGATTGCTAAAATTGACAGCAAAGTTTCAATGATTGATGTGGCCGTTGGCAAAATGAGTCCAAACAGCCCAGTAACATGGATTGTGACGGCGGTTTGGCAAACGGTACGTGTGAAAATTGTTGAAGCGCGCGATCGTCTCGCGGCTATCAAACTTTAATTTTGAGCTTTTAGCTTTAAATTAAACGCGCAGGCTTAGACAGCTCACGCTTACTGCGCTCTTTTTGTTAAACGCTGAAATCTCCAAGTGAGTAGCCCTGCTGAAAACATAAGGGCTACTAATAGAGCGATCCAAATTCCTAAATGCTCAAGCCCGAAGATAAATGCTAAAATATATCCTAATGGTAAACCGATAATCCAATACGAAGCAAACGTGATGGATGTAGGAATGCGGACATCTGAAATGCCACGTAAAAGACCCAGCGCCACGCACTGCAAACCATCAACAAGTTGAAAAAGCGCCGCTATTAAAAGCATCTGTGAGGCTAAGGCAATCACTGGTGCTTCTTTGATATACAAAAGCGGCAGATGGTCTTTTGAAAGAAAGAAACCTATAGCAAAAAAGCCTTCGATGGCTAAAACAAAAGCAAGGGCCGAGAGACCGATTGTTCGCACAGCGACCCAATCTTTTTTACCGTGAGCCTGACCGACGCGCACGCTGGCTCCCAGCGAAATACCAAGGGCCACCATAAATGTGAGTGAAGCCAAATTCAGCGCGATCTGATGGGCGGCTAAGGCCTGAGTAGAAATCCAGCCCATCATAACACCTGAGCCGGCGAAGGCTCCTACTTCAAAAAGAAACTGCAGGCCGCTGGGCACACCGATTTTAGCTAGGCCACGCATAACAACGAGGTTCCACTCAGAAAAATTGATCGAGTTCATAAACACTTTATAAATGGGAGCGTAAAAGACGTAGCCCATCATAAGAAGTGCCATAATGCTGCGAGCGCTGACAGTGGCGTAACCGGCTCCATCAAGGCCGAGAGCTGGTGCACCTAAATTTCCGTAAATTAAAACCCAGTTGAAGACGATGTTCAGTCCAAGACCTAAAATCATAACAACTGTGGCCGGAACGGTATGAGAAAAACCATCGCAGAAATTTTTTGAGCATTGGTAAATTAAGCTTGGGATGAGCGAAAAAGTAACGGTTATAAAGAAAACTTTTGAAATGGCGGTCACTTCTTCGGGCTGTCTAAAAATCCAAAGATCGTCGCGTATCAGTAAAAGACCGACCACAATTATTACGGCGAACATCAGCGAGAGCAGTAAGCCGTTCCAGTAACTTTCAGCAATTTTTTTAGTGTCCCCAGCACCATAATGTTGAGAGACACGCACCGAAATACAAGTGCTGATGCCGATTAAAAATACTAGGGGGATGTTAATAATATTGTTCACGAAAGCCGAAGCGGCTAATGGGACGGCACCGATATGTCCGACCATAATGCTATCAGTAACGCCCATTAAGACCTGGCCGACCTGACCTAAAATCATAGGCAAGGAGATTCTGAGGGTTTGCTGAAGCTGACTCAGAGAATTATTGGATTTCGGTGAGGAATTTGTCGACATTCAATACATTAATATACTGCCCATCAGAAAAATGCTAGGCTCAAATCCTATGTCGTCGTCAAGCCCACCAAGTTCAGCCACATCCAGCTCTGGAGGCACTCCCGCCAATGTGCCGCCTAGTTTTTTCAACCGTGATTTGAGTTGGTTAAAATTTAATGAGCGCGTTTTAGCACAAGCCACCGATTCGCGAGTGCCTTTGCTTGAGCGAGTTCGCTTTTTGGCTATTTTTTCAAATAACATGGATGAGTTTTTTATGAAGCGCGTGGGTTATTTAAAACGTGCCATTGCTCGCAATGTCCATATTGTTGGTGCCGATCAAACTCAGCCGGGGCGCCTCTTACAAGAAGTTCGCCAAACAATCGTTCAGCACTTACAACTTCGTCATGATGTTTATCATAAGCAGCTTTTGCCTGAACTGAAAAAAAACGGCATCCGTTTCTTGTCCTGGAAAGATATGAGCGAGTCAGAGCGTAAATCGGCGACTGAGTATTTTAAAAACAAAGTCTTTCCGGTTCTTACTCCGCTGGCTGTTGACCGCTCTCATCCATTTCCTTTTTTATCGAACTTATCGGTTTCGCTTGGTATCACCCTCCATTATCCGAAAAAGAAAGAAGATCTTTTTGCCCGGGTGAAACTGCCTAATTCTTTGCCTCAGTGGGTTCAGCTGGCAGATGATAAAAGTACTGATTATAAATTGGTCGGACTTCTTGATTTGATCAGCAATAACTTAGAAGAGCTTTTTCCAGAGATGGTCATTGAAGAGGTTATGCCTTTTCGCGTGACGCGAAGTGCAGATATCGAAACGGTCATTGATGATGATGAAGAAGATGATCGCATGGAACTGGTTGAAGAAGAGCTTCGTCTGCGCCGTATTGCACCTATTATCCGCCTAGAATACGCAGGGACCCAAGATAAGAGCATGCTCAATTTTTTGAAGGACGAGCTGCAGCTCAGCGACGACGATCTTTACGAGGTGCCAGGAGAGATAGCCTACGAGTCTCTCAACGAACTCGCCAATTTAAATATCCCTGCCTTACGTTATAAGCCTCATGTGCCTATTAAACCTGAATCTTTAACCGACGATGCGGTTGATATTTTTTCAATTATTCGTGGCAAAGATATTTTGGTGCATCACCCTTATGAGAGTTTCTATGACTCCGTAGAAAAGTTTATTCGTGATGCCGTTAAAGATCCTCATGTTTTGGCGATTAAAATGACTCTTTATCGCGGTGGTGAAAACAATCCCATTATTCCACTCCTGATGCGGGCTGCTGAAAAAGGCAAGCAGGTTGTGGCGGTTGTTGAGCTGCAAGCCCGTTTTGATGAGGCTCGTAATATTTACTGGAGTGAAATGCTCGAAAAAGCGGGCGTCCATGTGATTTATGGTATTACGGGCAAAAAGATTCACGGTAAAACTATTCTGGTGATTCGCCAAGAGCAAGAGGCCTATCGTTTCTATTCACATATTGGCACCGGTAACTACAACCCATCAACAGCTAAGCTTTATACTGATTACAGTCTTTTCACTTCTGATAAAAAAATCGGTAACGAACTGATTGAAGCCTTTAACTTTCTAACAGGTCTGTCGCTCAAGAAAACTTATCAAAAACTTCTTGTGGCACCTGTGAATATGCGTAAGCGCTTTCTTTATTACATTAATAAAGAGCGCGACTTCGCTAAGAACAAGCAGCCAGCTCATATCATAGCGAAAATGAACAGTCTTGAAGACCAAGAGATCTGCGAAGCTCTTTATGCAGCCTCTAAGGCCGGAGTTAAAATTGATTTGATCGTGCGAGGGTTTTGCACACTTAAACCCGGAGTACCGGGTTTAAGTGAAAACATTCGCGTGACTTCAATCATTGGTCGTTTTTTAGAGCACGCCAGAATTTTTTATTTTAGAGGCGGAGCCAAAGAACCTCTGGGTGGAAAATTCTATATTGGCTCGGCAGATTGGATGTTTCGTAATTTAAATAACCGTATTGAGGTTGTGACGCCCATTTTAGACTCTGATTTAAAAGCTGAACTTTACCGCAACTTAGAATACCAGCTTAATGAGCGGGTTTTAGCTTGGGATCTTCAGCCGAGTGGCGAGTATGTTCAGCGTAAACCCGAGAAGCCCGATGATGTGGGCCTTCATGAGTATTTTATTAAAAACCCATAATCAGGAAGTGTATGAGCCTTAGAGTCTTATTTGTCAGACATGCCGAAGCTGGATTAAGAGAAGAATTTAAAAAGACGGGGAGGCCGGATAGTTCTCGACCGTTGACTAAAAAAGGCGAGAAAGATTTCAAAAAAGTGGCTCGAGTGATTCAAAAATTATGGCCCGATATTGGTTTAATTGCGTCATCGCCTTTTCGCCGCACTCAGCAAACCGCAAAAATCTTAAAGACTTATTTGCCTAAATCTCGATTGCTTTACCTGTCTGAACTTGAGCCTGATAGTCGGGCCGAAGAACTCTCAAGCTGGCTTTGCCGAATGGGACGAGTTTCAACGGTGGCTCTCGTGGGTCATGAGCCTGAATTGGGCCATTTTTTAACATATTTCTTGTCTGGAAGAAGAAAGTCTGTCTTTGATTTTAAGAAGGGCGGTTTCGCTCTCATAGAATTCGAAAACTTTATTGAAAAAGGAACGGCGAAATTAGTATGCAGCTTACAACCCTCGCACTTGAAAAAAATTCGCCGCGTAAAAGCAAGTCCGCGAAAAAAATAAAAAAGAAGTCTCGCGTCAGCCGGGTTGGAATTATCGATCTGGGCACCAATTCTCTTCGTTTTGATGTTTATGAATTCAAGGGTAAAAAACTAGTCCGTACTCATCGCGAAAAGAAAATGGTTCGTCTCGGGGACGGGGTTTTTCGCACCGGTTTGATTCCGCAAGAGGGCATTCAGCGCTCAGTGAACGCGTTCAATCGTATTCGCCATATTCTCAATGAATTAAAAGTGAAGCACGTTCTTGCGTTCGGTACGAGCGCTCTAAGAACGGCGACGAATTCAAAAGATTTTGTTGAGGCTGTTAAAAAGAAAACGGGCATTACTATTCGGGTGATCAGCGGGGCTGAAGAAGGTTATCTTATTGCCCAAGGCATTTTAAATCACGTCGAGATACCGAGAAATCCAGCGGTGATAATTGATATCGGTGGTGGCAGCACTGAGGTCATCGTTTGCAATGGCAAACGGATTCTCGAGCAGCATAGTTTTAATTTGGGTGCTAATCGTCTCCAGCAGATGTTTTTTGAAACCATTCCACCGGTCATGAAAAAAGGGGTGCTGCACCCTGAGCTGGCTATGCGCCAGTACATCCGTGAAAGACTGATGAGTCTATCAACGGGCCGCAATTGGTCGGCGATCAAATACTCTGTAGGCTCTAGCGGTACCATTCGCTCTTTAGCGCGAATTTTGAAGAAAATCGATCGCGGCGGTAATTCGATTCAGCGTTACGAACTTTCAGCTTTGGTTTCAGAAATGACCACAATGACAAAGGCCCAGCTTTTAGCTTTGCCAGGTCTCGAGCCTAAGCGCGCCGATTTGATCTTGGCCGGCGCGATTCTGCTTGAAGAGCTGATGTACGCTATGAAACTCAGAAAAATAGCGACCACAGATTTCGCCTTACGTGATGGAATCCTCGTCGAGGCTTTTAAAAGCGTTTAGTTACAGCTAAGCCTCAAGAGGCTTAGCGTAATTTCAACTTCCATTTTAAACTTTGTTTCATGTATTTTTCGCGAGCCACTTCATCGCGTACAAGTGGAGTGTTGTCTAACACTATCGCAGTAAGGGTGTGGGTGCTTTTAGTGATTTGAATTTCTTTTGTTTCAACTCTCGTTCTATTTTTCAGCTGTGGCTGAAGCGCTCCATCTAAGTACCAACTGATAGTTAAAGAATGCGAACTCGGCTGCATAGGTTGCACTTCAATGGCGCCTGACTGCTTGATGGTTGCTTCTGGTGTAGCAAATTGAATAGGGCGCACTTTCTTATAAATTTGTAGAATAAACTGCTCTAAATTGACTTCACCGAAGGTATTACCCAGCGTGCGCATTTTTGAATCGAGCGTGGGGCGATAGTATTTCTGTGAATAGCAGGCTCCTGCATAAGAGCTGATACCTTTTAAATCTTGCCACAGATGCCACTTCTGTTTTTTCTTTTTCATTTCATCAAAGTTGAGAGGACTAATATTTGGATAGGAATTGCAGTTCTCTGACGAACCTTGATCTTCATATTCGTCGCCTAATAGGGCAAATGAATGACCCACTTCGTGGAGGGCCAGCTCTAGTGCCGCTGGGTGACGGGCCGCCAGTGTTGAAATAGATGGCTTTCGATAACCAGCGCCGCCGTATTCGCTAGAATTGGCAATAGCAAAGACTATATCTGAGCGGGGGGCATTGCGAGCCTCAAGCATCACACGTGTTGTGCTGACACAAAGTAGGCGCGGTAAACCATCGCAGCCGTAATACATACCTAAGCCTGCCGACGGGATTTTATTCACTCCGCTTTGCGAACTGATGTGGTCAACGCGATAGAAAGTAAAATACGGTAAGTAGCTTTTAAAGGGCTCTTGCAAACTCAAGTTTTTAAATATGTGAGCCACATCTTTTTCGTATTGAGCAAAATCTTTTTGGGCGTAGCCATCACCGACGAAGACCACACCTATATGCTGACCGGTGCGACGACCTTGAATGACTTGAACTGCGCTTTTTGTAGCTTTGTCTTTTTTAATTCGCTCAATATCTTCAGGTTGGTCTTTAAGAACAGTTTTAGATAAAATTTGACCGTCTAAGGCCACATCTTCGTAAATCAAAACACCCTCAGAATTTTCATTGATGTTTTGTGTTAGAGAGTCAAAAGCCGGGCTGCAGCTGATGACTGAGAAACAAAGACAGCCGAAAGATATATAAACTGTTCTCTTAGCTATTTGCTGAGCGATTTTCTTAGAAAGACAAAGTGATGGCATCTCTCTATTTTGACAAATTTCCGTTTTTCATTCTGGTGAGGACGAAATCATCGACCTCTTTTCGTCTTAGGTCCCAACCGACTTAGGTAGAGAGCGAATTATTTGTTAAGATAAGGTTTCACCCGGATATTGAATTTTGCTTAGATTTTACCGTTTAAAGGCTTTTAAACTCTAAATGAGTTTTTTCACTTTTTTTGTTGAAGAATCAGGCAGCGTATAGAGCTTCGACAAAACATCTCAGATTTTCTTAAAGTGAGGCACAAAAAATGCAGTTATTTCAAGGGGACCCCGAGTATCTGAAAGTGAACGCATTTTGCAATTCTATTTAGTTATGGAAGACCAAACTGGGCAAGATTTTGTGCATCGCCGGCGCCATAAGCGCTTTAAAACATCTCTGCATGTAGCGGTTGCGAATCACTATACTTTGCTTTTTGAGACCGCCGTTCAAATCAGTAAGGGCGGAATGCTTCTTCGCACAAATAATTTACCCATTATGCATCAAACTTTAGAACTTCGATTTTTTCTACCTAACAAAGACTTCATTTTTGTAAAAGGCGAAATTGTTTACCGCTTAAAAGTGGACGGCCAATACTATGCAGGGGTGCGCTTTTTAGGCTCAAATCCTGAGCTCGATCTGTGGCTCGCAGAAAATGCGGGTGGGTCCACAGGTGAGAACATTATCAGCGAATCCTAGAGTTAAGTTGCAGATATGTGATACATGCGATCTTCAAAGGCTGCGAGAGCAGCCTTGGCGCCTTCACCCATGGCGATAATAATCTGCTTATAAGGAGTCGTCGTTACATCACCTGCAGCATAAATACCCGGAGCAGAAGTGCGGCCCTTTTCATCTACAATGATTTCACCGAACTTTGTCAGTTTAACTGTATCTTTCAAGAACTGACTATTAGGCACTAAACCAATTTGAATAAACACGCCATCCAGCTCAAGAGTTTCAATTTTTTCAGTCTTACGATTGAAGTATTCAAGTGAGCGGACTTTCTGTCCATCGCCAATAAACTTTTCTGTTTTTACACCCGTCATCACGCTGACGTTTTTCAGTGATAAAAGTTTATCCACTAATATTTTGTCGGCTTTTAAAGTGTCGTTGTATTCAAGCAGAATGACTTCGCCCACAATGCCAGCCAAATCGATAGCCGCTTCAACTCCTGAATTGCCGCCACCAATAACTGAAACTTTTTTACCTTTATAAAACGGACCATCACAGTGTGGGCAGAAGGCCACACCACGGCCAATGTATTCTTTTTCTCCCGGAATATTGAGCTCGCGCCATTTTGCACCTGTCGCCACAATAATTGAGTCGGTTGTTAAAAATTCCCCGCTTTCAAGTTCAACAGTTTTTTTCTGCTGGGCTTTTGTCAAATCACCAGTGATTTTATTCACCCGACGATTTTCAAGCACGCGCACCGGATAAGAATTGACGTGTTGATTAAGCTGAGCCGCCAATTGCGGCCCTTCAGTGTATTGCACCGAAATCAAATTCTCGATACCCTTTGTCTCTTGCACCTGGCCTCCAATTTTATCGGTGATCATGGCTGTGCTAAGACCTTTACGAACGCTGTAAATAGCTGCTGAAGCGCCGGCTGGGCCACCGCCCACAATCAGTACATCAAAATGCCCTAAATTTTTCTCTATAGGAGGAGCCTCTTCTGCAGATTCATCCACTCCATAAGTGGCTTCAAGTTTTGAGATCAAATCAAGTAAGGTGATGCGACCTGAATGAAACATTTTATCGGCATTCGCTAAACTTGGTACACCCTGAATGCCATATTTTTCAACTTCTTCAGGAGCGTAACCACCATCAATAATTTCATGTTTAAAACTTCCATGAATGACGGTGATTTGGTTGAGTGCTTGAACCACCTCAGGGCAGTTTTCACAAGTGAGAGACATAAAAGTTTTAACCGCGATATTTTTCTTTAAACGGCGAATGCGCTGAGTGAGCACAGCATCGGGGAGTTTGCCTTTTCCGTCCGAATTTAAAATAGCTAAAATGAGCGAGCTGAATTCATGACCGCCTGGGATGCCACGAAAGATAATGCCGTTAGGACGACCTTTGTATTCAATATGAAATTGCGGTGAAGCGGTGGTGGCCTCAGAGTGGCGAACCGTCACCTTATTAGAAGTAGAGGCCACATCATTGAGCATAGAAACGAGATCTGATTGATCGGCGTGAGAACTGTTGGCGATCACCAGTTCAACCGTATTTTCTAATTTTTCAAAGACTGTTTTGAGCTGTTCTTTAAGAGATGTATCGAGCATATGGGCCTCCCACGAAAAGTCAGTTAGGAGAAAGTGTCCGCAGTGAAAAATTCGCTGCGGACGTCATTTGAAGATTAAATTTTACCAACGAGATCAAGACCTGGTTTCAATGTCTTGTCACCTGGTTGCCATTTAGCTGGGCAAACTTCGCCTGGGTGAGAAGCCGTGTATTGAGCGGCTTTCACTTTGCGAACAAGTTCATCGGCATTGCGGCCGATACCGTTGTCTTGCACTTCTGCAATTTTGATTTGACCGTTCGGATCAACCAAGAAAGTTCCGCGGTAAGCCAGACCTTCCTCTTCGATGTGCACACCTAAAGCGCGGGTCAAATGACCTGTTGGGTCGGCTAACATCGGGTACTTGATTTTCTTAATTGTATCCGAAGCATCGTGCCAGGCTTTGTGGGTAAAGTGAGTGTCTGTGCTCACCGAGTAAACTTCTACCCCCATTTTTTGAAATTCAGCATATTTGTCAGCCATGTCACCAAGTTCAGTGGGGCAAACAAATGTGAAGTCAGCAGGATAGAAAAAGAAAATCGACCATTTTCCTTTTAGTTTCTCTTGAGTCACGCTCACGAAATCGTTGTTATGATAAGCCTGAAGTTTGAAGTCAGGGATTTTTGTATTGATTAATGTAGTAGCCACTAGAATCTCCTTTTTTGTTGCTAAGTAAGTGCAATAGTCTATTTCAAGATAGGCCCGACTTAGTATTATGTAAAATCGATAATAATTTTCTTTGTATAGTTTTTATCTATATCAATAGAAGTTTCAAAAGCTTGTAGATACCTAAAAACGTTTAGTTTTGAGACGAAATCGCTCGGAATGAAAACTGATTGATTATCAGACAGTGCAAAATACCTATCCACTGATTCGGCATTTCAACCGAGAAGGCTAGGCAGAATATTTGCAATACTATCATCAAGTACACGTTGATGGGGGAATTATGTCTAAAAAGAGTAAAGTGATTTTACGGTTTATGTGTCTCAGTTTGGTACTTTTCTTTTACCAAAACTGCGCCGAACCTTTCGAGGCGAACTTTACTGACCAGTTTTCAAGTGGTCAGAGCGTTCTTCCAGACACAAAGTCACGAGATATCTTCGCAAAAACTTTGCAACCGACCCTTCGCACGAACTGTGCTTCATGTCACAGTGCTGCGCAGTCTCCCATGTTTGCAGTCGTTGACCCTTCAGAGGCGTTTGCAGCTATTCAGCAATATAACCTTGTCGACTTAAATAATCCGGCGCTCTCAAAATTTGTACAAAAAATTTCAGGCGGCCACAATGGCTTTGGTACGACTATGGCAGCCACTATTCAACAGAATATTCAGGATTGGTCTGATGAATTAGGTGATATTGAAAAGCCGATAGCCGATCTCAATCAACCATTAGCGGGTGCGACCGTTACAGGCACAATTAATCTTGTATCGACGGTTAGCGATAATGTGGCTGTGACCCGTCTACAATACTATGTAGATAATAAATTGTTTGGGACAGAGCTTACGACTTCACCTTATTCATTGCCCTTGAACACTCTCACTTTAGCGAATGGTTCACACACTATCGGCGTGCGGGCATTTGATGCCGCTGGTAACTTTGGTGATGATGCCGTAGTGATCAATGTGAGTAATGCTCCAGCGCCAGATACACAAGTCCCGGTTGTGAATGTAACAAGTCCAGTTGGTGGAGCCGTATTAGTCGGCACCGTGAATTTAACGGCTAATGCGCTAGATAACGTCGCCGTTGCATATGTTCAGTTTTATGTAGACGGAGTGATTTCAGGTGCACAAGATACAACCGCGCCGTATTCAGTGAGTCTTAATACTTCTTCATTAACAAATGCCGCTCATATTATTACGGCAAGAGCTTACGATGCTGCCGGTAACATGGCGACGTCGGCTAATGTCAACGTGACAGTGAACAACCCTGTTGCTGATACGATAGCTCCGACGGTGAGCTTAACCGCTCCAGCCGCAGCGGCGAATTTGACGGGTACGGTGAATGTAACAGCGAACGCAGCTGATAACGTAGCTGTTGTACGAGTGCAGTTCTATCTTGATGGTGCGGCTCTCGGAGCACCAGATACAACGGCTCCTTATGCTGTGAGTTTAGATACGACAACTTTGACAAATGCTTCACACGTTTTTGCCGCTCGAGCTTTCGATGCTGCAGGTAATATGACGAACTCAACAAACGTAACAGCAACCGTAAATAATGTGGTGGCGAATCCGATGGCAAAGTTCTCTTACATCTCGGCTAATATTTTGGGCCCGAAATGTACAAGTTGTCATGGAGCTGCGGTGGCCTATAGCAATATTCGCTATAATACATACGTTGAAACAATGAAAACTGTAAGCGCAGGTAATGCAGGCAGCTCTAAGCTTTATCAATCGACAGGTGCGGGTGGGAACATGCCTCTTGGCGGCGCGAAACTTAGTGCTACAGAATACGAAGCTATTCGCGCCTGGATCGCCGCTGGTGCTCTAAATAATTAAACCCTCTCTCTATAACTTTTACTCGAACGCTTGACTCAATCTTGAGTCAGGCGCATTTCTAACCTTCAAAAATTGAAGGATGAAATGCGCTCTTTAACTCTGGTTTTAACTCTGGCTTTGGCTCTTCCGGTTCATGCGGCTATTGAGGCTCCATTCCCGGCACCAAAAGTGGTGGCGCGAGCGACAATTAAAAAGATTTGTAAATACAGAACTGATATTATCACAGCAGCGCAGCTTTCAAGTCTCTCGGCTCAGCCCTTCTTTGCTTGCTTAATTGCTGAATACACTTTTCTTAAAAATACCACCGATGATTTTGTTGATGTCGCCGCCGCGCTTGGAATTTATGATGATCCGTCATTAGGTTTCGCGCAGATTAAGCTTTCAACAGCGCGTCCACTAGCCAAACAACTATATGATGAGCCTGTCACTGATCAAAAGATTATCTCTGATTTGCTCACTCCAAAAATCGCTGCGCTTTACATGGCTCAATTAATTGAGAATACAATTATTGATTACTCTGACTTTGGTTTTGATATTTCAAAGTCTCCGGGTCTGATTTGTTCGGCTTATTTAGTGGGACGTTCACGCAGCCGAGCGTCTCAACATAAGAAAAATGGCACACAGCCGATCTTTAATTATTATGGTCGCTTTGCCCACCAAGCCCGCAAAATTGCCGCACGTATTGAATCTGGCGAACTCTGCAAGTAAATCGGTCCTGCGTTAAATCGTGGCCTCTTGCTTGCACAGTAAAGGGTCATGATTAAACAAAACTATCTCCACGTATTACAGGCAAAAAAAACAGACTCAGATGGGTCTAGAGTGTACACCGGCCGGGGCGAAAATCCTCCTGGTGGAAATGAAAAAGAAAACTTTGACGGCGACTCACAAGATGAGGCAGCGGTTCTTGGGGATGTAGACGAGTCCTCCATGCACCTTATGTCCTCGCCTCATTTGACTGAAGATGATGACAGAGGAGTTTCGAGCGACCGCAGTGGCTTAGTCGGCCCTGCCCATAGCCGAATTGAAACGCAAGACTTATCCGAAGAGTTTCTCGACGGCAAAGTTGATCTGGTTCAACAGATGGAGAGATCGGTAAGAGCCATTGATGATGCTTATGAGGGTGAGCGGCACGATGATCGTCAGCCGAGGATATGATGGGGTCAATGCGAATTTTTTTCACGTTTTTATGAATTTGCCGCACATTGCGGCAAATTCATGTCGAGTCTGTTAAAAAGTCTGATATGAAGAGTGCGTGCAAAGAACTAAAGACAGTACAAATTCTGAGTTTCGTATTCGCCTGCAAGAAGAATTCTCTCGTCGTGTACGAGCGAATGAGCGTTACTCTATTCGCGCATTTGCATTGCAACTAGGAATTAACTCTTCAACCTTATCCCAGATATTATCTGGGAAACGCAAACTTACAGATTTTAAAATAAATCTTCTGTATAGAAAAATGGGTTTGCCTGATCTCGGTACGGGAGAAGGTGTGCAGAGCGAGTTTTCAACTCTCGATCTGGATAGTTTTGCTGTTATATCGGATTGGTATCATTTTGCTATTCTTGATTTGGCACTTTTAAAAACTTTTAAGTCTGACGTAAAATGGATCGCACGCAAACTCAATATCCAAATTCATGAAGCGCAAATGGCCATTGATCGAATGCTACGCTTGGGTTTGTTAGTGCAAAAAGAGGGTCGGCTTTGTAAGGGGAGCCAATTCTACTCTAATTATAGAGAGGGTGTGACTTCAGCGGCATTAAAAGAATATCAACGTCAGGTGATTACGAAGGCTTTACAGGCCGTAGATCAGTGCCCACAAGAACGCAAAGATATAACCTCAATGACCATAGCGGCGAATTCTAAAAAGTTAAAAGCCGCAAAAGAAAAAATTAAAAAATTTAGACGCGAGCTCTGCGCTTTTTTAGAAGATGAAGAAAGCGATTCAGTGTTTCATTTCGCTTTACAACTTTATCCTGTAACTGAAGTAGAAAACTAAAAGGTAATATCATGAGAAATCTCACTTTAATCTTAAGTCTTGTTTTATCAGCATCATTTGCCAAAGGCGGTAATGAAGGTGGTGGTGGAGGTAAAGGATTTATTTGTCCAGATCAAAACGCTCAATCTGGCGAAAAGATCTATTTAGCTGATACTTATAAGCTTGAGAAGTCAGGATTTTTTAATCGCATAAAAGGTCATGGCGCGATGAGCTTTAAGTACGCGGCTGAAGTTATTAATGAACTCTATCCCGAGAAGCTCTATAGACATCCTTATTTACAAGATCAAAAAATTGCATTTGGCACTCTGCTATCGCATATCAGAAATACGATTATTTTTCAGAGACGTGGTCATCAGAAGCTTGCAGATTATCCGGATGATTTTATCTCGATGAGTGCTGTCCCTAAAGGGTGCAAAAAAATTCAAATTGCCTTTCAGAATCTTAAGACTGGCATAGTTTACTTAACCGACGGAATGGACAAGTTGTCGACGGATAATTGGTTTTATCTTGAGCTTCATGAGACCTTATTAGCATTACGTGATCGACCCGGTTACAATACCACTGAAATTCGCTCGCAAGTGGCTGTTATGGCAAAAGCGTTGTCTGATCCACGTAGTTTTTCAGAAGATGTACTCAGCCAGTTAGCCGTGCCTTGGTTAGATTATCCTATGGTGGCAAAAGATTATCGAAAGCGCTTTAAAACACTTTATCGCATGCCAAAGCAGCTCGTCTGCTACACAACATGGAGAGGGGAGCGCTCAAAGTCTGCGCCTCGTTTTTTGGTGCCGCAGCAGTTAATTTTGACACGAGTAAAAGGTGATGGTCGGGTGGGTTTACATAATATGTACGAAGTTAATCTTAAGTACAAAGCTATGCGGATACCTTATTGGTCAGAGAAATTTGTGTCAGAAAAGACAGATTTTTATACTGAGGCCTATAATATTTTAGGTGATCTTGATGAGATCGGAACATTCAGTTGGTCAGGCTCTTATGTTTTAAATAGAAGAATTAAGATGGTTATCGATATTAATGATTACGATGCGGTGACAGGAGAATATCTCGGGCAGTTTGATTTTGTGCATAATCAGCCTGATAGTGTGATGGAGCTTGATCGGGGATACGGAGTCGTCTGCTATCCATCAGAAGCTCCACTTTTTCGTTTTGATGAGAAATCAAAAAACCTTTAATATGTGACTGTCTAAAGTTTAGTCATATTTTTTTGTTAGAGATGAAATCTAATATCCTCGTTCTTAAAGTACCTATTTTCGAATTCATGAATTTGCCTAAAATGCCGCACATTTTAGCTATTTGACTATGAAATCCGTCAAGAGAGCAGGCCCTATAGCCGATGATACTATATGAATCAAATTAAGCCACGTGCTAGTATATTCATATATAGACTCAGAAAAATATCGACACTTTCATTAGCCGCAGCTTTAATTTTATTTCAAGGTCAAGGGTGCGGTACAGGCTTCGAGAGTGGAAATACCGATTCAAGCAGCCAAAGCTCCGCCGGTACGCCGAGTGAGCCAGGTACACCAGAGCCACCACCACCAGTAGTGCCACCACCGGTCGTACCTCCGCCAGTTACACCTCCGCCTGGAACACCGCCACCACCCCCGCCACCAGTCCTACCGCCTCCGCCTATTGAACCGGGCGCTTTTGATTACAGTTGTAAAGTTCCTGCTGAGCGCGGCAAAAGTTCAACATCTATGCGTCGTCTCAGTCGAGAAGAACTAGAAAATACTCTTCGTACAATATTGGGAACTCGTTTTGGTAGTTTAGTTAGTGTGGCTTCTTATTTCGCGCCTTACTGGCGTATGGTGCCGCTAGATTTGCCATTCTACAATCCTGGCGACTATCAAGAGATCTTTTTCGAAGACCATGCTTCAGCTTTTGCCGAGTTATCATCTCGCATAGCAGATGGAGTCTTAGAGCCTTCAATGAGTAGCCATCTCTCGCCATGTACAGGGTCACCAATTACTGAGGCAAGTTTAAATGACACATGTGTGCGCACATTCATTCAAAGATTTGGCAAAAAAGTAATGAGAAGACCTTTGCAGACAGAAGAAGTGGATTCTTATTTCTCAATGTTCAAGGCCGAGAGTTCGCGTATTCAAGGTGCGAAGAATATTATTATTCGTCTTTTCAATTCACCTGATTTTCTTTTCTTAATGGCACGCGGGCAAGGCCCTGATGTCAGTGGGCGAACTCGACTGACTGATTATGAAATCGCATCTAGAATATCTTATGGTATCACTTCGTATCCGCCTGATACTGCATTGATGGCTGCGGCAGACGCTGGTCAGTTGCAAAATCTAGCCAACGTAGAAAGTCATGTGAGCCGTTTAATAGAAACAGCTGCCGGAGAGAGGAAGACAACTCAGTTTTTCAACTTCTGGATGGAAAAAGAATTTTTACGACCGATTCGTTTAAGCAGTGTGTTTGATGAAGGTCTCGACACCAATCAGCTCCATGCGACTATGAATACCGAGATTAATCGTTATGTAAACTATGTCGTGTTTTATAAGCGTGGCACTTATCGAGATCTTCTCACCAACTCTTCTGTTTTAGTCAGAAATGGTGGTTACGGACGTATGGACCTAGCCAATATTTATAGAGTTCCACTTTGGGGAACACCTGACTCAGGAGATTTAGATTACGCCCAAATGGAAGCTCTGCATGGCCCACCACCTCAGACTCCAGGACGTGGCGGTTTATTGTTACGTGCGGGATATTTAAGCTCAGGTAGAGACCGCTACTCACCAATTTTGCGCGGCGTGAAAGTTATGCGTCGAGTGCTTTGCAAAGATATTCCATCACCGTCTCCAGATATTGTATCAGAGCGTTTTGATGAACCTGAAGTTGATCTGCCGAATCAATCACATCGTGAATATACAACGGCGTTAACATCAGCTCCGGCGTGTATGGGATGTCACTCGCAGATTAATCCAATTGGCTTTGCTTTTAACGATTACGACGCCGTCGGTAGACTCGTCAGTCTTGATAAAATTGTAGTAAATAATAAAATCACATCAACCCACCCGGTCGATGCGAGTTCTGCGGTGCAAATTGATGCGACCCCTGTGTCGGTTAATGGTGGCAATGATATGTCGACAAAGATTGCCTACAGTAAGCGTGGACCAGCCTGCTTTGCTCAACAAGTTTTTCGTTATCAAAGACTGCGTGGTGAAAATGTTTATGATACTTGCGCACTAGCTGATATCGAGCGAGTGGCCAGAGATCCGAGTGCAAATATTATTGATATTTTCAAGAAGAGCGTAGCCAATGAAGATATATTTTGGAAGAAATCCGGAGAGTAATTTATGAAGTATAATGCTTTTTCAAGACGTTTGTTTCTGCAAGGGGTTGGCGCAAGCTTGACGTTGCCCATGCTGATTTCATTAATGCCAAAAAGCGCGCGGGCCGCAGCTGTCACAACAACACGTAAAAAGTTTGTCTCGTTTTTAAGTATCTTGGGTCAAATTGATGAGCAGCTTTATCCTTTTTCTGATCCGACGACCCAAGCTGCACCTGATGTTTTTCATTCTCGCTTATCATCACTTCCGATTTCTATATCTCCGGTTCTAGGTTCGGCCTTTGATTCATTAAAAAATGATGTCAGTATATTGCGTGGCCTTTGCTCGATGGATGGACATGATCACAATAAACATCTGGCGCTAACGGGTTCGCAAAACAGAGTTTTTGGTGACTCTGGTGATAATACGCCGCCGACGTTTCCATATTCTTTAGATACTGTGCTTGGTGAATCAAGTGTGATTTACCCACAAGAGCCTTATATAAGAGTTTTACGTTTAGCCCCGAGTTTTGGTAGTCAATCACGTTCATTCTCTTGGACTTCGAAGAATGGTGTTGCACAAAACTTGCCGGCCGAGTGGGATTATAAAGTCGTCTCGCAGAGGCTTTTTGGTACTGGCTCTGGTACAAAAACAACGCCTAATCAACTTTCAAAAGTGATGAACTCAGTTCATGCTGATTACAAAAAGCTCATTGATGGTCGACAGATATCAAGTGAAGATCGTCAGCTTCTTGCGCTTTATACAGATTCGTTGGCTGATATTTCTCGTCGTCTCAGTGCCTTCACACCTCTTGTGTGTGCAGGGCAGCCAGCTATACCAGAGACATTAAGCAATTACGATCAAGTTTATAAGTTGCATATGGATTTAGCACTAGCAGCTCTTATTTGTGGTGCTACAAATATTGTGACTATCAGTATTCCGCATATGATGTCTGATCCTGATCAGAATCCGAGTGCCATTCACGGTGATTCTCATGATTGGAATTCTAGCGCCGAAGCCAGAACAAGATGGATGAGCTATAAAGGTTGGGTCGGTGAAAAAGTAGCTTATTTCATGAATCGTATGAAAGAAATCAAAGAAGCCGATGGCAATAGTATGCTTTATAATTCTATTGTTTTTTGGGGTGATGAGATGGGAAATGCCAGCGCTCACAAGTGCGGTGGCATGCCTTCGATCATAGGGGGCTCGGCGGGTGGAAAGCTGCGTTCAGGCTACTATATTGATTATCGTCAGCGTCCATTTAAAAAAGTCAGTGGCGGAGGCTTTGAGTTTGGCCGCCCTTACAATGAAGTTTTAGTTACAATGGCACAGGCTATGGGGCTTTCACCAGCGCAATACCAGCGCGAAGGTCGACCGGGCTTTGGTTCTTACAATCGCTTCAGTAGTTACGATGCGGTTGGATTGGCTAAATTCAAAGATGCGCCGAAAGATAATCCACTGCCATTTTTATTTAATGTTTAGTTTTCAGGAACCTTGCTGTTCTTAAAAATTTAGGACTTAGTTCTATGGGCTAGGTTTCTAATTTTTGACGAAAGTATTTTCATGCAAAGGTGTTTTATATGGGTTTTTATTTCAGACTTATCTATTATTCAATTGTATCGCGATTTACGCAAATTCAAATTAATGCCTACTCAAGAGTAGAAAGCACCTGCAGAGCCTTGCCCTGGAGGAGTGACGACTTCTACGCATTACATAATGGGGCTTACTTTATGTACATGGATTTAGTGCGTTGGTCTTTTGTGGCTCAAGTCGGATTCATACCTGTAGCGCGAAAAAACAAATGGTTTATGGTGACAGGAGGACAAAAAATTTATTATCGACGTCCTATTCGTATATTCAGTAAATTTACTGTAGATTTTCAGCATGTGTATTGGGATGACACATGGTTCTACGCAAAACATGTTTTTCGTGTTGACGGTCAAGTGGCGGCGGTGGGTTATGTTAGAACGATCGTTAAAAGTGATTCTGGCAATATACCAGTGAGTGAAGTATTAAAGGCTACCCACCAAATGTGTATTTCGCCGCCTATGCCCGAAGAAATTAGGGCATGGATTGAGTCTGAACTTACTGTGAAAGAAGCAATAAAAGCCGCATCTTAAAGTTGAAAGCAGCTGGGAGTTCGCACCATGAAGACAAGACATAAAACTACTTTTTTTATTTCTTTACTTTTATCTATGACCTCATTATCGGCTCACGCGTTAACGCCTGATCAAATGGTGAAGAAAGCAGATCTCTATCGTTCACCTGAAACATCTTATGCCTATTTGGCTATAGTAACTGAATTTGATGATGCAACTCAGTTAAGAGAAACCAAATATGCGATTGCCTATCAGCCTGCGGATAAAATTAGAGTTGAAACAAAATTTCCAAGCCGTTCTGTAGGGCGTAATATGCTTATGGTTGGACGTGATATGTGGGTACAAACCCCTGATGTGGGGCGCCCAACAAGAATCAGCTTTCAACAGAAACTGACGGGTGAGGTCGCAAATGGCGATATTGCTCGCACAAATTTTTCGGCAGATTATAATGCGCAGTTTGTTTCAGAAGAAAAAGTATTATCTCGTAAAACTAAAAAATTGCTATTAAAAGCTAAATCAAAAGATGTCACGTACGCTGCTATTTATTATTGGATAGAGATTGGCACCCATAAGCCTGTTAAAGCTGAGTTTCTAACATCTGATTTAAAAGTTATGAAAAGAGGCTTCTTTAAGCGACCTAAAAAAGTTTTTAATACAACTTTGTTAACAGAGCTAGAGCTTACAGATGCGCTGAGTAGCAGGCGCTCTGTATTAACATATAAAGACTTTAGAAAAACTAAATTTAAACCCAGTTCATTTAATAAAGACGCATTGAGAGAAAATGAACTGTAAATTACTTTTTATAGCTTTTTTCAATCTCAGTGTCTCTCATGCCTGGGCAGAATCTACTTTAGATGCACGTTTATTGCTTAGACATGGTCGCTTTATAGAGAACGTAGATGCAAGTTCAAACTTAATTAGAGTTGATGTGACTCAAAAAAAACAGTTGGGTGAAAATTGGGATGGCTCAATTGGTTTTAAACAAGAACTTGAAGCCATATATACAACTCAGCCCGATCAATACTCTCGAGATATTAAAAAAGAAGACACTTATAATTTTTGGTTAAAAGAAACGTGGTTAAGATATGAGGGTCAGATATTCAGTGTAACTGCAGGTTACCAAACTGTAGTATGGGGCGAAGCTTTTGGAACAGCTTATGCCGACTTGGTTAATCCGAAGGACTATCGTGAATTAGGTTTGGATACATTAAGTGAAACAAGAATCTCAATCCCGCTGGTCAATTTTCAATGGATTTGGGGGGATTCAAGTTTGCAAATTTTGTATCTACCTCAAGCTGAGCATCATTTGTTGCCCTTGAGAGGTTCTCGTTATTCACTTCTGCCTGACAACTTTAAAGTTGAAAGATCTTCTGCTGATTTCGGTCGTAATGACATCGGCCTAAAAGGAAGTTTTCGTTGGGGGACTGCCGACATCTCTTTGTTTGCTTTGCAAGCGGCTGACCGCTTTCCTGTATATACAGTTAGTCATGTGGCCAGTGAGATTCGCTTGCGGCCTCAGTTTAAAAATTTAACTTCACTTGGTGCAACTCTCACCGCTGACTTGTCAGATCTGCTACTTCGCGCAGAAGTCATTTATAATTTAGATCGTGAAATGCAAAAAGGTGGAGCCTTTTATGAAGAAACGCTAAAAACAAATGAGCTTATATATGTATTGGGAGCAGATATAGTCCAAATAAAAGATTGGGAAGTGGGATTGCAATATTCTGAATTCAGATTACAAGAGAAAGAAAATTATTTATTTCGTTCTGATGTCGAAACATCAGCCTCGCTTCGACTGGCTCGGAGTTGGGACTCTGATATCAGCTTTGAGCTTCTCTATAATCAACATTTTGATAAAAATAGTCATTGGATTTCGCCAAGCCTGACTCTTCCGACAAGCCTGCAATCTGAAATTACTTTAGGTGCAGATTTTTTGGGTGGCTCGTCGGGGACTGAATGGGGTGATCTGAAAGACTCTAGCCGATTTTTTGTTAAATTCGTAAGCTATACAAGGGATTTGTAAATGACATTGCTTGAAGCAAAGGGTCTGAAGAAAATTTATCAGTCTGGTGAAGTTCAATTCACGGCTCTCCATGATATTAATTTGAAGATTGAAGCTGGAGATTTTATAGCTTTATGTGGTCCTAGTGGTTCGGGCAAGACGACATTACTAAACCTTCTTGGTACTCTTGATGAAGTGACTTCTGGTGAGATTGAAATTGAGTCTAAAACTATTAAAGGCCTATCTGATCGACAGTTAGCAGAGCTTCGTCGCCATCATTTTGGCTATATTTTTCAGACCTTCAACCTTTTGCCTGTTTTAACAGCGCTAGAAAACGTTCAGATGCCCTTGATCAGAAAAGGCCTTGGCTCTGAAGAGAGTTTGATGATGGCCTATGAAGTGCTCGATCGCGTTGGTTTAAAGAGTGTTGTTCATCAATATCCGTCTCAACTGAGTGGCGGTCAAAAGCAAAGGGTGGCTATAGCGCGCGCTTTGGCGGTAAAGCCAAAGGTCATATTGGCAGATGAGCCAACGGCTAGTTTAGACGCAACAAGAGCACGAGAGATTTTGCATTTACTGCAGGATTTAAATGTTAAAGATCAAAAAACAATAGTATTTTCAACCCATGATCCTGAAATTATGGCGATGGCTAAGCGTCTTATTTATCTGCGTGACGGACACATCGTTAATGAAGAAAAAAAGTAAATGAGTATTTATATAAAATTCGCTTTCAAAAATTTGTTTCGTCACACCCGGCGCTCGCTAGTGAGTATCGGAATGATTATAGGAGCGTTTTGTTCACTTTATATTTTTCATGGGTTTGCTTCTGATATCTTGCAGTCCCTTGAAGAAATATCGGTTAATTCTATGTACGGTCATATTCAAATTGCAAAGCCGTCCTATTTTGATCGCACTCCTTTACGGTTAGCTCGAGATGGGTATTTGACAGAGGTCGAAAATCTTCGAGCAGAAATAGAAAAAAATCCTCATGTGAGCTCTGTAGCTGGACGATTGTCTTTTTTCACTTTACTTTCAAAAGGAGAGAGCTCCATTAGCGCTCGAGGCATTGGGTTTGAAGTCGACAAAGAAGAGAATATTTGGTCGGCCATGCAAATTGTAAAAGGTGCTCAGCTGCAGCCCTCATCAGATCGTGAGATTTTAATTGGTCAAGGCTTGAATGGCTCGATGCATGCGAATATCGGAGATAATATTACCCTTGTAACATCGACGCTCGATGGAACAGTTAATGCTATGGATGTCACTGTACGAGGCATTTTTAATATGGGCGTGGCAGAAATAGATGATTATGTTTTTTTTATTCCTCATAAGGCGGCTCAGCGACTGCTCGATGCAGATAGTTTTGAGCAGCTTATAATTCAAATAAAGCCGGACTCTTCTTTGCAAAAAGTTATTCAAGAGTTGCAGCCTCTTGCCGATCAACACAATCTAAAGGTGAAATCGTGGCGTGAGCTTTCTACTTTATTTAACCAGGTAGAAGATTTTTGGGAGATGCAAATTCGTATTGTTGTTTATCTTTTGGGGATTATGATATTTCTAGGTATTGCAAACACCATCTCAATGTCGATTATTGAGCGAACTTCAGAAATTGGAACATTGAGAGCGCTAGGTTTTGAGAAGAAAGATCTCATGGTTATTTTTTTACTTGAGAGTTTAATTATGGGGCTTGTGGGCGTTGGAATTGCGTTTCCTTGTGCGGTGTTAATCTCGACTCTTCTTAATATGGCTCAAATTCCAATTGTACTGCCAGGTTCTAGTGTTGAATTTCCTTTTCAGATTCTATTTACCTATTCGGGTTTAGTGCAGGGAGCGATCGTCGCTCTTGTGATACCCGTATTGGCCACTTTGCCGGCCCTTCGACATATTTTGAAGAAATCCATAGTCGATTCTTTGCGCTGATTGGCAGGGGCTTGAATTACAAGCCCGTACTCTCAGAGATTACTGCTTCTCCAAAGTACACTCAATGTTGTCATACTTATCGTTTTGAACATAAATTGTATATTTAATTTTGAGCTGTGAACCCTCAAGTTTGATGGTAGCAAGAGTGTCCCGTTCTTTACCACCGAGAGATTTGAATGATGTTGTATTAAATTGCTCGACAGTGAGTGTGCCTGGGCTAGTCTTCGCTTTAATATAAGTGTCGCTCATTGCATTATACGTCTGAACTTGAGTTTTCTGACCATCGATTTGTTTCACATTATTCAGCAGATACATAGAAGAGACCAGCGTGTCGGCTTTAAATGTTCCGGCAGCTGAATTGAACTCGATTTTCACTGGATTATTGTACCCAACATAGCTGCCGCCTAAGTTTTGGGTGTATGCAGTACTATAGTGGATGCCCGTGCAGGCTTTGCCGATCCAAATTCCGTTCATGGCGCTCAAATCGTTTTTTGTTCCTGCTTGTGCGTGCATAGCAAAAAACATCATAGATGCGAATAAACTTCTTTTGATTAACATTTTAATCTCCTGCGGGGTTTCATATTTTTTGTATATAATTCTCAGTACCAGGAAGCTTCAAAATACATGCCACGGTTTGTTCGGGATTTAATGGACTTAAAGGCCTCACATTGTCTAAAACCTAGTTAAAGCGCTCATTTTGGGTATCCAGTTCACGCAAAAGTGGACTGTGATTTTCTAGTGGGCCCATAAAAAAAGCCAGCGTTGAGCTGGCTTTGAAATGAATAAAAATTTTGGAGCGGGAGACGGGACTCAAACCCGCGACCTCTGCCTTGGCAAGGCAGCGCTCTATCAACTGAGCTACTCCCGCGCTCTAATTGCAATCGAAGGGGCTAACTTATATAGCAGCCCAGCGCTTGTCAATTTAATCGATAAATTTAAAAGAACCCTAAAAACGAAGGCTTATAAGGCTCGCCCGGCTTCAATTTCGAAGATTTTGAAGAAAGGGAAATCTTTAAATTAGAATCATTTCATTATGCTGGCTCTCTTTATTCACATAAATAGAGCTGTTGTTACAAAGGCAGCATGATTCGTAGCATAGCGGAATATTTAAGTTTTCTTAATTTGAAAACCTGACTAGAAAGCTCTTGGGGCTATTCTTAAATCGGGGGATCAATGAGAAATCTACTACTCGCAATTCTATCTACAACTTTACTCGCCGCTTGTGACAACCACAAAAGTAAAGACCCAGGTCAATATCCTGAGAATATTAAAGGCTTTGAAAGAGTCGATGATAATGGCAAAAAAGACGCAAGCGGTTTAAGCCTGGCTGATATTGGCAACTGGTTTATTAAAGACCCTGTTGCCGACAAGCTTGAGGGCGTGAGCAGCGAAAAAGCTATGCAAGATTTTGCTCTTAAACACTCCCGCGAAATTATCGTCGCTGTTATCGATAGTGGAGTCGATGTTAATCACGAAGATCTCAAAGGTAAAATCTGGGTTAACCCTAAAGAGTCAGGCGTAGATGCTAATGGACAAGATAAGACGACTAACAAAATCGATGATGATGGCAATGGTCTTATCGATGACGTTCACGGTTGGAACTTTCTCGGCGGGGCTGACGGTAAAAACGTTCACCATGAAAACTTAGAGATGACGCGTGAAGTGGTCGCTTATGAAGCCCGCCTCGCGAAAGGTGAAATTTTAAGTTCAGAAGAGATGGCTTATTTCGCCCGCGTCTCTGAAGCTTATAAAGAGCAAAAAGAAGGTGCTGAAGAGCAACTGAAAGGCATGCAGCCTGAAGAGGTTCAGGCCACAGCAGCTAAAGCGACTTTAAAAGCCAAGTTAGGTCTTGAAGATTACAGCCAAGCGGCTCTCGAAGCGATCAACTCATCTGATAAAGAAGTTGTTGATGCGAAAGAAGTTCTTTTGGTTATTACAAAAAAATATCGCTCAGTAGATCGCTTTTATCGCGTCTTTGAAAGCGTAAAAAACACGCTTGAGTTCTACCTCAATAAAACTTTTAACCCTCGCGCCGTTGTAGGAGATGATCCGAATGATTACTCGCAAACAACTTATGGTAATAACGATGTTCAGGGCCCAGATGCCTCTCACGGGACTCACGTGGCCGGTATTATTGCAGCCGTTCGTGGCAATGGTATTGGTATCGATGGTGTAGCTGAGAATGTAAAAATCATGGCTCTTAGAGTTGTGCCTGACGGTGATGAGCGCGATAAAGATATTTACTTAGCAGTGAAGTACGCTGCAGATAACGGCGCACACGTTATTAATATGAGCTTTGGTAAAGGATTCTCTCCGCAAAAATCAAAAGTCGATGAGGCGTTTGCTTATGCTTCAGCTAAAGGTGTTTTGATTTTTCACTCAGCTGGTAATGATTCTAGTAATAATGATTTGATTGCCGGCTTTCCGAATCGCACTGTTGTAAAAGCTAAAGAGCGAAATCTTCCAGAAAAAATCCCAACTTGGATTGAGATCGGGGCTTCAGCTAAAGACAAAAACCTAGATATGGTTGCGGCCTTCTCTGATTACGGTAAAGTTGATGTTGATATTTTCTCTCCAGGAGTGCTTTTAAATTCAACAGTTCCAGATAATAAATATGCAGTTTTTAGTGGAACAAGCATGGCAGGTCCGTGCGCCGCTGGTGTTGCAGCTCTTGTTATGTCAAATTTTCCGGCTATGACCGCAGCTCAAGCAAAAGCGATTGTACTCAACCAGGCTCGTTTATATCCGGGACTGATGGTTCGTTTGCCCGGTTCAGCTAAGTTAGATTTGCCGGTTCCTTTTGTTGATCTGTCGGCGACGGGTGGAGTCATTGATGCTTATGCCAGTATTCGTCTCGCTAAAGAGTTATCGGGTCTTTAAACCCGGTAATTTCACTTGATATCATAATTGTTAGTTAGCATAATTTTTCTATCTGTCTTTTGACATAGAGGTTTTATGCGCACTTATCTTGTTTTTGCACTTTTTATGTTTGTAGCTCCAATGTCTTTTGGGGCTTTTAAAAATCCAAAATGTAAAGCAGTCACACAAAAATCTTGGACATCAAGTTATAACAATTGCATGGCAGCTTATAAAAAAGAAGCCGTAGATAAAAAGTTGCCGGCAGCAGATAATAAAGAGCTTTGCGAGTGCGTTACGGATGAGTTCTTTCTCAAAAAAGATTGCGAAACCATCAATGAACTTTTTAAACATATGACAGCAGCCAATGCCTTTGATGCTAAGACGGCGATGACATCCGCTTTTTCAGGCCCAATCGGTATTTGTAAAGCACGTATACGCGACCGTATTCGCGCCACATCCCATAAAGCTGCGGTCAAAGCACAGGCTGAAGCAGGTATTGTTCCAGATCCACCACCTCAGAAAAAATAAAAGCTAAGAATTTTTGACAATCTTACCAATGCTATTTCTCTAAAGTTTAGTTAAGAACAAAACTCAACTATTTAGAGGAGTAGCTATGCGTCCGGGGCGAGAGCTTGACTGTTTTGTGGCTGAGAATGTTTTAAAGCACCCAATTAAGGTAAAGCAACGTCAATTGTGGGAAATTACAGAGCTTGGTGAGCGCCCTCTAAAAAAATACACGCGTGATATGGCCGCCGCATGGGAAATCGCTGAAAAAATGGGCATCACAGTGATACCGGTTCAGCCTAACACATGGTTTGCTTTTGTCGGCAAAGGTGGTCGCTGGGAAAATCCTGCGGAGTTTATCGCCTTCTTACAAAAAGGCGATTTCTTGCAATCAGGTGCAGCGGTCGGAGAAGATCCGGCGGAGACAATTTGTCAGGCCGCTTTTCATGCCATTCAAAAAACTCCAATGGCTCAAGCCCCAACAGTTGAAGAGAATCCGCAGCTGAACTAATCCTTGATTTGTATCGTTTTGCGAACATAATTGTTTTATGACAATACGATCTCAATCTGGTTTTTCACTTGTGCAAGTGATTGTTGCAGCAGGCATTATGACTGTGGTGATGCTCGCTGGTATGACCTTCTTCGGCAATCAAACTAAATCAAATAATTTTTTAGAATTTCAAGCTAAGCGTGAACAGCTTCGTGGTTCACTGCTGAGCCAATTTTTAAACCAGGGTGATAATTGTAAGTGTCTTTTTGCTGGAGCCACTGAATTTTCGGCAGCGACGGGCACGCCACTTTTAACTGGGGTGGTTCCGACACAAATTGGCCGATATAATTTTGTCACGCCCGGTGTTTGTGCAACAGCGACGGTTCCGGCGCCATTTATTAATAATGTCGGAGTTGATGGAATGAAAACTGCCGCCATTGAAATGAAAAACATTAGAAATATTTCGGGCGATTATTCAGGTGAACTGCATATTACAATTGAGAGTACAAAAGAGGTTCTTGGTCCTAAAACTTTACTTTTAAAAATCCCAGTGTCGATTTTAACCGTACCCGGCACAACCGGAAATGTTGTATTTCAAAGTTGCTCAGCCACCGGATCGGGCGGCGGTGGAGGAGTGGCTCTGGGCACTTGTCCGACGGGTTTACTTTTAGCCGGATATCATCCTGTAACGGGAGACTTGGTGTGCGAGCCTCCTACTTATCAATAGCATTTTCTTGCGCTTCCTTTGTCATTTCATGTTCGGCCTTGGCTGAAGGGCCAGTCACCATCCGAGCTGTTGACGTGCAAACTTTGCGGAACCTCATTAATCAGAAGAAAACTCTCTGTGGTTTGCCCGAGCAAACGTGGACTGATGATCCCATCAGCAAGGGCGCGCCGGTAAAAAAAATTCATATTGATGAAATGCGCGCGGCTGTAGATGCTTCTTATGCTGCGAAATCGCAGCCGTTGCCAAGCTATACCGATGACCCAATTGTAGCTAAGGCGACTCCCATAAAAGCCATTCATTGGCTCGAGCTCTCGACTCTTAATGCTGCCCTGTCTTGCAATAACGTCATAATTAAATGTTCAGATTTGAGTCCGAATCCGATGATAAAGCCTATGGGTTGGGGCACTCCTGCAATGACGGCTGCAGGAATTATATCCGCTAGTTTTGTTTCCCCTGTTACCGGACCCATTACAATTCCGGTGGTGGTTTCTACTTTACGGGAAAGTTTAGGTACTTGCACTTTAGTGAATGTAATGGTGAGAGAGTCTGGTGTTCCGGTTGGAGGTAGCACATTCCCGCATCCGGCCTGGCCTAGTTACATTGCTAAATGTGTGATGAAGGGAGGCAGCGGCTTTAGTAGTATGACTCACAATGTAGTTTTCAATGCGATAATGGGACACGCTTATCAAGTTGATTTTGGTTACAGAAAAGTTGCGCTGCCGGCTCCAAACCATAATGCTTGGTCATGGTCAGATTGCCAGCCTTAATCTGAGATCGTTTATTTTAGCTCGTGGTAGCTCACGCCATCTATTCCGATGGCGATATCGCTGAGGCCGTTTCTCTCTCGTACTTCACGGTCTGGGTAATAAGCTCCGGTTCCATCCCAAGGTGAAACATCAGACACAAATATATCTAATTGAACTTTTTGTGCCATTTTCTGAAAGTAAATGCGTGCCGGACGGCTATTGCCGCCGCCATTCGGGTCTTGATCCCAATTCATGGGTACGATCACTTGTTCAATTCCCATTTTCTTATATTCAAGAAATGAATGGGCATAATTGGCATCTAGGCAGATAAGGAGGCCGAATTCTCCGTGAGGAGTTTTAAATGTTATAGGGCCTAAGTCTCCAGGTGAAGCATAGTACGTGTCAGTTATATAAAGGTTTCTCTTGCGATATTTTGTAACGAAGCCCGCTGGTCCTATAACGGCCGTAGTATTAAAAAACTCGCCCGATGCTGCTTCTGGAATATTAAAAAGTACATAGACTTGATGACGCTGGGCAAACTCTTGCCAGTAATCAGAAGTTTTACCGCTCGGAATTGTTTCGGCCGCCGTCGTTACGTCTTTGCATTTTGCATCAGTAGCGCCGGGTCGGCACCAGAATGAAGTCGGGGAGCCATAACCATAAATAGAGCCTTCAGGGAAAACAATAATCTTGGCCCCATTCGCAACAGCTTGTTCGGCATAGCGAGTGAGCTCAGTCATATTGTATTCGTAATCTGAAAAATGGATGTCCGCATTGTATTGCACAAGTGCAATGCTCGATGCAGAAGCAAAAGAAAAAGCGAATAAAAATATAAGCGTAATGAACAGATGTTTCATGGCTCGGCTAAGATACCAATTCAGAACCTTAGTTTCACCTGTCATTTTTCTAACAGTCGGTGTGTGCAGATCTTATTTTTTTGGTGGCCCGGGGGAGACTCGAACTCCCACACCCGTGAAGATACTGGATTTTGAGTCCAGCGCGTCTACCAATTCCACCACCGGGCCATCACGTTTGAAGAGCCGAGGTTTTAACAGCCCTAAAACCCGAGGCCAAGAAGTTTTTTCACCGACTGTTCAGTTAATTGTCACTTTTTAGAAATCCTTAAAAATCCATCATTTTCTATATTGCTGAAAAAGCTCCCAAAGACTGGTGGGTTAGGTGATTTCCTTGAAATTCAGCTATTTAGGCACAGAGCTTGCTCATTGAGTCATGATTGAATCGAACAGGAGATCCCATATGCGTCTATCGCAAATTAAAGTCACTCTCGCCCTTATTTTAATGGCTTCTACCGTAACGGTATTTGCTCAAGATGGCGCAAAAACGTCATCTCAAGCCGCCGACTCTGGTAGCTCAAACGTGAACACCAACACGACGACGTCTGAGGCTAAGGCTGAAAATGGCCCGGTTCAAGCTCGTAGCGAAGTGGTGATTATCACTCCTGTTCAAACTATTGAGCAGCCGACGACAGTCGTGAGCGCAAGCCCACTGGCTCCGTCAGAAGCTGATGAGCTTCGTAAAGCTCGTGAGCGCGCTGAAATCGAAACTGAACAAAAGATCGTTGAAAAGCTCGAGCGTTCACGTCTTCAAGACGAACAAAAACGTTTGAACCGTCTTTTTAAACCACTTGATGAAGAACAAGAAAAGCCAGCAGTAGCTGTGATCGCTCCTGTGGCTCCAGTCGTTGCAGCACCAGTTGCAGCAGCACCGGTAGTTGCGGCTCCTGTAGCCGAAGCTCCAGCTGCGGCAACAACAACTGTAGTTGTTGAGCCGAAACAAGATTTAGGTGACAACTCTAAAGGGGTTCAAACAATCACAATTGAAACTGGTACAGCCGCTCAAGCAGAAGCTTCAGCTCCAGTAGTCGCTGCTCCAGAAGCAGCAGCAGCTGCTGCAGTCGTAGTTCCGGCCGTTCCGCAAAAGAGTGAAGAAGAGATTCGTTCTGAAGTGACAGCCTCAGTTAAAGCTGACCTTGCACAAATTCAAGAAGAAGAAAAGAAAGAGAAAAAATCACGTTTCTCAGTGGGTGGATCTCTTTTATCTTTAGATTATGCTGACGCTTATAACGTGAGCAGCGATTTCGGTGCTGGTGTGTCTGTTGGATGGGAAGGCCCGAACCGTTTAGGTGTTGAAGCCGCTTTCATTTACAGCCAACACACAATCGATGAGTCATATTCACTTTATAAACAAGTGGATCAGTACAACTGGTCAGTTACAGCTCGTTACAGCTTCCTTCCATGGAAAGTGACTCCAGTTGTTGGTGCGATCGCGTCTTACACACGACGTGATTATACAGACATGTACTCTTGGGGTTACTCAAGCGTAGCTGGTCGTCAGAGCGCCTCTTCAGATTCAATCGACGCCGGTCTTTTATTAGGTGTTGATTTCAACGCCTCTAAGAACATCACACTTGGTGTTGAATACCGTTACATGACAAACATGAACAGCAAATATTCTGACCCAGAATCTTTCAACCGTTCAGTGTATGACAGTAACAACAAGTACTACCAAACCCTTGAAGATATCGATTACGACATGATCGGCTTCAACATGAAGTTCTTGTTCTAAGGGTAAGGGATACCTTATAACGCGTCCGTGAATAACAATTACGGACAGCAGAAACCCAAGGCGCGAACCTTGGGTTTTTTATTTTTAGCGCTCATTTTATTGTTAAATTCCTGTGGGCTCGTTAAGATCTATGTATGAGTCAGTGTTACATAATTTTTCTTAAACTTATATTTTTCGTGAGTGCAGTTGGAGCAGTTGTACCTATGACACCAACTCATGCCGCCATTATTTCTTCGCAAGCGGGAAGAGTGCAGAACAACTTCGTCACCACACGCCAAGTGCTGATGAGTGCCATCGTTGAAAGTGCGCTCGCTGAAAAAACCTCGCTGTCACCCAATCAAGTGAATGTAAGTTCATTGGATTTAAATAAACCAAAATCCCGTGAGTTCATTCGCCAAGCAACTGCGGTGTTGATTGAATGGGCGGTTTTTATCGAGGCCCAGGCTTTTTCGTCGGCCGAAGTTTCACCGGCCCAAGTGAAACAAGCGAAGCGAAATCTTAAAGCGAAAATAAATGCGAGCCAGCAGCTGCGCTCGCGCTGGTCGCAAATTCAACCAACAGATAAAGAGATTCAATCTTTGCTCGAGCGTAAACTCAGAGCTAAAAAATTTATTCAATTTAAAATTGAATCTTCATCTTTGCCGGTGACAGATAAAGAAGCTCACGATTATTTTGAAAGTAATCGTCTCCAGTTTGAAGACCTCCCATTCGAAAAGTTTAAGCCGAAGATTAAAGAGCTCATCAGCCGTCAGCAAGTGGATCGCCGAATTAAAGATTGGTTTGAGCTGCTCCATTCAAAATATAAAATTCATAACGATCTTGTTGAATGAATGCTCCCACACACTTTCGTTTCTTAAGTGCCGATGACGAAGCGGATGTTTTAGAAATATTCGATGCGCTCAAGACAGATTATGAATTCCCCATGGGCGGAAGCTGGACGACAGAAAAGCTCGCTAAAGAGTTTTGCCAAAGTCAGGTAGCTGGCGCGTTGCAGCAGGGTGAGCTTCTCGCTTTTGTAATTTTTAGAGAGTCTGCTGACAATGCTGAAGTTATGTTCTTGGCGACACGCCCATCAGCTCAAAGAAAAGGGATAATACCAAGCCTTCTTAAGTGGTTAGCCCAAGCGTTTCGACCTATGCGTCCAATTTGGCTCGAGGTTCATGCACAAAATAAACCCGCTATAGCCGCTTATAAGAAAGCTGGTTTTGTGCAAAATGGTGAAAGAAAATCTTACTACAGTGATGGCCATTCAGCTCTTCTTTTTGAATATAAGCCCTTGCAATGACTTGAATTTTTTGTTAGTTCTTACCGTCTGAGGGCCCGAAAGGCCCTCTTTTTTTTAGGTGTAAAACAGACCGACAAAATAACAAAAACTGAATATAAAAATTGAATAGAAATGTTGAACGAAGAAAAAACAGAAAAGATTAAAGGTCTCGCGCAAGAGGTTTGCGAACGCGAAGGTTGTTCACTCTACGACATTGAATTTGTCGGAGCTGGTCGCCACCGCGTACTCCGTATCTATATTGAGGCTAACGGCGAAGGCCAAGTGACGGTCGAGCAGTGCGCGAATGTTTCGCGCGGACTCAGCCTCCAGCTTGATGTTGAAGATGTTATACCCGGTGGTCAGTATGAACTTGAAGTTTCAAGCCCTGGTTTAGAGAGAATGCTGAAGCTGAAATGGCATTACGATAAAGCGGTTGGCAAAAAAGTGACCATCGCAGCGTTGAATCCTCCAGAAGGACATAAAGGCAATCAGGTTAAAGGTCAGCTGACGACAGTGAGTGATGACGGAATTATTGTAGATGTGAACGGCACTCCTGTGAGTGTTGATTTTGTTAATATTAAAAAAGCTCAGACTATTTTCGAGTTTACTAAGAACGAAAAGAAGAGGTAATTATGGCTGAAAATGTATTCACAGACCTAGGTAGAATCATTGAACAAGTTGGAAAAGATAAGGGTATCGACCGTCAAGTCGTTATTGATGCCGTTATTCAAGGTATGCTTGTAGCTGCTCGTAAAAAATGGGGCACGTATCGCGAGATCGAAGCTCAATATAACGAAGAGTCTGGCGAAGTTGAATTATTTGAATTCAAAGAAGTTGTGAACGACGAAGATTTCGTTGATGAAGAAGTTGAAATAAAAATGACTGAGGCTTTAACTCTTGATCCAGATGCTCAGCTTAACGATACAATCGGTACAAAATTAGAGTCAGGCGACCTCGGTCGTATTGCCGCTCAAACTGCGAAACAGATTATCACGCAGCGTGTGCGTGATGCTGAACGCGATATTATTTTTAATGAATTTGAACAACGTAAAGGTGAAATTGCATCAGGTATCGCCCGCCGTGTAGAAAGAGGCGCCATCGTTGTGGATTTAGGCCGTACAGAAGCTTACATTCCACCACGTGAACAAATTCCGGGTGAGCAGTATAAGCCAGGTGATCGCCTTCAAGGTTACATCGCCGACGTTCGTCAGACCACACGTGGTCCACAGATCATTATGTCTCGTGCTGATGAGCGCTACTTAGTGAAACTTTTTGAAATGGAAGTTCCTGAAATTTATGACGGCATCGTAGAAATTATGGCTGCTGCTCGTGAACCAGGACAACGTGCTAAGATCGCCGTGCGCTCGAAAGACTCATCGGTTGATCCGGTTGGAGCGTGCGTTGGTATGAAGGGCTCTCGTGTACAGAACATTGTACAAGAGCTTCGTGGTGAAAAAATCGATATCGTCAACTTTGAAGAGGACGCAACGGCGTTTGTTTGTAACGGATTAGCTCCGGCAGAAATTTCAAAAGTTTTCGTTGATGAGATCAACCGCTCTATGGAAGTTGTTGTCCCTGATCACCAGCTCAGTCTTGCGATTGGCCGCAAGGGTCAGAACGTACGTTTAGCTGCTAAATTAACAAAATGGAAAATTGATATTCTTAGCGAAAGTTCAGCAGCTCAGAAATCAGCTGATGCAACTTTCAATTTGATGCTCATCCCTGGCATGACAGAGACAATGGCGCAAAACATCTTCCAATCTGGTTTCAGTTCATTCCAGTCGATTGCAGAATCTGCAGTTGATGAAGTGATGGCGATTCCGGGTTATGATACTGAAGAGAAAGCCCGTGCCCTTGTTGATTCAGCTCAGGCCGTAATTGATAAATATGAAGCTGAAGGAAAACCAATTCCAGCAGCACCAAAAGCTTCAGGTGAAGTTTCTGTTTCTGGCGCCGGTCTTACTGGTGGCAGCGCAAAATCTAAAGCTGAAGAGCGCTTAAAAGAAGAATTATCGCAGTTGAAACAACAAGAAGCGCAAGAAACCGAACAGAAAAACGATAAGGAATAAATTTGAGTCAGGTTAAAGTTTTTGAATTTGCAAAACAAGTCGGCCTAGAGACGCTCGTATTGATGGATAAAATCAAAGAGTGGAAGTTGCCTATCAAGAACCACATGGCGGTTCTTGATGATTCTATGGTCGAGACGATTAAGACTCGGCTGCAAGAAGAAACGGCGGCCCAAGATGTAAAACCTAAGGGCAAGACAACAGCGCGCAAAGCTGCCGGTGCAAAAGCAGCTCCAAAGGCGACGGCTAAAGCCGCGACGACAAAGACAAAATCGAAAGCCGCTGACGAAGAAAAACCAGCGACTAAGACGGCTGTTAAAAAAGTTGTTAAAAAAGCAGCAGCAACAACAGTTCCGGTTGTACCGGTTGAAGAAGCTGCGGCCACAGCTGCCACTCCTGCAAAAAAATCATCAGTTATTCGCCGTAAGGCCGGTGAAGTTCCAAAAGTTGAAGAAGCTCCCCCAGAATCAACTGATTCCGCTTTAGAAGCGGCTGGTATTGAGGGCGGCATCGAAGGTGAAGAGGTTGTATCAGCTCCGGTAGTTGAAGCTCCAAAAGGGCCTCAACCTATTTCAAGTCCGGGCCCAGCACCTCAGCGTCGTACTAATATTATTGGTCGTATGGATTTATCAAAAGCTCGTCCACCCCAAGGCCCTTCTGGTGCCGGTCAAGGTGATCGTGGTGGAATTCGTCCAGGTGGCCAGCAACGTAACATCCGTACAGGATTCGTAGCGGCTCCATCAATGTTTGAGCCAACAGCAGCACAAACAGATTTTGATGAAGAACGTCGTCGCGAAAAAGAGCGGGAAAAGAAAAAAGCAGCGGGCGCCGGTGGCGGTCGTGAAGAAGAAGTTCAGCTTTTCAATGCTTCTGACTTCCGTAAACGCGAAGTTATTTTTCAACCTAAGAAAAAGAAAATCGCTTCAGGTATTTTCAAAAAGACTGAGTTAACGACTCCGAAAGCTTCTAAACGTGTTGTTCAAGTTGACGGCACGATGAAGGTTTCTGATTTATCGCAAGCGCTGGGTGTGAAAACTCCAGTCATTATTAAAAAATTAGTTCAAGGTGGTATGATGGCAACGCCAAATACCGATCTTGATTTCGATACAATCTCATTGATTTGCTCAGAGTTTGAGTTTGAAGCAATCAATATCAAAAGATCAGCAGATGAACTCCTAGAGTCAGCTGCGGGCGGAGATTTAGATGCTGAAAAAGTAGGGCGTCCACCAGTTGTGACCGTTATGGGTCACGTCGATCACGGTAAAACTTCGCTTCTCGATGCCATTCGTAAAGCGGATGTGGTGAGCGGTGAGGCGGGTGGTATCACTCAGCACATTGGTGCTTATAAGGTTAAATTAGATAACGGAAAATTCATCACGTTCTTAGATACTCCGGGCCACGAAGCTTTCACAGCTATGCGGGCGCGTGGTGCCAACGTAACTGATGTGGCGATTATCGTTGTCGCTGCCGATGACGGCGTTATGCCACAAACGGCAGAGGCGATCAATCACGCGAAAGCGGCCGGCGTGCCGATTATTATCGCTGTGAACAAAATTGATAAACCAGGCGCCGATGTTGGAAAAATTAAGCAACAGCTCACAGAATTTGAAATCGTCCCTGAAGAGTGGGGCGGTACGAATATTTTCTGTGAAGTGTCGGCGAAAAACAAAACAGGTATTGCTGAGCTTCTCGAGCAAATCTTGCTTGTTGCTGAAGTTGAAGATTTAAAAGCAAATCCAAAACGCTCAGGTACAGGAGCCGTTGTTGAAGCCCGTCTTGAAAAAGGCCGCGGCCCAGTTGCAACTCTCTTAGTATTTGATGGCTCTATCCGCATTGGTGACTCAATTGTTGCCGGTACGTCTATCGGTCGCGTTCGCGCGATGATGAATGATAAAGGTGAACAAGTGAAACTTGCTGAGCCGGGAGATCCGGTTGAGATTCTTGGTTTTTCTGCGACTCCAGAAGCGGGCGACGCCTTTGTTGTGACTGATGACGAAGAAATGGCTCGCAAAATTAGCGAGACTCGCAAACAAGAGCTTGATGAGAAGAAGAATAAAGGGACTCGTGGTATTTCGCTTGAAGATCTCTATGGTAAAGTTCAGGCCGGACAAGTTCATGAATTGCCAATCGTCCTTAAAGCTGACGTTTCGGGTTCACTTGAAGCCATTCGTGGAATGCTTGAAAAAGTAAACACGGCCGAAGTTAAAGTTAAAATCATTCACACGGGTGTGGGTGGTGTAACTGAATCTGACGTTCTTTTAGCAAGTACTGCTAAAGGTTTGATAATTGGTTTCAACGTTAGACCTGATACCATCGCCACTCAACGTGCGAAAGAAAAAGGCGTCGAATTTAAAGGTTACAATATTGTTTATAACCTCGTTGATGATATCAAAAAAGCTATGGGCGGACTTCTCAAGCCGACGCTTGTCGAAAAAGTTCAAGGCCGCGCAGAAGTGCGTAACGTATTCAGCGTTCCTAAAATGGGTAACATTGGTGGTTGCGCTGTTACAGAAGGCAAAATTTCGCGCTCGGATAGTGTTCGACTACTTCGTGATAACGTTGTGGTTTACGAAGGTAAAATTGGCAGCTTGAGACGCTTTAAAGATGACGTTAAAGAAGTGGCTCAAGGTTATGAGTGTGGTATTGGCATCGAGAATTACAACGACATGAAAGTGGGCGATGTGATCGAGGCCTTCGTGATTGAATCAATCACACGAAGTTTATAATCATGGCCGATAGTCGTCGAATTTTAAAAGTCGAAAAAGAGTTACAGCAATTGATCGCGAGCTACATAGCTCGCGGGGTCGGACAAAAACTCTACGGACTTGTCTCTGTTTCACGTGTTCAAGTGACAGAAAAGCTCCGCACCGCCAAAGTTTTCATAAGTGTTTTGGGTAGTGATGAAGATCGCGACAATTCAATGGAAATTTTGAATGAACGACTTAAAGATATTCAAAAACATGTCGCAAGTAAACTCAGCATGCGTTTTACTCCGCGTCTCTCATTCACTATCGATCATGGCTTTGAGCACATGATTAAGATTGAATCTCTACTTCATGATATTTCAAAAAAACGCAAATCAGATCAAGAAGAAGAATAAGATCTGTGTCTTATCCATCAGGTCTGCTTCTTATTAATAAGCCCGGTAAAATCACATCTCATGATGTGGTCAACCGTGTTCGCCGAGCTTTAAACACTCGCGATGTCGGCCACGCGGGCACTCTAGACCCGATGGCCACCGGTTTACTTGTTTTGCTTCTGGGTGAGGCGACCAAAATTTCTGATTATGTTTTAACCGGTGACAAAGGTTATCGTCTTAAAGTTCAGTTGGGTGTTGAAACAGATACTCTTGATATGGATGGCCAAATCCTCAAGCAACAAGAAGTAAATTTAGACATCCATGATGTATCAAGTGCGGCCCAATCTTTAGTTGGTGATTTCAGTTGGCCAGTCCCGGCCTTCTCGGCGATTAAAAAAGAGGGTCGCAAACTCTACGAAATGGCCCGCAATAATGAAGTCGTGGATGCTCCTATAAAAGAAATGAAGTTTTGGTCGCTTGAGCCTATAGAGGTGACGGGTCAGAGCTTTGATGGCCGAATTTTATGCTCTAAAGGCAGTTACATCCGCACTTGGGCCTCTGAATTTGGTAAAAAACTCGGTGTTGGCGGGACTCTTTCTTCTTTACAAAGAACCTTCTCACAGCCTTTTGATCTCTCTCAAGCCTCAGATTTACAAGATCTTGAATCTTCTCCTGAAGCCACTATGACGGGTCAGAGTTTTATTCCTTTAGCAAAGGCGCTGCCCCAGTTCAAATCTATGAGTATTAGAGGTAAAGACGAGCGCTTATTAATGAATGGCCAAGTGAGTTTTGATATGGAAAGACGATTGATCCCAGAGCAAAAAGACTGCAATCGCCTGCAAAAACCCACTATTTTTCGTATCTTTGGGTCGGAGGAGCGCCTCTTGGCTCTTATTGAAATTAAGCCTTTTGAAGCCATCCGAGTGAAACGCGTTTTTAAGCCAGTTTAATGCTTGAACCTCCTCTATAACCGCTGTAAAGTCCTCGAGAAATTTTAAAAAACTCGGGACAAGCGAAAGCCAAAACGGTGGCCTGGGTGATTACCAAGGAGAATATATGGCGTTAATGAAACAAGAAAAAGAAGCATTAGTAAAACGTTTTAGCCGCGGTGGACTTGATACTGGTAGCCCAGAAGTTCAAATCGCAATCTTATCTGAGCGTATTTCACGCTTAACAGATCACTTTAAAACTCATGATAAAGACAATCACGGTCGTCGTGGTATGTTCAAGCTCGTGAGCCAACGTCGTTCGCTACTGACATATCTTCGTCGTACTAGCCCAGAAAAATACACAAAATTAATCGAAGATTTAAAGCTTAGAAAATAATCAGAACTGTTCGGAGAACAAATGAAGCAAACTGTTAAATTTCAGATTCAAGGCCGCGATGTAACTATCGAGACTGGCCGTCTTGCAAAACAAGCTCATGGCTCGGCCCTTATTACTTGTGGTGATAACATTGTTCTCGTAACAGTTGTGTCTAATCATGGTGATAGTGGTAAAGACTTTTTTCCGTTAACCGTTGAGTACATCGAAAGATTCTATTCGACTGGTAAAATCCCCGGTGGATACTTCAAGCGTGAAGCTAAGCCAACGAACGACGCGGTATTAAGCGCACGACTCATTGACCGTCCTATGCGCCCATGTTTCCCAGAAGGTTACAACAGCGAAACTCAAATCGTTGCGACAATCATGAGCTACGATGGTCAGTATCCGATCAACACATTAGCTTCAATTGCAGCATCAGCTGCGACACACATGTCTGATATTCCGTTTAATGGTCCGATAGCGGCTTTGACTGTTGGCCGTGTTGACGGAAAATTTATTTTGAATCCGACATTCGCTGAACTCGAAAAATCAGATTTCGAAATCATGTTATCAGGTACTAAGAACGGTATCCTGATGGTTGAAGGTGAATCTAAGTTTGTAACTGAAGCTGATGTGCTTGCCGCTCTTAAACACGCTCACGAAGCCTTCAAGCCGATTTTGGCGGCTCAAGATGAACTTCGTAAGCTAGCGGGTAACGTAGCTAAGCGTGACTTCACTCCAGCAATTATCGATGCTGATTTCAAAGCCACAGCAGAAGCTTTACTTCGTCCGAAGGTAAAAGATGCTTTTGGCGAAAAAGTAAAAGCCGCTCGTTACGGTAAACTTGATGAAGCTTTAGCTTCAGCGACAACTCAACTTGTCAGCTCTTTAGCAAAAGACCTTCAAGGTCCGCGCGAAAAAGAATTGAACAAGATTTTTGAAGATGTGAAATATCAAGAAGCTCGCGGAATGGTTTTAGATAAAGGCTCTCGTCTTGATGGTCGTGATGTGAAAACAGTCCGTCCGATTTCAACGGAAGTCGGTCTTCTTCCACGGGCCCACGGTTCAGGTTTGTTCACTCGTGGTGAGACGCAAGTTCTTGGAGCCGTAACTCTCGGCACTGGTGATGACGAGCAAAGAATTGATGCTCTTCAAGGCACTCTTAACCGTAAATTCTTGCTCCACTATAACTTCCCTCCATTCAGCGTAGGTGAAGCAGGGCGTATGGGTGGCCAGTCTCGTCGTGAGATCGGACACGGAAATCTAGCTGAGCGCGCGATTAAGCCGATATTGCCAGATTACACAAAGTTCCCGTACGTCATTCGTATTGTGAGTGAAGTTCTTGAATCAAACGGTTCAAGTTCAATGGGTACTGTTTGCTCAGGTATCCTAGCTCTACTTGATGCGGGCGTGCCGATTAAAGGTAACGTTGCTGGTATTGCAATGGGTTTAATCACTGACGGTGGTCGCTATGCGGTTCTTACTGACATTCTCGGTGATGAAGATCACTTAGGTGACATGGACTTCAAAGTGGCAGGTACGCGTGATGGCATTACGGCTCTTCAAATGGATATTAAAATCGACAGTCTTACTTTCGAGATTTTCGAGAAAGCATTAGCGCAGGCCAAAGACGGCCGCATTCATATTCTCAATGAGATGGAAAAGACGATGACGACACCTCGTGGTCAAATCTCTGAATTCGCTCCGAGAATCGAAACAATTCAGGTTAAACCTGAGAAAGTTCGTGAAGTGATCGGATCTGGCGGTAAAGTGATCAAGAGCATTATCGAAGCCACTGGCGTTAAGATCGATATCGAAGATAGCGGTCGAATCAATATTGCTTCTGCTGATCCGCAAGCCACTAAGAGAGCTATTCAGATGATTAACGATATTGTAGCTGAGCCAGAAGCTGGCAAAACATATCGTGGTAAAGTTGTTAAAATTGCTGATTTTGGTGCCTTTGTAGAAGTTCTTCCGAATGTCAGCGGTCTCTTACACATTTCTGAACTTGCTCATGAACGTGTGCGCCAAGTGACTGATGTTGTTAACGAAGGTGACATCATTGACGTAAAAGTTCTAGAAGTTGATCGCTCAGGCCGTATTAAGCTCTCTCGCAAAGCTTTACTTGAGCGCCCAGCTAACAGCTAAAATTTAAGTCCACTAGAGCTAGCATTTTTGTGCTAGCTTAAACTCTGGGGGAGTGGCTGAAATTTGAAAAGTTTTGAGTACGAACCCGTATTTAAAAAAACCATTCTTGATAACGGTGTTCGTGTTGTTACCGAACACCACCCTTACTGCCGCGGTGTTAGTGCCGGTATTACTTTAGATTTAGGAACTCGTGACGAGCCAGCAGAGATGTCTGGCGCCGCTCACTTTGTTGAGCACTTAGTTTTTAAGGGCACTGAAACCCGTGATGCTTATGAGATCGTGAAAAGTCTCGAAGCCGTGGGTGGCGAGCTAAATGCCTATACTACGCGCGAGCAGACCTGCTTTCATTCTACATCGCTAAAAGAACATTTGCCTCTCGCTTTAGACGTTTTGACGGATTTAATGAGCAATGCCACTTTTGATGTGGGCGATGTAAAAAAAGAGCGGGAAGTTATTATTCAAGAGATCAAAATGTCGTCGGATCAAACCGATGATTATATTTACGATGTCTTTTTCGCCAACGTTTATAAAAACAATGATCTCAGTCGCTCTATTCTAGGCACGCCTAAAACCCTCAACTCAATGAGTCGCAGCAAAATTTTTGATTTCTACAATCGTCGCTATCATGGTCACAACATGATTGTCTCAGTGGCTGGTCATGTGGAGCATGAGTTTGTGGTAGATCTGGTTCGTCGTACACTCAGCTTGCGCCGTAAACCTTTTCAAGCACCTCTTCGTAAGCGCCCGCAGTTTACAAACTTTGCCAAAGCGATCACTCGTCCCGGTGAGCAAGTGCACTTCTTAATGTCCACACCATCTTGCGGAGTGAAAGACCCACTTCGTTTTGCTTCGTATATTGTCAATGCCGCTTTAGGTGGCGGAATGACGTCGCGCCTTTACCAAAAAGTGCGTGAACAAGCAGGCCTTTCATATTCGGTGTTCAGTCATATTCAGCCTTTTGCAGATACGGGCCTAATGATGCTTTATGCAGGGACTTCGGCTGAGCATTTGAAAAAAGTCATGAGTATTATTTTGAAAGAAGTCGAACGCTTCTATAAAAAGGGTCTGACGGTGAGCGAGCTGGATTTCTTTAAACGTCAGGTGATCGGCGGTTACATTCTCGAGTCTGACGACTTAGAAAATCGTATGAACTCAATTGCCTTCAGTGAAATGACGTTTGGCGAAAACCGCTCTGTTGATTACGTGATACAGGAAATAGAAAAAGTGACACCTGATCAAATTCAAACTTACGTAAAGCGATATTTTGATTTAAATAAGTTAGGGTTATTAGTAATGGGTGATTGCAACGAAGACCGCGTGACTCGTGAGCTTAAAAAATACATTTAAAGGGGATTAATTATGGAAACCACAACAGAAACAAACTCTGAGAATATTTCAGAAAATTCTGCTCCCAGTTCTTCTGATGTTTTAAAAGAGCGTGTGAAATTTTTCGCCGGCTTTGTTGAAAAATTCGTTGAGAACAATCTTGTTGAGAAACATCAACGTGACGAGAATGTTCGTAAATTGGCTTTACTTTTTGAAGCGACAGTTAAAGATGGATTAGTAAAGCCAATCTTGGCTACAGCTGTTTCAAAAGCGATGTCTGCCGCCGCACAAATGAATGCCGGTTCTCAACAAAATTCATCTGGCCTGTCACCTCTTGCAACAGTAACCGTACAAGTGAAGAAACTTGAAAATTTCAAAGGTGAATTACCGAAGTACCAAACTTCATTAGCAAGTGGCCTCGATGTTCGCGCGCAACTTGAAAACCCAATTGAAGTGGCGGTGGGTCAGCGTGTCCTTGTGCCGACAGGTCTCGCATTTGCGATTCCGGCAGGTTATGAAATCCAAGCTCGTCCACGCAGTGGCTGGGCGATTCGCGATGGTGTTTCTCTTCTTAACACTCCAGGGACTATCGATGCTGATTATCGCGGGGAAGTTAAAATTATTCTCATCAATCTAGGCGACAAAACGATTACGATTTCAGATCAAGATCGAATTGCTCAGCTCGTGCTGTGTCCAGTTCTTCAAGCTCAGTTTCAAGAAGTTGAAAACTTAGATGAGACGGTGCGTGGCGCTGGCGGTTTTGGTAGTACAGGTCGCGGTTAAACAGCGCTAGACTGCAGCATTACACATATATTACAGCTTTCTATTTAGTTTCGTCTCAGGTTGAGATGAAACTTTCTTATATCTTGTGAGCTGCGCCTCGCCATAATTAAGCTATATTTGCAGAATTTATCTGCTTAATTAAGGAGAATATCATGAACAAATCTATGTTACTCGGTGCTGTACTAGCGCTGTCATTAAATGTGAGCTTAAGCTTTGCACAAGGTGATGAAAAAGATTTCGCCACTCATAAAGCTGAAATCAGCAAAGAAGTGGATGAGCATATCAAGGCTTTGCAAGATCATAAATCTTGTATTGATGGCGCTAAAGACAAAGATGCGCTCAAAGCCTGCCGCGAAAAAATGAAAGAGTACCGTCATGGCAATATGATGGAGCGTATGGAAGGCCGCAAAGATCGTATCGATAAGCGCATGGAAAAAATGAAAAAGAAATAAATGAGTGGCCCTCTTTTCGGAGGGCGCTAAAAGCCAATTATTCGTCGCCCATTTCTTGCTCGAGAATGTCGAGGCTTTCAGGAGTGGCAAAATCTTTAATCGAGCGTCGTTCATAAGAGCTTGAAATGGCGCCGTAGATCCAGAACGCGACGTAGAGAGTTACGATTCCGCCGACAAGCTGAATGATTTTTTTGCGATCAATCTGGCTGAGTTCAGTGAGCCCTACAATAAGAAGCATTCCTGACGCTGCAACTCCCATCAAAATAATTGGCGGCAGATGATAAGCAAAAATAGACAGGAAGGTGTTTGGCAAATGAGCGAAAACAACGAGAGTGACTAATTTTTTGAAATCTAGTTCACGATGGTAAATAAAAAGAAAAGTGTAGTAGAAGAAGCCTGAAATAATCGCCACGATAAAAAGCGTTGAAATAGGATAGATAATCAGGCCCGAGAAGACGCGGCCAAAACGTAAAGAGATCAGTCCACCTAAGAAACCAAAAGTAGCAGCCAAGGCTGTGTGAAAAAGAATAAGTGTGGGCCAGTCCCATGTGGGAAGCTGACGCATGCCGAGTACCGGATTTTTTAAAAATTGCAGAAGAACTCGAGCACACTCTAGAGCTTGCGCTTTATAAGGAGAAATCCCCTGCTGTAGATCACGCGAAAAAGTCATAGAAGTGAAACCTCGAGCTGCTTGTTAACTTAAGTTCTTAGAAGGTGCCGGTGAGCCGGATATTACCATCCACTGAACTTTTATCAATCGTGTCATTAATCAGTGAGTTTTTGTAGCTCAAATCAATGCCGGCCGAAAAAGCAGGGCTAAATTGGGCTCCGAGGCCAGCTACAAACTCAGAAGCAGGGGTCGTATAAGCGCGTTTTTCAAGCTGAGCTGGTTTTTCAGCAAAATCCAGGTAGCGAGCTGACATACCTGCGCCAGCGCGCCAAAACATCGTTTTTGAAATTTGATTGCGTGAAATCACTTTCAAATCAAATTCTCTGAGAGAAAGAGTTGTGCCCGAAAATCTTTCGCTCGTGAAGGTGCGAACGGCTCCTTCGGCAATCCATGCAGGAGAGAAAAGATCGATTCCGACAAAAAGCTCAACTCCGCGAACAGTCGCGTTTGAAGCCAATCCTTTCGGAGTGTCTAAGCGGAGGTTCGAGTTCACGAGGCCAGCACCCGCATGAATTTTGATACTGTCAAAATCAGATTTCGCAGTACCTGAATAGGCCGCCGAAATTTCAGAGCCCTTGAGATTTTTGATGATGTCATCATAGCTCGAGTAATCTTCGGAAGCCTGGACTAAAGGCGCTGCGAGAAGGGTTAAAGTAAGACCGAATAAAGAGAATAGAGCCGCGTTATTTTTTTTCATATGATTATCCTACCAAATATTTTCAATAAATCAAAAAACTCGTCTTTCGAAATTCACAGTTTCTTACTAAAATAGACACATGTTGAATGTCTTTGAGAAAGTTTATTGTGCATTTTGTAAGCTCGAACGCGGTGTATGTCGTAAAAAACATATTAACTGGACCAATGTCGTGCTGTCGGCTTTTTGCTCGCTTTTGATCATGTATGTGGTTTGGGGAGATGTCGAGCCTAAAACAGTGATCATTTTTGCTATTGCAGTGATGATTTCAGAAGTTTTCGTGCACTTAAGATGGCGTCTGACTCTCGCTTGTCCACACTGTCATTTTGACCCAGCTCTTTATCAGCGCAATCGTGCACAAGCTTCTGAGAATGTGAAAACCCGTCTCGATGCTTTAAGAAAATCGGGTGGACATTTATTGAAAACAAATAATCCATTCCAGCATCTGCCGCGAATTACGCGCGAAGAACTTGAAAAGGGCAATAAGAGTAAAAAGGGTTTGCCGAGCGTAAATGCAAAGCCAGAACCTATTCTTTCGAGACACGTTTAGATGTCAGTGGCTTCGACTTTGTTAATTATTCCAACCTACAACGAGCGTGAGAATATTGCTGTGCTCGTGTCCGAAATTAAAAAGCTCTATCCTAAAATTAACATTTTAGTGGTAGATGATAATTCGCCAGACGGCACGCAAGATGTGGTAGCTGAGCTCCAAAGTAAATTTGAAAACATCCATTTATTAAAGCGCGAGAAGAAAGCTGGTTTAGGCCAAGCGTATCGGGCCGGAATCGATTGGGCTCGTCAGTACAGTTACGGTCATATTATTCAAATGGATGCAGACAGTTCGCATCGTCCGGTGGATTTAGAAAAAATTATGGCAGCACTCAGCAAATTTGATTTCGTTGTAGGTTCTCGTCGTGTGCCAGATGGCGGAGTGAGAAATTGGGAGTGGTATCGCCGTTTTCTCAGTTGGGCCGGAAGCTTTTACGCCAGTCAGGTTTTAGGTTATAATATCAAAGATTGGACTGGTGGCTTCAATGGCTGGAATCGTCGCGTCCTAGACCGGATGGACTACCAGAATTGCAGCTCGCAGGGCTATAGTTTTCAGATAGAAATGAAATTGAAAGCTTTAAGATTGAATTTTTCTTCAGTTGAGGTTCCAATAATATTTGAAGAGAGAAGGGCGGGTCATAGCAAAATGTCCTTTTCAATCATCATCGAGGCATTGCAGCAAGTATGGTATTTACGAAAAACCCATTAGATAAAAATAAATTGACCGTGTTGGTTTTATTTTTAAGCCTTCTGTGTTTTTCACCCTTCGCATTTTCTCAAACCAAGAAGAAAGCGGCAAAAGATCCGGGTCAAAAAGCCAAAGTCACAGTTGATGGCGCCGCCGTTTATGAATCGGCCAATTTCGATTCGCCTGTCATGGATTATTTAGATCGCGGCAAAGGTATTCTAGTTTCCCGTAAAGTTTATCGCGGAGCGGGCGGCCTCGGAGCCTTTCATAAAATTCGTTTGCGTAAAGGTGTCTTCGGTTACATCACAGATGTTGATATTCAAACTTCTGGCAAAGCTTTAAATGCAGCAAAATCTTCTTCACGGCCCAACCCGCCTCCTCGTGTTGAGGCAGATCCAGCACAATCCGCCGTGGATGCTAACGACCCAACACAAATTCAACCTGAGCTAGAGCGCAATGAGCCTGAAGATGATCGCAATGCTGGCGGCGGGCTTTACCTGACTCGCTATCTTTCACTGAATTATGCCACTTATGATTACGCAGAAAAGATCGGCAAAAAATCAAACTCAGGTGATCTCACCATGTTTGGTGTGAAATTGACGGGGCCTGGGTCGCTTATGGGCGGAATTCCAATCGACTTTGAGATGAATATCACAACGGGTGAGCCTGATTTTTACAGTAAGTATTTTACATCAACTAAAGGCTTTATGCTTTTGGGTCACGCCATTTTACTTTTTCCGGGTATGGAATCTAAAAAAGGTCTGCTTTATTACGGAGCTGGCCTGACGGCAAAATATCTCAGATACGAAGTGATCACTCGGACTTTCCCGAATAATTCGGCTATTGACTCACAAGATCTTGTTGTGGGTTTAGCTGGTGAGATCGGTTATGCCTATGAAATTGGCTCTAAATACGCCATTAGAGGCGATTTACGCTATTATTATGAAAAAGAATCTTACATGGGTTACGCCCTCTCTTTTGGCACCAAATTTTAAGTCACTTAAGCTTGCCTTTTCCCCCTTTCAAAACATAAGTTAAGCCCGGCGAGTAAGCGTCAGCTGTCTAAGACTCGCCGATCCGACGGGGGTATTACATGATTCAGCGTTTATCTGATGATTTGGTGAACCAAATTGCGGCCGGAGAAGTGGTTGAGCGCCCCGCTCATCTTGTAAAAGAGCTTGTTGAAAACAGTATCGATGCCGGTGCTACAGAATTAGAAATTCATATTGCTGAAGGTGGCCGCTCAATTGAAGTTCGCGATAATGGAAGCGGTATTTCTAAAAAAGACTTAGCTCTTGCCATTGAAAGACACACGACTAGTAAAATCAATAAAATCGATGATCTCTGGAATATCCATTCGTTTGGTTTCCGTGGTGAAGCTTTAGCCAGTGCGGCTTCAGTGAGTGAAATGCAAATCTCTTCGCGCCCAGCTGATCAAGCTGAAGGAGCGCGCATCACCATCAAATTCGGCTCCATCGGCAAACCAGAAAAATCAGCAATGGATCAGGGGACGACTGTTCTTGTTGAGCAGCTCTTTGAAAATGTCCCGGCTCGTTTGAAATTTTTAAAATCAGCAACAGCTGAAGTGACACAAATTAAGCAAACATTAAAAGCCATTGCTCTTGCGCACCCACAAGTGGGTTTTAGAGTTAAGGTGGATAAAGTTTTGCAGTTTTTCTGGCCCGCCACTGAAAATGTAAGTGAGCGAGTCATCGCCGTGATTGATGAGCAGGAGGTTTTTGAAACTTCGGCTGAGATCTCTGGTTTTAAAGCGCGCATCTTCGCTTGCTCACCAAATGTAACTGCAGCTCAGAATAAAAAGATTTGGACGTTTGTTAAAAACCGCTGGGTTCAAGACAAGGGCCTTCAAGCTGCTGTTACTGAAGCCTATCGCAGTCTCTTGATGCACGGGGAGTATCCCATTGCCGTTGTTTTCTTAGATTGCCCAACTTCAGAGCTGGATGTGAATATTCACCCGACAAAATCTCAGGTGAAGTTTAGAGATCCATCTATTGCCTTTCGCGTCGTTCATCGCGCCACTCGTCAGCTTTTAGAAAAGGCGCCATGGCTCGGGAATTTAATTAATCCCGCAGGACAGTCGGCTACAGATAATGCCCGCGGTGGTTCTTCTGACAGCGTCGATGGTCTCATGTCTTTGCAGTTTAAAACTCCAGAGTTTTCTAAGACTCAGTTTCGTTCACCAAAATTTCAGCACGCGCCAACTTCTTACAATCAGTCCACATCTACAGAGGCCACGACTGAAGTCGCCCCTGCCGGTGGTTGGATGAATGCTCTAGAAAATGCTCGCCAAGAATCTGCAGGCGCTCCATCAAGTGCGGCCACATGGTCCTCGCTACATCTCATTGGTCAGGCTCACCTCACTTATATCGTGACACAAAATGCGAAGGGTTTACTTTTTATCGACCAGCACGCGGCTCATGAGCGAGTGCTTTTCGAGCGCATTCAAAAAGATTTTAAAAATCGTCAGATTGAAGTTCAAAGTTATTTGATTCCATTTGTTGTAGACATCAATGAAGGTGAACTTGAAAAGCTCATTCCTTACTTTAACAAAATTGAACAAGATATGGGGATCACCTTAGATCAGGTAGGTCCAGAAAGTGTGGCGGTAAGATCGGCGCCGGCCCTCATTAAAGAAGAATCTTTGGGACCAGTGATTCAAAAGCTCGCCCATGAAATTTCAGAGCAAGGAGAGTCTTTTGCTTTTGAAAAACTCCTCAATGATATTTTTGCCACTATGGCCTGCCATTCGGCAGTTCGCGCTGGCCGCGCATTATCAGTAGAAGAGATGCAGCAGCTGCTCGCACAGATGGAAGAGTTTCCGCTTTCATCATTCTGTCCTCATGGTCGTCCTGTATATGTTGAATATGAATTCTCAAAGCTCGAGCGTGATTTTGGCCGAACTGTCTAAAGGCACTCTTACTTTTATTGTGGGGCCTACGGCTTCAGGTAAAACTCAGCTTGCTCTTGATCTGGCTCGAGCCGAGAACGGCATTATTGTGAACGGTGATAGCCTGCAAGTGTTCAGGCAGCTCGATATCGGAACTGCTAAACCATCACTTCAAGAACGCCAGCTTTGCCCGCATTTTCTTTTTGATATCGTCGATGTAGGCCAAGAGTTTACAGCAGGTGAATATCGTCGGGCCGCCTTAAAAGTCATCGAAGACAATATTGAGAAACATAATATTTTTATCGTGGGAGGCAGTGGTTTCTACCTTCGCGCTCTCGATAAGGGCATGTTCAATGTGGAGGCTGTTCCCGCTGAGACTGTGGCCCAGGTTGAATCTTGGCAGATTGAAAAAGGGAATCAGTTTTTATGGGATGAGCTCAAAGCCCGTGATGCCGATTCAGCAAAAGCCATCCATGTAAATGACAGCTATCGCTTGGTGCGAGCCCTTTCTGTGGTACTTCATACCGGTAAGGCGTGGAGTCAGATGAAGCAGGATTTTAAAGACAACGAGCAAACTTTGTCTGATCGCTTCACGGTTAAGAAAATAGGTTTGCAAGTAGATCGGGAGAAGCTTCGCTCAAGAGTTGAGCAGCGCACGCAGAATATGCTGGCGGATGGCCTTGTTGCCGAAGTGCAGGGACTTTTGAAGATTGTGCGGCCTGACTGGGCCCCATTACAGAGCGTGGGTTACAAAGAAGTCCTGCAGTTTCTACAGGGCGAGCTGGCTGAGGCTGATCTAGCCGCCACCATTACTCAGAGCACAATGCGTCTCGCAAAAAAGCAGATGACCTGGTTCAAAAAGGATCTGGATGTTGAGTGGCGACCAGCCTAACCCAACTATTTGCCAAACCATATTGACGGCGCTTTAAGTTTTTCCCATAATGCCGCCCATGAAAAGTATGACTGGTTTCGGCATGGCCGATAAAAAGATGCAAGGCTATGAGCTGCAAGTCATCTTGAAATCTGTGAACGGGCGTTTTCTCGAAACTCGCTTCCATTTACCAAAAGAATTAAGTGTTTACGAAGCTGACCTTAAGAAGTCACTTGAGGCTTGCGTTGCGCGCGGGACGGTCGATATTTACATCAATCGCCGCGGCCAAATGGGTGAGCGCAAAGTTGAAATTAAAGTTCGCCCTGATATCGTAAAAAAATGGCTCAAGACTCATGATCAACTTAAAAAAGTCGGCGAAAAAGAAGGCGTACAATTTTCTGCGCTTTCGGCGAGCGAAGTGATGAACCTACCTCACGTTATTGAGTCTTTTGAGAGCACCAATCCAAGTCCAGCTGAGAAGTCGTTTCTAATGAAGACTTTTAAAACGGCGCTTTCACAATTTGATAAGGCTCGTATACGTGAAGGTCATCATTTGAGAGGCGAACTCACTCAGCTTTTCAAAGACTTAAGCAACTTAGTTGAAAAAATGCGTGAGAAACGCGAAAAAGCAAATGGGCTCTTACAAGATAAGTTGATTGTGAAATTTAAAGCTCTAGGCTTTCATCAAGAGTCTCTCGAGCAGCGCCTCTCTCAAGAAATACTTTTTCACGTTGATAAATCTGATATTACCGAAGAACTTTCACGTCTAGGTGAGCACATCCGCAGCTGCCAACAGCTATTGAAAGCTGGCCAACCTGAGGGCAAACGTTTAGAATTTTATAATCAAGAGCTGTTACGTGAAGTGAATACGGTAGGATCAAAATCTCAACTGTCAGAGCTCACTGCTTTAGTTGTCGAAAGTAAAACCGTGATCGAGAAGATCCGTGAACAGGTGCAGAATATTGAATGAGTGAAAAACAAACCACACCCATGATTATTGTTGTTGGTCCCAGCGGAGTAGGTAAATCGAGCTTTGTTGATAAGATCACAAAAGAATTGTCGATTCTGTTTGATACCGTCACTTACACCACCCGAGCTATGCGTAAAGGGGAGAGTGAGGGGATTCCCTATCACTTTGTCACGGAAGAGCGCTTTCGCGAGCTGCTCAAACAATCATTTTTTATTGAACACGCCGAAGTTCATGGCCGTCTTTACGGCACCCCAAAACACCAAATCGATGATGCCATTGCCTCAGGACGAGTCGTTATCATGGATGTCGATGTTCAAGGGGCGCAGACATTTAAAGAAAAATACCCAAATGCATTTGCTATTTTCATTCACCCACCCTCTATTGACGAGCTGCGTCGTAGAGTTGTCAAAAGGGATGGAAAAGCACTTCCAGATCTTGAAACACGCATGGCTAACGCTCAGAAAGAGATCAAGGTGGCTCATCAGTTCGATGCCGAGCTCACCAATGACGACTTCGAGAGGTCTTACGCAACTTTCAAAAAAATCATTGTAGAAAAACTAAATCTCGTATAATTTTCGCTGCTTACGAACCTTCATGTCAGGAGAAATTGTGGCTAGAGTCACCGTTGAAGACTGTTTAGAAAAAGTGCATAACCGTTTCGCTTTAGTTGTTTTGGTTGCTAAAAGAACGAAGCAATTGATGAAAGGTGTTCAATCAGTTGTTCAGACTAAGTCGAACAAATACGTTGTGACATCACTTCGCGAAGTGGCTGCCGGTAAAGTGAATTTCGACTACGACGAAAGTAGTGGAACGGCTGATCAGCAAATTCAAGCCGATTTGAACCGTTAAGTTGAACTGATCCTCTGACCCTCGAGAAAAAGCGTAAGATTTCTAAGACTTACGCTTTAGCCCGCTCACATTTCTGCCGAAAAATGAATGAACTCGGTTAGTATTAAATACTGACCTTATTAGGGAACTCACTCGGCATGGCAGCACCATTACTCTTCGATCAAGGCATCAGCGAAAAAAGCCCTGAGTCCGTCGAAGAGCTGATAGAAAAAATCAAACTTTATAATCCTAATGCGGATGCTGAGCTCGTTCGTAAAGCCTATGATTTTTCTGAAAAAGCCCACGCTGGTCAAATGCGCCGAAGCGGCGAACCTTACATTACACATCCACTTGGCGTCGCCGGAGTTTTAGCTGATCTGCGAATGGATTCCGCGAGTATTATTGCGGCCCTTTTGCACGATACCGTTGAAGATACCGGTGTCACTCTCGAGCAGATTGATAAAGAATTCGGCCCTGTGATTCGCGAACTTGTTGATGGCGTCACAAAACTTTCGCAAATGAAATTTCGTCATACCCATGAGAAGCAAGGCGAAAATATTCGCAAGATGATCATCGCCATGGGTAAAGATGTACGTGTGATTTTAGTGAAGCTCGCCGATCGTCTTCATAATATGCGGACGCTGACGAGTATGCCTCCTGAAAAACAAAAGCGTATTGCTGAAGAGACTCTTGATATTTATACGCCGCTGGCGGGGCGCTTGGGCATCAACAGTTTGAAAATTGAGCTGGAAGATTTAAGCTTTCGTTATTCTCAGCCCGATCAATATTACGATCTAGTTCAGAAACTCAATAAGAAGAAAAAAGAGCGCGAGAAGTACATTGAAGATGTGAAAGAACTTCTGAAGCGTGAGCTGCGGGCGCGGCTGAATCCCAATATACAGTTTGAAGTTTCAGGCCGCCCGAAGCATTTGTATTCAATCTATAAAAAAATCACTCATCGGAATGTAGAGTATGATCAAATTTTTGATTTACTCGCTTTCAGAGTGGTCGTCAGAACTATACCTGAGTGTTATGAAGCGCTTGGCGTTGTTCACTCTATCTGGAAGCCAATTCCGGGTCGCTTTAAAGACTTTATTGCTATGCCTAAAACCAATGATTATCAGAGTCTTCACACGACTGTGATTGGGCCGGGTGGAGAGCGTATTGAAGTGCAAATTCGTACCGAAGAGATGCATTTAATTGCGGATTGGGGTATCGCCGCTCACTGGAAGTACAAAGAAGATTCGCGCGGCGCTGCCAGCGGTGGAGCGAACAAATCTGTTGATCAGTTGGCCTATGAGAAGTTCAACTGGCTTCGTGAACTTGTGAGTATGCACCAGCAGACCAACAACTCTGATGAATTTTTAGAGAACATTAAAACTGATCTATCTGAATCTGAAATTTATGTGTTCACTCCTAAGGGTGATGTCAAAGAGTTGCCAGAAGGTTCGTCGCCTATCGATTTTGCTTTTTCTGTTCATACAGACGTAGGAAATCGTATAGTGGCCGCTCGCGTGAACGGACGAATTGTAACTCTGAAGCATAAACTTCGTAATGGTGACATTGTTGAAGTGATCACTTCTAAAACTCAGCAGCCATCGAAAGATTGGCTTAAGATGTGCGTAACGAGCCGAGCAAAACAGCGCATTCGTGTATTTGTTAAGGCCGAGCAGCGCAAACGATCTTTAGAGCTGGGTAAAGAAATTATTGAAAGATCGTTTCGCAAAGCTGGATTGCCGCTGGCAAAAACGCTGACGGGTCCGAAATATGAGCAGCTTTTAAAAAATGAAGGCTGTCAGAGTGTCGACGAGCTTTATATTCGTGTGGGCTACGGCAAGATCACTCCGCAATTAATTATTGAAGCCCTCGGTGAAAAACCAAAACCCGAAGAGACGAGTGAAAAAGAATCGTTTATTTCAAAAGCTCTTAAGTCGGCCGTCAATCGCACAAAAAAGACGGGCTCTATTATCTCTGTAGACGGGATGAATGATGTTCTGGTTCGTTATGCGAAATGCTGTTTACCTATTCATGGTGATCCTATTGTCGGATTTATTTCGCGCGGTCGCGGTATTTCAATTCACCGGGCGGACTGTGAAAAAGCTTACGAAATCGATCAAGCTCGCGCTGTTGAAGTGGAGTGGAGCGGAGATCCTAAAACTGCGCAGGCCGAGCATATCGTGCGAGTGAAGGTCACCAGCGAAGATAAGTCAGGTCTTCTAAAGGGTATGTCAGAAGTCTTCTCAAGTTTGGGCTGTAACATTATCAATGTACAAGCCCGTGCGACTCGTGATCGTCGCGCTATTTCAATTTTTGATATTGCCGTTCGTGACACTCTTCAGCTGAATCAGGTCATTTCGGCCCTAGAGAAATTGCCGGGAGTTTTGACTGCCGAGCGTACAAGTTTGGCCCAAGACTGAGTTTTTAGCGGTTCAAATAAGCCTCAATAAAGGCCCCATTAAGCTCACTAAAATACCCCTTAAAATAGTGCTTTTTCAGTATACATTTTGATGGGTATTCCAGTACTCTGTTTCTCATGCAAAATTATAGAACTCTCTTAAAAGAGCTTCCAAAAGAAGCCCTTAATCCTTGTCCTTCGCGATTGCTTTACCTAGGTATTCAAAGCGTGGTTGGTTTAACAGCTACATGGGCGATTGTGACGCTCTCATTGGGTTGGCCGGTGCAATTGCTGTTGGCTTTGGTTATTGGTCACTGCTGGGGAATGAACGGCCTTGCTGGCCATGAAATTCTTCATGGCAGTGTCGTGAGAAACCGCAAACTGCAAGATGTACTCGGTTTCTTTGCCTTCTTGCCGTTTTTGATTACGCCGACTTTCTGGCGTTATTGGCACAATACCCAGCATCACTCGCACACCCAAAAATTGTTGCAAGATCCAGATGCTTATCCCACTCACCGTATCTTTAAGCACAGTAAATTTATGCAGTGGATGTTTCCGTACACTCCGGGGTCGGGCACTGTGCGTAGTTATTTCTATTTGTTCTTTTGGTTTTCATTCAATGTCATGATGGGTCAGTTCTATTTTAGATTCCGCAACAACATGTTTGAGCGACTGAATCACACCCGCGTGAACTATGAGCTCGCCGCGGGTCTTGCGCTCACAGTGGGTTTCTTAGCTTGGACGGGCTTCTCAAATTGGTTCTTCGTGGCGGTCGTGCCGTTTATGGTTCAAAACTACCTGGTCTTCTCTTATATCTCTACGAACCATAACCTTTCACCGCTGACAAAAGAGAATGATCCTTTAATCAATTCATTAACGGTCACCAACCATCCGATCTTAGAGTTCTTGCATTTGAATTTTGGTTATCATGTTGAGCATCATTTGTTTCCGTCGATGAGTCCGGCCCATGCGAAGACGGTGCATAGACTGCTGAAGAAAAATTATCCAGAAACTTATCAAGTAATGCCTAAGTTTAAAGCACTTCGTGAGCTGTATCGTACGGCTCGAATCTATAAGAATCACACAGAGCTAGTGCATCCTTATACGAATGAATTATTCCCAACTCTTGGAATGGTCGAAGAGGTCGGAGCGGTGAATGTGCTTCCGACTGAGAATATTTCTTTGGTTGTTGAGACTATTGATGCTGAGCCGAATGCGCTCGCATGATTATGCGAGCTGTTTAGCAAGTGTGAGTTCAAAATCTGGGTACTAAAAATCAATACTCTAAAGCATAACCAGCGCGGATAACGATAGCGCTGGCCGTAACTGTGTCGGACTTCGGATACATATTGTATTCAATCTGCACCGGAATATACGCTTTCGGACTCATAAAGAAATCAAGACCGCCACCAATAGCGAAGATATTCGTGTTTGTGATTGAGCCTTCTTTAAGTGCTGACGAGCTTTTCGTAACCGGAAAGAGCAGTGCTCCACCAGCGCCGATCCATGGGCGAGTTGTTCCTTGAGAGAGAACATAACGGCCCCAGAAATCAAAAGTTAAATACATGATTTCAGTTTCACACTTACCGCTACAAGCCGTGTTTGTGCCGCCAGCCACGTTGAACTGCTCAAGACCTAAAAGACCACGAAACCAAATCGAGCTAAAGAGGGGATAATCATAAAGACCTTTTGCTGAGAAACCATTACCATCGAGGCTCTCTGAGCCAGCAGCCGATCCACCAGAGTCGAAGAGATCCACATCAGCTTTTGACATTGAAAGACCCACCAAGCCACCGATGTATGAAGCTTCTCCATCTGGAGTTTTCTTAGCTAAGGAAGAGCCAGATGAAGATTTCTTTTTTGCCTGTTTCGTTCTGAATTTCAAAGCTTGTCCTGGCTTTGCCGAACCTTTACCTAAAATTGCAACGGCTCTATTGCGGCCTACTTTAGTGATTTTGATAATACCTACAGCTTTACCGCTGTCATTTTGTACCGTGTAAATTTGGCCGACTTCAAGTGTGTCGCCTTCGCTATTCACGAGAACTTTTTTGCCTTTCGCTTTTTCAATTTTCGCTGAATAAGCTGGCGCAGAAACCATCACACCTGCGATTACAAGAATCGCTGCCGCTCGTGAAGTCCATTTAATAAGCATGTTTAGTCTCTCCCTAGAAGCAGTAAGTTTTCGCCAAATTCAACGATGTCTTTAAGTCTTTGTGTCGATGTTTTTGAATCAAGAAGTTCGATCGAGCAGCCTTCGAAGCTGCGAGTCTCAATTGTGTAAACGAGCACCGTCGGAACTTCTTTAGTATTATCTAAAGCGGCTTCCATGGCTTCGATTTTTGAGAATTCAGAAAGTGAAACCACATTGGTTTGCCAAGATGTAGGAAGGGCTACCATTTTCATGCATTCATAACGAGCAGCGAGCTCAAGATTAAAACCAGTAACAGTAACGATACCACCGGAATTTTTCTCAATGGCCTTGTGGCCATCGCTTTCATAAAGCGAACAGCCAGTTAAAAAACCGGCTGTAGATAATAAAATAGAAAGTGCAAAAAATCTTATAAGTGCCATCAGAATTATTCTATCGAATCATTCTGATGAATCAAAGGTTGGATGATCCTCCAACCCGACCTAAGACTCGAGAATTAGAAAGGAATTTCTTCGTCGCTATCGAAAGATGGCTCTGGTCCGAAGTTATGATCACCGCCGCCCTGTGAATGCTCAGTTGTGCGAGTTTCAGCAGCACCGCCGATAAATTGAACTGTGTTAGCTACGATTTCAGTGGTGTATTTTTTCTGACCCTGTTGATCTTCCCATGAGCGAGTTTGCAAGCGACCTTCAACATAGACCTGGCGGCCTTTTGTCAGGTATTTGCCACATAGCTCAGCGAGTTTTCCCCATACAACTACGCGGTGCCATTCTGTGCGTTCTTGCTTCTGACCTTCTTTGTCATTCCAAGATTCGCTTGTTGCAACACTAAGACGGGCAACGGTTTGCGTAGGTGATACGTTTTTTACTTCAGGATCTGCTCCTAAGCGGCCTAAAACGATGACTTTATTAACTCCAGACATAAATTCCCCTTCCCAAGGTTCTTTTAAAGAAGAGAATTTATCTCGAACACAGGGGAGAGATTCAACTAAATAAGCATACAAAAATATATGCTCGCGACGCGTTATGATAAATGAAATAGAAAAAGCTTAGAGAGACGAAATAGCCGTTACATTAGGCGGGGCATAGAAGTTGGTACCTGCCACACGCATCATATACCGTGCTCCCTTACCCGTGGCCGTTTTGTAGCGACCAATCATATCGTAAACAATGGTGAGGCGACGCTGAAGATCGGCTTCAAAGCCACGATCCATTTGTAGATCAACCCGCAGATCATAGGGTCCAAACTGTGGCACGATCTGTTGACCCATGCGGACAAAAGTAATTTGAAGTTTACCCTTCATCAGACCACGAAGAGCATCCTTCTCTTCACCGAAAGTGCCGCTATCGATAATAAACTCACGGTTGGTCAGGCGTCCTTGAAGTTTCACTTTGCCAAAAGCAATTTGCGGAATTTGTGTTCCGCCGACAAAAGGAATTGTCGAGGGAAGCGTATTTGGCAGAACCATCTTATCAATTGTGATTTCTAATTCACCCTCAGGTTGTTCAGTGAATTCCATTTCAACAAGGCCTTTGACGCCCACTGAAGCCTGGCCTTGAATCGGCCAAGACGAATCAAAAAATTCGCCCATAGTTTTTAAATCAAAACCGTCGTAATCCAAACTCAAATCGATTTTCTGAACTTCTTTTTCTTTTTTTGCTCCCACTGAACCTGACAGATCACCTTTAAATAAATCGCTGGCTGAAAAGCTGGCGCCCGGACTGAAAGCTAAAAAACGGGCGATAGAAGGGGCGAGAGTCATCGAAGAAGCTTTAAGGGTGGGCAAGAAAGGCGTATCCACTTCAACTTGGTCAAGAGCCAGAGAAGGTGGGAATACGGCTAAACCTAAATGTTCAAAGCGTAAGAAAACTTGATTCTGCGTAGCCTGAGCCACTTTTTCAGTCACTAAATCAGAAAGATCATCATAAGGGAATAAAACGAAGATAAAAAACACAAAAGCGAAAACGCAAAAAACGATTTTCATTTTGTGATTACGAAACGCGAGTATACCTTCTGTTATTGATTCGCCAAGGGTCACTGAAAGCCTCCTTCTTCTTCTTCTTCTTCAGCAGGGAGTTCTTCTTGAGCAGCATTGCCTGGTGGTGGAGGTGGAGCAGACCCTTCATTGTTCGGCTGAAAGCGATTGCGATTAGAGCTGCCTGGGCGCGGAAGAGCGCGTGAGCCACTGTTACTTGGTGGAGCTTGCACTTCGGCTTCGCCACCTTCGCCCACATCAGGAAGTGAGAAGCGAGCAATTTTATAAGAAACATCGAAGTAGCGCTTATCTTTGCCATTGGGATTCATCGTAAGGCCCACAAGGCGAACTCCTTGCATTAAATTTTGCAAGTCATAACCGATATCAACGATCTGTTTGATATTGAGAGAATTAAGGCTGACGCGCACGCCTTCTTGCGAAATTCCGGGAGGAGCGAATCCGCCGCCGAGCTCAGAACCTGGAATGCTATCCACAGATGTTGTCTGCTCAGGTAAAAGCGCAAAACTTGCCAGGCGATTTCGAATCGTATCCACTAAGGCACCCGTCGGTGGAGGATTGGCAACGCCACCAGATTGGCTGGCGGTGCGACTCGCTTGTAAAAGCTTGCGAATCAGTTGGCGCTTATCATTGTACTCAACCACATAGTCTGAAGACGAAGAAAAGTAGGAGTATGGAATGTACATCATAAATAAAATAGTAAAAATTGAAAGACCTAGAATCAAACCGCGTTGTCCGCCGGGAGATAAATTTTCAAAACTCTCACGTAAGGAATTGAACGCCGGGCTTTCTTCGATTTTACTTTTTAGTTCAATAAACTGATCGCGGAGTTGATCTTTTAAATCTTCTAAAGCCATTACTGACTCGCTTTCCGGTTAATGCGCAAAGAGTAGTTGAAGTTTCGGTACCCTGCCTTGCTAGGTGTGCCTTGAAGGTTTTTTGCGACTTTGCCGTCTTTAGCGATTCCCTTTAGAGCATTTTCTAAACGGGTGAGAATTTCAATTTTTGTAGTTTCACCCACGACCTGAAGCATTTCATTTTCGATGGTCACGCTTTTAATAAAGAGGCCACCCTCAGCTCGGTTCGGTGATATCTGCGTAATTTTTTTCAAAATATCGAGAGGTGAGTTGATGGTTTGCAGCTCTTCAAAAAGCTTTTTCATGCGTGCTTTTTGCTCTTGTTCTTTAATGTAAGCGCGAATCATAGGTTCTGGAACGCGCTTCTCATTGAGGATTTTACGGGCCAGGTCTCGAAGTTTATCACTGGCGGTCGTGGCCATGCTGATGCCGTAACCTTCGCGCAGTAGGCTCCAAGTGAAGAGAATAAAGAAAGCGGCGGCGATGGTCATAGTGGCCACTCTCCAGCGCTCCCAAACCATGCGCATCGCTTCGCTTTTGCGCGCAAATTCTGACTTCAAGAAGTTAATAGCTGGATTTTTCGGGCGCTTTAAACCTTCAAGTGATAAGCCGATGGCCGTAACAAAAGAAATTTCATTATTGGGGCTCGCTGCAAAATTCACATCTGGCGCAATGGCCAAAGAGTTCAAACGATTCACCGGAAGCTCTAACTTCTGCGTAAGGTAAGGGCCTAAATTACGAATCAAAGCCACGCCACCAGAAAGCTGGGCCGAGCGGAAACTTAAGTTGTAAGCGTTTTTAATTTCAAGAAGAATCAGCTGAATTTCGTGCGAGAGTTTATCGACACTCGATTTGATCACTTCTGAAAGTGCGATCTGTTCACGAGTGGCGCCTTCATTGTTCGTCAGAATGAAGGCCTTGCGCTTTAATTCTTTGAGGGCCTCGGTGTACGCCATTGAATATTTAGAGGCGATCACTTCACCGAGATCTTTACCTCCCCAATCGATTTGGCGAATTTCAAGTAAGTATCCATCACGTAAAACAAGAATGGTCGTTGAGTGGTGACCGATATGAAAGACGAGCTCAGCGGCCGAAGCTTCTGGCAAACTTTGATCACGGGTTGAGAATTCGAGCGGCGCTTCGCGCTGCTCTTCAAAAGCGTTAGCTAAAGCGATGCCTTCGACACTGACGATGTCCGGGTAGAGCTGAGCATCTTCAATTTTTTGCAAGAAAGTACGAAGATACTCTTTCGGGCAGGCGCACGCGATCACGTGAGCGGTGTTGCCAACGAAATAACTGGTTCTAAAATCGAAAACTGAATTCTCTGAAGAGAACGGAATGTCTTCTTCAAGCTCAAATGGCAAACTTTTTAAAATCTTGTGGCGTTCACGAAAAGGAAACTGTTTGCGACGAACGCTGACGCGATCTTGTTGCGCGCCGGTGACGTAAATAGCGTCGGTGCCAGAATACTTTTGCTGAATGCTACGAAAAATTTCGACGAGTTCAATTGTGCGATCGCGATTCGGATCTTGACTGAGTGGATACTCAGCTAGACTTTGAATTGCAAAGCCTTTACCTGAGCCTTCAAGCACAGCCACTTTGACGCTATAACTTCCGATGTCTAAACCAATGCTGATCATTTTATCCCCATCCTTGGAGCTAAAATTAGGCTATCAGCTTTCTTGCCAATAGACTACTCTTGGTCGCCCTTTTGGTGCTTTATAGGACTTTTTTGTTTTATCACCCGAGGGTGGTGGGGCTACTGGAGGTGGCGGTGGTGGGTTTTCTTTCTTATCTTTCTCTATGAGCATTTTGCTAAGTGCAGGAGAGATATTATCTACATCGAAAGTGACTGCGGTAATTTCTTTTCTCGTGTTGGCGAATTTACCGGCGCTGATAATTCTAAAATTAAACTCTGCGTCATAGAGCAGTAATGTACCGAGCTCTTCAATCTTTTGTGTGTTCACACCGATCGAGCGCATAAAGCTATAAAAATCTTCGTCGTCTCTGAATGGCCCCCCTTTTTCAGGGTTGGTTCGGCGTTCATTTATCTTGGTCATTTTCTCGTCATCAATATCATCAGCTAAACTTTTGATCACTAAATCAGGAGCCGTGTTGACGTTGATTCCTTTCGTGCCAAAAACTGTAATTCTTTGAGCTAAGATTTTATAAAAATCATCTTTCATGCCCGCCACCATATGCAGCTCTTCAAGAGTTTTGAAAGGCTGGTTCGGAGGAAGTATACCGCCGGTGTCTTTACTGCGATCCGTGTAAGCTCCGCTTTCGCCGCCACCGCCGCGACCGGTAGGGTCGGTGTCTTCGTCGATCCAATCTTTCATGGCATCGAGCAACTGACCAAAATCTTCATTCGAGTACTTATCTCTGAATTTTTCGTCATTTTTTTTCTCTTGCTCAAAAACTTCTACGAGCTGAGTTTTAATTCGCTCGGCTGTTTCTTCATCTGGAGAATCCAGATCGTTGATGTCGATTTTTCCGCCTTCGCCTTCGATGGTGACGAAGTATTGCGAATCCATCAGCGAGTCTTTAGTTGTTGATAGAATTTCATCTTTATCCACGCTGTTCACTTTATCCGGGACTAGCAGGGGCCATGAGAGGGGAAACTGCCAAATTGGATTCAAAAGTGTTTGGGCTTTTTCACCCAGCGTGGGGCCGGCTGCGGCCAAGGCTTGTTTGTAAATTGAGATGCGAAGCAGACTGATTTCAACGCCAGCTTTCGCTGCGTAATAAGCTTTTAAGCGATTTACATTTTGCGAAGCCGTTAAATATTCTACTTGGGTGTCGTAGGCCACATCGACGGCTAAGAAAATCATCACCGCTAAACCAAAAACGGCGAGCAAGATGGCAACGCCTTTTTCATTTTTATGATTCAATTGCTGCCTCCTGAAGTTGTAGTCGGGACTTCTTCTTTTTTCTCTTCATTATTTGGAAAGCGAATATCGGCGACCATCGTGATGCCAATTTCTTTGCTCGGAGTGACACTTTTATCTTCGACGACCATAGTGATTTCAACCGCGAGTGGAAATTTACCTTTCATGCGTTCGTCACCGCTCCCTTGAGCATCCGAGCGCCAATTTTTCAGCCATTCAGTGGGTTGGCCAGGGCCGAGATAACGAAAAGCGAGACTCTTTACATTATCTAAAATGGCAATAGAAGTGCCGCCATCTAGCGGAGTTTCATCGATCACCGGCGAGAATCTTCGCCAGAGACATTTGCTCGATTGTGAGCCACTTTTAGTGCGTGAGCGGCTTTTACAATCTTTGAGCTCGTAACCCACCTCAGCTTGGTCAGAAGTCGGATCATCTTTTTGCATGCGAATATTACTGCGCGTGGCGAGATTTAATTTCTCTGTCTCGCCAATGAACTGGGTGAGAATTTTCGGAACTTTAGGAGTGCATTTTTCACCGGTGAAAGCGGCGCCACTGGGTGGCGGCGTGGCGGGTGGAGGATTTGTCGGAGGAGAAGTATTTCCCCCTGGAGCTTTGCAGTTTTCTTTGATGGCCGCATTGTAGAGTTCGATATTAATATCACGAAAATTAAAAGCGAGTTGAATATCACGGGACATCAAATTAAGCGCCTCACGTAAACCCACTGAGGCATCAATATCGCGCTGAATTTTATTGCGCGCGCTAAGGCCGTTACGAATGCTTTGGGCGACGAAAATAGAAATAAAAGCGAGCAAGGCAATGGCGATGACAATTTCTAAGAGAGTAAAGCCGCGCTGAGTTTTTATCGATTGTCTCATCATTTACCACCTGGCAACGATAAAGACTGTGTGTAGTCGACAAAATAAAGTGTCACTGAAAATTTGATGGGCTCTTTCGGAGTGGTTACGATTAAAGTCACGCGGCCTTCAACAATAGCTTTCGACATAAACTCCTGCATTTGTCCCATGACGGTCAAAAGCATTTGATCGACGCTTGAGTTTGTTTGGCTCATTATAATTGGAGTGAGATCAGGCATCTGAAAAGGTTGAGCTTCGAAAGTCCATTTGTACTGCGGGTATTCGCTGCCAAAATCGCCAGATCTTTCTGAAATTTCAGCTATAGGTTTGCCAGAAAATTCAGCTTCAAGTTCAACGACTTTTCTCTCGAGCAAGAAAGCCACATTATTATAAAGAGCTGCTTTACGAATGCGTAAAAGATTGCCCGACCACGAGCTATTCACAACAAGAATACCGCCCACCAATATCACCATGGCAATAACGACTTCGACTAGGGTGAAGCCGCGGCTTTTCGCCGTTCCATTCGCTCGTCTGCGACTCGCCAATTTTTTCATTCTGGCCTCACATCTTTGAGACTCAAATGCTCTTGAAAAATATCAACCCGGCCGGTGAGTGCGCGAATGGCGACGGTCCATTTCAGAGCGTCACCGTAACTGATTTGAATTACGCTCTCTTCAACATAACCTTGGGGTAAATAATAAATATAGACGCGGCCCTCGGTGATCGGATCTTTGCGAGAGGCGAGTTCAACAAGGTCGAATTTCATTCCACTTGGTAAAACTTCAGGTTTTTTTAAAATTCGGGTGTCAGGAGTAAAAAGTTCGGAAGGGGGAGCGTCCTCATCTTTGAGGGTACCGCGATTGCGCTCGGCCTCTTCTCTTTCTTCTTCCTCTTCTTCGGCTTGATCGCCCAAGACCGAGCCAGGAGCTTTTTCTACCCAGAATGAGTAGGTTTTATTGTCTTCGCCTCTATCGAATGGATTTTTACCGGCGGCCTCTTCTTCAGAGCCACCGATATCAATCACAAGACGATAAGTTGAGTTTTGTAATTTAGATTGGCTTTTTACATCTCGGCTGAGGACTGCGAGTTTTCGGACGACCGCTTTAATTTGATTATTGCGGCCACCCAACCTTGGCGTCACCACTGCTACGAGAGCGGCGACTATGGCAACGGCTAAGATAACCTCAAGAAGAGTAACGCCGCTCGATTTCAAGATCACTCGTCTATGTTAGAGATGTCCCTGTTGTTGCCTTCGCCACCTTCGCGACGATCAGCTCCAAGAGAGCGGATTTCGAATGAAGCGCCAGTTACAGAGTACTGAATTTCAGTGTTCCAAGGATCAAGTAGATCTTTTTTGCTTTTCAAATAAGATTCAGGACCCCAGTTGCTGCAATCATCTTTATCAAGAAGCGCATCCAGTGATGCTGGGTATTTTCCGCAATCCGTGTAGTACATATCAAGAGCGCGAGACACTTGGCCCATACGAAGTTTGGCTTCACTGACTTTGGCTTTGTTTAACTGTTTCATAACTTGGCCAACTAATACTGAACCTAATGTGGCTAGAATGGCGACCACGATCACGATTTCAAGTAGGGTCATACCTTTTTGGCTGCTGAGGTTATTAAGTCTATAAGACTGAAGTTTACGAATCATTTGCGATCTCCTTATTGTTCGAGAGATTATTCTAGCCGCCTAGGCTCGACATATCAAATAGTGGGATCATGATTGAGAATACAATAAAGCCGATAACGCATCCCATAACAACAATCATGATAGGACCGAGAAGGCTAGTCAGACCTTCTACGTCGTTTTTCACTTGGTAATCATAAGCGTCGCTGACTTGTGTGAGCATGTTTTCAAGCTCGCCAGTTTTTTCGCCAATGTTAATCATATGCAGAATTAACGGAGGGAATTGCCCTGATTTCTTTAGAGGTCCAGCAATCGATTCACCTTCACTGATATTGTCGCGAGCGATATCGATGGCAGAGGCAAGAACCTCGTTATTTACTACGTTACGAACGATACCCATTGCGGCCAGCATCGGCACGCCACCGCGAAGGAGAGTAGAAAGGGTGCGTGAGAAACGTGACACCGCAATTGTACGAGCAAGCTTACCAACGATAGGCATTTTTAAAATAATGGCATCCCACTGAGCCGCGCCACTTGGTGTGCGCTTCCAGTTGAAGAAGATGGCGTAAGATAAAAAGGCTCCCACGATAAGAACCCACCAGTAATCCACCATGAAGCCTGACATATCAAAAACAAGTTTTGTGTACCAAGGCATCACCATTTCAGGAGTGGCGTCGTACACCGCCGTAATTTTCGGAATTACGTAGACGAAAAGACCCATTAAAATCAAAGTGACAAACACCACAATAAAAATCGGATAGGCGAGAGCCGAGCGAATTTTTGCATTGAGCTCTGATTGAGCTTCGGTAAATTCTGCCAGACGAATCAAAATTACATCGAGTGTACCTGACATTTCGCCGGCTTCACTCATTGAGACATAAATCTTGTTAAAAATCTTCGGGTATTTACCAATACCTTTATGAAAAGAAATACCTTCGTTCACCTGGTTTTTAATATCAGAGATAGCTTCAGAAAGAGTTACGTTCTCAACTTGCTCGGCCACAGCCGTTAAACTTTCAACCAGCGGAACGTTAGCCTTCAAAAGTGTGGCGAGCTGACGAGTCATCATGGATAACTCTTCAACGCTTACGCCGCCGCCCACGACAACTTTTGGGCCCCTATCTTTTTTTACCGTTTTTGTTTTGTCTTTAATGTCGACAACGAAGATACCATCTTTTTTTAAGCGAGCCCGTGCCACCCGTGAGTTTTCGGCATCGAGGGTTCCTTTAATATTTTTGCCCGCTGCATTTAAGCCGCGGTATTCAAAAAGAGGCATTTATTAATTATGAGACGAGGGGGCTTATTCGTCAATTTGTGTATTAGCTAAGACTTCTTCGAAGGTCGTTACGCCAGCCAGTACCTTTTGCACGCCGTGATCACGCATAGTCTCCATACCCGCTAGTACGGCTGCCTTCTTGATCATTCCTGAGTCTTGGCGCTTCATGATCATACTTCGAATCTCTTCATTCACCATAAGAAGCTCTTGAATGATGGTACGACCAATATAACCTTTTTGATTGCACTCACTGCAGCCCACGGCTTTGTACACTTGATGGCCCGCAAGATCTTGGCGGGTAATCTCAGCTTCTTCAAGCTCTGCATCTGATGGAGTGTAGGGCTCTTTACAAGTCGAGCAGAGAAGACGAACGAGACGTTGTGCCGCAATACCTAATAACGAAGTGGCGATCAAAAATGGCTCGCAGCCCATATCGATCAAACGCGGGAAAGCTCCGGCGGCATCGTTCGTGTGAATTGTCGAAAGCACTAAGTGACCTGTTAAAGAGGCGTTAATCGCAATTTCAGCGGTCTCTAAGTCACGAATCTCACCAATCATAATAATGTCTGGATCTTGACGAAGAATGGCGCGCAGACCGTTAGCGAAAGTGAGACCAATTTTTGAATTCACTTGAATCTGACCAACGCCGTGAACACGTTGTTCGACAGGATCTTCCACCGTGATGATATTCTTATCAACACTGTTAATTTTTTGTAGGCCTGCATAAAGCGTCGTTGATTTACCTGAACCCGTAGGGCCCGTGACAAGAAAGATGCCGTAAGTGTTCGTAAGCATGGCGTAGATTCTATCTAAGCTTTTACGAGAGAAACCAAGTTGCTCGAGTTCGAGAACCACGTTCGATCTATCTTGAAGACGCATAACAAGACGCTCGCCATGAGCTGTCGGAACTGTCGACAAACGAACATCAATATCTTTACCCGCGAGTTTTAAGGGAATACGACCATCCTGAGGTAAACGTTTCTCAGCGATGTTCAAATTACCCATAACTTTAATACGAGACGTAATCGCGTTCTGAAACTTCTTCGGTGGTTTGAAGATATCAAATAAAATACCATCCACTCTGAAGCGAACAACCATATCTTTTTCGTAAGGCTCAATATGAATGTCGGAAGCTTTTTCTTTAACCGCTCTGAAGAGGAGGGTGTTCACGAGCTTAATCACTGGGGCATCATCATCTCCGGCTTCAAGTAGATCGATCACCGGATCATCTAAATCTACTTCTTCGCCATCAATATCATCAAGACCTTCAAGGGCGGCAGTACTCTTTTCGTACACGCGATTGATGGCTTCTTGCATTTTCGAGCTTGTAACAACAATAGCATGAACTTTTCTTTCAAAAAGAACGCGCATATCGTTGAGAATTTTTTGGTTCAAAGGATTCGTTACAAGAATAGTGGCTTTATTAGCTTCAATTTTATAAGGCAGAATTTCATTGGTCTTAGCGTAGTTGACGGGGATATTACGAACTAAGTCCCCAGAGATATCATTATAAGGAATCTCTTTCATGAAATCTACGCCAATGCCTTTGCAAAGATCAGCTACGGCGTCTTCAGAAGTGCTGTACTGGCGATTAGATAAAAGGCTTTCAACCATCTCGCCCCGAGCTGTAGGCATTTTCATAAGGGATTTCAATTCAGCTTCGCTGATTGAAGTCCCTTTTAAAATAAGTGTTTCTAAGCTTGGGCCTGACATTTAGTTACTTTCTTTTAGCATACTGCTTTTCAATTTTCGAAGCTTTTTTCGGTGAGCGGCGGTTGTTGCGACCGTTCACATTGCTCGGCGCATTTTCTGGCGGAGCCTCTTCGTACTCTTCTGTGTCAATATTCTCTTCAGTTGGAGCTTGAATCGGCTCAGAATCAGAACCCTTCTGCTCGATGTACTCTTCAGTTTCGCTTTCATTCAAAGCTTTGCGTGGAAGTTTGTCGATCTCGATGCCGTGTGGATCGCGACCTTTCATGCTCTGCTGAATGAAGTCGATACGCTCGTTGAGTTTCGTGTTGAGAAGGTCAGCGTTGTCCTGCGAGTTACGCATAATCTTAGGAGTGATAAATACCAAAAGGTTCGTCTTGTTCTTAGATGTCACTTTTGATTTGAAGAGCCAGCCGAGAATCGGAATATCGCCGAGAATCGGAACCTTGGTCACTTCTTCAGTATCTTCATCACGCATCAAGCCGCCCAGAACCGCGGTGTCGTTTGAATTGACTATGATATTTGTTTTGATCGAGCGAGTGGCATAAGCTACCGCATTGTCAGCGAGGGCCGCAGCGCCCACACGACGATTTGAAAGTGAGTCTACGCTTTGCGCGATCTTCATGCGTACGCTATCCGTATCAGGACTGATAAAGGGAGTGAGAGTGAGTTTTAAATTTAAATCTTTACGTTCAATGCTGGCCTGTGAAGCTCCGCCAGACGTGACCGTTGAGTTGGCAGAAATCGGGACGTTTTCACCCACTATGATTTCAGCCTCTTCGTTGTCTGTGGCCGTGATTTGTGGAGTTGAAAGAATGTTCGCATTTCCGTTTTTCTTTAAGAAATTTACGAGAGCTAAAGTGTCTTTCACGTTCTGAGCGGCGAGGGGGCCCGCACCATCAAGATCCACTGATACTGTTTTACCAGCGCCAAAACCTAATACAAGACCACTATCCGCAGATGGGTTTGTTAAGTTGGCACCATTAGTGCCCCTGAAACCAGCACGGGCAATACCGTTCGTTCCGTCGATGAATTTATAGTAATCGATACCCCAGCTCACACCATCAACAACTGTCATCTCTAGAATAACAGCTTTGACGTAAACCTGATCACGAGGAATATCAATTTTAGCTAAAATTGTTTTAACTGTATCATAATCTTGTTTAGATGCGGTGATAATAAGAGAGTTGTTCTCTTTATCAGCAGCCACTTTAACATCACCACCAAATACCGCTTGTGAAGCGATTGGCGGAGCACCACCACCAAGAGTAGGCGCGGCGTTCGCCGAAGCAGCACCAGCTTGTGTTTTCGTCTTAGTAGATTCCGTTGCAATACCATTCATTACGTTGGCAATCTTTTCAGCTTCACCGTGACGTACGTAATAAACGTAAACACCACCGGCATCTTCTGCACGAAGTTTGAAATCGAGTTTCGCAACAAGACCACGAATACGTTCAATACCGGCGTCGTTACCCACAACGATGATCGAATTCGTGCGAGTATCAGGTAGTACAAGAGAGTAGTTGGCGGCGCCAGATCCGCTACCTGAAGAGGTGGGAGTCGCTCTGAAACGTGGGATGCCGGGGTTGAACTGGTTATTACGGCTGCGATCACCTTTATTAATAATTTGATCTATTAAATCCGCAATATCTTTAGCGCGAGCATTACGAATGGCAATAGCTACGAGTTTCTCTTCGAAACCAGCGACGTCGAGCTGATTTAAGATCGTAGTAATACGCTCAATGTTCGAGCCGAAATCTGTAATAATAAGCGAGTTCGTCGGTGCGTAGGGGCGAATATCACCTGCTTGCTTGTTTACAAGGGGACGAAGCGTTTTTTCGATCTCTTCAGCACTGATATACTTCAAACGAACGATACGCGTGATCAACTGATCTGAATTCGGAAAGTAGTTCCCAGAATAAGTGTCGATTGATTCTTGCGCCGCTGTTGCGATCTGACGAATCTTTAAAAAGTTACCGCTCGGGACAATCGTGTAACCATTCATGGCTAAAGCCGTTAAGAAAGCGCGGTAAGCTTCAGCTACTGTAATACGGCTTGGGGCGATAATTGAAATTGTACCGCTCACGCCTTTTTCTAAAATAAAGTTTTTGCCCGTTAATTTAGAGATCGCTTTCACCACTTCAGCGATATTCGCGTTCGGGTAGTCGAAGCTTTCAATAAGGTTCGGGAAGTTCTTATCTGTAATATCTTCTGGATTCGCACGAGAGAAATCCAGTTTTCCATCCGCAGATTTGAGTGGGGTAGAGCCATCAGCCACCGGGGCTTGATTGGGCTTGCGCGCTTGGGCGTAGGCCGGAGTTGATCCAGCTCCTGCTGAAACAACAAAGGCTATCATCATTAAACTATTCAGTAGTCTGCACGCTGTGCAGTTCACCACTCTACCCATAACTCACACTCCTTAGCGAATCGAGTAATTGAACTTTTCGTCTCGGCCATCTCGTTCCATTTCTAATTGAACGAAACTTGAATCACGAAGCTGATTATACAGCTCCATGGCTTTGCCCGGGCTATTAATAGGCTCACCATTAACACCCTTAATACAGTCGCCGATCTTAAAACCAAATTTTTCATACGGTGTTCCGGGTTGAATATTGCTGAAGCAAAACCCATCCACCTGACCGTCGGCGCCAATTCGTGGCTCCATACGGGCTTGTTGTAAAAGTGCCGAGAGATTACTAGTTAGACCAGTGAGATCTGAGCGCTTGATCGTGAAATCAAATTCACCCGTTTTTTGAATGCCTTCAGAGGCTCCCATATTCGGAGCTTTCACCGCTAAGTTGAAAGCTTCATCATCTCTAATTTCAATGTACTCTAAGCGACGGCTGTTTGAGTTTAAAAAGATCACGCGCTTACGCTCGATACGTTTCACTTCGGCCATACCAAAGATCGATTCTTCTAAACCGAAAGAAAGAATCTGATTGCCGCTGTTGGATTGAATCGTGGCAATAGACATATTCGGATTGAAATGAACAATTGTCCCGACAAGTGTAAGAGGAAGTGTCGACAGCACGGGTGCTGATTCATCAGCTGGAGCATTCTTATCCGCAGAAAGAGCCGGTGGTATTTTACCGTCTTCATTAAAAAGATTGCGGTCTAAAATTGAATTGTAATCTTGAATGGATGTGATCTTTTGAACCCGCTGGCGCATTTGAATGGGCGGCGCTTCTGATGGCAACATCGATGGTCGGTAAGACATGATCACTAGGTCGGCCAACATCCAGGCAATAAGAGCGGCGACGAAAAAACCGTAGTATTTTTCACCAGGTGGACGCGAACTTTTAAAGTTCGGATTCCACCGACTTAAAGAGTCGAGTGCAGATTTTAGACGTTGATCGATGATGCCCATTCTTAAAAAATTCTACAGACGCTGAAAGTCATCGGCAAAACCTATTTATAAACAGGGGGTTCTGAGCTCGACCTAGAGCTAGCTAGAGGTCCTTAATATAAGGATGGGGCCAAGCCTAAGCCTTTACTGAGCCATAATTGATCTTGGGTGTGCACCTTTGCCTTCACCCAACAAAAATTTATGGCTCGGATTGTTAATTTCAGCGGAGTTTGAAAAATATTTATCCTTTTACGCTGTGAACATAAATGCAGCGAGCTCCAGCTCAACCAGAATTGATTTCTGACTCCTTAAAATGCTCGGCACAACGATTGCTATAAGTATCTCTAAGTTCCTGTCTTTCGAGACAGTGAAACTAGAAAAGTCGCCAAGGGGAAGTTCAAATTTAATACGGGGGTATTAGAATGAGTTCGGTTGTTCTATTCGGGGGTCCACAAGCTCTAGATTTTCTAGAGGTCAGATCAAACATTATGCGAATTCCAGAAGTTCGCTCGCGCTTAGAAGAAGCGCAAAAAATTTGGGATGAGCATGTCGATCAAGTCGTCGATCTGCATCAGTTCTTATGCTCGGAAGATAAAGAGTTTTTCAATAATCTAGGCCTTAAATCTCTCTGTTCAGCGATCGTGCAAGTGGGTCTTTATGATCGTTTGAAGCGCCAATCTCGTGAGCCTGATTTCTTAGTCGGCGACTGCCGCAACGATTCTGCACTTAAAGTGATTTCAGGCACTATTAGCTTCTTTGATCTTATTGTTTCAAGTCGCGCAGCAGGGATCGTTCACCCTATTCATACGGCTAAAAAAGCTTCTGGCTTAGGTAAGACAGAAGGTCTCTCGCTTCTTCAAGGTGGAGCGAGTCCATCAGGTTTGTCGGGTGCAGAGCTCGGATTACCAGTGCTGAACGGTCAAACTTTTGCCCTTTACGAAGTGCTCGAGCGCCGGGTTGTTGACGGGCAAAACACTTACATATCAATGAATGTTCAAGACATGGACATCACAAAATTAGTGAAAGCTCTTTACGATAAACACGATGTGCGCCAGCTTGTTACAGTTGGACCAGGCCAATCTCGCTTTAACTTTAATAGCGATGGTTTGCTCTCAGATATGAAAATATCTGAATCGATCGATCTGGATCCATTATTAAACTGGTTCTGGAAGGGTGTTCGCGAAATTAATATCGGCGCTTAATTGGCGCCGACTGCTGAGCCAGCTTTGTTGTTTTTTGCGTTTGCGAACTTGATATGGTATTTGCCCAATTGCTTCTTGATGATTCTGAATTGTGTAATCAACTGCGATTTTAAAAGCTCGTCCCCAAGCTAA
>CAYHVK010000003.1:0-231867 GCA_964360255.1 uncultured Pseudobdellovibrionaceae bacterium | reverse complement strand
TTAAAATTTGCTTTTTTCAAAGACAGTGAGAGTCAAAAAATATTTACTGTCCGGCTGATTCGACACATCTGAAAATCAATTAGACCTTCGCCCTCAATAGAAATTTTATGGAGCGTACAGCTCCTAGATCAATAAATTTTCACACTGTAAATTCAATTCTCAGCTGCGAAAAATGTGTCAATATATTTCTTGGTCCGAACCGGGTACATAGGTAACAAAGTAGACCGGCGACACAGGTAACACTTTTTTATGGAGCGTACTGATCATTCAGTGACATGGTCACATCGATTCAGGGACTACCGGTGTGACATTCTAGGGCACCCCACCCTGAATCTTCTTTACCCGCCCTGACCTCATATCAAAGCGAGGAGCCCGCACACCCTGGCATCCTTATTGCGATAAGTCCGGTGAACTAAAACCAAAACAGAGGTGAGATCACATGTTTACTACAATATCACAGGCTTTCAGCCACGGCGGAATCTGGATGTATGCTATTTTAGGCTTACATATCGTTTCTTTGGCCATTATCGCAGAGCGCGTTTATGCACTCTACTTCAAAAAATCAGGCGGTCAAAAAAGACTCACTGGTCATCTTGAAGACGACATCAAAAAGGGACGTCTTGAATCAGCTATTGCGAAAGCACAAGCTATGTCACGTTCTGAAGACATCGGTTCAGTTGCACAAGCTGGTATCCAAGCTGCAATGAACATGGGTGGAAAAGAAGAAATCCACGCAAAGATGGAAGAAGTTATCGACTTACAAAATTCTGCTCTAGAACGCCGCACTGGTTTCTTAGGTATGATTGGTAACGTTGCTACACTTATCGGTCTTCTTGGTACAATCACAGGTATGATTAAGTCTTTCGGCGCAGTTAGTATGGCTAACGCAGTTGAAAAGGCCTCTATCTTATCTAACGGTATCTCTGAAGCCATGAACTGTACTGCATACGGTTTGATCGTTGCTATCCCGGCCCTTGTAATGTTCGCAGTTCTTCAAAACAGAACAGCTCTTTTACAAGAAGACCTCAACCAAGCATCAACTAAAGTGTTGAACTGGTTAAGCTTTAGCTTCGAACCAATTAAGACAAAGAAAAAATCTAGCTAATTAAGAAGTGATCTCTCTTAAGCTACCTAGCCGTCCGAAAGGGCGGCTCACGGTGGAACGAATAGATCGAAGATTGAGATAAGAACTTTTAAAAGGACAACATTATGTTTTCTAAAAGAAAGAAAAGAAATTTAAACAGCGAGCTCAATCTCGTCCCGTTTATCGACTTGTTATCTGTTTGTATCAGCTTCCTTCTCTTGACGGCTGTTTGGGTTAGCTCTGGCGCCCTTTCAACGAAACAAGGTTTAGGCACTGAGGCTGAAGCCAGCAAAGATAACGACACATCTATCTGGGTTGAACTCTCTTCACCGGATATCGTTCTCGTGTCGACTAAGAACTCTAAAGGCGTTGCTACAAAGAAACAACAAGTCGCTATTAAAACTCTCTCTGACTACGCTGCGAACTTAAAAGCTAAAGATGAAAACTTGAAAGCAGCTCTCGTACTACCAAACGTGGATTCAAGCTACGACGAAATGATTCGCGCCATGAACTCGCTCCGTAAAGCGGAGTTTAAAGAAATCGGTTTAGCGCCGCTATAAGGATGTATTTATGAAACGCACAAAAGGCTTCGGCAAGAAAGAACACGAACACGTAGAGCACGGTCATAACCTGACTTCTCTCGTAGACTGTTTTGCCATCATCCTCGTGTACCTATTATTAGCTACATCGTTCGGTGAAGTCGACATGGACATCCCGAAAGACATGACTCTACCAAAAGCCACTGAAGCCCAAGCTTTGATGAGCGACTATGTAGTTCAAGCCCGCAACCAAGAATTTATCATCGACGGTAAGCCTTATAAAGTGAACCAACTCGCGGAAGTTTTAAAAGCTAAAGCGGATTCAATCCCGACTATCGAAGGCCAATCAAAGTCGCTTGTTATTCAAGCTGACCGCAAAATGCAATACAAAGAGATCAACCCACTCATTATGGTGAGCCTCCAAGCTGGCTTCCAAGAACTTCAGTTCGCCGTAATAAAGGATGACGACAAGTGAAAACACGATTTGGAGTAAAACCCATAGCATTAGCTCTACTTTTCACCATTTCGGCCTTTGCACAAGCACAGGACAAAATGAATCTTACCGACCACAATGCGGTAATTGAAAAGTTAGAAGTGGTTTTACCAAATCTCTCTGATGACCCAGCAAAGTTAAACGTTATCCAATTGCGCCTAGCAGATCTATATGCTGAGCGCGCTCGTATTTTAGAAGTGAACGCCGGCGAGAAAAATTGCTCAGAGTGCAAAGACTTCGCTAACGATCGCAAGAAAGCTATCACACTTTATGAAAAAGCTGTGATGAAGGCTCCGCTCGAGAAGCAAAAAGCTGCTTACTTACAAATGGGTCACCTTTATATGGTGTCACGCCAAGACAAAAAAGCCAGCCAGCTTTTCAAAAATATCACAGCTGATAAAAAATTAAAATCGATTCACCCGAAAGCCTACCTTGGCTTAGGTGATATCCAATTTGCGAACCAAGAGTTCGCCACAGCTCTTAAGACTTTCAATAAAGCTGAGAAAAATGCAGCTAAAGACGACCGTTCTTACATCACTTATCGTAAAGCCTGGTCACAACTTAACATCGGCAACAACGGCACAGCATTAACGCTCATCCAAAAAGCCGTTCGCCAAGCCAGCAACCCGTCACAAGCCTCTTTCAAAAAAGACCTTATGCGTGATTACGCAACGATCTTAGCGAAAGGTGAATTCGGTCCGAAGCAAGTGAACACCTACGCACAGTACTCTCCAGAGGCTGATCGTGCCGAGAACCTCAAATACTTAGGTGACGAAGCAGACCGTCTTGGTAATAAAAAAGGTGCTCTTTTAATTTGGTCACAATACTCAGCTCAAGATGATAAAGCTAAAGACACAGCTGAATTCAATCTTAAAATGGCATTGAACTATTACGACTTGAACCAACCTATTACTTCAATCAAGTTTCTCGGCAAGACAGTCAAAGCTATTGGCCAAGAGAAATGTGAAGATTGCAAAAAAGTTGTTTCAACTTACCGTTCGTTCTTAGTGAACTGGAACAAAAAAGAAAAGTCTGAGCCATCGAAACAACTCACCCAAGCTTATACACTTTACTTCGAAGCCGCTCCTGAAGATTTTGAAGCTTTGATCTGGGCCGCTCAAATTGCTCAACAACAGAATAATTCAATTGCGGCTTACGGCTTCTACGAGCGCGCTGCGATCGTAGCTCATAAACAAGGTAAAAAGACAGAAACAGAAAAGTTCGCGTCTATCGCAATGGAAGTGGCCGACGATACGAAGAACGATGTTCTTCGAGAGAAGTCTCTTCACCTTTATTTAGATCTTTGTCCGAATGGTCCTAAGCGTTTCTTAGCTCAATATCAACTCGCCTACATTGCTTACAAACGTAAACAGTTCGACGTAGCCGCTAGCGAATTTAAACGCCTAGCCCTCACTAAAGACTGGAATGACACAGGCATTAGAATTCAAGCCGCTGATTTAAACTTAGATATTTTGGCTTCGCAGAAGAAAGACCGCGACATTCGCTCAAACGCTATTGAATTCGCAAAAGCATTCAAAACTAAAATAGCTCACTTCACTGAGATCAGCCGCAAAGTTACAATGAACATTCTTGTGAAACTTGTCACTGAGCCAAATAGCTCACGCTCTGAGATTCGTTCTGAAATCGATATCTTAAAATCTTACTCAATCGCTCACCTCTCTAATAAAGAGAAAATCACTCAATATCGCAACATCGCTTTAGCCGCTGAGAAGATCTCTGATATCCAAACTGTACAATCAGTATCAAATCAAATCGTGAAAGCTCCGGGCGCAACAGCTGATGATATTGAGTTCGCCAACAAGAGCCTTTTATGGGTGGCTGAACTTCAACTTGATTTCAAAAAAGCTTACCAAATCGCAGGACGTATGAAATTTGCTAGCCAAGACGCAGCTCAAAAGCAACTTCGCTTAGGTTTATTAGCTGAACTCGCTGGCATCAACCCAGAGCCACACTTCAAGCAGTACATTCGCTCTAGCAATACGAACAAGAAATCAAATGAACTTCGCGTTAAGATGATTCGTCGTAGTGGTAATAAATGGGGAAAACTCCAAGAGTACTTACGTCACCTTCGTCAAACTCCAGATATTTTGGCTTCAATTACTCTTGAACTTCACCTCTTGCAGAAAAACGATCGCGTAGTGAAGCAAGTTCTAAACGTGAGAGGCGTAAGCCGTACTGCAGAAGGTCAATACCTTCTTAAGCTCAAACGTCGTGAAGAAGTAACAGCTTTCGTTGCTCAAGTCAGCCGCGCAAAAATCGATATGCGTAACGATCGCACTGTCGCTAGAAGCATGAAGAAGAAGATCGCGCTTCTCGAACAGCTCAAGCGTCAATATGACCTTGCGCTTCGCACTTCAGATCTTCCGCTACAAGCTCGTATCTTGAGCTCAATCGAAACTGAAAATCGCCGCTTCTACTCTCAAATTCAACGCTTTCCGACTCCACGTGGTTTAAGAGCTCAAGAGCGCAAGACATATAAGAACCTTATCAACCAACAATCACAACCGTTCTTAGTGATCGCTGATGAAGCGAAAGCCAACTTAGCTAAATTAATTAACGATAACGATAAATCTATGGACGAGCTTGAGAAAGCCCTTCGCTCGTCGGATACGCTCCAGAGACGTCTTGCTATGAGCGAATTACGCGCTCTACGTCCTTACATGACTCGCAGTCAGATCAGCAGCTTTGAAGGCACTGTCAGAGATATGCAAGTGTCTACGAGCAAAGTGGATAAAATCCGCCGTGAAGTGCGTATAAACCCTTTAAATACTTCAGTTTTAGCTGAGCTCAGAGAGCTTGAGGCTCGCCGTGCGAATGGTCCCCTTATTGCTTACTTAGACCAGCGTATAGAACAGCTCAAAAATGAGAGCCGGAGATAATTTATGGTAACAAGAAACGTCACTTTTAAAGCATTTGCTATGTTGATTTTTCTCGGTTGCGCATTGTCTCTAGCAAGCGCTCAGGCCGCTCAAAAAACGACTAAAAAGTCGTCAAAACGCGGCCAAGTAGTAATGAAGCCGGGCGTGATCAAGCAGAACCTGAGCACTGATATGCGCTTTGATGATTTGTCAGTAAAAGGTAAACGCCAAACTCCACTTGGCCTTCAAGTTGTTGTTGAAGCAGAAAAAGATGTTCCAAGCTTAGTTGATTTTAGAAAGAACTATAAAGATCGTGCGCAAAATTCTCTCTCAGGTCGATAGAAGTAAAAGGTGAATGAAATGAAAAAGACTTACATCGTATTTAAAAATTCAGAAGGACTCACAACACGTGTTGTACCGTTTCGCGGTGAAGCACTTGAGTTGATCTACCGTCACGACACACGTCGTATTGAATTTGTTTCTGCTGCAGGTCTTAAAGAACTCGAAGAAAAAGAAATTTCATTCCAAAATTTAGCTGACGTAGCTAAGAACAGTGCTCCAGGTGAAACTATCTATAAAGGTCCAATGGGCCGTGTTGAGCACGTAGCAGAAATCAACCAAACTCTCGGCGACGTTCAAGTTCGCGAAGATAAAGATCCAAAAGACTTTACTTATTTCTTAAAATGGACAGCCAGCATTCAAGTGGCCGCTTTAGCTTTATGTATTGGCATCAGCGCGATCTTCAATTACTTCACAAAAGAAGAAGTTGAAGTCGTGACTGTGTTCAAACAAGTTGAGCCGATCGAGAAGAAAACTCAAGTTGTTCAGATGACTGAGAAGAAGAAAACTCAGAAGAAAAATCCTGAATTTGTTAAGCCTAAGAAATCAAACGAAACTAAAATTGCTAAAAATCGCTTTGGTAAATCTAAAGGCACAAACATGCGCAGTGGCGATCAGCTCAGCCGCATGGGTGCTTTAAGTGCTCTTGGTGGTATGAACAAAAACTCTTCTGGTCTCGGTGGCTTGTCACAAAGCAAGTCACGCAGCCAGGGTTTCGGTTTTGACGGAACACGCGCAGCGGGTGGTAACAACCGCGGTATGCTCGGCAAAGGTATGATCCAAGCTGGTATCGGTGGTGGCGAAACTATGCAAGGTTACGGGGGATACGGAACTAAAGGTAAAGGTTCTGGTCAAGCTGGCTACGGACACGTAGGCATGGCCGGCCGCTCTGGTGGTTACTACTTGCCACTCTCTGATGAAGCGACTGTTGAAGGTGGATTAGACCCGGATCAAGTTCAAGCTGTTGTTGAGCGTAACCAAGGTCAAATGATCTACTGTTACGAAAAAGCAATTCAATCTCAACCGAACCTTAAAGGTCGCGTTGCAGTTAAGTTCATCGTGTCACCGTCTGGTAGCGTGAGCGTAGCGAACATTGCTCAATCAAGTGTTAATTCTTCGAAAATTGAATCGTGCATTTTAAGTAAATTAAGAGCGTGGAAGTTTCCACGTCCGAAAGGAAATGTTGCTGTGAATGTGGTTTACCCATTCGCATTTAAAAGATAACAGCAACGTTAAGAGGAAAATATGAGAGCAATTATCGCCCTGACAACATTATCATTAGCGCTCACAGCTTGCGGTGACAAGAGTGGTGACCCTATGAAAGGGTATGAGGATCTTAACAACCGTGTTCCGGTGAACAAGAAGGATATCCGTCAGCAAAGCCATGCGATTTGTGGCTCTAAAGTTTCAGCTGAGAAAGTCATCGTAGTTGAAGGTCAAACAGCCTCTGCAAAATTAACTGTTCGTGGACCTAATGCAGGTCGCGTCAGTAGCTTCGTTATCGCTGAACCAGTGAGCGGTGCTTCTCTTCAAAAAGTAAAACAAACTAAAATTCAAGAAGACAAAAAAGAAACAGCTAACGTTGATGAAACGCTTTTCGAGCAAGAATATAAACTTGTAATGAAAGCTTCACGGGGAACAGTTGCTTTCGGTGAAAGTTCAAAAATCATCAAGTCTTCTGTAGTTCCACAAGCACAGCTCAATTCAGCTGTATCTTGCACATCACCTATCGAGATCGAAGTTCAAAAAATCAAAGGTATTCCAGCTATCAAGTCTGTGAATGCTCCAAAAACTTTGAAATATGAAGCTATTGGTGATGTTGAAATCGTAATCAATGTTGAAGCTCAAGAAGTAACTAAGGTTGAAGACCTTACTTTAGCTATCGGTTTCGATCAAACTCGTCAGTCAACTGAGAACGTACTTAACAATCTTAAAGATTTCGGTCTTGATAAGAGTGCGACTCTACCTGTAGCGGCGAATTCATATCAATATAAAATTAAAGTGAGCGGCGAAGCTCTTAAAGCGGCAGTTGATAAGCAATCAGATCAGTTGAAAAAATCTGGTAAAACGAGAATGTTTATCGATTTTCACTCGACTTTCCAAGTGAGCAACTCGCACACAAAAGAAAAGTCTTTAGTTCATGATTATATTTTAAGAATTGATAGAAAACCTTTTGAAGCGGCACCACCTGTCGCGGCGAAACCAGTTCCTGCTGCTCAACCAGCACCTACTGCGAAGGCCGCTCCAGCACCTGCTTCTACTGTTAAGCCAACAGGAGACAAAAAATGAAGCACTTGATCTCAACCCTAACGATCATGCTTTTAGCCGTATCCGCTTTTGCAGCGCCTAAAAAATCAATGTTTAACGACCTTGATTCTTTAGGTTCAAACAAAGCTATCGCTGAACGCGCTAAAGCTATCGACGCTAACAACAGAATCCGCGTTGTACAAAACCGCTCTGTTGACCGCGACCTCCGCTTTGAATTCGGAGTGAGCTACGGCACTATGGCCGGTGGTAATGCTTACGTTGACTCTTCAGCAATGGGCTTTATGGCCGACTTCCACATCACTCCAATGATTTCATTGGGCGTGAGACACTCAGAGTTCAATAGTGAACTGAATGCTGAAGGTAAGCGCGTTTATGACGCCGCAAAAGCAAACTCTGATGTTTTAACTCCTGCAGTTGATTTCCCTGAGTCTTCAACGATGGGTGTAGTTACACTTTACCCCATGTACGGCAAACTCAATTTCTTCAATGCTGGTATTGCCCAATTCGACCTTTATGTTTTAGGTGGATACGGACAAATGAAAACTCAAAACGGCTCTTCACCAACTTGGACAGCTGGTGGTGGCGCAGGTATCTGGTGGTCGCAGCATTTCTCGACTCGTCTAGAAGCTCGTTACCAAGATTATCAAGATAAAACTATGTACGGAACTGGCGACCAAGGTGCAACTTCTGTTTCTCTAGGAATTGGATTCTTGTTATGATGAATAAAGGACTCACTTTAACATTAGCAGTGCTTTTAGCGGCGAGCACAGGTTTGGCCAAACCTGCAGCGTCAGCAAGTAAGGCGAGTGCTTTGAATCAAAAGCTGAGTCTTGCCATTCAAGCCCTTTCAAAAGACCAAGCTAAAAAAGCCATCTCTTTAATCTCTGTAGAAGAGTTTAAGAAAGCCGGCTTGAATCCTGATCTTGCCATCATGACTTTGGCTCGCGCTCAATATCAAGCCGGTCAGCTTGAAGCGGCTCAAGCAACTTATGCATCAATCGATAAATCATCAGATCGTTGGGCCCAAGCCGTTGAAGAGCGCGCTCACGCAAAAGCGAAGGCTGGCGACTACAATAAAGCCATTGCTGACTTAACAACTCTTATGTCTCCGGTGTTCGTGAAGTCATTAGGTCCTGAGCCTTATTTTATTCAGGCTCTAACGTACTATCGTCTTTGCCAATACAGCAAAGTGATCGAAACACTTGAGAAGTTTAAAACTAATATTAAACCAAAAGCGACTTTCTTAATGTCAGTGGCTAATGGTGAAGCTAACGGTAAGATTTCTGAAGCCGCTCGTTTACTCAACGAGAAAGGTCTTAAGACTGTTTCTTATATTAAGTTAGCTCCTGAATTGCCGAATAACTTTCACTTAGATTTTAAAGCACAAGCTTTACTTAAAAATCCAGGTGAAGCTCTTTACCGTCGCGTCGCTCAAATGGCGAACCAAGACTTAGAAGAGATTTCGAAAGTCACTCGCAAGCTTCACTTAGTTGAAGCGCAATTGATGCAACAGCTTCACATTGCAGAAAAAGGCAGCGACGACGGCCGTAAAAAAATCGGCAAATTTAAATCTGAGTCTGGACAGTTAATCTTCCCTTATAACGGTGAAGTTTGGCTCGATGAAGTGGACCAATATCAAGTGACTTCTGAGTCCTGCCCGACAGCAAAGGATGGCGTAAAGCTATGAAAAAGAATCTATTAACTCTAGTTGTACTTATCGCTTGTGCAGGTCTGTTCTCAGGCTGCGCAAAAAGCAAAACAAACGACGCAATGGAACCAGTAAAACCTGTTCAACAGGGCAAAGCTACTGGCGGAATGCTGAATGTTGAGTTCAACCCTGCGGTTGATATTCTCTTCGTAGTTGATAACTCTGAATCTATGAAAGACGAGCAAGAGTACCTTCGCAAAGGTATTGCTTCTTTCGTTAAAGCTTTCGGTGAGAACAGCTCTATTGATTACCGTGTTGGCGTGATTACTGTATTCGACTCGGGTCGTTGCGGTCGCCTTTATAATGGCGCTATCAAAGACTGTTACCCAGCTGGTCAACTTCAACCGCTTAAGAGTTATGTTGAAGTCGATAAACTTGATAAAGACGGTAAGCCCGTACTTCAAGCTGATGGCAAAACACCAGTTAAAGAATTAGTAGCTAAAGCCACTTCTTCAGCTCCGGGTTTTGTGACTCGTGGTGAAGGTGCAGCTGAAGTTTTAAAAGCGACTTTAGATGTAGGCGCTATGCCACTTGGTTCTGGCGGCCCTGAGTTTGAAGAGATGTTTATGCCAGTTCTTGCTGCATTAAGCCCAGCAATGAATAACGGTCCGAACCGTGGTTTTATTCGCGGCAACTCACAGGTTTATGTGATTTTCGTATCTGATGAAAATGATGCTTCATCTATTTCAGTAGATGAGTTCGTACCAACGGCGCAAATCGCGCTTAGTAATTCGGCACAGAAAATCAATGGTTCAGATCGCCTTTCAATGTACGGCGTTCTAGCGATTGATGGATGCAAACTCGAATCTTATGCTTCTCGTCCATTACGTATCGTAAAAGCAGTTAAAACTGTGGGCGGCCAAGTGTTTCCGGTTTGTAACAGTCAGAGCTTCGCAAAAGGTCTTAGTAAAATGGGCTCAGATATTCGTGAGAAACTCATGAAGAGCTCTATTAGCCTTGGTAATGCTGTACCTGAAATGAATAAGAATTTTAAAGTTTTCTACGGCGACAAAGAACTCGTGCCCGTTAAAGACTGGAAGTTCAACCCAGCTACGAATATGATCGAAATCAGCAACAACTTAAGTGTACAACCGAAGCCGGGCGCTAAGTTTAGCGTTCAATTTGACCGCGTTTCGTCAGAAGCGATCGCTAAAGGTCGCTCGACGGGCATCGTTCATTAATAGTTCACTAATCGGTAACTTGACCAACCTCTAAGGCGTAATTACGCTTTAGAGGTGAACGAACTTCTCCTCGCTTTTATTCTTGGAATCATCGAAGGTCTCACCGAATTTTTACCGGTGAGCTCTACCGCTCATTTGCGTATCGCTCAATCTTATTTAGGTATTCCTCTTGAAGACGAATTCTGGAAGCTTTTTGCTATCGTCATTCAACTCGGCGCTGTTATTTCAGTTCTCTTTTATTTTAAAGCTAGAATTTTGGCGGTCTTGAAAGGCCAACAGAAGCTTCTTCTGATAAAACTCGCAATTGCTTTCAGCGCCACTGTTGTCCCAGTTCTTTTCTTACGCAAACTCGCCTCACACAATTTAGAAAGCCTCAACATTATCTCTCTCGCCTTAATCATCGGTGGTATCGTCATGATTATCATCGATAAGCTCCCGCAAAAAGCTATGACCATCGAAAGCCTCGATCACAAGCAAAGTGCGTTTATAGGGCTATTTCAAGCGCTAGCCGCTATCTTCCCTGGCGTTTCGCGCTCTATGGCCACCATCGTAGGCGGACAGGTTTTAGGCCTTAGCCGCAAAGAAGCTGTTGAGTTCTCATTCTTACTTTCAATTCCCACAATGCTGGCTGCGACAACATACGATTTGATCCAAGCCTATTTTCAAGGGCCCGTGCTGATTCAGCAACTACAAGAGCGATGGGATGTTTTAGGCATGGGCATGATCACTTCATTTATCGTGGCCCTCTTCGTTATCGCCTGGTTTATGAAATGGGTGCGCACGAAAAGCTTTGTTGCTTTTGGCGTTTACAGAATCATTTTTGGCTTATATATACTTCTCACACATATTTAATCACCCACGTACAAACGTGTTTCTCTAGGAGCGTATATGTCTAAAGTTTCAGCCCGCCACATTCTCGTTGAACAACGTCACGAAGCAGAAGATCTCATTAAAAAGATGGAGCAAGGCTCTACCTTTGAAGAACTTGCCGCTAAATTTTCTAAATGCCCCTCTAAAGCCAGAGGCGGAGATTTAGGAAGTTTCGGCAAAGGTCGTATGGTTCCGTCATTTGAAGAGGCGGCTTTTGGGCTTGAAGTGAATCAAGTTTCACAGCCAGTGCAAACTCAATTCGGCTATCATTTAATTCAGCGCTACGCTTAGCCATTACATTAAAAAGTATTCAATCTTTACATTGAGATCAAAATCTTCGTGGTAGCAATCGTCGTTCGGGTCATTATCACCTGTCACGACGAAACCAAATTTCTGCGCTGGAGAAGTCGAGAAAAGGCTCACCGGAACCATAATCTCAGGCAACCATGCCATCTCAACAAAGCCGCTTTGTTGTGAAAGAGGCCACGTACACTGACCCATTCCTTGTGTTCCGCCTACGCAGTAATCGTCAGCTACGCTATTGACGTTTTTAAAATCAGTATTAGCGGCCGTGATTTTAGACCAATCGTATTTATGAAATGCAACTGACTGTCCATCAACTTGATATGTCGCCGAATCTAAAGAAGCGTTTGAGCGCTTTAAACTTGAAGCAAGCACGATATCATTGAATGTGAAATAGAAAATATCATCATAATAGAACTGTTGTTTTGCCGCTTTGATTTCAGCGCTACATACAACCGCATTGGCCGGCACATTGAGTGCAGCAGATTTCTGCTCGTAACGGGCCCGAAGGTAATCATTCTTCTCTGTTAAGTTACCGTCTGCATCTGGCGTGTCATCTGTCACAGGACCAGCTTTAAATTTACAAACTTTTGTGCGACCCGATTCGTTACGAGTATCTGCAAAATTAATAGTCTGACTCAATGTGCTTAACTGTCCCTTGGCTTTAGCGTCTGCGCAGGTTTTAAGAGCATCATCAATAATTTCTGGCGGCACAGACTTAATACTTTCAACTGGTGCATCTGCGAATTCAACATCAGCGCAGTTGGTGTAAACCATTGTCAGGCCTAAGCCGAGCGCCAATACCGTCATGACTTTTTTAATATTAAATGCTTTCATACCAGTTCCCCCGAACGTTGTTGTACAACTCTTATACTGCAACGTATGTGCCTGATCGGCTTCTCTAAGCCGGTATATAAGTGATTTGACTGTATACTTTTAAAACGTTCTCAAAATGAGACGATTAAGCTTAGACAGTGAGCAAAAGTTAACCGGCTCTGACAATTGAAACGCATCAATTAAAGAGTACCTTGCCAGACTCATAGAACTCTGGAATTCTCGGGCTTATGATTAAATTTATACTTTTCTCACTCAGTCTTATTTTTGCCGCCCCACCAAAATTCCTGAGTAGCAATGCACTCACCACCGATATTAAAGTCGGCTCACTTGTCGCTAAAGTCGAAGCCGGTTTTCATTTTAATGAAAAAGCCCCTAATATAGTGACTGTTGATGGAGTGAATATTTCACCAAAAAAATTCGCCGCTCGCGAAGTTTCATTTAATTGGCCTCAGAAGAATCCAAAATCAGCCAAAGCCTATCTATACATTTGCGATGATGAAAACACATTCTGCGAGCCTCGCACCATTGACCTTATCACCACCGAAAATGCAGCGACTGCAACTGAAACAAAAGCTTTAGAAAAGAAGGCTCCGTTTAAAATCAACTCTCACGGCTTTATTCAAGATGATATGGAAGCCGCGCACGCGAAAGCCTTAAAAAGCCGATCGCTGATCATGGTTGATTTTGCCGCTCGCTGGTGTCCAGGCTGCGTGCGCTTAGAGAACGAAGTGTTTCACGCCCCAGCCTTTAAAAAAGCCTCTAAAAATCTTGTTAAAATTAGAATGGATTTTGATAAATTTGAAAATCTAGCTTTAGCTAAAAAATATAATATTAAATTTATTCCCACTCTATTGATCTTAGATTCTGATCTGAATGAAATTACCCGCCTCGTAGACTACCAACCTCTCACGACCGTAAAAAGTTTTATTCAAGACGCACAAAAACAACCCGATTCTCTTATCAAGCTAAAAGAAAAAGTCGATAAAGGAGAAAAATCGGCGGCACTCTTACTGGGCCAAAGACTTTATTCATCGGCTCAGTATACCGATAGCGTCACTTACCTGATCCAGGCTTCACCCGAACCTATTGAGCTGCGTGATGCCCAAGTTCAAGCCGCTTTACAAAAAATCACTGATGGCAAATCGAAAAATTTTGTCGAAGTGGTTAAAAAAGCTATTGTTGATGAACCTCAGTCCACGCGCTCACTCACTTGGCGCACACTTTGGATTGAAAATATCACTGACAAAGATGAGAAAAAGAAAATTGCCAAAGATGGACTCGATCTTGCTGATGAACTTTTAAAAGACCAAAAGAAGTTATTAGCGGCCACAAAAGGCGATGCTATTGGCGAATTCACAGGTTTCGAGAGCCTTCTGATCGCGGCCCGTCGCGCCGACTTACTTGAAGCAGCTGAATTTGATGAAGCGAAAGTTTTAGAATCCTACATACTCGTAGCGGATATTGGCCAGAAGCTGAAAATTCCCGCTCAAAAATCAGGCCCTGCGCTTCGCTATTTGATTTTTCTAGTCGCCGCAAAAAAATACACCGAAGCCGGTAAATATGTTCAAGCGATGTTAAAGCTCGATCCTAAAAATCCAGAGCTGAAACGCCGACAACTGAGAGTGCTTCTTGGTTTAGAAAAATTTCCCGAAGCTATTCAAGTGGGTCAGAAATTGATTCCACAATCGTTTGGTAAAAATGAAGTGTGGGTAGCGATGCAACTCGCTAAAGCCTACGCGGGAGCTAAAAAGCCCCAAGAGGCGAAAGCCTTGGCTCAAACTTATCTTTCTCGCAGTGATATTGAATGGTCTGCAATGCCAAAAGAAAAAGCTGAGCTGACGACTTATATACAGTAACCGCTACTCTTTCAAAGCACTTTGAATTTTGCTGTTAAGGCTATCGGCCGCATCAGAAAGGCTTTGCTTCACTTTCTTCCAGCCTGATTCGCTTTCGTATTTAAGTTCAGCTTGTTGCTTCTTCAAATTGTTTTTTACCACCTCAAGATCAGCGGCCAATTTTTCTTGCGTTTGATCGCCCTTAACTTTGGCTTCAGTTCTGAGTTCAGAAATTTTTTGTTCAGCCGTATTTAGTTTTGCCGAGAGCTCTTTTTTAAATTGCTCATAGTCTTTTTTTGCTCCCTTAACAGTTTCAGAAGCAAAAGTGGTTGGCGAAAGAAGAGTCAAAATAAGCAATGATGTAAGTAATTTTCTCATGGAACCTCCTAGGTCTTATAAAATTTAGAGCACCCTTGACCAAAAAGCCAATCAAAAGTGCCAAAAAAGGGCCACCAAAACCATGCTAAACCCTTAATATCAGATAAGTATTACAGGAGTGTCAGAATCATTACAGGTGAACCTAAGGGCCTGAAAATGTTAAATTAAACCGTTAAATGAGCCCACAAAAATGGTTTGATTTTTATGACATTAAATAGACGATTTTTATATTTTGTTTTAGTCGCCATTGTCGCTGTGCAAAGCGGTTGTAATGGCAGCAAACCAGCTGAAGATGTGACTTCAAATGATCGCGCTTTATCTTTGATCGATCAAAAAAATTATAACGACGCCATTGTACTTTTGAACAAACGCTTAGAAACAAATCCGCAAGATAATGAAGCCAGACTTTTACTGGCCTCTGCGTTGGCCGGTAAAAATGGCATCATCATGACTCGCTTTATTCAATTGGCAAAAACTTTGATCGGTAAAGGTCAAAGTCGGCCTCTAGAAGGCAGCTCAAAATGGCAAGCCCTCGAATGGCAAATTAAATTTGCACGCTCTGCTTTTGAAGGCATTCCAGAACTCAACTCGCACAGTTACAGTGAACTCCACTATGCCCTGCAGGTTCTGCGCGATGGAGTTTCTTCTCCGGGATCGTATTTGTTTCGCGCTATTCTTCGCTTGGTTGTTTTTAAATACGAAGTCACTCACCCTTACAAACTTAGAATCAATTCAGACTGTACCGTCAGCCTTAAACCATTACACCTTTGGTTCAATGTGGTCTCTAGCAGCCTGCATACACTTGTAGGCGATCTTTACGTGGCCGCACAAGATCAGCGCACAAAAGAAGATCTCGAGCGCTTGCAGCTGAAGATTTATAATGTTCATCAAGATGTTCAGAAGAAGTTCGCTGAGCTCAATGAAGACACATCAGAATTAGAAAGCATTGAGCTCCCTCATGCAGTGAAGAGATTTTATTCAATATGCGAATAATCTCTACTTTTGTTTTTTTATTGAATCTTTTTTTGTTGATCGCACCGAATCAATCAGCCCAGGCATCAATTCAGGGCGTGCCTTCGCCGCTCAGTAATGGCCCTTCCCTCACCCTCCATCAACGCAATTTAGATCGCAGCTGCTTCTCACTGAAAGCTGGCCCTCGCGATCTTGATTGCAATCCTGCATTTCTGGCGGATAGTGAAAAACGAATTCTTCGCTTCAATTTAATCGGCGATAATAATGTTTTGAAACTCGATGAATACCGAGATCAAGTCGACCGCGACGATATTATTGGTGCCGCTAATGATTTTCTCAACGATGCAGAGCCAGTTCAAGCCCATGCATCGGCTTCTGTTTGGTATCAAAATAATTGGTGGGCCATTGGATACGTCCCGGTTCGCGCCAGTGTTTCATATTTGCATCGCAATCCGAGCTATCCAGAAATTAGCGCTTATGGATTTCAAGAATCCGAAGTCTTTGCCAAAGCCGGCTTTCTTTCAACGGAAAGTAAAAACATCAGAGTTGGTGTTCAGGCTCGTTATGTTCAGCGTGATTTTATTTATCAAAAATTTTATGCTCTCGACGCTGCTCTTGATCCGGATATAATTGAGCTTGAATCTAACAAAGCGCTTTATATCGAACCCGCATTCGCTTTCAGTTGGGAATCTGACTTAGAGCCAACTCTCTCTTGGGTTTTAACTGATCTGCCGATTTTTCAGCAAGGCACTGAAATACGCAAACATCCTACTAGTGACTTTGGCTTTAGCTCTCTCACTTGGCTGCCAAACTTGCGAACAACGACGCACTATCACCGTCGCCAAGGTACAGATTTCTCTCGCCACTTATCATGGTCCGCCATTTATGAATTTGATGAGACAGCAGCTATCAGCGTGCATACAGGACGAGATATTTCAGGCATAGCTTTTGATGGTCATATCAGCATTTTTGTTGCCGGAATTTCTTATCGAAATGAAAAATTTGATGTTGACTCGTGGAATTCAAGTCGCATTCGCAGTACAACTATTGAATTAGGCTTAACTTTCTAACTAAGTCTAAAATTTTTCGATGATGAAGTTTTCTAATAATGAAAACTCCTCAGTGCAGCGCAATAGCTTTGTTAAACTTTCTTCATATCTCACTATTTAACTTTAAACATCAGAGTCATGAGCCTATCTTCTTTTTCGCGTAACGTTTTAATTAACATCCTTAAGGAGGATTAATGAAAAAGATTTTATTAGCAGCAATGATTCTTGCTTTTGCTGGTCCAGCAATGGCTCGCGAAGTTCTACTCGGCTCTAACAAATTAAGTTTTGGCTTTGAAGATAGAGATGTTTTAACAATCACATCTTGTCGTGACGATCGTTTTGATCGCGATCGTGATGACCGTCGAGATGATCGTGGACGTCGCCGCGATGATCGTCGACGAGATGACCGCCGTCGTGATGATGGACGCATTCGTGCTTTCCGTTTTGTTGTGAGCAAAGCACGGGCTGATGTGAATCGCATTGATGTTGAATATGGTAATGGTCGCAGAGATGCTTTCCATATCAATCAAGAGTTCAGAAAGGGCGAATCTTCACGCTATTATGATCTTCGTGGTGGAGCCCGCTGCATCCGCACTATTACTGTTTACGGAAAAACAGATAGAAACATCTTCAAAAAAGCTCGCCTTACATTCTACGGACTTGAATAGTTTTTAGTTTAAGAGCGTAAATAAAAGAGGCTGCTTTAGGGTAGCCTCTTTTAGAATGAAATGCTAAACTTTCATTCTATGAGAATACGACAAATGGGTTTTTCTTCTCGCCTTAAAGCGCATCGCCATCTCCTCACCTTAGAAACACTCAAATTTATCGTAGAGTTCGCGGCCGACGGAAATGCAAAATTGGCGGCCATTCGATCTGGCATCCCCGATACCTATGCCACCCGCCAAGCCCAGTGGCTGAAGAAACTCCCCGTCGTTAAACAAGCCCTAGAAACTCAGCTGGATGATCGAGATCTGCGCCAACTCAACAAAGCTATGCGTGATATCGAAGCCCAAATCGATGTGTGCAAGAAGATATTAAATATTGAGGAGTATTAAACATATACTGAGGCCACAAAATTACAGACTTACGACCAGTTAACTGAGAGCTAGGCATCTGCCGATAACAAAACATGAACCGTATTCAATATCTCAGACTTGTTTCGCTCGCTGGCGCTTTTTTAGTCGGGTTCTGGCTACCAGTGCGTTTGATCGGTTACGTACCTCCTGCATTAGTCGAAATTACTTTTGATTTACTGATTAGTGCTGTATCAGCAATAAATATCTATTTATTTTTTCATAACGGTGAAAAGAATTATAAAGACCTCGACGACTGGAAGAGCTTAGGCCTAGCCTGCGACATCGTTTGCCTATTGCCGCTTTCTCTTTTTGCATTTTTGTTTTTCGGCAAAAGCTACGAGATCATTCTATTTTTAAATCTTTTAACGGTGCGCCACATTCGCCAGATAAAACCATTTTTGGATAATTTTGATTCGCTACAGCCTATCACTTACCGAATCGTACCACTTTTAACTGTCATACCACTTCTGGTTCACAACATCGCATGCGGATGGATTGCTCTAGGCAATGGCAGTGCTGGCAACTCTGGTGAACCTCTTTTTGTTTATGTCAAAGCCATCTATTGGACGTTCACAACCCTTACAACTGTCGGCTATGGTGATGTTGTGGCGCAAACGATCTCGCAAATGTTGTTTGCTTGCATGACCCAACTTATTGGCGTTGGTGTTTTTGGATTTATTTTAAGTAACGTTGCGAGCTTACTCAGTCGTGCTGATGCTGCTCGTGAACACCATATGGATAACCTAGATAAAATCGAAACCTTTATGCGCCTCCATCACACACCGGTGCAATTGAAGTCCCGTATTCGGGCCTACTATCACTACCTATGGCAAAACAAAAAAGGGTATCGCGATGGCTCTTTGCTTGAAGACCTACCCGTCAAAATTCAGTCAGAGTTATTCTTTCATATCAATAAGTCTATTATTGAAAAAGTTCCGTTTCTTTTAAATGCTAGTACAGAGCTGGTAGAAGAATTGATGAGCGAACTAGAGCCACGTATTTTCGTACCCGACGAAAAGATCTTCCGTATCGATGACCCTGGGGATGCGCTTTATTTTGTTCACAGTGGTCGCGTGAAGATATTAAATCGTGAAAATCAAGAAGTTGTGACTCTTCATGAAGGTGCTTTTTTTGGTGAAATGGCTTTAATTGATGATAGCGTACGAAGTGCTACCGCCATTGCGGTCAATTTTTGTGACATCTATGTTTTACATAAAGAGGCTTTTATAAAAGTCACCGCAGCTCATCCGCAATTTCATCAGCATATTCACGACGTGGTTCGTACTCGAAAAGCGAAAGCGGCTTGAACCAATGAGTCTACCACCTGATGCCCCCAAACCTAAACGCCGTGTTCGCTACTCGGGCACCCATCCTAAAAAATTCTCTGAAAAGTATAAAGAGCTGGATCCCGAAAAATACAAAGCTGAGGCCGACAAGGTTAAAGCTCGCGGAACCACCCCAGTGGGCACGCACCGGCCGATTTGCGTAAAAGAAATTATAGAAATCCTAAAACCTAGCCTTGGCGAAACGGCACTCGATGCAACTCTAGGTTATGGCGGTCATGCCACTGAGATCATAAAATTAATTGGACCGCAAGGCCGGCTTATTGGAATCGATCAAGATTCGGTTGAGCGCACAAAAACTACGCAGCGTTTTTTAGCTCTCGGAATTACTGAGCCCGTGCTTCACATTGCTCCGATAAACTTTAGCGGCGCCAGAAAATATTTTACGGATCATCGTATTGAACCAGTCGACATGATTCTTGCCGATCTTGGTATTTCTTCGATGCAGCTCGATGACCCCACACGCGGCTTTTCTTACAAAATCGATGCCCCACTTGATCTGCGAATGAATAATCAATCCGGTGAAACTGCGGCAGATCTAGTCCAGCGCATAAGTGAAAGTGACTTAACCGATATATTATTTGATTACGCTGATGAAAAAAGAGCACGCGTCATCGCCAAGGCACTAATCAAAGCAAAACCAAAAACCACTGTGCAATTGGCTGATGCCATTCGTGTCGTGATTAAAGGATTCCCCTCGCATATACGAAAAGAAGAAGGCGACCTACCTATTCGCCGCGCCTTTCAAGCTTTAAGAATAGCTATCAATAAAGAGCTGTCGTCACTAGATGATTTCTTAGAAGATATCCCCCACTTACTAAAACCCAAAGGCCGCGTCGCCATTTTGTCATTTCACTCAGGCGAAGATCGCCGTGTGAAAAAATCTTTTCAAGAATTTGGCCGCTTGGGAGTTTATAGCTCGGTAGCACCAGAACTCATCCGCCCCGATTTTGATGAGCAAAAAACGAATCCGCGGTCGAAATCTGCGAAGTTACGCTGGGCTGTGCGGGGCTAGATCAGACCGAAAAAAATATTAAAAAACCGACGAAAATTTTTACAGTTCTTGAGAAGTTCATGGAACATCATTGATAGATATCAAGTTGTACCCATAACAACGATTTTCTTTAAAACTTCACCGATAAATCTAAATAGTCGTTCTCAGAAAGTGTCCTAATGTTCACGTCACCCGTGGATATCTTCACTGAGATAAATAAATTATTTTGGGGGACATATGAAGCTACGCACTTTGAAGAAAACACTTCTAGCATTAGTACTCACTGGCGGCGGGCTCTTAAGCCAAAGCGCCAATGCGGTTGAGACCGTATCAAGAACTCAGATTATCGCCAAGCATTCAGGATATCTATTAATTTTCAGCGGCACGGCCATTAACTTTCCTTTACAACAAAGAGTGAACCTCAATAGCAATACTCAGCAGTTTGATGTTGTGATGAACGGATCAATTGCTAAGTTCATCAATGTTGCATCCGGCCTTTGTGTCACTTCAATTGGAGCGGCTACCGCCACTGGTACAAGTTATAAATCTTATCCATGCTCTGGCCGGGCCGATCAGAATTTCCATATTAGCAAAGCGACTGATGGCACTTACGAAATTCGCTCCTTCGGTAACTCTTCGGGTCTTTGCCTCGAAGTGAGATCTGCTTCGATGTCTTCAGGCGCCAGTATCGTGCAGAACCCTTGCAAAGGAGCCACAAATCAGCGCTTCTTAATGGCCGGCTTGTCAGCACCAGTACCAACACCGGCACCAGTACCGACACCAGCTCCTACGCCTACACCTGTACCTGTACCTACGCCTACGCCAACCCCTACACCAGTGCCGTCAGGCGGAATTAAGATTTCAACTCAAGAGGCATTGAACGCAGCCCTAGCTAATGCAAAAGGTGGAGAGGTCTTTCTATTAAGCGGAAATTTTCGCATCAATTTAAGCAATAAATCGTACTCAGCTCCAGTGACTTTAACCTCACAAAGCCTCAGTACCCCAGCTAAAATCTCGTACTCAAGATTCACAAATGTTCGCAATATGACTTTTAAGTCCATTGATTTTTCAGATCCTGGCGTCATGTTTCCGGGGATGATGATCCAATTCGTTGGGGGCTGTAGTAATATTATTATCGATGATGCTCACGTTTATGGCTCATTAGATAACAATTCTGGTAATGACGGCAGCGGTCTTCGCTTCCAAAACTCTTCTTTTATAACGATCACGAATACAGAATTTGAACAAGTCTACCAAGGCCTGAAATTCGAAACTGTTTCAAATTTAAAAGTGATCAATAACTCTTTTCATGATATTCGAGCCGACGGAATTCTTGCGAGCACAGTGGTTAATGGGTTGATAGACCGCAACTATATGACCGATTTCTATCCAATTTCGGCACCGAATAACCAAGGTGACCATCCGGACTGCATTCAGTTCATGCAAGGCGGCTCATCGACGGACATTATTATCACTAATAATGCCTGCATGTTAGGTCGAGGCCGAAGTGCTCAAGGCATTTTTATTGCTGATCAACAGAATCAACCCAATATTCGCTTTCGAATCGAAAACAACGTGGTGGCCAATACCATGGTGCAAGGAATAATGGTTTCTAATGGCAGTAATATTGTGGTTCGCAACAATACAGTTGTTTATCCAACTGATTTTTCAGGTGGCCAAAAACCGATTATTCACTTTCCACATAGTTCAGGCGTCTCTTTAAGCGGAAATATTTCAAGCAACGTCTCTGGCGGTATTATATCTCCGGCTCAAGCTGGCATTAACCCTGAACTTCTGAAGCTTACAAGATTCAGAACGTTGCTCCCATCGGATCTTGTTGTTCCGGGTGTAGGCTATCAAATTCCAAAATAAAGGAATTGATAACTATGGCACTTAATTGATCGTACCACCGTTGTTGACAATGGCTTCGTAAGTGAGTGTGCCGCCACCTCTGTTGATGACGGTACCACTCTCCAGAGTGAGAACACTATCCGAACCGCCACCATAAGAGATGTTCAATAAATAACCATTCATATTCAATGTACCGCTCTGCATGTGGATGTCAGAGCTGCCGCCCTTCATATACCAAGCCGAAGCTAATTCCACCGTACCAGTGGATTTATTCACAACGAGTGTCCCCGCCGGCACACCTTCACCAGATACTAAACCTGCGGTTAGAGTTTGTGTACCCGGGCCCATCAAAGTCCATGTTGTATAGGTTACGCCCGTTGAAGCCGCAGCAGTACCTGTGCCATTGGATATGAAATTGCCTTCTAAATTAATATTGCCCTCTCTGAAGCGGCCTGAGGAATTAGTGGTAGCGTTAAAAGTCACATTGCCGGCAATATTCATATTGCCCGTCAAACTGAAAGTATAACCAGATATATTAAATACAACATCGTTAAACTTCATAGTGCCTGGCATAGTTGAGAAATCGCTCGATTGCGAATAGTACTGATATTTAAATTCAATGCTTGCCGGCCATGTCACCGTACCCGATACATAAGTGAATCCACCAGAACTGATCGCATCACCCGTAAAGCTGAGTGTACCGCCCGTACCATTATCGATATGAAGATGATTGGTCAGAGACTGGCCTGTAGCCGTCGGAAAGGCGATTGTCTGCGTTGGGTTGCCTTTGGCTTTAATAATGGTCGTATACGCGCTGCCTGCAGACACAACGTTCTTTTCTGGCTCAATTGTACCATAGGCTTCGATAATACCATCGTCCAAACGACCGCTACCTCGCATAGTCAAAGTACCAGCCACCTTCACTGTACCTGTAATATAAGCATTATATCCGGAGCCTGAATTTAAAATAAGATTATCAAACATATTCGAACCCATAGCGGCGACCTCTATGTACATTGAATTACTCGAATACATCTCTATCGTCGAACCACTCGTCGAGAGCGTTCCACTTGTATATTTCAAGTTTCTTTGCACTCCGATAAAACCACTTAAAGTGACTGTTGAGCTTGAAGCAATTTCTAAAGCTATGAATGAGTTATTGCCAGTCGTAACGGTACTTGTAACTGTTTGCGGAGTCGTACCGTTCATAATCACCCAATAGTTGATGCCCAAATTCGTTCCCGATGTATTAATATGGCCTTTCGCATTGATGGTTAGATCTTCAATGTATATTCCATTAGCTCCACTTAAAGTCAGATCATTGTTCACAGTTATCGTTGACGAATTAAATTTACAATCTATGGTCCCCGAAATTGTGAGCTTATAGAAAGTCACACCATTCATATTGCAATAGTGCTGAATTCCGCCTGTGAGATCGATCGTGACTGTCCCGCTATTGTGATTGAACGAACCACCAGCAAGTGTCATCGTTGTCGAGCGGTCATCCGTATCGGCTGTGTTCGCCAATGTACCAGATGTTGAATTAAACGTACCACCCGTCACCAAAATATGACGACCGCTTAAAGTAATATTCCCTGAACCACCATTAAACGTGCCGCCACTTTGTATTATTGGCCCGTCCAGGGTGATCGTAGACGTGGTCTTGGTGAATGTACCACCCGCTATATTTAAACCGTAACCGCTTAAAGTGAGATTTGCATTTTGAGTGACCGTACCTGTGTAATTGGCCGACAGCGCGATGCCCTCAATACTTGTCACTCCACTAATTGTCGCTGAACAGTTCACTGAACAATAAGCATCAGAGAAATACGCCACATCGGCGGCGCCCGGCACAGCCCCACCATACCAGTTGCCGGCCACGTTCCAGGCCGTTGAAGTTCCACCCGTCCAGTTGAAGCCACTGCGCACCGTCACGTTCACCGTACCTGTATCCGTACCACCGCGTCCGTCACTGATCGTATAAGTGAAAGAGTCTGCACCGCTGAAAGCTGGGTTCGGAGTATAGAAAACCTTAACCGGGCTGTATGTAACTGTCCCGTATGTGCCCTGAGTTACACCTGTGATCATAATCAAATCACTGTCGCTATCTGTATCATTAGATAAAACTGATACTGTATTCAATACTGAATCTGGCTGCAGCTGAATCGAATCACCTGTCGCCACAGGTGCATTGTTAGTTACATCATTGATAGTAATAGTATGAACGGTTGTCGTACCCAATGAGGCCCCACTTGGAGTCCCCATTGTTAAAATCGCTGTTTCATCGTCATCAGAAGCCGTATCGCGATAAATATTAGAGGTTACGGTGGCTGTTGTTTGGCCGGCCGTAATAGTAATGTTGCTCACAAAGCTTGTATAATCCGTCCCCGCTGTCGCCGTGCCCGTGACTGTAATTGGTATCACAATATTCGAGCCACTTGCAGTTGTGGCCGTCGCAATGACGCTGATGGCTCCATCTGATTGTGTTTCAACAGGGCCGTAGTTAAGAAGAGAGTTACTTTGCGACAAGTACTCCATTTTCACCCAGTGGTCTGTGACGGCTGCATTACGAATACGAACTTCATCAATCGAACCATCAAAATAACTTGAACTATAGCGGCCAAGATAAAAGCTCTGCGCCGTTGCACTCAATGAATATGTATTTGATTCTGTCGCGATCAACTGCCCATTCACATAAATTTTATTTGTGTTATCAGTGTCTGAATACACACCAACAACGTGAGCCCATTCATTTAAAGTGATCTGCCCCGAGTAAACTGACGCTGTAGATGATGAGCTATTACGAAACCTAAAGCGATAATTACCGGCTGAAACAAAGATCGAATAACCTTTCGAGGTGCTCGAGCCACGGTTGAGAATATAACCTAAATCAGTGGTTGTCGGATTCACCCATAACGAAACAACTAAATCACCTCCTGTTGGGAGGAGAGTGGACGTTGTCCCCGCATTAGCATGAGATGACGAGGTCGAAACAAACCCTGCCCCAGCGGAGATGGCTCCTGATGAAACTTGGCTCACTGAGGTTTTCGTAATGTTTATGCTATTAGATGTAGAATCTAATGATGTGGTTGCAGATTCATCTAAATGCCAAACCGCTAAATAGTTCGAGTTCCATGAGGCCGTGATGTTTTGACCATCGCTCGCACCACTATTGCCGTAGTAGACATAGAAGTGCGTATAATCAGAGGCCGCGATCGATGGCAACTTGACCCATACTTCTTTCGTAGTCGTGTTCCAAGTTTCAATTTCGTGATTGAGTAACGTACCATTCGGAGTTAAAAAGCGTAGGTCTTGACCAGCTGATTGCACATCCGCATTATCCACAAGCCCCTGTAAACTCACCCGCACTGTAAAGTCAGTAAAAGCCTCGGCACTGCCTGTATTGTCAATAGTCATGCGCAGGCGCTTCGTCCACGCCGAGTAACCCGATGTCCAAGCGGTACCACTTAAACCTGGAATTTCATCTACACTTTGTGAGGCAGTTGAGAAGTTCACAATTGGCGAATCGTCATCTTCAATGGTCACAGTATGAACCGTCGTCGCGCCCAACGACGCATTGGTCGGCGTTAGAATTGTGTAGATCACTGTTTCATCCGACTCAAAGTCTGAGTCATCCACGACGCTAAAAGTAACCGTCTTCGTCGTATCGCCAGCCGGAATCGTGAGTGGCGAACTCGGTGCCGTGTAATCCGTGCCCGAACCTGTCGCTGAACCACTCAATGAGAATGGCACTGTGATGTCATAACTAGAAGCCCCTGATAAAGTGACCACAATGGTCACTGTGCCACCGGCCAAATCTTCATCAACAGTCTGCGATGCTGACGCAAAATCCACGGTCGGCATCAAATCATTGTCGGTAATACTGCCTGTTGCTACGACATCGGCGCTGTAGACTCCGCTCATTAAACTGCTCAACGTCATTGTTAAGTATTCGCTCGGCTCTTGAATTGCGTCATCCGTTGTTGAAACAGAAAGCGTATGAGTCGTCACGCCCGCTGTAATAGTGGCTGTGCCTGATGAGGCCGTGAAGTCACTTCCACTAGTCGCCGTACCCGTGGATGTTGCATAATCAAACGTTGTCGCCATACAGTTGGCTGGAGTTAGCGTCACAACAAAGGCCATTGGGTCGCCCTCGCCCACAGTTGCAGCATCTGCGATAGAGATTGAAACATCACTGCCGTCATAGATGGTGCCTAACGCCGTCGAATGAGTTGAGTAAGTGAGAGTACCACAGCTCTTATAAATAACTGTACCTGCTGCAGTACTGAGATTGTCGTCAATAGTTAAATTATGACTGCTCTGATTAAGCGTACCGGCCACCATATCGAAATCGGCCCCAGATACAGATAAAGACACATTTGAAGCTAAGGTTATAGTCCCAGAGGAATTCACGCGCAATGTAGCTGGCAATGATCCAGCCGTCTGAGCGATTGTTTTACTAGAGCCTGTCATCACAATAGCGGCCGTACCGATTGAACCGAATGTTGTGGCCGATAAATTCCCAGCTACTTCAATCGTACCGTTGTTGGTTTCAACAGTCGCTGCACGTCCTTCTAGCGTGAGATCGTTATCAACGTAGACAGTGTCTCCCGTGAAGTCGAGCGCTCCAGTGCCGTTCATGTACTGGCGCAAGTTATACAAATGAATACCATTCAGATCAAAAGTCTGGGTAATACTGCTGCCAGTAGCTCGCACTGTAGATGTGCTAGGATCAAAACTGTTAGATGCCGTATGAGTGAAATCTTGCGAAATACTAATTGTACCGGCAAAAACCACGTCACTCAGAGAATTAATGACCAACTTTGATAAGCTGCCTGATGCCCCTAAACTCGTGAGCGTTTGCGTAACTCCCGTACCGCCAACAACCGCAATAGTCGCCGCCGTTGATATATCACCACTAATGCCATTTTGATTGAGATCGATATCGGCATAGGCGTTAATTGTACCATTATTAATATCGCCACCCGTCGTATCAAAGAGCAAGTCGCCTTTAACTTCTAACGTTTCGGTTTGAAGATTTAATGCAATGCCTGAAGAGTATTGAAATGTGACGTGATTGTAATCATCTGTACCCGGCCGCAAATCTTCATTAGCCACTGGTTGAAACACTACGGTCCCACTATTATGGTTGAATGTTGAGGCCTGCATACGATAAGAATCCGCAATACTCATCGTCCCACTTGTTGAAGTGAACACTCCAGCTGTTACGGCCACAGCGCCGTTCATTGTAATCGCACCCGTACCGCCAGCGAATGTACCGCCAGCTTGTGTCCAACCATCTGAACCCACTGTCACAGTATGCGTACTAGCTTGAGTAATGGTGCCCGTGTACGAACTTTGAATATCAAAACCTTTTACGCTGATACTTGAATCGATGCTGACCGCACAATTACTGGCACAAACACTTGTAAAAATCGCCGTATCAGAAGCACTTGGCACTGCGCCACCAGCCCAATTACTAGCCGTGCTCCAAAGACCATCACCGGTCGTACCCAACCACGTAAACAGAGCCGCATCATTATCGGTGATCGTCATCGTTTGCGTGTTATCAGTACTATGTATCGTCGCAGCAGTCGCACCACCAGTAACACTGGCCATTGTTAAAATAATCGTCTCATTCGATTCACCGTCAGAGTCATCGACGATGACCACTGGCAATGAGTAACTTGTTGATCCACTCGGGATCGTAAATGTCGTTGCCCGAGTGTAATCTGTGCCGCCACCTGTAGCCGTACCACCAAGAGTTATATTCACCACAATATCTGCTGAGCTGGCATTTGTGAGGTCGACAACCACATTGTGTGTGCCCACACTTTCAGTCACTGTCTCGGCGTTGTCAGCAATTGAAAGCTCTGGTGCCGTGTCATCATCTGTTATCGTATGTGTGTGAGTGGTTTGCGAACCTAACGTGGCCACTGTCGGATTTGAAATATCTAAGTTAATCGTTTCACCATTATATTCATAAATAGTGTCGTTCACGACCGCAAACGAAATGGTCTTCGTCGTTTCGCCAGCGGCAAATGTCAATGTAGCATCAGCTAATGTATAATCTGTACCTGAACCGGTGGCGGTACCGCCAGCGACAGCATAATCTACCGTCACTGCGGATGAGGCCACGCCACTTAAAGTCACAACTATCGTATGAGGCGTACTGTTTTCAGCCGCGCTTGATGTAGCCGCCGCATACTGCACAGTTGGTGCAGTTTCATCATCTACAATCGTAGCTGCATGAGTTGTATTAGAACCCAAGGTTGCACTGGCAGAAGGATTGCTGATATCAAATAAAATGGTCTCATCATCTTCGTAAATAGCGTCATCATTCAACGACAGTGCAATCGTTGCCACTGTTTGCCCAGCCGTAATAGTCAATGGTGATGCCGTCAGAAGAGAGTAGTCTGTACCCGAGCCTGACGCCGTACCACCTGTGACAGAAAAATCCACTACTACATCCGCATCAGCTACATTTGAAAGGGCCACCGCAATATAATGAGCACCGCCTGATACATCCTCATCTTCACTTGAAGTTGTAGCAGAGTACTGGACTGTTGGCGCATCAGAAGCATTGATCGTGAAAGTATGCTCATCGAGAGCACCCAACGTTGATACACCGCCCGCCACATTCGATAATGTAATCTCAATGGTTTCATCGTCTTCGCCGAGTGAGTCATCCACAACAGGGATAACGATATTCTTCACTGTTTCGCCAGACGCAAAAGTTAAAGTGTTATTAGCCAACGTATAATCTGTGCCGCCGGCAGTTGCCGAGCCACCTGTAACAGCATAGTCAACCGTCACCGCAACACTGTCGACCGCACTTAATGTGACTTGAATTGTATGCGAGCCCACATTCTCATTTGCATTAGACGTACTGACTGCATATTGCACCGTCGGCGCACTCTCATCATCTAATATAGTGTGAGTATGGAGAGTTGTAGTACCTAGTGCCGCATAGCTATTAGGATTTGAGAGCGTCACCTCAACTGTTTCATTTCCTTCAGCAAGGACATCGTTCACAATGGTTATTGTAATATCCTGCGAAGTCATGCCTGCAGCGAATGTAAGTGTGCCACTAGCAAGAGTGTAATCCGTACCCGAACCCGTCGCATTACCACCAGTGACCGCATAGTCTGCTGTAACAGCTTGTGAAGATGTCCCACTCAAAGTCACCGTTATATTTTGCGTGGCCGTTGCTTCGCCGGTTGAAGCTGAAGCGGCAGCAAAATTAATTTTAGGTAAAACTTCATTATCAATGATTGAATGAGTGTGAATACCAGGCACTCCCACTGTGGCACCTGACGGATTCGACAATGTGATTTCAGCCGTTTCTGTTAATTCGCTGATGACATCATCTACAATCGTCAAAGATAAATTGGCTGTTGTTTGACCTGCAGCAATTGTGACAGTTGTACCGCTTAAGGTATAGTCCGTACCAGATGCGGTAGCTGTACCTGCCGTGACAACATAATCCACCGTTAGAGCTGCATCAGATGGATTTGATAAATCAATCTGTATATTCACAACACCATCGTCTTCATCAGAGCTCATTGCCCCTTGATTAAACGTAATAATCGGCACCGAATCATCATCAGTGATCGTATGAGTATGTGTGGTTTGTGAACCTAGTGTCGCGACTGTCGGACTGCTAATATTCAAAGCGATGGTCTCACCACCAGCTTCGTAAATCGCATCATTCACAACTGGGAACGAAATAGTCTTAGTCGTTTCGCCTGCGGCAAACGTCAATGTAGCATCTGCCAATGTATAATCTGTACCTGAACCGGTAGCGGTACCACCCGTCACTGAATAATTCACCGTCACCGCCGATGAAGCGGCTGCACTTAATGTAACAACAATCCCATGTGGAGTCGTATTTTCTGCAGCACTTGATGTTGCCGCTGCATACTGCACTGTCGGTGGCGACTCATCATCAATGATTGTGTGAGTATGTGTTGTTTGAACTCCCAGCGCTGCCACCGCTGGAGACGATAAATTCATGGTGATGGTTTCATCATCCTCATAAATCGCGTCATTCACCACGGCGATCGAAATATCTTTTGTTGTTTCACCGCCGGCAAAAGTCAGCGTCCCATTGGTTAATGTAAAATCCGCACCTGATCCTGTGGCCGTACCGCCCGTTACCGCATATGCTACTGTCACTGCGCTTTGTACTGGAGCACTCAATGTCACTGTAACTAAATGAGGAGTTGTCGCCTCTCCAGCCGAACTTGTGGATGAGGCATACTGCACCGTGGGCTGTATTTCGTTATCTAACACCTCAACCGGCTTTGAAGCACTGAGAGCCGCACCAGAAAATACGGCATTCGCTGGCGCGCTTAAATCGACCAAGAACTGTTCTGCTCCTTCATATACAGAGTCATCGACTGTCGCAATCGCAAGTGTTGCCGAGGTCAACCCCGCCACGATAGTCACATTACCAGAAGCTGATGTATAATCAGATGGTGTCTCGGCACTTGCATCCGACATGCTGTAGGGAATCACGATATTCTCAGGCCATACTTGGCTAATAGTAAATACTAAGTTGCCGCCTGAACCTTCAGTTAAACTTAAGTCGCTGACTGTTATGGTTGGCTTATCTGAAGCTTTAGTTAAATCTTCAACTGTCGTCTTAAGAGAACAAGACACAACTCCCATCGATAGTAGGAAAAGAAGAAGATTCTTAAGAAGTACGAGCCTTTGGCTCAATTGACGTACAACTATCATAGCCAATCTACTTATCGACATTTATTCAATTTTTTGCAGACTCCCAGCATTTAAAGCGCGGCAAAATGCGGCTTCAGTTCATCTTTGATCTAAGAATTCGACACCGATTTATCGAATGACCGATGAATCTCAAAACTTGAGAAAAGATGAACCAACTAAACTTAATGATTCATTGGTTTTTTGATTTAAGGTGCTGAGATATGAATAAGACTTTTTCTAACCGGGAATTTGGAGGTATCTACACGATACCCCGTGACTTCAAAGACTTAGACCCCCTCATTTGGCTCATCCATGTATTTGTATTGACAATGACAATACATTTTGTTATTCTGCTGTAGATGAGAAAAGTCAATCCGCGCAAAAATAAGAAGCTAAAAGAAGAGCGCGGAGCTGGATTTGAAGATATCGTTGCAAGCGGGACTCTATTAGATACCCGTGAGAATCCTCAATATCCAGATCAATACTTGATGATTTACTCTTATCAGAACTATGCGTGGGTGATTGTTGTCGGCGAAAACCCTGATCGATTCATCACTCTCTACAAATCGAGAAAATTTAAAAAGGAGTTTGGGCTATGAAACAAAAGAAAGATCTGACTGCCACACAGGTAGAAAAGAGCGCCGAGCAATGGAAAAGCGTTCATCCTAATAAAGCAAAACAGCTCAAAAAAACAATCGAAAATTTGGCAGCTAGTGAGCGAGTCAAAAAAGATGCTATTTTCACCGCTCGTCTCAGACAGGATGATTTTGATAACTTTAAGAAAATTGCTGAAGAGAAGCGCATACCCTATCAAACGCTCTTAGGTTACGTCATTCATGGCTATGCCAATGGAACACTTGTTGACGTCAGCGAAATTGAAAAAGTCTTTAAGAAGAAACTGAAGGCTGGATAGACTTTCATGCGCCAGCCTCCTTTCTCCTGATCACTTCGTCGGCCATGGTGTTAGCCGAACGGATTTTTTCAAAATCATCCCGTTTGTATCCGAGTGACCGCAAGATCAGATCGATTTTGCTTTCTGTTAAATCCGTTCGCCCTGCTTCGATCAGTCCGAAAGTGGATTCTTCTGAATCCACACAAGGCAGATGCTTTGTATTGGGATACTCCAATACTCTACATTATAGTTAAAATAAAAAAACTTTTTAGTAAAAATATCGATAATATACTCGATTAAAAACCTGGAATAAAACCCTGGTTCTTAGATTTCTTGATTCCAGAATATCTATAGTAAGTAATCTCTTTCTCGATTTCTTTAGGAGGATTCTTATTATCTAAAATAATAATTTGTATTCCCTTGAGCTTTGCTAGGTATTTAAAGAACGACTCTTGTATACCAGACCCAACCTCGGCATCATCCTCTTTATCAGCCTCTTCATGAGTTGTTAATGGCGAATCAATGATTAGTAAGCCTGGAGTAAATTTACTACGCTTCATCTCTAGATTGAACAACGCTACAAGAAAAGCCGCATAAAAGACAGCCCTATATCCCTTTCCGTGACTTCGCCTCGCCTGACCATCAATTACAATATCGTAATTTTCAAGATTAAAGCTAACTCTTGGATTTTTCGCAATATTCCAGTTAACCAATAAAATTTCTACTTCCTTTGCGAACTCATTTAACAGCAAATCTTGGTTAAACGTTTCGGACTCTTCTAAACCATCTTCAAAATTAGATGCTAAACTCAGGCTTTTTCTGTTTTCTATTTCTGATAATTCGCTATGGAAAATAGAAATTTCCACAATTGCATCACGCTCTTCGTTAAGCACTTCAATTTTTTTTCTGGCTTCTTCTATTTCTTTAACTAACGAACTTTTCGCATATCTTTGTATATCATCACTCTCTTGCTTTAACTCAAGCTCTCTGGCGCTTAAAGTAGCTCTTTCTTCACTTAAATCTTTAATAGTAGATTCAAGATCTATTATTAAGCTGCGTATTTTTGAAACTTCAACTTTACTGGCTGAAGCCAAACTATCCAGATCAAGATTTTCTACATTTTCATCGCTATGCACATGATCCATAACCCGACCACAGTAAGGACAATTGCCTACATTTAGCTGATCGAAAAGCCCTTTGCCTTCAAGGACAAAGTTAATTCTATCAATATCAGAGCGATAGGTCTTTAAAAGTAAATTGAACCTATCTAAATTGGAATTCAAACTTTTTTGCCTTAACTGCAAGCCATCAATTAATCTTTGAATTTCGATGCGTCTACTTAGGCCTTCCGCAACTTTTGCATTAATTGAACCAAGCTCATCCAAATATTGCTTGATAGATGCATTGATTTTCTCTTTTTGTTCTCTGACTTCATCAGCAGTAGTCTCACCAATTTTTTTCGTCAGATCTTTTATCATTTCATTGAACGCAGTTTTCTTTCCCAGTTTTTTTTGCTTATCAGCGGCAGAATCTCCACTTACAATAAGGTCACTGTCGTCAAAACCTGATAGCATGAACTTAAATGCTGATTTCTCCTGCGTAGCCTGACTACGAACTCCAGAAAAGATTGGCGACTCTTCAGTGATAATCTGTTTTTCATCCACCATAACGAACTGTCTGACAGCGGGAAATCCTAATTTAACTGTCTGATTAACACTATTCTTTTTAAGTTTTTTGCCAGTTAGTTCAAGATGCGATGCTAAAAGCTCATAAATTCGCTCACGAGGCACCATTTCGGGCTTAGCTTTCTTATCCTGTAAATTCGTAACTAGAAATCCACCACCACTTAAACTGCGTTCCAGGTTATGGTGAGACTTTTCTGCATCCCCAAATTCCAGATTTACCGTAGTGTACCCTTCTGCTGGAGGGATTGATTTTGGAGGCATTTTACCACCCAACATATAGTAAATACATTGATAGATAAAAGTTTTGCCAGTATTAGATGCTCCAGAAATTAAATTCAGACCATTGCTGAATGTGACAACCGCATCGTCTTTACCTTTTCCCGAAACAGTTAATTTGCGCAAAAAAAGTCTAGCCATTATTTATTAAACCTTTGAAAATCTTCTTTAGTAAATTCACTATTCCAACGATCAAAATTTGAATTAAAGATTTTTTTCAAGTCGTCTGCGCTCGAATTACCGAATTCAGTGATAACCCAGTTTGCACGTATTAAAAGGTCTTTATAATAAGCTGTAGAAAAATAAGATAAAAACTTTATAGCTAAATCAGTCGCGGCGTACGTAACACCTTTAACTGGATCAAATTTTTTTTCAACCAAATCACGACTGACCATAAGATCAAGTCCAGAGAAGGAAAGCTGCCTGCGCATCGCTATTGCACTTAACCGATGGGGTATATCAGCATGAAGGCTTTTAGGACCTTTTTCTATATCACCAGAATGAGTTAATAAATAGTCGAAATATACTAAATTTTGAAGGTCGTAATATTGTTTGTCGGCTGCACAAAGTAAAATTAATGCGCGAAGACCCGATTCTAAAGGAGTGTTAAAAATGCGTGTATTTCTAAGTCGATCTATTTCAGCCATTTAATTTTCTTTTTGTTTACAAGTTGATGGCAAATGCCGCCTCGATCACCTGTGGTTAAATCACCTTTTAGCGGATGGTCAGAAATTTGAACTTGCTTTGCCGTCTTCAAAGTTTCCACGACCTTATCAAAAGCTGAGTCATGTTTCCCATCTAGAACGTCAGCAATGCCGTTGTGAATTTCCTTTTCTAAGTCTTCGTATCGCCCACCATCAACAAGTGTCTCGTCGGCGAAACGCTTCAATGATTCAGCTTCGTAGAAATTTTCTCTTTGCCTACGATAATGATCATTATAATTCTCATGCTTTTTTAAATCTTCAGGTCCAATTTCTGCTTTTTCATGATCACTGTAAGCTAAGCGTAACTGAAGCAGATAGGTCTGCTCGTTTTCTTGCACATTACTTGGAGGTAGATCAGGCTCAGGCCTGACCTTTTGGAGCCCTCCACCAAAACGCAGAGAATATCCTTTAGTTTCAGAAAACTCTTCAATTAAAGTTTGAGGCTCAATGAATGTAAATATTGAAAAATCGTATTCAAGCACAAATTTTTCAAACTCACCTTCTAGTTTAACTTCAGTTTTAACGATGTGATCCTTGCACTTATCATTCCAAACTTTGATCAGCTCAGTCTTTAACGTATTTGTGTTTTGAAGCAAGAGTAGCAACTTGTTACCCACCCCACAGGGGGCAACAAACGAGTAGCTCTTAGGCTTTCCAAATTCCCCGATAAATTGAAAATAAATAAATTTTCCAATCTCAAGCCAAACATTCGATGGCGCCAATGCATCTTTATAGTGTTTGCACTGAAATGTATCCCACTCACTTGTTTGTATAGGCTCAGAGTGAAAAGCGACAATGTCTCTGCCTTTATCGCCACTACCCTTAGACTTCCAAACTTTTACGTATTTGGACTTTAAGACTGCATTTACCCAGTCATTTATAAACTGCTCCCAATCAGTATCAGTATAAGTCTTGATTTGGTCGATTGGAGCAATATGTTTTCCCGTAAGCATTTGACGATTAGTGTACCGCCCTGGAGAGGGAGTCACTGGAATCTCTTCAAACTGATCCTCAAAGAATTTGTCAGCCACTTATTACCCACGAATTTAAATAAAACAAATACTGTTTATAGTTTAATATTAATTTCGATTTTTTGTAAAGCTCATCATAGAACCAGCACTAGGTCCCGTCACCACAAATACAATATGAGACGTCAGCATCACCTTCATTACAGCGAAACGTGCACCCAGCTTGGACCCAAAGCGGACCATCGACTGTGATATGCTGAATTAAATTGTGATATTTAGAATCCGAACTTCGTCCGAGCCATCAATGCTTTGTTTATGATTTTCGTGAACTTAACCCTTACTCAAAATTCCGGATCAAAAAATTGGAGGTGCTGACGGCTCCTGAGTAATTTCAGGATCCTCAAGCACTCTACCAGGCATTTGCCAGCTATTCAAAGATAACTCAGAATAACTACGCAAATACCAATCGATTAGAATTGTCTTAGTCTTGTTTAAATAGAGAAACAACTCGGCCCATGACCTCACGCTCTGGAAGCAGTTTAAGGCCTTGTGTAGAACCTTTAACCTCTATACCGGCAAGACGGATGTACCGCTGCATGGTCTTAAGATCCTTCCAACCACATATCTTCATCACGACCGCTGGAGCCACTCCATCTCTTATGAGCTGAGTTGCAAAACACGCTCTCAAGGTATGGAACTTAACCGATGGAAGCCCTGATCCCACGCAAAATTCGCGTAAGATTGAAGCCGCTTCACCGATTGTCCAGCTATTAAATCGAGGAAGTACAAACTTTTCTCCGCTGCGCTTGAGCTTTAACTCTTTTAGGAGCCCTAGCACTTGCGAAGACTCGACGGGAACCGATCTCCAATAACGCCCTTTCGTCGGCCCAAAACCGGCTTTACTTGTCCAGCTACGGTGAACGTAAATAAGCTTATTTTCAAAATCGACTTGATCCCATTCAAGTGCATAAAGTTCGCCTGAACGCATCCCCGTGAAAAGAGCCAGAGCCCAAATCGGATACCAAAGGTGGTTCACGTTTTCCGCGTAAGAAAGGAGAGTTCTGATCTGCCCAAGATTCAGAATCTCAGGCATTTTTTCCTCTTCTTTCCGCGTAGACTTGTAACCTTCGGTCGGAATTACAGACATACCCTTGATTCTGCCTGAAAGAATACCCCACTTAAAGATAGCATCTATCGCCGTCCTCAAGCGTTTTCTTCGAGCTATAGAGATCTCTCGCTCAACGCGATCTAAAGTCGTCCATGCTTTTGCACGGTCAATTTCAGTCACTCGCAGTTTCATCCAGTCTTGGGTCCAACCGTAGATAACATCAGTGTAATCTCTGATCGTACCTACTGAGATTTCTCGAATGAATATGTCACCAGATCTGGCAGCAAGTTCCCATTCGGTAACTAAAGAATCCCACCTACAGCTTCTACTTTCGGCATCCAGCAGTTCGCGTTCGACTTGACCAATGAGCTTCTTCTCCGCGCGTTCGGCTTCGAGTTTTGTTTTAAAACCCGCTGCGCGCTTGTCTACGATAACTCCTGATATAGTTGAACTGCTTCTAGAAATCCGAATTCTAAATAATGTCTCCCCACTCTTGGGGTCTACGTATGTATTTATCGGCATTTAAATCCTCCTTTACGAGAGGATTCAATGAGCCGTTCGAGTTCGGATCTCTTAAACAATAACCGTCCATAGGGTTTGTAAAAAGGAATCCGACCAAGATTAACAAGGTTACGGATTCTCGCTACACAGGGGCTTCCATCTTTGCTAAAAATTCGCAAATAAGAAGCAGCTTCAGCTGCACTCAACCAATCAGAATCATCAAAGTTCTGCTCTAAGTTTTGGGCGACATTGGCTCGAACTATTTGCATAGTAGGCCAACCCAATGGACAAAAAAGACTATTCTATTTTCAAAGAACGATAGGAGCATATTACCCCCAACACTCCCGCCATGCAAGACTGGGAGCTAAAGAGCTAATGTGTCTCAAGTAAACAAAGTTAATCTGGTTTTAGACGGCAAGTGGCTGAATTTTAGAGTTTTCCACAAAAGCCTCTGTGGAAAACTAGCTAGCCATGCGATTTAATTTCTTTTTTTCTTTATCAGCAATTCCGTAATGTATGCGAAGTGCTTTTTTTACATCTTCAGGAAGATCGCCTTCTGTTCTTAGAATTGATCCAAGAACCTTTTTTTCATCAAAATGCGCCGCTCTGAGATTCTTAATGTCGGCTTCTGAGAAGAATTTATTCACATTCTGCAAAATGTAGTTCGCTACATCCGACTTTGTGATAGTTCCAGAATCGAAACCTTCAGCACATCGATGGAGCACCGACTCCAGTGCTTCGTTAGAATCTTTTGATATGACCACGCGATGTACATCACTTTGAGATGAAGAACTAACTTTGCTATTCCTCTGGCCCAGGCTCTGCGCCGCCTGAGCAGCACCTTTACGGCCTCCACGATTGAAAACCGGAACCTCTTCATTTGTTACATCATTTGTTTTATTCCTTAAATCCTCAGTGACACCCAAGGCCGTTTTCTTTTCTTCTATATTCATATCTACATCCTTTCAGACTCATACTTACCCACCGCCGAAATTTATCTGCCCCAGAGCCAAGACCCCTTCCAATCAACTCGTTGGGTGGGAGGGGTCTTGGGTCGATAAGGGGCAGTACCCATAAAGTGAGGCGGTGGGTAAGTGTTTGTTTTAAATTGCTTTAATCTCGAAAAAGAAAGATCAAAAAAGTTCTCTCAACTAGCAACCGAATTGCGAGTTAGGTTGCTAGTTATACTACGATCTTCTCAGATTTTTCATTCAGCCAGGTTTGAATAGAGCTGGTACTGCGACTCAGATAAATAGGAGCTGTTAAAGGATCTTTCAACCAATGATCCATTTCTCCAAAACCAACTGGCCGCTCCCACGAAGGATAGTTGACCTCTTTCATAGCACGGGAAATACTATTAAAAATAGACTGCTGGTTTGAGATAAAAATAACCGCATCTATATCTTTTACGCCAGCATAGCTGCTCATTATTTTTTTATACCGGTCATAACTTTTCTTCGACTGTTCAACTTCTACAGCCACCTTCTGAAACTTTGCAGCTATCGGCAACGTGATCGTTAGATCTGGGAACTTTGCATCCTTGCCATCCCTTGAGGCTTTAATCCATAGCCAATGCTTACGCTTTAGCTCAGCCTCCGTTATAAATTCACCAATCGCTTTTTCTCTTTCAAGACTTAAAATAATACGGGCAGCCTTTTCGTCATGGTCAAATTGTCCGAGATGGGGCTTTGTCACGGCCATGATCCCGCGTTTTTGAAGCTCATGGATCGAACGGTTTGCTAAAATCAGAACATCCGTAAGCATCGTTGAATCATGACGCCGAAAGTATCCATCTTGAACAAAACTATTCCAGATCCGAGAATTTCTGCTTTTTGAACGCTTAGTAAAAAACTCAAGCCAAAGCGGCTTACTTAAAAAACCAGTCTTCGCAGCAAATTGAATTTCTCTGCTGGGAACAAGCTTCGCACTCAATCAGCGTCCCATTTTGTCTGCTCGATAATAACATGCTCAAAGTGTCCTTCAATATAGCGATTACCTACAACACGTCCCTCGATCCAACGAGACTCAACTTTAGCCTCTTGCAAGGACGGCATCCCTCCAGCTCCAAAGCGAGGTGCTGAAGCACGCCCTTTGGCATAAGCGTTAGACTCACGCGTTTTAATTTCATCATGAAGAGCAGAACCCGCAACAAGTCCTGTCATCCCACCAATAGTGGCTCCGACTACAACATTTCGAGTTCGATACTCTCCACTCTTCCCTGGATTTACGATCCCGCCCAAGGCGGCTCCACCGGTCGCACCGATGAGACCACCAAGTGCTGCGGTCTTGTTTTGAGTGGCACAACCACTCGCAAAGAAGAGCGTAATTAAATATAGACCCATACATAGTAAATTCATGTTTTCTTTAAGCTGCATTTTTACCTCCGTGAAATTTAGGCGTTTCAGTCTCAGGTAAATCGGCAAGTCCTTTTGATACCGTCTTTTCGACGGCTGTAAATGGTTCAGGTGGAAGATCATCAAATTTTTTGAATTTAATATTAAGCGTTCGACTTCCGGCTTCGTGAGGAATGACCATAACAGCTTCACCAATACCCAGTTCGTTTTTAAATCGGTTTGGGTGGACAATAAACTCATCCACTTCGCGGGCCGAGGCATCCCCCGTATCTTCTTGGCTCAATATGCTGCGCTTTGTTCTTGAGGTGTATTTAATGCTTTTAACTGTACCAATGACCTTAGAGAAATACTCAGCAGAATCAGGATCATTACCGCGCATAAATACTTTTAAGTTCGCATTCGTCAAAATGGAATTGGCAATCGCATCTCCAAGGGTCTGAATATCACCCAAAGCTTGATGAGCAAATACAACTCCGACATTTGCGCTTCTTGATTTATTCAAGATCGAAACAAACCCTGGGTAAAGGTACTCTGAGAAATCATCCAGAAAGACCGAATAGAACCGATGGTTTCTCTCCTCCCCACGATGGCGATTTGCCACGGCACTTTGCAGACATTGTAAAATCATTTTACCTGCCGCTTTCCCCAGAAATGGAGACAAAAGAACAGGAAGCTGAAAATATACAATCTGGTTTTCTTTTAATGCAGACTCCAAATCAATGTTTGGCTTTTCTGTATTAAATAAAGTAGCCGTCTTACCAAACGCAAAGTGACTGAGGGCGGCCGTAAGCCCACTTGTTCTTTGCGCGACTTCAGCCGCAGGAAGCCCTGCATAGTGCTTAGCCCAATTTTTAAGCCCTTTATCTCCACTTTTTTCAGCCAACGCTTTTAGTTTGATTGGCTCCGAAATAGCCTCAAAGATTTTAAGAAATGTAGGTACTTCTTTCGCCCCCGCAAATATTCTCATTACTTGTGAGAATATTTCAAACTGAACGCTTCGGTAATACTCATTATCAAATTCAAAAGCATTAAAAACACGCTCTGAAACCTCTTCGGGACTTCCACCCAAAAGAGGGTTAAACTGGTGCGACTCCTCAAGGCTGCTAAGTGAAAACAAACGAAAGTCGTCTTGTCGTTTATTTTTCACCGCATAAGCCCATATTTTATTAAGAAGGCTTCGGTCTGATTTACCGTCAATAAGAATCAAACCTCGGCCTTGCTCAATATCTTGAATAGCCCAAGGAAGAATAACACTTTCAGTTTTACCGGCATTGGTCGTACCGATAACTTGCGTATGCATTGCACGTTGACGTGTTTTTATATGCACTTCTTCTTTTTTATCAGTCAAACCGCAAAAAACTGAATCGCTCGTTTTTTGAATAACAGATTTCTCTTGTGCCCTCTTTTTAAAATTGAATTTACGTTTTTCCATTACCCAATAAAAAAATGCCGTGAATAAAATTGCGCTTATCATAACAAGCGGAATTTGATTTGCAGGCTGCCTTACCCAGACATTTAAAAAGTCATAAACACGACTGATAATAATAAATCCAAGAAAGAGAGCCGATCCAAATAAAAGCGATTGCGAATCATCTTTTTTATCGGTCATAAGTTGCTCCTGGATCACGAAATGCAAAATTTGCGGTCAAAATAGCGTAAAACTCAGTGCCATTTGAAATCTCTATCCATCTCTTTTCTTTTTTCAGATCATTGGCCCAAGTTTCAGCCCCATCTCTGGCAGTCTCCGCAATAGCATTTTTCAAGCCGTTATCTCTGCCGCCTGGGCTTCCACCCAATGCCCCACGCTGCATGGAACCCTCAGCATACGCACCAATAAAACGCGTTAAAGTCTGACCAACAGCATTCTTTAATGCATCCGAATGAACTCGCCCAGAAACTCCTGGTTGCCCATCCACTCCAACTCCAATCGCTGAAAGTGATCGCTCACGCCCATCAGGGAGCTGCACCGACCTCCATTCAATCTTGGCCCGCTCTCCCCCCTCATCAAACGAAATATCCCCAAACAGTTTTGAACTTTGCGGAATTGCAACTATACCTTCATGGACGTAATCGTGAGTCACAACTCCTATAACCGGCATTCCTTGTCCAGCTACAATGGTCTTCTCATAGAGCCTAATCGAGAGTTTGCTACCAGGTGGGATCTGCGTTTTTGAATCAAGGCCGTCCCGAGCCAAAATCATCGAGCTATTTTGCTCATCTCCCACTGTCCCACTAGCTCCACCATACGTGGGTGCATAAAGATGGTTAAGCGATGAGGGAACTGATCTTGAAAAGCCACTCTCAAAGTAATTTGCTGTCTCATGCGTAGGGCTTACTTCTATCTCCCGATTATTTTCAGAAAAATCCGACTTTTCGTGAAAATCACCGACCGGCTCTTGAGGTGCAGGAATCAATAAAATTCCTACAAGGCTTAAGCAAAGTGCGAAAGCTCCACATTTAACTAATGCTCCCCAGTTGATCTCGCGCCGGTTTAAAAAATAAGATTTTTCTTTAAACGCCAGATTTTTTAGTTTCTCTTTAATAGAAGAGGTCATTGTTATTTCCATGCTGTATCCTTCGGAAGCGTAAGATAAGACGCCTTCTTTCTTCTCAGTTCTATTCGTAGAGTATCTACTAACGAGATATCGCTTCGTAGAACTTGCATGACTCCTTTAATCGAATGGCCTATTTTCAAGTCTTGACTGGAGAGCGCAAGACTATGAATAGGCCGAGTCATTCCTTTTTGCGTCAGCCAAAGCCATTCAGGTCGAAACTTTTCCTTAGCATTTGATCGAACTTCAAATTCAATCAAAAGAACTCCATCACGGGTTTTTGCAAGTCGTTTGGTTTCAAGAATTAAAGATTCATTTTTCAAATGATTTTTAAAATTAAACCATCTTAATTGCGGTGTTTTAATTTTCGTTTTAGGATTTTCAAGATAAACAACATAATCAGCCGCATCTTCGACATTTGTCACAAGCTGCACATTAAATCTTGTATAATCGGTATAAATATACAGATTGCTTCTTGCACCAGCATGTAACGGTTTAATCGTGATAGCTTGATCAAGATATTCAACTTTAAATGCACTTTGATTACCCACAACAATACTATTAGGGCGATCCGGCACCTGGATAATCGTTGCGATTCCAGTTGCCGTTTTTACTATTACAATTTGATCTTTTTTTACTTGAACAGTTCTGACTTTTCCTGATGCAAAACTAGGAATGATAAGAAACAGAATCCAAAGCATGGAATTCATTAATCCTCCATTAGTGTAGAGGGTTTTATTATCTCAATATGGATTTTAAATTATCTGTTATTGCTCTCGCTCTTTAGAGATGTAAACGCCCCATGGGTTGATCTCTGTTCGCGGTCCCGACTCAAAACTCAGCTCTAAACGCAAATCTCCTGCTGCTTTCATTTCTTGAATCCCAGTGATACGGTCTCCGAGAAGAGTAACTATACTCTTTTTTAGATCAACACTTACATTGACCGGATAGACTCTCTGAGAAACATTTTTTTCAGCTGAAAACCTTACGACATCTTTCATCGAGCTATTAAAAGCACTTTGGGTTGAAGACAGAATAAAATTTCTAGCTTGATCAACCTGACTCTTAACGGTTTTAGGAGACCAATTATATCTGTATTTCAAATATTCTCGAACAGCCCGTTCAACTTCCAATTTCGCATCTGGCTTCGGAGTTTCCTGATAGACAGATCCATCTGGTGCTAATGTTAAGACTTCTACGGGCCGCAATGCTTGATAAAAAAGTAATACTGTTAAAAGTCCACATATCAAATAAGATGAAAATGCCGACATTTTCAAGAATTGGTTAGAGTGCGAAAGCTCAGCAAGAGCCTTCGGTAGTTTTCTAAATTTTAGTTTTATAGATTCGTTCATAAGTTCCTTTTTTAGTAGCGGTACATATCCTGCTTGCGCTTCTTCTCAGCTTGATAATTCTCAATCTTCGAGCGAGCGTAACCACTTGCTCCTGAATAAAAAGATTTTCCTTTCGTCGCTATTGACATCCCTTTCGTTGGAACCGCCGCAATAGCAGCCACGGCTGACTGCCCAATTCCCGATGCCATGGCCTGCGCCCCTTGACCCGCAAGAGATTTTACAAAAATCGGTGTTGCCAACATTGCAATAGCTATAACGAAATTCATCACGACAAGTGTTACATAACCACCTTCAGTCATATAAATGTCGGCAAAAGATAATGATACGAGCATAGCCCCTAGTATTGCCCATACAATCTTCCAACAGGCGACCTCAATCAGTCCGCGAAAAAGATTGGACGCAATATTGCTGGTGGATGGAAAAAGATTAAACAGCAAAAGCAGCGGCGCAGATACCATATAAAACATCCAGAAGAAGTGATACATAGCGATCATCAAGTAGCGAGCAATGTATAAAATTAAGAAGCTCAAGAAAGATAGAGTCGCCATCAGAAGATCATTAAATCCAAGTAAAATGCTTGAGTTTGAATCTGGATAACTTTGACTTTTTTCCTCTGCCATCCGAATCACCGCGTCGATGTTATTCATCGGATCTATTTTTTCAGCTATACCGTCAGCAATAAATATAATCGCCTGAGTAATTTCTGGGAAGGCTGCCAGAAGAAGCGTTGAAATGATTGTACGTTTTAAAACGTCGATAAAATCAGGACTCCCTTGGGGCGAGCGCACCCATGTCACTGCAATAGAAAGCGCAAAAAATGCTGGCAGCATTAAATAGTACATTCGCACAAACTCTTGATGAAGATCCCGCATGAGAGAGCCTATTAGGTTAAAATCAGGCATAGGCTAATCTCCTTTCAGGCTTCCGAGCTTGGTCTCTTTTGGAAGACCACCAAAACCCTGCGAAAGGCCATCGTATTGCGTTCGGAACTGCGAGGATTGCAATTTTTCTTTACGATTCTGTAGGGCCATGTTTTCACCCATTGATTTAAGCATCATGGAGTTAGTTCTCAAAACCTGAGTTGTGACTCCAATCAAAACGGCCAAACTTTGAGCTGTTAGCTTTGCCGCGCCTTGTGGGTTTACATCTTGAGAAAGCGCAAATATTCTTTTGCTCTCTTCATCAGCTTGATCTGCAAATTGAAAAAGTGTCCCATTCATTGAAATACTCTCAGACGCCGACAAGTCTTGTGCTTGCTGTAAACGAAGTTCAGCTGTTACGGGAACCTTCCCGTAAAGATCATCAATAATACGCAAAACCTGATCTGCTGTTTCAAGACTTCCGTATATTCCAGGATTAAATCGCGGATTAATCATCTGCAAGACTGTTAAGCCATTCTTGAGACCCCGATTCACCTCTTGAAGAAGGCTTAACGTATCACTACCAGTTGAGAGTATTTCACGAAGCTGTACGAGTTGTTGAATGGCATTAGCAAGAATCTGCGTCAACACTACAACATCGCCACCGAATAAATCTGCTTTGGCAGGCTTAGGAAAGCCCACAAAAAGACATAAGCACCCGAAGAGAACCATTTTTTTTATTCTTTTCATGCAGCCATACCTTCTGCGCGCCCTTGAGCCACGCCATTTGGATAAACTTCTGCGGCTTCCTCAATAGCCCTTACGAGATCAAGGCCTGATTTTTGAAGCCCATCTAGATAAGCATTATCTTGGGCATCCGAGGTCGAAAGCCAATATTCAAATGGACTTGGATAAATTCTCACGACCTGGCGGTGATCGCCTGCAATCATAAACCCTTCGGAGTATTCACCCTTTCGTTGCCCAAGAGACTGAATGAGATCGAGTTCTTGTCTGTTCAGCTTCAAAGTATCACAGAGAATTTGCGAATCGCCTCGCTGAAGCATGACAAACTTAGTTGCCGTGTTGTTCAAAATGGCCGATCCAATGGGACTAGCTATGATTTCTTCAACACCTTGGGTGATAAACGTGATCCCACTTCCCCTTCCCATCTTTCGCAAAGCTCGTACGGAAAACTCCATGAAGTTTGCAGCAGCATTTGATTTTAGTAGCTCCCATGCTTCGTCGACGATGATTCGAGACTTTTTTTCTTTCTCATTTGAAATTTGAGTCAAAATGAAATCTGTTAGAATAAGGAGCATTACACTCTGAAGGTCTGGGTAGTTTGACAGCCCCTTCAGATCGAATGTGCAAATATCGGCATCAGTTCTTAAACTACCCTGACCGTCGAGCATCCGCCCATAGGGCCTCTCACCGGTCCACAGATAAAGCATCTTAGAAATAGCTTTCATCGAGTCCTCTTCAAAACCCGAAAGATAGCGGGCGAGGTCGCCGAGCGTTGGCACCTCACCCTTAGATCTTCGACTTTTATAAAGTTCGATAATTGCCCTCTCTAAAAGGGCACGGTCAAGCTTTGGTAACTTTGCCTTTTCATCTTCGCTAACCATACTTTCAATGCAAGCTAGTAAAGATTTGATTTTCTGATTACTCGGCTCATCCTTCGGATTCGGCAAATCAAAGGGGTTAATGCGGTATTGATCAGAAAGATTAACTTCTAAATACTGACCCCCAAGAGCCTCTGTCAGCTTCCTATAAGAACCACCAATGTCGATGATAAAAACTCTCAATCCTCGCGCAAGCTCTTGCATAAGGATTGCATTGTTTAAGAAGCTTTTTCCACTACCACTGGATCCGGTACAAAGAATGTTATAGTTACCCAGTCCAGGGTCAAAGCCGTTATAGCTAACAAGTCCATTCAAGCGATTTCTAAAAATCACAACCGGATCACGGTCTCCCTCACGCGGGCCATAGACCGGTAGAAAATCCACAAGATTATTAGTTTTCATTTTTCGCGCCCGCTCCATAGATAGCGGTGCTGCCGGAAGATTACTTTTTAAAACCTTCCAAGATCCAACACTCTCCTCAAGCCCTTCAGCTCCCTGTAAGGCCCGAAACCTAGCAAGCACTTCGCGTACATTACGGTTCAAACTTTTTGCGCCTTCGAGCGTAGCAGGTGCTTTTAAAATAACACTCATCTGGACGGCATAAATGCGTTGCCCTGTATTTAATAGCTCTCGAATCAATTCTTCCGTTGAAGAAAGTTTCGTCTCACTTTCAAGGTCACTGGCTTTACCGCCTGAAGTGGCTGCCATCGAGTGAGCCATTTTTCGTTTCTGCTGAAGTTTCGCCATTTCATTTGCCTGGAGAGGAACATCAAGTGACAACACCAAATCATAGTGAAATGGTAAACGTAAGAAACTTGCCATCATTCCAGCGTAAGTAACTTCAGGCAGAGTTTTGAGAGTAATAACTCGGTGGTAAAACCCATCAAGTGTGAACTGCTCAAATCCCAAAACTAGGTCACCAAAAATAAGCTGTTCTCTTGGAGATTGATTCGCAAGCCATTCGACTTCTTCTAAAACGTCTTTTTCAATATCGGCGTCGTTAAAAGTCTTAACTGCTGGAGGAGGCTCGACTAAAGACCTTCTAGGATTTAAAAACTTATAGATATTTCTTAAAATTTCATCCCGCTTTAGTTCTACACAAGAAAGGCCCAGAGACTCAAAACTTGAAGTAAGGATTTCAATGTTTTGCCCTAAGACCTCAAGGGTCTCTTCATAGGCCTCGGCTGATGCTTTCGAGAAAATCTCTTTCTTTTTAAAAAAGCTGACAGATTTTGTCTCTACTGCCGAAACTTTGATATAAATAAAAAGTTCCGGCCGATAGAGCTCACCGTCAATCATAGCCTGATTTAGTTTTTTCTCTCTGTAGTCAGCAATACTTTTTACGAGCGGATGAATATTGGCATTCTTACCTTGAGCATGAGTCGATATAATGTCTGAGAAGTCGGACCTAACTCCAAGAACAAATTGTAGACTTGTGCCCTCTGATACAGAATTGAGAGCCGCGCGAAGCCCCATCGTAAGATTATTAGTTTTAGCCTCATCAAAACACTCAATGTCAATAAGCCCCACTTTAAGGCCACCCACAAGGGAGCCGTCGTAAAGAATCGCATGGGCCCTTGGCCCCTCGACAAAATCCCAATAAGGCAGCTCTTCAGCCAAAGCTGCATCTTTTATTTTCTTATTCATATTTTCCTTTTAAAAAAGCGGCGATACACTTTGTCGCCACGACCAGCCGCGAAGTAGGCTGGGCGAATATAATGCTCAAATAGATGTTGAATATAGTTATCGGGGCGACCACGTTTCGCAAAGAAGAGGAACAACGCCCAAAAAAGCGTTGTCCCCCATACTAACGGATAACGAAAGGACGTTGCTCCGAAAACAAAATTTGTAACCGCAAGATTTATGAAGATCAGAAGCAAATCGGACAGCTCATACCCGAATAACTTTGACTTCATTTCTAATGCTCTCGGTACTCGGCTCGTTAGGAGTTCATCATCCATAATTCACCTAACGAACAGTTTGAGAAATGAAGTCTACGATGGACTGAGCCCCAAATCCAAAAATACAACCGAGGACAGCGTACACAATGTGCTGTTTCGCGTTGGGATTTCCAGTAAAAAATGAGATCGCAGCTATCGCAATTCCAATTACCGAAAGAAGCGGCAGTATTACATTCGTAAGCTTTAGCTTAAGTTGTGTAAGACCACCCACCAAATCTTTTGCTGCATGTGCAGCATCCGGTATCAAAGCCATTAAAAAAATCGTTAAACCAAAAATAATCAAATATTTTCCGTATTTCATGTTTTCACTCCATTTAAAAAAATTAAAAACTCAAAAAAATAATCGATAAAAATTTAAGCAGCCTCTTCAAATGATTCAGGCTCAGGTAGGTCAGCAGTGTGAGCTGATGGCTCTGGCTGGATATTGACATAAATAGGCTTACTCAAAAGATCGAAATCAAGAGTAATAAAACCTTGAATGGAATCAACCGTTCCATTTCCGACAATGTTCCAAAAATACTTAGTCTTCGCTTTAGGACTTCTATTAGGCTCCCTTGTCATTACTAAGTATTTTGATGAATCAGTTCTGTGAGGCAAAATAAAATATCGCTCCCATGAGAATGTCCAAAGGCGTAGACTAAGAATGTTTTGTCCAGCTTTAAGGTAGGCCATTCCAACGCTTTTTGTTTTTTTCACCTTTCCGCTTAAGTCTTTATTCCCTTGAAAGACTTGAAAGCGGAAATATTGATTTGAATCATTATTATTTTGGGCAATAGAATTCATTTGTTTTTCCATAGAAAAACCTCTCTTTTTAAAATGTTTTTTCGTTTTTAAGCAGCTTTGAGCTGTGCGCTCATCTGGCTCATCAAAAATCCCTGACGAAGCTCTTTAACAGAATCTTCAAGCAGTTGGTTCGTTTCGCTCCATGATCGGCCGAGAATATTTGCAACATCTTCAATCAAGAGCTGCTCCCAAAAGCGGAAGTAGATAGCCATGATTTTTTCATCACTTAGGTTCGGCATAAGCTCATAGATCAGCTTTAGGTCTTTTTCTTTCTCAACATGTCTCACCGGCAGAAGATTAGCGACCTTATTTGTAATCGTCTTTTTCACTCATGCCTCCACAGCGCAGAGGGTTTTCGTTCCCGAAGCTCAAGGTACCGCCAATCATCTATAGTAAAATCATCCCTTTTAACTAGCCTTCTCCAAACTGATTTGAGCCAGTAAAAGATTCCTTTCATTCTTTACCCCTTTCATAAGAGAGGAATTTTTTCCTCTCTTAATACGGGAACTGACACCCTCCCTTACTAACTTCTTTATTTTATTGAAAGCCCGTTTCTTTAGTCGATTAACTGGCTGCCTTCTAATTCCGAGTTTTTCAGCGATATAGCGCTCGCTTCGACCTTCCCAGAAACACATCTCGATAACTCGACGTTGATGCTCAGTCAGTTTCTCTAAGTATTTTACGACTAGAACCCGAAGCTCATCGTCAGCACTACTTTGTGAATAGACGAAAATCGAGTCCGGTTCGGTATCACAAATTTCATCGTATTTTTTTGATGAAACAAGAGACTCAGCACGTTGGCCTGATATGTTTTCAAACCAATTCAAATATTTTTCCCAAGTCTGGGTACTCCAAAATGGAGTAAGTGTTTTAAGATAATTATCTGGCGTGGCTTTTCCATCTGCAAGAAACCAAGGAGCACCTTCTTGAACAGAAATTGATTGTTGCTCAAAATCTTGAGCAGTAGTGACGATTGAATCCATATTGGATTCCCTTCTGAAGTTCAGCCTGTCAGATTCCTAAATCTGATAATTAGAACTAACTTCACGGCTGAAGACGCCCTGATGAGGTAGCCTTTGGCCTTAATAGACATTGCCTCCTTTTTTTGTGGTGGGCACTTTTTTAATTGTATCGAATACTTATTCTTTTATTTCTTCTACGAGACGTTTTTCTATCTGAATCTTAGGGCTCCATTTGCCCTCATGAAATTTAATAGTGATACTTCCAAATTCGATACCGAGTAATTCACTCAAGGTATCTAAAGTACTGCGTAGCTGTTTATGCTTGAGTCCCCACGCATTCGGCTTTTTATAATTAGCTAATTTAGCTAATTTAGAATTATCCATATTTACTCCCCTATAAATTGTTCTCAACAATGACTTATGGCTGTTTATTATACTAAATTTATTTTGGTCAAATCTTTTTTCTTGATTTTAATTGGCTAATTTAGTTAATGCATAGTTTATGCAAAACGATCAAACCTATCTTGCTAATAGAATCCGCTCCATTCGCATCTCACGCGGCCTGAAGCAATCCGAACTTGATGAGCGAGCAGAACTGCCCATGACCGCAACAACAAAAATCGAGCGCGGATTAAGAGAAGCAACAGCATCTGAGCTTGTAAGAATTGCACAAGCGCTTGGAATGACCCTTGATATGTTAGTGATGGGTAAAAGTGAATTTGTTTACAAAGAAGAAATTAAAATAATAGAAGCACTTCGTGAAGTTCCATTTGAAGACTATAAACGTATTCTCGAAACCATAGAAGCACAGGTATATTTTGCGGCGAAAGATGCTCGCACTCCATTGAAAGAACACCTTTTAGAGTTAGTTTCAGAGCTTACACGTCTTTCTCAGTCAGATCGTAGACCGCGCTCGGATTTTGCAGATAGAAAACGTATTAGAAAAGATTTGTAAAAAATAAAGGGGTAAAAAATGGCATTAAGTAAAGAAACGCTAAATGGTAAAGAAGACGTAAGCAGATTAGCAGTCCAAGATCCTGGAATAAAGTCCGAAAAGTCGGATGACATAAAAACAATAGCAAACAAAGATGTACCAAGTATTCGACTGTCACCTGAGCAAATTGAAGAAATTCATGCTGATGAATATTCACTTATGCTTTTTTATGCGACGAGAGTAGAGCCGCTTTCTCTTGCTGAAATTAAAAAACAAATCCCCGAGCCTGAACCAAAAAAGGCACTCTCTGTTATGGAGCGTTTTGTAAATATTGGCTTAGTGCATATTACACAAGAGGGAAAATATTATTCAAACTTCCCACAAAATTATATCAACTACTCTGATTATCGCTACGACAACGATCTAGAAGCTAAAAAAGATAATAAAGTATTTCGCCTAATGAAGGAATTTACTGGGAATCGCGAATATTGGAAGAATAAAAGTTATTTTTCTATGGACGCCTTTTATACAGAAGAGCAAACCAAAGAAATTCAAGAAATGTTTCATCAAATCCGTCTCAAAGCCAAAGATTTTGCAAATCAAAATGCGAAAAAGAAATCCATTCGCGGTCTGTTTTTCAGACGGCTTAAATTTTATGATATGTTATTTTCTACATTACTCGTGACTCTATTTTTATTTGGAATTTCACAACCAGCAACCGCAAAAGAAGGGGGCAACGACCCTCGCGCTAAACTTACCTATTATAGCGATTGGATAGGTTACGAATTTCAAACTGCTCTTCTTAGTGAAGGTGGAGGAAATGACCCTGGTGGTAAAGCGTTTTTAAGCTTAGATATTCAAAAAGAAAAAAACTACAAGCTCAACCTAACCAACAAATATTCAGCAAACTTAAATAGAAACTCACAAGCAAAAGGTATTGATGGTGGTGGCGGCCACGATCCTGGCACTAAACCAGCTCGCTGTGTGATTTCATATCAAGGCAGACGAGTAATTGTTTACTCAGCTATATTGTGCCGTGCACAGTCGCTTTTTATGGATTTGATTATGTGTGAGAAAAAAGGCGAGAGCTGCTTAAACGTTGAGCAGGAACTTGTTGAAAGCCTAACACGTCACCGCGTGGAATAGATAATAAAACCCATATAGTTGATGCCTGAAAAGGCTCATCTATATGGGGATTAAATTATTTAGCCTTTCACTATTTCTTCAATATCTTTTGGTAACGGCATCTTTTTAAAAGGATGTGCTCGTGATGTGCCGACATTCCCCTCTGGAAGCCACCCCAACAAATGTGCCGGCCCCACTAACAAAAAGCGAAAAATCTGACTCATAATCCGTAACGGCTTTTTATCATGGTATGCCAACACCATCATAAGAAAATGAGCCTGATAATGTTTTAATATAAAATACTGACTCATAACATGTAGCCGCTCAAGGCTTTTCCATTTTTCTGCTGATGGCAATTCTTTAAATTGCGACCGGCGCAATTCCTTTTCATACAGCTTATCAAATTTAGCCTTGTTCATTACCAACCCCAATTTAACAAAACCGTCTAATGATTTACTTTCATGCTAAATTTCGTCATATGTTTTTCAAATACCAGGTAAAGAACAGGAAGAACTACAAGAGTTAATAAGGTGGAAGAAATAATTCCTCCAATTACTACAGTTGCGAGTGGCCGCTGAACCTCCGAGCCGATGCCACTCGAAATCATCATTGGCACAAATCCAAAAATTGCTACTAATGCTGTCATCAGTACAGGTCTCAGACGTATTGCTGTAGCTTTTCGCACCAATTCTACGCCACTCATTCCTTGCAATCTCAATTGATTGAAGTAGTTCATCAAGACCACACCATTGAGCACAGCAATTCCAGACAGAGCGATAAACCCGATGCCCGCAGATATACTAAAAGGCAGACCGAGAATCATCAGATTGACAACTCCGCCAACCAAAGCCAACGGAACGCAAGTAAATATCAATAGTGTTTGCGGAACACTACCGAACGCTGCGTATATCATGAGCAAAACTAATCCAAGTGCGATTGGCATTAAAATTAAAAGTCTCGATTTTGCTTTATTTAAATTTTTAAAATTTCCGCCCCATTCAACAAAGTATCCCTCTGGAATTTGAACTTCTTTTTCTACTTTCGCACGGGCTTCTTCTACAAATGATTCAACATCTCGACCTCGCAAGTTCACAAGAACAGCAGAGCGACGTGAAGAGTTCTCGCGGTTCACTGAACCAAATGTTTCTTGAAACGACAGGTCGGTAATAGCAGACAAAGCAGTTGTAGCATTTCCCGATAAGCCCACTGGTAATTCTTTAATCCTATCGAGATCGCCACGATCCTCCTCACTCAATCTAACTACAATTGGAAATTTACGGTCACCCTCGTAGATGTAGCCTACTTCTTCTCCGCCAAGTGCTACAGATATGGTATCGAGAACTTCTCCTAGGTTTGCGCCGTAAGACTTCAATAGGACATCCTTAGGTTCGATTCGCAGTACCGGCGATTTTCCAGCAAGATCGACCTCTACATCTCCCGCACCAGGCACAGTACTAACGGCAGCTTGTATCTTTTTAGAGAGATCCATATTGACATCTAAATCTGGGCCGAAAATTTTTACGGCTACATCAGCTCGCGTCCCCTCAAGCAGTTCGTTAAACCTCATTTGAATTGGCTGTGAAGCTAGATAGTTTTGACCTGGCAGATTCTCTTCAAGAACCTTAACCATTTCATCTACCAACTCTTGGTATGTCTTCTTGAACAAGCCATTTCTTTCCCACTCATCTCTCGCCTTGAGCATGATATAAGTATCAGAGACGTTGACACCCATTGGGTCAGTTGCGACTTCACTCGTTCCAATCCTTGAAAACACATGGTCGACTTCTGGAAAGTGCTCTTTAATAAGCTTATCGGCTTTGTTCTGATAATCTACCGACTGCGAAAGACTGGCATTAACAGGCCTAATCATGTGAAACGCAAACGAGCCTTCACTTAACTGCGGTAAAAATTCAGCACCTCTAGTTGCAAATAGAATGAGGCCTAAAAATACAGATGCTATTGCAATACCAATAGTTCGCTGACGTTTAGCAATAGCCTTTTCTAGTAATGGAATATAAAAGCGCTGAGCCCAAATCATAACTCTAGGCTCTTTATCTTCTGCACTTCCCGATAAAATCAAGCTGGCTAGTGCTGGAGCCGCAGTGAATGAAAGAATTAATGCGCCGATTACAGCTATTCCAAATGTAGCCGCCATCGGGATAAACATTTTTCCCTCGATGCCCGTTAAAGCAAAGACGGGCAAAAATACCATTACGATAATCAATTCACCAAATCCGGCCGCCATACGAATTTCTACAGTGGCTTCGTAGATAGCATTTTTCAACTCTTCTGGGCTCAGTTTTCGACCGAGAGACTTCGTCTTATCATGGATATAGCGGACACAGTTATCCATCACAATTACAGTTCCATCCACTATAATTCCAAAATCCAAAGCACCCAAACTCATTAAATTTCCTGATATACCTAATGGCTTCATAATCAAAAAGGTGAATAATAGAGCAAACGGAATAGTTAAGGCAGTTACAATCGCAGCACGAATATTGCCCAACAAAAATAAAAGAACAATGACAACAAGGCCAGCACCAAACAATAGATTATGTTCAACCGTACCCAAAGTTGCATTTACCAAGTCTGAGCGATTATAAACTGTTTTAATAAATACGCCCTTAGGCAGTGTTTTATTAATTTCGATTATTTTTTCATCTGCCCTGATAGCTACGGTTCTGCTATTTTCGCCTAGTAACATCATAATCGTGCCTAAAACGGACTCATTTCCATCATAGGTTGCAGAACCTGTTCTTAAGTCTTTCCCAAGACGAACTTGCGCTATATCACCTACTGTAACTACGCTAAAATTATCCAAAGTTTTAACTGGAACATGCTTAATATCTTCAGGTGTTTTTAAGAGACCTACACCTTGCACTAAAAACTGCTCAGCAGTTTGCTCAATATATCCACCGCCCACATTACGATTAACTTTTTGAAGAGCTAAAAGTATTTCGCTGAAATTAACTCTGTAATTAGCCATCTTTCTTGGATCAGGTTGCACGTGATACTGTTTTTCAAAACCACCAGATGTATTGACTTCAGCAACACCCTCAACCGTTAACAATCTTGGCTTCACAAACCAATCTTGAATCGCCTTAATTTCCATAAGCTGCTTAAGACGCTTCTCTGGGTCGCTTTCAATGTTTTCGTAATCGATAATATACTGATAAATTTCTCCAAGTCCTGAAGAAATAGGGCCCAATCCAGCTTCGGCACCAGAAGGCAAGAGGACCCCTTGTAAACGCTCCGCCACAAGCTGTCGGGCCCTATAAATATCTACTGAATCTTTAAATACAACTGTAACTTGAGACAATCCGAAGCGAGTTATTGAACGAACTTGCTCCACACCCGCAATGCCTCGCATTGACGACTCAACAGGGAAAGTAATCGTTCTTTCAATTTCTTCAGGTGCTAAGCCTTCGATAATTGTGTTTATTTGAACCTGATTATTTGTAATGTCAGGCACAGCATCTATTGGCAAGTGCTGGAAACTATAGATGCCTCCAAAAACAAGGAAAGCGATCATTACAAAAATAATATTTCTATGGAAAACTGAAAAGTGAATAATTTTATTAATCATATATACCTTAGTGTGAGTGACCGTGCGAAACGCCTTCTTCAGTGATGATTTCTGCTGTTCGCACAAAACCAGCACCACCCGTAATAATTAAATCTGTAGATCTGACATCAGAAATCTCAAGGACAACTTTAGATTTTTCCTTACTTAAAACACGAACCTGAACCTTCTTAATCCAACCGTCTCTCATTCTGTAAACGTACTTTTGATCCCTAACTTCAACTAGAGCAGAACGAACGAGTTCAATAGTGTTTGAAGTTGCAACCATTGTCTTAATATCGAAATTTTTTATAGCCTTCTCTGAAAGCTTAAATCCATTTTCACTTTTTTCTGTAATACCTTTGCCTGGCCCGATAGCGGAGTTTTCTTCTTCGCCGCCTTCTTCGTGCCCATGCTCATCTTTTTCTTCTTTCCCGTGTGCATGCTCGTCCTTTTCGCCTTCCTCATGAGCATGCTCATCGCCATGATCATCATGCGGAGGCGCCTCGTTCTTATCTACCTGAGAAGTTTTAGAGTCGTGAGCGTGATGGTCTTCAGAATCAGAGTGATCATGCTCCTTATCTTCTTTGTGCTCGGTAGACTCCTCATCATGATTATGTGAATCGGCCTTTGAAGTTGCTGTGCTAGCAAATGACGAAGTGTATCCAAATACTATAAATAGAAAAATGAGAGCGTTCATTTTAAAACCTCGCTAATATCTTTTCCTGAAAGAATATTTAAATACATAAGCGACTCTAAGGCCGTAATTTCATGTTCATGTTGAGATTCTGTAAACTCTAAAATCTGGCGATGAGCCTCAATGACGACGGAACCTGAAGTTAAGCCACGTCTGAAAAAACCATCAATCACATCATGTTTCCGATTTAAACTTTCAGTGCTAGTGGATTTCTTTAAGGATTCAACAGCAGAACGATACTTTTGAATAATAAGCTGTTTTTCAAGCTCAGCAGTTTTCGCCGCATATTCATGTGTATATTGAGCTTTTAAACGATTCTTTTCAGCATATTCTCTAGCTCCCCCATTAAGAGAAAAAATGGGAATGCTTACGTTCACATTAAATCCTGTAGAATTGTACTGTATAGGACCCTCCGTAACGCGTTCAAATGCAGGGCCCGCAGAAATCTTCGGTAATGCATCCGCGTTCGCGATACTTTTTTCAGCCTCTGCACGCTCTCGCTCTGCTTCAGCACGGCGAAGATTAAAAGTGCTAACTGAAATAGAACTTTCAGTTATGTCGGGCCAAGTCTTTTTAAGAGCCGGAAGAAAATCAGTCTTCAACTGAAAGTTAGAACCAAACACACCTTTATATCTCGCTTCTATTTCAGATTTCTCAACTGCCAAATGATTTTTTCGCAGCTGATAGTCGCCTTGAGCCAATTCTACTAAATTTAAAGTTATCTCCTGCTCAGGGCCACGAGCCCGACGAGAGCGATATTGACCGGCGATTTTACCAAAGGTCTCAAGAGCTTCACTAGTTAACGGTATTTCACTCGACAGTTGACGATATCTATATAGGTCCTTAATAATTTGAGTTCTGGCTTTAAAAATTTCTTCTTCTGCAATTACTGTCTGTAGCTTTTCTTCAGAACGCCCAGCAGATGAAAGTGCATATCTTTTAACTAAAAGTTCTGTTAAGTCGATAGATACACCAATTTCAGTACTTCCAACATTCTCCCCAGCATTCTCGCCCTTAATACTTTTCACAGAAACTTCGGGATTAGGAAATTGTGTTAGCATATCTCGACTGGCTCTAGCTGCCTCTTTACTCAGTTGAGCCGCCTTAACCGAAGGATGGTTTTGCAAAAGACAATTATATAGAGACATGGAGTCTCTAACTGACTTACAAGCAACTCCATCATCAGCCCAACTTAAATTAGAAAAAAACAACAATACAAATATATGAATGAATAAACGCACAACATTTCTCCTAAAAAAACCCCAAAGCCTTCTTTGGGGCATAAATTTTTAACGATTACGATAGGTTCTTTGAATATGAAGCTCATCATGCTGTGAGATATGCGGCGCAGATTGTTGCACATCAAGAAGCTCAAAAGAAGCAACCTTCAATCCACCACCCCAGAACAAAAATTTTGGAACTTTTTGAGCAGTTAAGATCACTAAAAGATCTTTTTCTTGCTCCCCATGAAGTTCAGCCAATTCTTCTGAATTAGAAAGAGAGAAAATACGCCCTGTCTTCTCTTCGACAAACTCAACATTTTCAACTTCAGACTTATCATGCTCACCCTGACTTCTAACAAGCCCCTTAAGAGTTATTTGCTGAAGTTCTGGTGAATTGGTAGCGGCATCGTTGCGTGCATTTCGCTGAATAGACATCAAAGATTCAGCTAAAGACGGCACAGCAAAAAAAGACAATAATACAAAGACAAACATAGTTTGATATCTCATAGAGATAATCCTCCAAAATTAAAATTTAAATGAATTAATTAAGCTTAGTAAAAGAAAGAACTAAGCGATCGGAGGTCTAAAAATATTGCGCGGGAAATTATTAGGAATAAGCGAACTAAGTGTAAAAGCTGATGAATTATAGAAGAAAGGTGCTTTCGAGCGAATTTCAGAACTTAAAGTACTACAGTGAGAAACATGACAGTGGGCAGGACTACATCCAACGTCACAATCTGTATGCTCTTCATGATTAGTAGATGGAGAATGAGAATCAGCTGCAATAATACTTTGAGTTGGCTCGTCTGAAGCGCAAGCCTGAGCCGACTGGAAGTCAGCGATAGAGAAAATTAAAAGAGCAAACAGCAACAAATATTTCAGAGCAAACCTCTTGCTAAAAACAATATGACCTATCTATCGTCTTTCTGTAAAGAAAAATTTACTAGACCAGGCTCTTTACTTTAAAAACGCTTAAAATGATTGAGGATTAAAATGAAACACGACCATCATCACGGCTTGCCATCAGATGAGAACGCAGCTTTGAAAAAATATTAAATTCGCCTTCATACTCAATTTCCTTTTCGCAATCATAGAATTAGTCGGCGGACTCCTTACTGGAAGCGTAGCAATCGTAGCCGATGCCATACACGACTTTGGAGACAGCCTCGCTTATTGCTGGCCTGCCTAGTCGCTTCGTTTATTCTATACAATGTGTCCAAAACCTTATGGGGCACAATCGAAGTGTTCCTACAAAGTGCGCCAAAAGATTTCAATGAAAGTGTATTTGTTAATAAAGCCAAAAAACTACAAAAGGTATTAGATATTCATGACCTTCATGTTTGGTCACTAGATGGTGAAAAGCACGTTATGAGCTTACACGTGGTTGTAGATAATACCTTTAGCTTTGAAAGTGAATTTGATGGCCTTTTGGACTCTCTACGCCTACTTGTTCCAACAACTGGCAAATATCACATAACTATTCAAACAGAGTTTCTTCAGAAAGAACCAGAAGCAGATAAGTGCTGAAGCTCTGAAAACTTTACTAAGCTGTGCATCTGATTATTGACACTATGCGTTATATACTGTAATCAATACGGCACTGTGAAGTCTTACTTAGCGTTTATAGTCATTTTAGCACTACTCTCTTTTGGTATTAAAGCCGAAGCGCACAGCCATGCATCAGTCTCTTCAAAGATCGAAACTAATAATACTAAAAAAAATATTTCAAATGATCATCAGTCAAAAAAAGAGTCTAAAATCTCTTCTCAGTCTGACTGCGATCATCTCTTTATGTTTCCGTCGTGTTCATATTATATTCGACCACTAGTGTTTGAACAACCAGAGGCGGATACACTTCAAGCGAATTACTATTTTGCTATTGCATACTCACCATTCAGACCACCTCTCGCATAATACTTAAATCAAAAGCATCCCTACATTTTTAATTAGAATTTATTATTTCCATTTGGAGGAAATTTTTATGAAGTCGTTACTGATAGGATTACTATGTTTTGGCCTAATAGCTTGTGATAAAAAAAGCTCAACTGACGGCACTAAACAAAGAGCCGAAGCCGAACAAGAAGGTGCTAATAGAGCTGAAAATGATAATTTAGCTAAAAAAGCTATTCAAATGGAAGAAGAGCTAACTCGACGCCACTACTTTTACTCATCTATTGAGGGTGAATATCAAGGTTCACTTCAATTTAGCGGCGAGACATATTTAGTTAAGTTTTCTTTTGCTAAGAGTCTCCCTCCCTATACAGGTAATCGCGTAAGACAATTAAGCGAAATTGAAAATGACATAAATAATCTGCATTTCTTCATTCAAGTGGTGCAATGGCATCCGTCTGATGATTCAACAGCTGTAGGCTGCCGAGTTTCTGAGATTCGCCCAAACATGGATGACGGAACTTTAACAATAGCTTCACCAGATTGCCCAAACCTATACAGCATTATGCTTTCTGACGGCAGCAAAACAAAAAGCCAAAAAGGACGCGCTAAATCTGTTGCAGAAAGAATTAAAAATCTTTCATTGAGAAACGTTCCATATATTGTGGGCAGCATTCAACCCTCATCTAATGCAAAAAGATTCTCTTTTTCTGCTAAGAAATTGAAGTAGGCACAAATGAAAAAGTTATTATTTTCATTCATTATTTTAGGATTCAGTCAAACTTGGGCACAAAATCCAAAAATTATTAAGCTTTCAGATGTAGTTAATATCGTTAGCTCCGATAATTATAAGGTTCATGAAAACGCCTTGAAGGTGTATCAAGCAAAAGAAAATATTGGTAAAGCGAGAGCAGATTTATTGCCCAAATTAAACATTTGGAATATTGCTCGCATCATTATTGATCCGACATCAATTTACGATCAATTGACCGATATCGCTCCATTTCTAGTCCCAGGAAACTGGTTTCGATTAGAAGAGGTTAAGTTACTATACCTAGCAGAACGCGAAGGTTATCGCGCTTTGTGGAGCAACGAAGTACACACTGCCAAAAACGTCTATAAAAACATTCAGTTTGATGAAAGACTCTTAGCTCACATTGAGAAAAGTATTACGGAGCTAGAAAAAGTCCTGCGCGTAATTAAAACGAGAGAGGTCTTCGGTGGCGCAGAGCCTGGGGCTGCGCGAGATATGGAAATTCGTATTTTGGGACTCAAAGATGATATCAGAAATCTTATGGTTCTCATTAGCAGAGAGTATGATGAGCTAACATTTATGTTAGGTATGCCAGCTAATCAGGCCGTCCAGCTTGTAGCTGTTGAACTGCCAAAAATCGAGACATTAAAGCCGATTGTTACAAGCGAATATGAATTCAGACTACTATCTACCAGCCCAGAGCGAAGACAATTTGATCATTTCCTATCGGTTTTAGATCAAGTCAAAAAAGAAGTTCAGTATTCAGTCTTCGGCGTAAGCTCAGTCAGCCGTGGCGCAGCCGGAGGAATATTTGATAACATTCAAGTTCCTAATGGTTTAGGTGCGGGGCAAGGAAATGCAATGAATATCGTCGCCTCTCAAAAAGAGATTGTTAGGACTCAAAGACGCGCCGTCGAAGAAACATTACGACGTCAACTTAGAAGCGTCGGTTTTCAGTACAATTCAGATCTTTCAAGCTACGCTGATTTCCGCAGAAGAGTTGTGCTCTCACAAGAAAGTAAAGACGCCTTATTACGCAGAATGAAACTTGGTGAAAACATTGATGTACTTAAGTTATCTGAAGCCTCAAGAAATCAAATTCTAGCTGAGACGGCTTCATTCACCGTACAATATCGGGTCTTAAATTCTATGGATAGAATTCAAAGATTAATTTTTGATGGAGATTACTCTATGAGCCCTCCACTAATTCAATCATTGAAAGGCAACTAAAATGAAAAAATTTATTGTCATATTTATTTTACCAATTTTGCTCACAGGATGCTTAAAAGAGGCTGAGATCAAAAATGAAATTGCTATCTTTACCGCAAAAAAAGAAGCAGCGCTCAGAGTTTTATCTAATCAAGACTATTCACTTGAAGGACTTTTAACAGCACAAGACTATTTCTTTGTTTTTTCAGAACGTGTGCATATGATGAAGGCGGACCCGCAAGGATTAGCCGGCATAAAAAAGATGCTTAGCAAACAGGGCGTCGCAAGCTTCTGCGAAACTTACGCAATTCCACTAACTTTGTGGACAAAGCTAGAGACCTTTTGCACAAATGGACCTTTCTATAAATGTTCGCCAGAAATTAAGGAGTATCGCAATACCCTTGCGAAGATGAAGGAGCTTTTAACTTCTGATAAGAATAATAAGTTCGACCTCACTAATAGCTGTAATTAAAATATACAGGGAGCTGTTAGATAGCTCCCTGTATATCAATCTTGTGTTAGCCTTGGTGCAGCTAAAGTGTAGTTACTCTTATAGAGATGGCTTATAAGCTAAAAGCCTTAGAGCGTTTATGACTACAATTACAGTTGAGCCTTCATGCATAACTACAGCTGGGCCTATGCCGAGGCCCGTGAGAGTGGCTGGAATTAAAATAATAACCATCCCCAGACTCACCCACAGATTCTGGCGGATAATTGAGCTAGCTTTGCGACTTAGACCTACAGCAAAAGACAGTTGACTGAGATCGTCCGTCATCAACGCCACGTCGGCAGTTTCGAGAGCGACATCAGAGCCCGCCGCACCCATAGCGACACCAACGGTTGCTGTGGCCAATGCTGGAGCATCATTTACGCCGTCACCAACCATCGCAACCTTGCTCCACTTCTCGCGAAGCTTCTTAATAGAAGCGACTTTATCTTCCGGCAAGAGATCTCCGATGGCTTCTGTGAGTCCGATCTCTTTTGCTACAGCACTTGCGACAACTTGATTGTCACCGGACAACATCACGAGATGCTTAACGCCAGTATCTCGAAGCTCCTTAAGAGCCTGAGCTGAAGAGGCTCGCGGCTTATCCATTATACCAATCATTCCAACATAATCGTTTTCAAATCTTACTACCATCATAGTGCGCCCACTTGCTTGAAGCTCAGAGATAAGTTTCTTGTTTTCTACTGATGGTGCGCTACTTTTTTCTTCTTCAAAAAGCGCGGGCTTACCCACTATGACAGTTTTACCCTCTATGGTTGCGCGAATACCTTTGCCGGTTATACTTTCGACGTTTGTCGCCTTTAACTGCTTTAGATTTGGAATCTTTTTGATAGCACCTTCAACAACAGCACGAGCCAGAGGGTGGTCGCTTTCAGCCTCCACTGCACTTGCTAGACTTAGAAGTTGTGAATCATTGAATCCCTTAAATGCAAAGACATCGGTCACAATAGGCTTACCTTCAGTTAACGTTCCAGTCTTATCAAATGCAATCGCCGTCACTTGACCTAAATTCTCGAGGGCTGCACCACCTTTTATTAAAACGCCAGCCCGGCCGGCGCGCGCAATTCCACTGAGCACCGCACTCGGAGTTGATATAGCCAGGGCACAGGGACTTGCGGCAACTAACACAGCCATCGCACGATAAAAGCTGCTACTAAAAGGCTCGTCGATGACTAAATAAGCGAACAATAGAATTATGACACCGACCAAGACCGCTGGGACAAAATACTTTTGAATTTTAGCGGTAAATTGCTGAGTTGGAGACGATTCAGCCTGTGCCTCCGCAACCATTCGTACGACTCGAGCCAAGGTTGTATCTGAAGAATGCTTAGTCACATGAACTTCAAGTACTCCAGATCCGTTGATCGTGCCGGCGAATAATTTGCTCTCCTTTTGAACGCGGTCGAACGACTTTAACGACTGCTCTAAGTTAGCTACCGCAGTTTTATCGACTGGCAAACTTTCACCAGTAACAGGGGCTTGATTAACTGCGCTTGAGCCCTTAATTATAAAGCCGTCGACCGGAATACGTTCATTGGGTTTTATGAAGACAACATCTCCAACGACAACTTCTTCGACTTTTATCTCAACACGTCGACCATCTCTCAATACATGCGCAGTCTTAGGCGCTATATCCGCAAGTGCTTCGATAGCTTTCTTCGCTCGTCCCATAGCGTATTCTTCGAGAGCATGGCCAAGACTAAAAAGAACAAGAAGAAGCGCACCTTCAGCCCAATTACCCAAGGCCCCTGCGCCTAAAGCCGCAACGATCATTAGCGTATCAATCTCGAACTTTTTATGTCTCAGCTTTACAATCGCTTCACGTACAGCGAAAAATCCGCCAAACAAATATGACAACCAAAACAACGCAATTGAAATTCTGGTATCTATGACATCAAAAAATGTCATAGCATATCCAAAGACTAAGAAAAATCCTGAAGCAACAGCCGAATACAGCTCCGCCCTTTCGCTAAGAATTCTATTACTATGGCTTCCTTGATGGCTATGATGAAGATTTTCGGACATAAAAAAACACCTTATATTCTATTAATAAGACCTTCTTAAAATGTTGCAGACAACTCGAAATTATAACCCGTGTCTTCTTTAGCCAGAAAGTCACTATTCGAATCTTCGTCTCGTATTTGAGTCACATAGGCATCAAAATTTAAATGCTTAGGAATGACAACAAAGCTCGCACCCAAATCAAACCAATGCTTTCGCACTTCATTTTCTGGATTAACATTTGCATCTACATTTAAAATTGTGCTGCCTGAACCACTGTTCGCCCAACGAATGTCATAAAGAGCATTGAAGTACGGTGAAACACGATCACTAAGAGCATACGTCAAGCCCACACCATTTCGCGCACGGGCTGCTAACTGACCATCGTTGTCTTTAGTGTAGGCATAAGCCCTACCCTCTAACAATAAGCCCGCTGTAAACCGATCAAGCTTTAATAAGTCAGTTCCCCCGTTCAATCGAATCTCATGACGTCCTGTTAAACGTGACTGCTCCAGCACGGGAATACTTATACGTGCTGAAGTTGAAAACACCTTATTTCGATACAAGAACTGCGGATCGCCTAAAACCATTTTGTCTTTGTTTTTATCGCCTCGCTCATACTGTTGAGCATTTATTCTAAATGCCAATGATTGACCGTGCCCAATGTCTTTTTTGGGCTCTAAATAAACATCTGTAAACGACTGATTTTTTGGTCCACCGTTTAGCGCACCAACATCTCCCCAGTTGCCAAGAAATGCGGAGGTTGACCATTTGCTTGGTCGTATATGCAATGTCTCAATTGGAGCACTCAGGCTGCCCGTACTTGCCGCCTTAACACTGGTTGAATTGTTTATCGTTGCAGCGTCAGCGGAACTCTGAGCAAACACATTTGCTGAAAAAGCAAATGCGCCAATGAAAATGATAAAAGCGTGTCTCATAATAAATCTCCTCGATTTAATTGAATAAAGGTTTAATACTGAGCCGCATATTTTGCGGCCACAGTGAATTGTTTTTTTTGATAGTTCTTAGCGATTCGCTCTGCCGCCACGAGAATTAAGCCGCTCAAGCCTTTCCTTACTAGCTTCAGCCTTACACTCTTGAGCTTCAGGATTTTGCTCGCATGCTGGACTTCTTGGAACAGTTGTACAGCCTGATACGAACGCTATAGATGAAATTGATAAGATAACGAATAAAAAATAGCGCATAAAAATAGTCCTCTGCTGCCCATTAACAGATTAAATGCATAGGCAGTTAAAAATATAATTTAATAATGTTTGCAACTTATTGTGAGGGGACTAGACGCGTGATTTGGGCGGTCGTTTCTTCAAAGCAATATCAGACTGTGTAACAACAAAGATATAGGCAATTTTCCCTGTAGAAGGAATAAACTTTCTGAAGAAAGCTTTTGATTCAAATATCAAACCGCAGTGCCCAAGGTGACACTGGTGAGAACTGCTATTTGCACTATGAGACTGTGGACTATTGCAATGACCGATAGGCTCCTCAGCACTAAATTCTGCACTCTCAGATATAGAAGAGGATTGTGAGTCGCGGCTCAAATTCATATCCGAAGCCAGACATATGTCAGCTATCGAAGATAAAAGTAAAATGACTGTAAAAACAATCTTCATCCGAACTCCTTTTCGCATCCTAGTCATGCGGACTACCCATTGCAAGAAAGATATTAGATCTTTTACTATTTACCTTGCCTAGGGAGCGTTCAGTTCTAACTCAATGGCCTGGCGCAACGGCATATCACCAAGTTCAGTCAGCGGTCGTTGATTTACGAAAAAGGTCGGCGTTCCATTCACTCCCACAGCTTGCCCGTCGACTTGATCTAGACGAATTTTCTCACCATGCTTCTTAATTACATATTCTCGTTCTAATTTTTCTGCTGGAATACCTAAGTGCGAAAGATATCCAGGAATCAAATCTGGACGTGGCTGATGGTGGTTTCCCCATTCAGGCTGTTTCTCGAAAAGAATATCGAGAGCTTTATCGAACTTTCCAAGCTCCCGAGCTTCTTCTAAAACTGATGCTGCATACATTGAGCCTGGGTGAAAAGGCATATACCGCAAAACAAACCGAACCCGATCTTTATAATCTTCAATAATTTTTTTAAACGATGGATGTAACTCGCGACAAGACTCACATTCTGGATCAAACCACTCCACCACTGTTACGCGTGACATCGTATTGCCATAACTAAGACTGTGAGGTCTTACGAAACTCCCTGCAACTTCCTGTAAATTAATTGCCGGCCTAGGTGCCGAAGATGAAATCATTCTCAATGCAAAAAAACCTAAAATAGTGAATACCAATGCAGCTATTACAAAAACTTTATTATTCATCTTTGCTCCCTATTACTTGAGGCACTTAAAATTGTTAAATATGTACATGTGATGAAAGCAAAAAGTGACAATAGCGGAATAGTTATATAACCAAAAAGCTCAAGCTGCCTTGATGAACATGAGACCCCTTGAGTACAAGGCGTGAGTGCCTCAGAAACAAATCCATAGTAAACTAGATTATGGTAACCAGATATTACAAGGCCTGATACAAGTAGCGGCAACGCATATTTTCTGTAGCTATTATCGTTATACCAAATACCAATCCCGAATATTACAACCAATGGATACAAACATATTCGCTGATACCAACATAGAACACAGGGCGGATACTTAAGAATTTCACTGAAATAGAGACTACCCGAGATTCCTGCTAGGACGATTAAAAAATTAAACTTTAAAAAATTCTTATGCATTAAAAAATCTCTTTTTTATTTTGAGCGCGAATTTGAGCCAAGGCTTCAGATAAAATAGGCCAGGCAGAACGGAAAAATAAAATCGCTATGGCATATCCGATTAAAACATCTGGCCACTTTGATTGACTCAAATAGACTGCAACTGCGGCCATCAGCACTCCAGCATTTGAAATAATATCATTTCTTGAGCAAATATAAGTTGAGCGCATATTAATATCGTCATCTTTATGTCGTGTTAGAAGGAATAAGCAAATACCATTTGCCATCATGGCAAAAATGCCGACGAGCCCCATAGTTTCAGCAATAGGCAGACCTGGCATAAAGGCTTTGTACGTTGCCTGAGCTAATACACCTAAAGCAAACGCAACAATTATAAGACCCTTAAGAAAGGCAGCAGTAGCCCGCAGACCTTCACTTTTGTGAAGTACATATAAACTAAAACCATAAACGATTGCATCACCTAACATATCTAAAGAGTCTGCCATCAGAGCGGTCGACCCAGAAAAATAACCCGATGAAAACTCCGCGATAAACATAGTCGCGTTAATCACAAGTACCCATTTTAAAATATAGCCTTGACGTAAACGTAATGCGCTTAAGTCTGACTCTTTTGCGTTACAACAATCTTTGCGCATTTTTCTCCTAGCAAGCATTAAAAACTCTGGAGCTACTCTAGGGTCAAGTGTTAGTATGAAATCTATGAAAATTGGCGAACTTTCAAAAAAAACAGCCCTTAGTGTCGATGCAATTCGTTTTTACGAGAAATCAGGCTTCATTAAAGGACCAAACTGAACTGAAGGTGGGCACCGTGCCTTCAGCGAGATTTAGGCTACGCTCCTGCTACAGTATAAGCTCTTGAACAATATCAGCAAGAGAGGGGCATTCGGCTAGTGACGACGCAGAGACTTCAACAACACAACTGCTGCTAGATGATCTTCGCGTAGGTTTCGCAATAGCTTCTTCTGGACCACAATCGCCTGTGAAGGCACCAATAAAAATCAGAACCGGAAAGCATATCTTATGGCGAAGCTCCAACTCTTCAATAAGCCTCATCCAACAACCTCAGCTTTCTGCTTAGGCTCTGCTGAAATTTTCAAAATTGCTAACGCTCCTCTGAAGACAACGAGAGCAATAAAAAATCCAACAACGAGATCAGGAATTCGCGACCCAGTCCAAGACACAAGAGCACCAGCGATAATTACTCCGCAGTTTGCGATTACATCGTTTGCCGAGAAGATCGCGCTTGCCTTCATGTGAACGCCAGCAGAGCGATGGTTATTAATTAAGACCAAGCACACAACATTTGCTATGAGCGCAACGACAGAAACAATCATCATATATCCAGGTTCAGGCTCACTTCCAAAGACAAAACTTCTTATCACTTCAGCAAGAGCAAATAGCGCAAGTCCCAATTGTGCGTAACCAGAAAACTGTGCTGATTTTTTTTGTAAGGAAACAGCTTTGCCTACGGCATAAAGGCTAATTCCATAGACTGCAGCATCGGCGAACATATCCATTGCATCTGCAATCAAGCCGGTACTTTGAGCGACGATTCCCAAGATAATTTCCGCAATGAACATGATTGCATTAATCATTAAAAGGATCTTTAAGACTCCCAGCTCATCCTTTTCTTGGCCTGAGGCTTTTGCTTTTTCGGCTAAAAGTAGATTCACTTCAATTTCATTCATGTCGCCAAAATTCGCGATCACTGCGCCGAAATTTAGCGGCTCCAATTTATTTAGAATCGCGCTGGCGTCTTCTTCATGAAAAGCAGTCAAGGCTCTGCTCTGAAGATCAAACTTTAGATGCTCAATACCTTTAACCCCAGCAAGAGCCATGCGGATCAGCTTCTCCTCCGAAGGACAATCCATCTTCGGAATGTTAAATACGGTTTTTTTCATGCTCGCTTCTCCGTTACTTCAAGAACACGAGCCGGAACAGTGCAGCGACCGTTCGAGCGCTTTACTACACGTTTTCTAAACCGTGCAAAATCAGTTTGCGTTAGATTGTCAGGATCGGGAAACATCGCTATGGCTTTCAAAATGGCCTTTAGATAGTTATGGTTTTTTACGAGTGAGTGGTAAATCCATTTTCCATCACGAACTGACTTTAGAAGACCAACGCTTTTTAGAATTTTAACGTGGCGGGAAAGTTTGTATTCAGGCTCATCTAAAGCGTCGGAGAGTTCACAAAGACAAAGTTCATCTTTTGCTTCAAGTATGAGTCTTACAATCCGAATCCGGTAAGGATCAGAGAGGGCAGAAAACAATTCGTGTAGCGCAATGTTTACTCTATGCATGCAACCATACTATTAAACACTTGCATAGTTGTGCAAGTGTTTCTCATCTCATTTTCAGTTGCGGAGCCTAAACTTGATTTCAGTTTTCAATGACTTAAGACTCAGCTAAGACAATTACATGAAAAAATCACTATTGGCTTTTACACTTCTATTTTTACTCACTTTTAATGTCTTAGCACAAGAAGAAGCCAAGACTTCTCCAGAGATCGTTGTTCATCTTTTAGACTACCTCGCAAAAGACTACGCTGGAGCAGTCCAAGATGGAAAAGTCGTTAGCGAAGGTGAATATGCGGAACAAATTGAGTTTGCTGGTATCGTCGCTAAGAATGCGAACGGCGTTGATCGACTAAAAGATCCAGATTTCCTAAAAGGTATTTCTGAACTTGACCGCATTATTAAAAATAAAGGATCAGCGGATGAGGTAGAGAAGCTAGCAAGGTATCTTCAACAAAATGCTATCCGACTTGCCGGAATTGAAGTTGAGCCAACTGTGCTTCCTGATCTCGGACTTGGATCAAAGCTTTACCAACAAAATTGCATTACTTGCCACGGTAACGCTGGTCGTGGTGATGGCCCAGCAGGAGCCGGCCTTGATCCTAAACCCGCGAACTTTCATGATCCTGACCTCGTGTGGAATAGTGCTCCATACAAGTTCTATAATACTATTCGGCTCGGCGTACCTGGCACCGGCATGATCGCCTTTCCTCAGCTTTCCGATAACGAGGTTTGGGCAGTTGCTTATTATTTAAAATCGCTTCCGTATGAAGGTGCCACCGCCCCCGCAAACAACAGCATATCCGCAAGTGAGCTTGCAACGATGACTGATGCAGAAATCGCTTCAAAACTGGGCGGCAGTAAGACAGACGCTAAAGCCGTAATCGCATCACTTCGCGCGCACGGCTCAACGACCACAGAAAACGATCCACTGGCAACTGCTGAGTTTCTACTAAATGAAAGTATTGAAGCTGCGAGAGCAAACAACTACGCACTAGCACAAACGCATGCCATCAATGCTTATTTACAAGGCATCGAGCCTATGGAACCTAAGATGCGAGCTAATCTTCCTGGGTTTGTCGAGCAGGTCGAATCATTGATGACCGGCTTTCGGTCTTCAATATCCAGTAATGATTCTGTTCAAATGCTCGAAGCAAAAAAACTCGAAATTTTCGCAAAACTTAAAGAGGCTCGTATACAGTTTGGCGCGGCGAAAATGTCCCCTGGTGTTGCCTTCGGCGCTGCGTTTTCGATTTTCTTAAGAGAAGGTTTTGAGGCGGTTCTAATCATCATCGTTCTTCTGACTATTCTAAGAGCCATGAACCAACCTGAGGCCATCAAATGGGTTCATGCAGGATGGATTGCCGCCGTCGCTGTAGGCATTGTTGCATGGTTCGCATCTGGCGCACTTCTTCAGATGAGCGGTTTAAGCCGTGAGTTAATGGAGGGTGCAATCTCACTATTTGCTGTCGCGGTTTTGATTTACGTTGGCTTTTGGCTACATAGATATACGGAAATGAAGAGATGGCGCGCCTTCTTAGAGGAAAAGCTACGTCATGGTCTGACAAAAGGTAATTTTATCGGACTTGCGGTCGTTTCATTCTTAGCGGTATTTCGAGAAGCGTTTGAAGTCGTTTTATTCTTGCGAGCTATTTGGATTGATCTCGATCCTTCAGGGCAGACTGTAGCGGGAGTGGGTGTACTCTCTTCGTTTGCGCTGCTGGCTATACTTTCATACTTCGCGGTTAAACAAAGCAAGAAACTTCCTCTTTCTAAACTCTTCTCGGTTTGCTCTTGGACAATGATGATTCTTGCGGTTGTCCTTGCTGGAAAAGGGGCTCACTCGCTGCAAGAGGCTGGGTTAATTTCGGTAGCAAGCTTGCCCGTACCAGTTCGTATAGATTTATTAGGCATCTATCCAAGCTACCAAACGATCTCGTTGCAAGTGGCTATCATGTTACTACTTGGAATGTTGCTTCTTAGAGATCGAGGACGTGCTCACTGACCGCTTCTTCCTATAGCAAAGCATCGAAATTTCGCGAGCTATTCCGAAATATCAGACTGAGCGAGCGAAGTTCGCTCTTGTGTTTTTAAATACTTAGCGTGATTGGTGAAATTGCATTTTGCTGGGAAACGAATCGGAAGATTGGATAGGTAGGAGTAGAGGCTTACCCCACATCGAAGACCGCGATTCTTTGAGCAGTTGATACTGTGCCACTCGAACGGTCTGCGTAAATTTTGTTAGTTGTCCGGTAGCCGCGGCAACAAGAACAGCAACGATAGCAGTCTGAATAAGCTTTTGTGAGATCATAGAAGCCTCCTAAATAAGTTCTATTATTTTTTATTAGTGTTTTAAGAATTTAAAATGTGATTTCTAAATATGGTTCTTGATATTGCCAGTAAAGATAGAAGTTCTTGTAGAGCATGACTTTAAATTTGCTAGGAAAATTCACAGTTTACATATTTCAAAATGCCAGTCTGTTGCCAGTCAAATGCCAGTCAATGGAGTTATTTTTGGTTATTTGTGATTATGTTTAAAAGATCCGAACCAACTAACTCATTGAATCCATTGGTTTTTGATTTTAGGTGTTTAGATATGAATAAGACTTTTTCTAACCGAAAATTGGAGGTGACGATAGGAATCGAACCTACGTAAACGGATTTGCAGTCCGCTGCCTAGCCACTTGGCTACGTCACCCCGACAGGTAAGAACCAAAATATTTAGCAAATCCCATCACTGACTGTCATCAACTAATTCATAGCCTTCTTAACGCCCTGAAAGCTATTCCAAGTGATTTCAAAGGCTTCAGAGAGATGCACCCGACCCACTTTTTCGCTACTATTTAAATCCGCTAGAGTGCGCGCCACGCGTAGAAGTGAGCGCTCCCGCCTGAGAGAGCCGCCTGAACTGGCGTATAAGGCCATGGCGCCAGTATCGACCGTCGGCGCTATTTCAGCCGCCGACAGCTTAGAATTCATCTTTACCTGCCCTCGACTCTCAAACGAAAACCGCTGCGCGGCTTGAACCCGCGCAAAAATCGTATCTAAACTCACATCTTTTGGCCCCGTCCATTTGCTGGACAATGCCAAAACATCAAAGCGATCTAATAAAGGCCCACTCAGTTTCTGTAAATAAGATTGGCAGCGCCCTAAACTGCGCGGACACGAACCTTCATACTTCGGCACCCAGTCTCCGCACGGACAAAGATTGGTCGCAGCTACAACCAAAGAATCCGCCGGGAATTTTTGTAAGATACCTTTACGTGAAATATTAATGCAGCCAGTTTCCATGGGCTCGCGAAAAGCCTCTTTTGCAGGAGCCGAAAATTCAAAAAACTCATCTAAGAACAGCAGCCCTTTATGTGCCCGCGTGATCTCACCAGGAAACGGCGGCGAACCCCCACCAATTAAAGACAAAGTCGGCACCGAGTGATCAGGAGCAACACACGGCCGCCACTCCCCTTCTCTACCCATCACTTTCGCAATTCTTCGCACTTCTTTTTGTTCGTCAGAATTTAAATCACGCAGAACCGAATGTATCGACTGAACCCAAGTAGATTTACCCGAGCCCGCAGGCCCCGCGAGCAACGTCGGGTGTTCACCCGCTGCTATAAGGGCCATCAAATCAGCTGACACTTTATCAAACGTCAAGCGCCCCAGCTCTGGCCGCGGCGGCACCTCACCCAAATTCTTTTCATTCGAGCGTTCGAGCTGATCGAGCTCAGTGAGTTGTCCGATCTTAAAGTGTTCAAAAAATATAGGAGCGTTCGCTCCCGTCAAAAGAGTAGAAGACTTGGGCAGCTGCTGAAGTAATTCAAGTTCGTTTGAAACAGCCACCTCACCATCAAGGCCCAACTCACCATAGACGAAAAGCTTATCTTGCACCGGCGTATCGAGCTTAATCTGCTTAGATGCCAGTAAATACCCAACCGCAAAAGCCAAATCTAATCCTTCGCTTCTTTTCTTGGTGTACGCCGGGCGTAAATTAAAAACCACGCGCTGACGTTTGGGTAAATTGTAATTTGAATTGCGAATGGCCGAGCGCAAACGACCCAAACTCTCTTTGATCGCTGAATCCGCCATGCCCATCACTTCAAACAGCGGCAGTCCCGGAATCAAACTCACTTCAACTTCAATTGGCTTTAACTCTAAACCCTCACGGGTGAACGAAAATATTCTCATAGCTTGGCTTAAAGCAAAGCTCGGACCATCAACGAAACTCAATATAAGTGAATTCAACTGTCCGCGCCGAACGACTCTTAAATATCTTTCTCGGTCATTCCGGCCAGCGGGTGATGCCGATCGATCTCTTCACGCATCTTCACTGTGGTCACATTGGTATAAATTTGCGTAGTCTGAATGCTTGAGTGGCCGAGCAACATTTGAATGGAGCGAAGATCAGCTCCACCCTCTAAAAGAGCCGTTGCACATCCGTGACGGAACTTATGCGGGCTGATCGGCTGAGCAAAACCCGCCGTTTTTGACCAAGCGGCCATCCAGCGCCAAATATCAACGCGACTTGGGCGATGACCTTTATCATTCACCAAAATCGTATGTGATTTTTCGTTCTGCGCCAACAAACCCGGGCGAACATTGGTCATATAATCTTTGAGGTCATCAAGAAGCTTCACTGTTAGAGGCACAAGGCGCTGCTTATTACCTTTACCCGTTACGCTCAACCAACCCTCAGTCATATTAAGGTCATCAGTATTTAAATTGATCAGCTCACTCACCCGGCAGCCAAGTCCGAAGAGAAGCATCAACGTCATATGGTTACGGGCTGATTTTTTCTTCGCCATCTCTTCATTTTTCTCGCTGGCGTCGATAATCGTGCTGGCATTGTAAAGCCTTTGAAAATCTTCAACCGAAATGGCTTTTGGCAAAGCCACTTTCACTTTAGGTGGCCGCAATTGTCTTAAGTGAGGAGCTTTCTCACCACGCTTCTCTAAAAAACGTAAGTAGGTGCGAATGCTCGATATCACGCGCGCCTGAGAGCGCACACTGAGCTGGCGCTTCGTTAAAAATTCATAGATGCGAGAGATATCAGAAAATTTCTGCTGAAACTCTTCATAGAGTTCAAGATCACGGCGATAGGCTAAAACTGTATTCTGTGATCGGCCACGAACAAATTGGAGTTCTTCAAAAAAATCAGAAAGATTTTTATAATCCATACAAATATTATGTTACTGAATTATTACTGACCCGCAAGCGCCTTTTGCAGTTCTTCGATGCGCTGATTAACGATATAAAGAATATGTTCTGGGTCAAAATTTCCTAATGGAGCGTCCCAGGCTATATCTGGGTTCTTCTCTATAAACGCCGCCATATCTTCTGTGAGCCAAACTTTCTCGTCTGCACTCAAATCCGCATGTATATAACGAAGTCGACGGGCTTCAAAAGCCGTACGCAGCGTCGCCCCTTTAGTTTTGCCGAAAAAATCCATGTACTCTTCATAGAGCACACCCTGAATAGCTCCAAAATCTTCCGTAGGCAAACTGAGCTTTTCATCGTTAATACTAACCGGTATCGAGCGCTTCATATCAACCACGTTAGCTGAATAGGCCACAGTATTACCAAGTACGGTATCAAGAAACATAGCTTCGCTTTCATAATTGAACGGCACAATGCTCTGATAAAATTGAATTTGCTTTTTGTTTTGAACCTGATTTAAACGATTTTTCAAGTGATCAATAAACTGAGACTGCATTTGAACCACTTGCCTTACTTGATTGACAAAACTATTCGGTACAACAAAAAGCCCTAGGTGGTAACTCACATCATGAACGTAAATGACTCCTCCCATGGCAAGCGGTGTTGTTAGAGACTTTAAAAACATTTGTAAGAATTTATAATCATCCGCCGTATCATTCACATCTGCGAACTGCACTTGAATAGGCTCAAAGCCTTTCTTGGCGAGCAAAACATTGAGCTCTTTCAACCGTCCATTGAACTCAGCTGAATTCGGGACTTCCATATGCTGATCATCAATTACTGAAATACCAAGAAAGCGCGCCAGGTCTCCGCCCACTAATAGTGCTGCCGTACGGGGGTCTCCTTGAATAGCCGCGCCAATGGCATAAGTTGAATGCCACTTGTTACCTGTACGTTTTAAAATATTTAAACGTCCACCCGAAAAACGCCCGGCTTTAGAGCCAATCACTTCAACTGTCGGCTTAGGCTGACGCTCTTGAATAGACTCTTGAGACTTTAAATCAGAATTAGTAAAAGCACGTGAGATAAAAGCATCGCAATTAACAGGCTGAGAGGTCGCGAACCCAGCAAAAGCTGTTAAATTCGTCACGGCGAAAATTAAAGCTATTGCTAGCTGACGTGAGATCAAACGAAAAATCAACCGAGAAAAAAGATTAATTCCCATCGCCAGCTCGAATCTTATTTAGTGCCGCCTGCAACTCTAGAAGGCGCGCCTCGGTATCCGCGATAAAGCTTGCGCCCTCATACTTCGGGATTGGCTGTCGCCAATTAAAGCCCGGGTTTTGACGCATAAATTTTGACAATAGATTTTTCAAGATCGTGTAGATCTCTTCTTGCGAAATATGATCTTCAGGATCTTCTGAAACATACATCACACTATTATTCATATGATCGAAACGGCTAAGTACCATGGTTAAAACATCGAGCCTCTGATTATCAAAGGTATCCATGGCAAAGAAGTTTTCAAACAGAAGAGTCAAAATGCGAGCGCTATCCTGATTAAAATCAGAATCTGTTTTATTCTCAAATAAAGTCCGCACCGTGGCACCAAGCAGATTATCTAAAAAAATCGGCTCGGCGGCTCTGAGTAACGGCAATGCAAAAGTATAAGCCTTGCGGTTTTTGCCTCTCGATTGGCTGATCTGCCCTTCTAAAAACTTGATAAAATGATAATGGGCCGAAGAAAATTGAATGACGCTATTCAAAAAATCAGCGGGCATAGCCACGGTGGGCATATGAAAACTGACGTCATGAAGAAAAATAGCTAAATCTGGCGAAATCGCGATTCCACCTTTATCGGCAAACTCCCGTGAATAGGTCTCATTGTTAGCAAAGGCTTTGTGGGTAAGATACATACGCACCGGAATTGGCTTGTATCCGAGCTTTACTAAAGCTTCATTGAGCAGCAATACTTTTTCGTTGAAAGATTCCAAGCTTGGCACGGTCATGTGTTTTTCATCAATAAAAGAAAAACCCAAAAAATGAGCGAGCTCTGGGCCTAAAATAAAAATAATCGCACGTGGATCACCTTGCGGAGTATTAGCTGACAACTTAGAGGTCGCAGCCGAACTCCACTCGCGCCCAGTGAGCTCGAGAATAAATTCTTGTTGTGATGATCGTGTTTGTCGGCCCGTCACTTTTACTGAAGGCTGACCGACCATTTTAAAACTGGGATGCAATTCTTCAGGAGAAAAAGCTCGCGCCTTCAATGTCTTCTCACAAACCTTCACATCATCCAGAGAAGCAGAAAAAGCCTCTCCTGCTACTAAACAGGAGAGGCCAAGGATAAGGGATATGAGGTTGAGGGACATTTTTTTCATTTTAAATTTTCAAATTAAAGTTTTAACCGCCGAAGCCGCGAAGTGATGAAAACTGACCAATCGGCGTTTCATTTCCGTTCGCATCAAGTATGTAAGCCTTTAAGTGAATGCTCGCTGCGAGCTCATCATCATAGTTATCGCTGATATCGAAAGAGCGAAGCAAAAGTGCTCCTGCTGGCGTGTCAAAAACAACTTCAAATTTATCTTTGCTGATGTGGTAGTCCGTGCTTGTTGCAACAAACGGAGAGCTTGCTGCTCCACCAGAAGTTTTAATCATAAGAGCAAATGTACGCTGACCGTTATCGTAGCTATCAGCTAAAATCACACCGACGTACTCAAGACCCATTCCAAAAACATCGCCTTGAAAACCTAAGAAACTCATATCGCTGAAAGACATGACGCTCTCAGGTAAACCACCCGCTTCACCGGATTGGGTGAAGTAAATGGCCGAGTTTTCATCTGTGGCTATTGAAGCTACATTGAGTTGAGGACTTAATTCATTAAAAAGTGAGAAAGCATCTTCTTCGCTAATGCTCTCATCAGTCTCTCGCCACTGATTCGCACAAGCGGTACTCATCACCGTTAATACGAGAAGTGCCGTGTATTTCAACGCAACTGACAAGATCTGTTTTTTCATTTTAATATCCGCCGCAAATGCGTGAGCTGTTTAATAAATACACTGAGAAAGTAGCACCGCAGGGGTAACCATTAACCGATTCTACTTTTACAAGTGCCGCAAGCTCATCGAAGCCTTGCATTCCGCTGCATGAGAAAGTTTTTGGATTCAAACTAAATACAGTTGCATTATCAATTGTAAGAATCGCGCGACCATTCGGACCTTGTGCCTCTAAGCGAAGCTGACGAATAGCACCGCTACCATCGACTACACCTGGCTGAACTGTACGAACTGACCAAGCACCAGTTGTTAAACCCGCTTGTGGGTATGGACACTGAAAGCCTTGAACGACAGTCATTTCACCGCCGCCTTGAACTTGTCCTGCACCTACATAACCTAATTCGAGACCTAATTGAACGTAACCTGAAGGCTCGTTACCCAAAGCGCGGAAGCCACCATTTGTGCCGTAGCCGTATCCGCCGTAACCATAACCATAGCCGTTGTAGTTTCCGTTTCCTGATTTACTTTTTGAGCAACCCGCGCCAACTAAAGATGCGAGAGCTATTAAGCCGATCATCATTATTTTTAAAGTTTGTTTTTTCATAATATCTCCCTTTCTCAAGTTAAAGTTCTAATTTACGGAGCTAGCGGTGTTGAGTTGAATGATGTGTTCAAATCTAAGTTCGAGAAGCGACCGAGTTTTACGTAACCATCGGCGCCGTTCGGATAGAGTGAACCTTCTGTATCAACTTTCTTACCGACTTTTTGAGTTCTGCAATCATATGGGCCAGTCACTACAAACCAGCAGCTTGTTGGTGAAAGTGGGCCAAGGTTGATTCCGACCGGGTGGTTCTTAAACCAAACTTCTCCGCCGACTGTATAGTTAGAGCCGTCACCAAAATCTTGGATATCATCGATAACAACAACAATCGCACCGTAATAGTCTTGAAAGAAACCGCGCCATTTGCCATCAACTTGGCGCCATTTGTTGTACTTATTGTTCTCTGCATCTGTCTTAACCATACCGTTCGGGTTAACAAGTGAAGAGAAGCGGTCTTCATAGCGACCAGTACCTTGATCAAAACCAATTGTAACTACGCCTCCGTAACCTTCAAACTTTTCGCCCTTAACACTGTGATAGCTATCCGCTGTCGCTGTTCCGAATAATGCTGAAAGGTTTAAGTTGATGCGTACGTTTGAAGCGTTTGAAACGTTGTATCCAACATATGAGCTGAGTGCTGCAGCTGTTACTGTGAGGTTAGCTGTTCCACCGTACTCCCAATTGATACCATCGTATGTACCAGGGTTTGTACCTGGTCCAACTGTACCTGGGCCCGGAATATAAGGACCGTACGGCTGATAAGCTATACCTGATCCAGAGTTGCCCTCTTGTTTACCGCAACCAATAGTTAGAGCCGCTAAGCTCGCTAGTGTTAAAGTAATTAGTAGTTTAGTAGTTCTCATATCTCACCTCGTAACTTGATATATAGCTAAGGCTATGCCACTCGCTTTGGCACGCGTAAATCTATGTATTTACAGGTGAATTTTGGCCGTATGTTTCATAATGAGACAAGGCTGCAAACCGGGCACAGTGCCAGTGTGACATTCTTGGGTCTCAACTGATTAGTTTTTCGACAAAGTTATATCGAGGCCTGATAGACGTGCCGCTGAATAATAGCGACTGAGAATCTGTTTGTAATTTGAACCCGAAGCGCCCATCCAACGAGAGCCTGTTTGGCAGAGTCCGGCTCCGTGTCCGTAGCCTCTTCCCTTGAATGAAAACACGCCATCTTTGTACTCAAACGAGAAGATCGTGCTCTTAATTTTAGTAAAACCGAAGGCCTCTCTAAAATCCTGCGAGCGCAGCTGCAAGGTGCTTTTGAGCGAGGCAATTTCAATGGTTTCTATTCGCTCAGAGTTTGATTTGTGCTTCAAATTCAGACTTAAAAAACGATTGTCCTGAGACTTCTCGCCGACTTTTTTCTCAATATATTTTAAGAATTCAGTTTCATTAATTTCGGCCACCCACTGACCCGAAGGTGATGTGTCGCAAGATTCTTTATCGTGGAGTGGTTTGAAGTTCTCATCTGGAGTGCCCCATACCGCGCCCGGGTCTTCTGTTTCTCCCCCACAGTGAGCGTGAAAATACGTCTTAAAAACCTGCCCGTCGGCACCCACTAAAATTTGACCTTTAGTTTGCTTTACAGCTTTCACAATTTTTGAAGTGTTCTTCACACGCTTGTGTTGCTTGTACTGAAACACCTGATGCTGAGTTGAAGAATCGATGTGATAGGGTTTACCGGCGCGCTCTTTTTGAATCACTAAAGCATAAGATCTTGCGGCTACCGCTTGGGCCTTCAAGGTTTCAACTGGCCAGTGCGACGGAACCTCTGAAGCCACTACATCAAGCAAATACTCTTCAAGGGGTAATTCTGTGATAGCATCAAAGCGTAAAGATTGAAGAGACTTTGTCGTATGCGAAAGCACTACATGTGCAGGAGCGGCCCGACCGTCAAGCTCAAGCGACTCGCCACTAATTTCAAGTTTCATCGATGGATAAAGCTTCTCGCTATTTTTAGTTCTTACGCTCCATGAGCCATCTTCACGAAGTTGAATCGTCGCTTTCTTCTTAAAAATAGATTCAGAAAATTTATCGCCATTGATCAAAATATGACGGCCTTTAAGCTCCACTTCACTCTTCAAATGCTCAATACGAATACGAATAGTGTGGTCATCAGGAACTGAAGCTGCGAAGACTAAACCCGAATTTAGCACGCAGAAAAGCGCAATCAATAATGATTGAAAGTGGTTCACGAGCCCCTCCGTGGACAATAAAACCGATGTGTACATAAAGAATGTATGAAGATTTTTCTAAAAGCATCCATTATTTCCAAAACGCACTGCGATTTCGCATTCCTCTAGAAAGCCCGGTGTGTTTTGGTAAAATGCTTCTAGGGGTACGAAGAATGAGTATGGGGATACGTCATTTTGCGCTGGGAATCTTGTTACTAATTTCTACTATTAGTACGAGCACTTACGCGCTCACATTAGAAGAACAATGGTCTGATACTAGCTTCAGCTACAAAGATAGTGACGCACTGATCACTGACAAAAACTGCCAAGGCCACCCGCGTTTCTATTATGGCTGCACCGACGGCCTTCAAGCTTTGTTAAATACTATTCCCGGCAACGATCTTCATATCGCTCGCCGCACAGCCATAATTTTTCACAAACCTTATGTAACACTCGTGCGCGATTTGGGCGAAGTGATCTTAGTTAAAATCAACTATGACAAAATGCTCGAGGGTCTGCCGGTTGAAAAAGCCATTCAAAAAGAACGTGAATTCAATACATTCATGGACAGAGAAATGATCCGCTCGCGGATTTTTAAATTCGCCGCCCTCTATAGCGAAATCAAAAAAATGGTCCCACAGCAACTAGAAAAAGCCGCTGCGGCCGCCGTTCTCAATGCCTACAATTCAAATGTGATCGGGCCGAGAAATTATTATGTTCCAAATAAAGTGCGCAGACCGGCTCCGCCAGCACCACCGAGCACTCCGCCTGAAGAAATTCCTGAAGATAAAAAAGTGATTCGCTTAGGTGTAGGCACATTTAAAAACACCAAAGGCTTTTTAGTTTCAAATGTTGTTTATAAAAGCGGTGCTTACAACTCTGATATTCGCCCCCTTGATATTATCACGCATTTTAATAACCAACCGGCCAGCAACATGAGCTCTGGCGAATTTGCCGATCACGTGCGCGGTACAGTGAATACGGCTTATGTTCTCACGGTTTTGCGCGACAACCAGGTGCTTTACAAAAATGTAAAATTGGTTCCGTTTGAAAATCTCAATGTTCATTCCCGAGAAATCGAAAAAAATCTCTATATTAAAGTAGGCGGTTTCTCTCGCAATACCTGCGTAGATTTTAAAGCGGCGCTACTGAAGTATCCACAGGCCGAAGCTATTATCGTTGATGTACGCGGCAATGGTGGCGGCCTAGTGGGCGAGATGTCTTGCATGCTCAGTCCCTTTATCGGGCAGGGCGCCTCAACCATGGAGTTCATGGATCCGATTACATTTACTCTTAATCGAGTTCTGCCAGCACCGAAGCCAGAGTTTCTCGATAATAGGCCCGTGATTGTTTTAACCAATCAAAGTTCTGCCAGCGCTTCAGAAGCTTTTTCAGGAGCCATCCAAGATTACGGCATTGGCTTCACCGTGGGCCTTCGTACATTCGGCAAAGGCTCCGCTCAGCGCGATATTATCGATTCAAGATTTAAAAATACGACCTTAGTTAAAACTGTAGCGCGCTACAATTTACCTTCGGGGCGCTCACCACAACTTGTGGGAATCAAACCAGACTTTGAAGCTTATTTGAATTTTCAACCTATGGTACAAGAGCGCTACGCTCTTTACGAAAGCGACACTCATCGCTTCCCGCTACCGAAAGGTGCAGACTACGGATACAATAAAAATCCGCATATGAAGCAGGTCAAAGACTGTCTCGCTGTTAAAGGTCGTGCGATTGAACGTTTTAAAAAAGAAGGCGACTATCAATTGCAAGTCGCCCGTGATGTGGCTTCATGTGCGGCCCTTTACGGCCGCTAATCATTAACGATCTTTATTATCAGCTAAGAATGGACGGAGTAAATCCATCGGAAGCGGGAAGATAATGGTCGTCTTACCCTCTTTTTGAATTTCCCCGAGAGTCTGCAAGTAAGCGAGCTGTAACGCTGTTGAAGAGCCATCAAGCTTCTTCGAGGCTTCAGCCAGCTTCTCAGAACGCTGAAGTTCACCTTCGGCACCAATGATCTTCGCGCGACGTTCACGTTCAGCCTCGGCTTCGCGAGCCATGGCTCGTTGCATTTCTTTCGGTAGGTCGATGTGCTTCACTTCAACAAGGGAGATTTTAATTCCCCATGGCTCTGTTTGTTTATCAAGGTTCGATTGAAGAGCGTGGTTGATCTTGTCACGGTTTGAAAGCAGATCATCGAGTTGGTACTGACCGGCTACCGAGCGAAGCGTGGTTTGGGCCAACTGGCTAGTTGCAAAGTAATAGTCTTCAACTTTAGTCACCGCTGTTTCTGGGTCGACCACTCTGAAGTAAATCACCGCATTGATTTTTAAACTCACATTGTCTTTGGTGATGATATCTTGCGGCTGAACATCCATGGTGATGGTACGAGTATCGATACGAATCATTTTCTCAACGAACGGAATCAAAACGATGATACCAGGCCCGCGAATCCCCATTGAGCGACCGAAGCGAAGAATCACTGAGCGCTCCCACTCATTTAAAATTTTAAATGCTGAGAAGATTACAATCCCCACAACCACCAATAAAAATAACCAACTCATTTCCATATTAAGACTCCTTTTTTACAAATAAAGTTAAACCTTCGTGGCGCGTAACAAGAACTCGATCGCCCAATTGAACGGCGGCCTGACTTTTAAATCTCCAGATCTCCCCATCAATTTCAATTTGTCCTTCAGTTCCGTCACCGATCACTTCTGAAACAATACCTTTGTGATTTACAAGATCATTGAACTCACCGTGGGGTTTGATCTTACGAGTTGAAAAAGCCAAGTAAGCCACACCAAACATCAATACACCCAAAAGAATTGAAGTGGGCAGAATCAAACTTAGCGGCAGCTCAAAACCTTGAGTGCCTGTATCAAACAAGAAAAGACTGCCCAAGAAGAAAGCGATTACACCACCAGCACCCAAAACTCCAAAGCTGGCGACAAAAGCCTCTGCAACCATAAGTCCAAGCCCAAGAAGAATTAAGAGCACTCCGCCCCAAGTCACATCGAGCATATGAAGTGAGATCAAAGAAATAATAAGACCTACTCCGCCCACAACTCCCGGCACGATGGATCCCGGGTGGGTCATTTCAAAATATAGAAGGCCCAAACTGCCCATAAATAGGATGTAAGCAATTTGCGGATTGGTGACCAGATCCATCACTCGGTAGCGAAGATCAAGGGCAAAAGTCTGTAAGGGGCCGACAAGAACTGCTGAATCTTTTTTAGACTGCAGCTGAACAGTTTTCGTAGAGGCAAATTTTAAGAATTCTATTTTATTATTACCCACCCAGTCGATGGCTCGAAGCTGAACCGCTTCTTTTGATGAAACAGACTTAGCTTTCTCAACGATATCTCTAGCAAACTCAACATTGCGACCGCGAAGTTGGGCGAGGCCCTCAACCCATGAACGGGTGTCGTTCATGATTTTCTTGCGAAGGTCTTCGGCAATTTGTGCTCCATCAGATGAGATGGGTGTGGCAGCACCTAAGTTCGTAGTCTCTAAACCGCCAGCGACGTGACAAGCTTGCATTATAATCGCACCAGCACTACCAGCGTGAGCCCCTGCGGGAGCCACCAAGCAAAGAAACGGAATCTCTGAATCTAGAATTCTTTCAACAATCATTCGCGTGGTCTGCAAACTTCCACCAGGAGTATTAATCTGCAGAAGAATTGATTTACACCCTGCTTTTTCAGCACGCCCTTGAACTCGCGTAATTAAATCAAGTGAGGCTGGGCCAATGGCTCCGATAATATCCACTTCAAGTGTGCACGCAGCAGAATCTAATTCAGGTAATCGGTCTTGTAAGGAAGCAAAACTTGAGATGGAGCTGAGAAGCGCCGTAAAAAGAAACACAAAAAGTAAAAGCGCAATAATTTTGCCAAAAGAAATTTGTTTAGCCATTGATCTTCTTTTTAAAGTTTTGAAGTTCAGCCCAGGCCGTTTTTTTATACGCCATAGTTTCTGAAGGATGAGCTTCGTCTGAGTTCATAAGATAGAAATCTTTAATTTCAACTGCCGGCTGATTTGTTTGAACAGTGAACGAATTGTTCGCCGAAATGAAAATCACACCTCGAGCATTGGCAATTTCACCAGCCATCGCTGAGAACGAAGAAGTCACTACCGTTTCATAATTTTCAATTTTAATCGAGCCGAGCATTTTTTTGAGAAGCTCTGTCTCGCCCGTGCTGAGTTTTTGATCGGCGACGACAAGAATTCCCGCTCCATGCACCCCTTCAGGCCGCACAAACTGCTGCAAACCTAAAACATCGCTTAAATATCGGTATTCCGGAGAGGCTCTAAACATGGGGGTAACTTACGGAAATTGAGGGTCCAGGTCTAATAAAACTCATTTAAAGACCGGTAGCGGCAAAATTTTCCTCGAGCCTAAGACCAAATTTAAACCCATTTCATCTAGAGCCCTACAGCCATTCTCACAGACGCCGAATGAGTGAATACAAGTTTTCAAAGGGGCTTAAAAATGGATAACAAAGACAAACTCATCGCTGAAATTTTAGACATCAACGACTCTATAACGCCATTAGAGCGCTTTCTTGATGATCAACACCATTGCCCGCTTTGTGGCGACGAGCTTTTATTGACTCACGTGACTCATTTTATAGACTTAAAAACTAAAGAAGATGCTCATTGCGACTCGTGCCAAATTCAGGTTCGTCACCTAGAACATTCGCTTCAATAAACATCTTGGTTTACTAATTTAGAGGCTGCTTGTGGAACGCAAACCAGATATCACCATATTTGTTAAGAGAAGTTGGATATTCGGCCACCTCGCCTACCTGCTCTCACTTCCCCTTTTAGTTCTCTCATTTGGTAATTTACTAGTTTTAATTATGCAAATTAAGGCGGGCCCCAACTCAGCCAATTTTCTCGTGCATCTGCTGAGTTTTTTAGTGCCGCACTCACAGAATATTTTTTTAGCTTATTTTGCAGCTGTATTTTGTCTGCTTATTAATCTGATTCGTTTTGGCTTTAGAGTGACCGGCCGCGATGCCAGTCTGCTGATTTGGTTACTTTTGCCGCTGCTCTTTGTTTGGCTACGCCAAAAACTCACGGTTGGAATCTAATCTTCGTTAGCATTACCCACCGCGTTTTTATTCAAAAACTCGATAATTTCTCCGGCTAATTTTTCATTTATACCTGGGACCTCTGAAATTTCATCGACGTTAGCTTGGCGAATGGCCTCAACGCTACCAAAGTGTTTTAAAAGAGCTGTTCTGCGCTTTTCGCCCAAACCTTTAATTGCATCCAGCTCGCTTTCAAAAAGCTTCTTATCTCTCAGCAAACGGTGGAAGGTAATGGCAAAGCGATGAGCCTCATCGCGAATTGAAACGAGAAGCTGCAAAGCCTGTTGCTGACGATGAAAAGTCACTGGGTTCGAGCGGCCCGGCAGAAAGAAACGCTCCTCTGAACTGCTCACTTCAATATCTGTAAATGAACCCTCAGTGCGGGCCTTAGCCATACCAACCACTTGAATATCTTCACGGCCAATTTGCTTTAAAGCCTCAAGAGCGAGCTTCAGCTGACCTTTACCACCATCCACGATAACCAGCTGCGGGTCTTCGTACTCGGTGTGTTTAAAGCGGCGCTCGAGCACCTCTTTCATACTGGCAAAATCGTTTGAGCCTTCGACCGTTTTAATTTTGTACTTACGGTAATCTTCTTTTTTCGGAATGCCCTCTTCAAAGACCACTTGGCTCGCCACCGAGTCACGACCTTGAAAATTTGAAATATCGTAGCACTCGATGCGCATCGGTAGAGCCCGCAAATGAAACTTAGCCTGAATCTCGCCGAGAATTTCAAGCCCATCGGTTTGCTTTTTCACATGATCTTTAAAGTGTGCTTCGGCGTTCTTCTTCGCCATGGTCATGAGCTTTGTACCATCAGAGCCAAAAGAATGCCGCAAAGTCGAGCGACGATTCTGACGCTCTTTAAATACATCGACGAGAAGTTTGTAAATATCAGAGGTTAAATCTACCGGCAGTAAAATTTGATCGGGAATAATATTCTCTTCATAATACTGGTTGATAAAAGAAGTGAGCCATTCTTTCGGGTCTTCTGCTTCTGAGTTGCAATCGAGCTTCGGTATAAATTGCGAACGATTACCAATCACGCGACCCTTACGAATATGCAGCACTTCAATCAATGTTCCGCGCTCATCACCGAAGTAAGCAATAACGTCCTGATCGAGGTCGTCTTTCGAGCTCACCATGACTTGCGTCTCGACCAACTTTTCAATGGCAAAAAGACTGTCGCGGATGCGAGCGGCCTCTTCGTACTTCTCGGTTTCACTGGTCGCTTTCATTTTCACGCGCAGCTCTTTGATCAGCTGTTTATTGCGTCCCTCAAGAAACTGAATCGCTCCTTTAATATCTATATGATAATTTTCGCTATCAATCAGACCCACACAAGGGGCTGCACAACGACCGATCTGGTGAGTGAGGCAGGGGCGCTTACGAGTTTTAAAGAAACCATCGGTGCAATCACGAATACAGAAGCTGCGATTAAGAAATTTAATCGTCTCACGCACGGCCATACCGCTTGTATACGGACCATAATAGTAGGCCCCATCGCTTTGCACGCGACGACTCACATAGAGTCGTGGAAACGGCTCGTTGATGGTCACTCGAATGTAAGGATAATTTTTATCGTCCTTGAGACGAATATTATATTTAGGGCGGTGCTTTTTAATCAGCGAAGCTTCAAGCAGAAAGGCTTCAACTTCGGTTTTGGTAAGAATATAATCAATAGTTAAAATCTGATTCACCAGATAGATGGTTTTAGCGCTCTGATGTTTTTTGTCTTGAAAATAAGACCTGACCCGCGAGCGCACATCTTTGGCCTTGCCCACGTAGATAATCTTCTCACCCGCGCCCTTCATTAAATACACGCCCGGTGTATTCGGAAATTCTTTAATCCTGAGTTTCAGCTCTTCGAGCTTCTTTTCAAGACTCGTCGCCATCTTGACCTTCTACAACTTGATGAGAGGCCGTATCCACTTCACCCTCTTGTAAAGACAATTGAATCAGCTCAAGGCGCTTCACTTCATCACGCAGCTTAGCCGCTTCTTCAAACTCTAGTTCCGCTGCGTGCTTCTTCATTTTCTTGCGAAGCTTCACAACTTCTTTCTCTACGCTACCCGGCTTCAAGGCCATTTTCTCAAGGGTGTCGCTGAGCTTTGCCATAGCTTGAACATTCGGCTTCGCCGCTTTACCGCTGACCATTTCAATTCCATGAAGTTCAGAGAAGTCTCCTGCCACTTTTTTCTTAATGGTTGTTGGCCTGATGCCGTGTTTCGTATTGTATTCTATTTGAATGGCACGACGGCGATAGGTTTCTGAAACCGCTTTCTTAATAGAGTCAGTTTCAACATCCGCATAAAGAATAACCATACCGTTTTCATTTCGAGCCGCTCGCCCAATTGTTTGAATTAAAGAGCGCTCAGATCTTAAAAAGCCTTCTTTATCAGCATCAGTAATTGCGACTAAGCTCACTTCAGGTAAATCGAGACCTTCTCGAAGTAAGTTAATGCCCACTAAGACATCGAAAACACCGAGACGCAAATCTCTTAAAATTTCGACGCGCTCAAGAGTGTGAATCTCGCTGTGAAGATATTTAACCTTCACGCCTAATCCTTGATAATATTCAGTGAGATCTTCAGCACTGCGCTTTGTGAGAGTGGTGATCAAAACTCTTTCTTTACGCTCAACGCGCAAGCGAATCTCTTTCAATAAATCATCCACCTGGTGTTTCACCGGGCGAATTTCAATAACTGGGTCAATGAGACCTGTCGGGCGAATAATCTGCTCAACAATTAAACCTTGGCTTTTTTGAATCTCGTAATTCGACGGTGTTGCCGACACATAAATCACTTTATCCATCATACTTTCAAATTCCGGAAAGTTTAATGGACGATTATCAAGAGCCGAAGGCAAACGAAAGCCATACTCAACAAGTGTGGTCTTACGCGCCCGATCACCCTTGTACATGGCCCCAATTTGCGGAACTGTCACATGGGACTCATCGATAATCGTTAAAAAATCATCGGGAAAGTACTCCAGCAGAGTCGGTGGCGGCTCGTTCGGCGCTCGACCGGTCAAATGGCGGGAGTAGTTTTCGATACCCGGGCAGAAACCCATTTCACTTAAAATCTCTAAATCATATTGGGTGCGCTGCTCGATTCGATCATGTTCAGCGTATTTCATGTTTTCTTTTAAGAACACCATGCGCTCGCGCAGCTCTTCACGAATGGTGTCAATGGCCGATTTCACTCGTCCTTCGCCCGTCACATAGTGACTGCCGGGGTAAATCTCAACACTCTCAATAGTTTTAAATTCTTTTCCTAAAAGCGGGTCACCAATTGAGATCTTCTCAATGTAGTCACCAAAAAATTCAATACGAACGATTTCATTCTCTTCGTAAGGCGGATGAACCTCGACCACATCGCCCCGCACGCGAAACGTACCGCGATGAAAATCAATATCATTACGGCGATACTGAATCTTAACTAAGTCGCGCAAGAAGTGATCGCGGCGCATGTTCGAGTTCGACGCCAACTTAATGGTCATGTTCTCGTACTCTTCCACGCTACCGATACCGTAGATGCAAGAAACCGAGCTCACGATAATAACGTCGTCACGCGACAGCAGCGAACGAGTGGCCGAGTGGCGCATCATTTCTATCTGCTCATTAATAGCCGAGTCTTTTTCAATAAAAGTATTGGTCGACGGGATAAAAGCTTCCGGCTGATAGTAATCGTAATAAGAAACGAAATACTCCACCGCATTTTCAGGAAAGAGCTCTTTAAACTCCACATACAGCTGAGCCGCGAGAGTTTTATTGTGGGCCATGATCAATGTCGGCACCTGAAGTTTTTCTATCACATTGGCCGCAGTAAAGGTTTTACCTGAACCTGTCACACCCAATAGCACCTGATCGCGCGCCCCTTTTTTAAGGTTATCTACAAGCGCAGCAATAGCTGCAGGCTGGTCGCCCATAGGTTTAAAGTTCGAATGAATTTTGAAACGAGCTGACTTTTTCATCTGAGTTAAATCTTCCTAACTCTGCAGTCTATTAACCGTGTGGCTTAGAAACTTCCCACTGACTGCCGGCCGCTGAATCTTGCACCGAAATGCCGAGCTCAACGAGTTTATTTCTAAGTTCATCTGATTTCGCGAAATCTTTATTGGCACGCGCCTGAGCCCGCTCTGACACTAATGCATTGATCTTATCGCGAGTGAGTTCTTTTTTAGCCAGCAACATATCGTCAAGGGTCACAAGAAACTGAGCTGCATCTTCTTTAAAGAGCGCCATCACACTGGCTTTATCTTTAAGCCAATGAAAATAGGTTTCAGCGATCGCCTGCTGTTCGGGCTTCACTTTACCTGGAGTGCGGCAAAGGCCATTAAACGTGCGCATAATTTCATAAAACTGCGCCATTACTTCTGGAGTATTAAAATCATCGTCTAGCGCTTTTTTAATTTTATCATCAGCCTCAGCTAAGGCTTTTTGAAATTTCTCAGGCACCGGCACTAACGCCCCGCCCTTCATCAATTCTTGCGCGAACGCGAGGCTCGAATAGAATCGCGCGAGGTTTGAAATCGTACGCTCAATTTGCGGCAAACTGAAGTCAATAATACTACGGTAGTGCGAAGACAAAATAAGAAATTTTAAAATCTCACCATTGTACTCTTCGATAAAATCGCGAGCTTTACGAACATTACCTAAAGACTTCGACATCTTCACAGCGCCAAAGTTGAGCATGTTATTGTGCATCCAATAGCGCGCAAACGTTTTGCCCGTGCGAGCTTCAGTCTGTGCAATTTCATTTTCATGGTGCGGAAATGTTAAATCGAGACCACCACCGTGAATATCAATTTGCTCTCCGAAAATAGCGTAGTTCATCGCTGAACACTCAATATGCCAACCCGGGCGGCCATGGCCCCATGGCGAAGGCCAAGACGGCTCGCCTTCTTTAGCTTTCTTCCAAAGCGCAAAGTCAGAGACATGTCGTTTCTTTTCGTTCACATCGATTCGGTGACCAGCAACAAGGTCGTCGATAGTTTTGTTTGAAAGCTTACCGTAATCTTTGAAACCCGGAACATCGAAGTAAACATCACCATTGAGTTCATAAGCTTTTTTATTATCGACAAGGTCTTTCACGAAGGCCACGATTTCATCCATAAATTCTGAAACGCGTGGGTTCTTTGAGTGGGCTTTAAGATGAAGACGCTTATAGTCTTTCTCAAACTCCATAATAAATTTTTCTGAGATTTCTTTCGCTTCTACATTTTCTTTTTTTGCTCGATCGATAATTTTATCATCTACATCTGTGTAGTTATAAACATAAGTCACTTGATAGCCGCTCTTCTCAAGCCAGTTACGAACTAAGTTGAAAAAGATGGCGCCGAAAAAGTTACCCACATGAAGAAAATCGTAAACTGTCGGGCCACAAACATACATTCGTACTTTACCTGGCTCGAGTGTCGTAAACTCTTCTTTTTTTCTTGTCAGTGTATTGTAAATTTGAATGGCCATAATTTTCTCTCTTAGTTCAATTAGATCTGTTGTAAAACTGTATCAGCGCGCTCAATCAGAACGGTCTTCTTCATGAGCGGCACAAGAATCTTAAGCTCGGCTCCCTGAGGCTTACCAATCACCGCCACGCGAATCGGCATAAAGAGCTCTTTGCCCTTCACACCCACCAAGTTCTTCACTTGATCTTGGTACGCTACGAACTCAGCCTCAGAAATATAATCCGTCGGATGAGCCGTCACTAAAGACTTCCACTTCTCTACCACTTCACGGGTCTTCGGCCAGCCCAAAGCCTCTTTCGACTCCGGCTGCACTTCTAATGGAGCCAGAGAAAGCGGACGATAAAGTTCAACAGCATCAGCGAGAAGCTCCATATAAATTTTAAACACCGAGAGTGAGCGATCTTGCCAATCTGCATCTGTTGGCAGAATCAAACCCGCCTTCGCAAAGAAAGGAGCGAGACGTTTCCAAAGTTCTGCATGAGGCAATGCTCTTAAGTGCTGAGCATTCATCCACTTGAGTTTCACTTCATCAAAAACAGCTGAAGCTGGGTGCAGGCGATCTGTATCGAACTGCTGGATCATTTCATCCATAGATAAAACTTCTTCACCAGTCGCTGAGCTCCAACCGCAAAGAGCTAAGAAGTTATTCATCGCTTCTGGTATATAGCCACGCTCATTGTATTCATTCACGCTGGTCGCGCCATGACGCTTTGAAAGCTTCTGGCGATCTGAGCCTAAAATAATCGACAAGTGACCAAAACGTGGGAGCGGAAACTTCAAAGCCTCATAAAGCATCATCTGACGAAGGGTGTTCGATAAATGCTCCTCACCACGCATCACGTGAGAGATCTTCATCAGGGCGTCGTCGATCACATTACAGAAGTTGTAAACGGGCATTCCGCCTGTGCGCAAAAGAACAAAGTCATTGACCATATCTGATGGAAATTTAACTTCTCCACGAACTAAATCAACAAAACTATATTCTCGGGTTAGATCTGGAACTTTAAAGCGAACCGTCGCCTGACGACCTTTTGCAATCTCGGCTTCAGCTTGAGCCAAAGTCCAATCACGATAAGGAGAGTTCACCTGCTGCGGACGGCCTTCTTTAATAGCGAGCTCGCGCTGGGCTTCAATCTCTTCATCCGTCATAAAGCAGTGGTAAGCGATTCCATCTTTTAAAAGTTTGTCGGCGTATTCACGGTAAATATTTTTACGCTGACTTTGGCGGTAAGGCCCGTAAGGACCGATGTCTTTCAAAGTTTTAGAATCCACGCCTTCAGAATAATTAAGCCCGAGCCAAGCCAAATCAGCCAGCTGCATTTTCATGCTGTCTTCGGTTGAGCGCTCTTCATCCGTGTCTTCAACGCGAAGAATGAAATCACCACCATTTTTTTTAGCAAAAAGATAAGAGTACAAAGCCGTACGAGCTCCACCCACATGAAGATAACCAGTTGGGCTTGGAGCAAATCTTGTTCGGACTCTATCGTGATTAGGACTGGCGGCGTTTGAAGAATTCATAGCCAACCAGTATAGACAGATTTAGAAGGAATGTTTACGCTTTTTTAAGATCAAAAATGTTAACGAGATCTTCTTGAGCCTGAAGAGTTTCTTCGCTCTTAGCTAAAGCTAATTCACGAAGAAGTAGGCCTCGCGCCATGTCGAGCATCTTCTTCTCACCGAATGAGAGCTCTTTCTCACCTTTAAGAAGGTAAAGATCACGGAAAACTTCAGCTATCTCGAATACAGAGCCAGTTTTGATCTTTTCCATGTATTCACGGTAGCGACGGTTCCAAGTTTGATTGTCGATTTTAAATTTCTTCTCGCGCACAATACCCAATACCTTGTCAGCTTCGTCACTAGAAATAATAGGTCTAAGACCGCGTGACTCTGCGTTATCAGTTGGAACAAGAATTTTCATTCCTGTCTCAAGGATTTGGATGCGATAGAAAGTCTGACTGCGACCGTACATTTCAGTCGTTTCGATAGCTACGATTTTACCAACTCCGTGGCCGGCATAAACAGCATTATCTCCAACAGTGTACATTTCCATTCAGTTTCCTTTTGTTAAGTACTTCTTCTACCAGAGTGATTTCCCGCGGAGGGTAATCGTCTAGCCCGGTTTTTATAGCAGTTTTGACACGAGTAATCAAAGACTCTGACAAAATTGAGCACCACAGTATAAAAAAAGGATAGAGCTGAGTAATTTCGAGTGTAAAAAGGTAATGCCAAATTGGTGTAATCGAATCTACTCAGTGCTCAAGCAAAAAACCTAAGTGCCACTATGGACAATTTGGGCCCGATTTTTGATTTGTAAAGGTCTAGAAACTAGTTTGGTGAATCAAAATTGAATAGAAGAGGCTTGGTTTTAGCTTGAGCTTAAATCTCACCTCCGCTTTCGCTTCGCTCTCTCTTGATAAGCAATAACTCCCAAAGCTTCCAAATGATTTTTAATGACATAATCAATAGCCGTTCTGAAGCTTCGCCCCCAAGCTAAAATGCGGCTATAGGGTCTTAAAGTCCAAATGATCTTGGTTCTTATTGCTATAAAACCGGTTAAAGCTCTGATGAATTTCACGTACTGCTGACGTGAATTAAAAAGCCCAACAAAGTGCACATGATTCGAGACAATCGAGTGTTTATAAATTTTAACGCCGAACTTTTCTGAAAAGCGTTTGAAACCAGAATCGATGTCTGACCGATATTTAAGCAGTGAGCCCGATAACTTCGTATCTCCTCGCAAAACGATATGCAGAGAATTTTTAGTTGATATTGGCCTTGAAGACCTTCTTTTACCAATGAGTAAACTTCCGCCGAAGTCGCTTGAATATTTTGATAAATTAAAAAGAGTTTTCTGTTTCATTTGCGAGAGGCAGATTAACACATGTTTTTAAAATCACTGAAATGCGTATTTATCAAAAAAGTTTCATATTTTTGAAGGCTCGATAATCACACTTTAAAAGAGCGTGTCACCTTCGCCCTTAAGTGCGAAACATCAAGCATGACCCCGCTGGTGCTAAGCAAATGAAATGCGCAAGCGCAGAAAAATAAGCTTCAAAAAAGTGGTCAAATTATCATTTATAAATGATCAGATTGTGCGTTGCATATTACAAAACTGCCAGAACCGTGAAGGCGCAGAAGACACCGAGCACAGCACCCGCCAAAACATCGCTGAGGTAGTGAACACCTAAATAAAGGCGTGAGAATGAAATAAGGGCCGCCCATACTCCAACAAATGACGCCCATGGATGAACCATTAAAACTAGAGCGATAAAGAAAGCCGTTGAAGCAGAAGCATGACTTGAAGGAAATGACCCACAAGTTGGAGGCGAGATATACTGCTCAAAACCTGCAATAGCCGCCGAAGGTCTTTTGCGTCCGTAATGCTTCTTAAGAAAATAACCTAAGAACCAAGCGAGTAAGGGACTGAAAAGTGCGTTTAGAAATCTATTTTGATTGGGGATAAATTGGATATTCAAATAATTAAGTACATTGAGAACAAGAGCGAAAATCCACCACGCATAGCCTGTTCCGGTATAAGTGAGATAAAGAAAGAATGAATTTAGTGGACGACGACGCCAGTTTTGAATCTTAAGAAGCACTTTTTGATCTAGTACATCGATCTTACTTTTCATTAATACCTTCTAAAAATAGTAAAATTACGATCATCCATTGGTCTAACCCACAATATGCGTTTTAGCTTTTTCGAATTGCTCTTTAATCAAAGCATGTTCGTTTTTTGTTAAATAAGGGTCTCGAGCGAGAAGTTCATGAGCTGCGTCGCGCGCTTCTTTTAAAATTTTAATATCACGAACCAGATTGGCCATTTTAAAGCCTGGTAAGCCCGATTGACGACGGCCTAAGAATTCACCAGGGCCACGAAGTTCTAAATCAGCTTCAGAGATTTTAAAGCCGTCAGTTGTACTCACAATCACTTCAGCGCGCTTCAAGGCCTCTTCAGACATGGCGTATCCGAGCATCAGAACACAATAGCTTTTGTGTTCTCCCCGACCTACGCGACCACGCAATTGATGGAGCTGTGACAAACCAAAACGCTCAGCATGTTCAATCACCATAATTGTGGCATTGGGCACATCAACGCCAACTTCTACAACGGTTGTTGAAATTAAAATCTGAGTTTTACCGTCCCTGAAATCGGCCATAACGGCTTCTTTTTCTTCGCCTTTCATACGGCCATGAAGAAGTCCTAACTTAAATTCTGGAAATTTTGCCTGTAGAACTTCAAATTCTTCTACGGCGTTTTTCAAATCGATCTTTTCGCTCTCTTCAACCAGCGGATAAATCACGTAAGCCTGACGACCTTTACTGATTTGCTCGCGCATAAAGCCGAAAACTTTCTCGCGCGCCGTTGGGAAAACTTTACGAGTTACGATGGGTGAACGTCCTGGTGGCAATTCATCAATAATCGAAACATCAAGATCACCATAAACCGTCATCGCCAAAGTTCTTGGAATTGGCGTTGCTGTCATAACTAAGAAGTGAGGAGAATTATTTTTCTTCAGCTTATTTCTCTGCTCAACACCGAAGCGGTGCTGCTCGTCCACAATAACTAGGCCGAGATTTTTAAACTCTACGCTCTCTTCTATAAGGGCGTGCGTGCCCACACAAATCATAGCTTCGCCAGATTTTACACGCTCAACAGCCGCTTTATACTCTTTAGTTTTTAAGCGACCGGTGATGAGCTCAACTTCAATTCCTAAAGTTTCAGTGAGAAATTTTTTAGCATTCTTAAAGTGCTGCTCAGCCAGAATTTCGGTCGGAGCCATAATCGCCGTTTGAATTCCGTTCTGCGCAGCCTGAACAGCGGCGAGTAAAGCCACCATAGTTTTACCTGAGCCCACATCTCCTTGGACGAGGCGATGCATGGGATGAGGCTTTGCGATGTCGACTAAAACTTCGCTGAGTGTACGCTCCTGTGCACCTGTCAGCTCAAAGGGCAACTTTTCGCGAATCTTCTTCACCCAGGCGCCGTCATTACTAATGGCGATGGCTTTTTCACGGCGCACACCTTCGCGAATGCTGGCCATATAAAGCTCAATCCAGAAAAACTCTTCGAAAATAATTCGGTGCTGAGCTTCTGAAGTAAATTTTAAAAGATATTCGGCATTATCGACATGCGGAAAGTGAACCTCTTTTAAAGCTTGAGCGCGCGTTGCTAATTTATATTTCTCGCGAAGCCAAGCCGGGAAAATTTCTGGGTATTCACTTTTCGATATAATTTCAGCAGAAGCCTGCTCAAGGAGCTTTCGCACTTTCGCCGTACTTAAACCCTCTGTTTCGGTATAAACCGGAATCAAAATATCTTTGAGCTCTTCAGGATCATCTTCGTAAATCGGTTGGATGTCAGGATGATGAAACTCAAGCTTACCGCGATAGAGAATCACTTTGCCCGAAATACGAACTTTCTGATTGCGCGCGAAGCGATCAAAATAACCGCGATAAGGAACACGAAAGTATTTGCAGTTGATTCGGCCCGTGGCATCGCCCAGAGTCACTTCGTACATTTTGCGATGACTGCTGCCCATTGGGATTTGTTTAACCGCGACAACCATGGCAGCTAGACTCACAATTTGTTCGGCCTGGAGAGATGAGATGGTGCGAGCGGCGCGTCGATCTTCATAAGTGCGCGGGTACCAGTCAAAGAGATCACTGACGGTATCTATTCCCCGCTTGCGCAAGAGATCGCCCAGCTTGGGGCCTACGCCTTTCATGAATTGAATTGGGGTTGTGAGCTCAAGTGGCATGAGAATCTCTTTTGACCAAGGTCTGTAATGTGGTCGTAATTTAGCAATGAATTTGGCCCAAAAACCTTCTAATGGCAAACTAAGATCACATGTCTGAAGTCCACAACGAGAATTTTCTTAAGGTCCGCCTCAATTCGCTCAATCCGTTAGAGCCTATTCCGTTTGATCTTTATGTCTTGATTAATGCCAAACAGATTCTTTACACCCGTAAAGGCGATAAAATCGCAGCTGAAAAGTTAGATAAGTTTGAGAATAAAGCTCCGGACGCCTTTTTTATTAAAGGCAGTGAGCGCCCAACTTACAAAAAATATATTCATGACGTTTTAAAAAACAGCAATCTGGACACCAAAGCAAAAGCTATTATCTTGCGTGAAAGCTCACTCACTCTTGTTGAAGAGCTTTTTGAAAGCCCAGATATTGAGCGCGCCCTACAAGAATCAAAAATCATTATCGGCCAGTTCGTCGACCTTATGGGTGAAGAGCCTGAGGCCATGGCTCACTTGATTGGTTTATCAAGCCACGATTTTTATACTTACACTCACTCTCTTGATGTGGGAATTTACTCTCTCGGCCTCGCTCAAGTGGCAGGCTTTAACAAAGCTGAGCTTCAACAGATGGGCGAAGGTTCGCTTTTTCATGATATCGGTAAACGCCAAGTGAGCGTGGATATTATCTGTAAAGATGGTCCGCTCAATGATGTTGAATGGGCGCAGATGCAAAAGCACCCACAGTTTGGTTTACAAATTTTAAATGATCATAAAGTTTCTGAGGCCATTAAGGCTTGTTGTTTCGAGCACCATGAGAGCATGGTGGGCAACGGCTATCCTCAGCAGCTGCAAGCCCACGAGATTCACCCGATGGCGAAGATCGTAGCTCTCTGTGATACTTTCGATGCCCTTACAACTCAGCGTTCCTACAATAAACCAATGGTGCCTAAAGCCGCATTAGAGTTTATGACAACAAAACTTTCGGGCCGCTATGACCCTGAGTTTTTAAAAGCCATGAACGAAGTTCTTTTCCAGATGGAAAAATCGGTTAACACTTAATGATTAAAAGCAGCGGGTTATTCGCTCTTCTGCTGATTGCGATCGGTTTACTCTTCGACTCTGAAGTTCAAGCCAAGGATTTAAACGTTCGAATTACCGCGTTAAACGAATCCCACGCTTCAGGTTTCTATTCTGGCCTAGCCCGCGAGCGGGCTATCACTCGGCCTTATATTGCGAAAATTTCGAACTTCTCTCCAAAACTCAAATTGGCTCTAGATAAAAAACAAATTCAAATTTTAGAAACGAAAGTGATGAGCGAAGAAAAGCTAGCACTTAATTCTAAACTGAAATTTGGTGATTCGAATCTAAGTCTGAAACTTGAACATAAAAGTGGAATTCTCCACCTTGTCTCACGCTCCGGAAAAGATGAGCCCGTTGTCTTTGATGAAGCCGATGATTTTAAAATCGCTGACAAACAAACGCTCGCGATTAATACGGGTTTGCAGATGAAGAGCGGCCCGACTTACTACAATATTATTATCTTTATTACGAAGTGAAGACTCGTAAATAGCTGACTCAAGCGCCTTACTTACGAGCGCGCTTGCCCTTTACGCTATTGAGAAGATCTGTCCATCCCCCAGCATAGTTGGCTACGTTTTTATAGCCCATCGAGAGTAATGCAAAGGTCACAGCTCCTGATCGGATACCGTTATTGCTGATCACCACTATGCGATGTTCTGGCTTAATTTGAATGCCTTGTAGGCGTTGAACCATATTTAGGTTTGGACGACCACTGCGATCAAAAAATTCATTAAATGGAATATTCACTGCACGCAAATCAGGTTTGTGAGTTTTGAACCCAACTTTTACTTTCTCAGTGTACTCAGCATTCGTGCGCACATCGAGTATATGTTGAGTGGGAACGGCTTTGGTTAAACCAATACTCAAAACCTCTTTACGATCCGTCAAAATACTCGGAGCCACAACTGGCTTCCATGGCACTGCACTCGCTTGTGGAGGCGGATTCACAAGGTTTGAAAAACGTAGACCTAAACTATCGAGGCTTGCGATCTGCACATCTTTAACGCCCATATAAATCAGCGTCCAAGCCAAACGACCTTCGTCGCCTTTGCTTTGATCGCCGTACGACGCAATAACAACTGATGAGTTCGGCTGGATACCTAAGCGAGCTAAACGTAAAGCTTCAGGGTAAAGATCATCTTTCATTAAGCCTGGTACTGGCGGCTTCACTACGGCAAACTCTTTCCAGCTGAGATTCACACTACCAGGAGCATGGGTCATAGCAAAATCAAATGAACTTCGAGCATCAACGATAATTGTTTTCTCAGTGATTTTGATAGGCTTAGAAATGCGCTCAAAAAGAATCTGCGTCTCAACATCTTGAGTCTCATAAGTCTTCGTCGCCGGCGGCGTCGAACACGCTGCCAATGCAAAAGTCGCAGCCGTCAGCAAAAGAAGGTTTATAGATTTTTTAATCACGGATTTTCATCGTTGGGAAAAATATTATGTCACGGATACTCGGACGATCTGTCAAAATCATCACGATACGCTCAATACCAATACCTACACCACCGGTAGGCGGCATACCTGTATCAATAGCGTGAATAAAGTCATGATCCATGGGTTGAGCTTCTTCATCTACGACACGCTTCTTCTCTTGTTCAGCCAAGCGCTCATACTGCTCTTCTGGATCATTAAGCTCGGTGTACGCATTACCAATTTCCATTTGCGCCGCGAACGGCTCAAAGCGCTCTACGTAACCTTTTTTCGTACGGTGAGCTTTTGTCAGTGGAGAAATCTCTACCGGGTGATCCATAATAAATGTTGGTTGCCACAAATGCTCTTCAACAGAAAGTTCAAAAGCTTGAGCAATCATTTCGCCCTTTGAAAGCGGCTTATCAATATCACCGCCAAGTTTTCTAACCAGCGCCAAAAGTTCAGCTGTATCCATTTTTTCAACATCAACGCCAGCGTACTCACGAATACCGTCGACAACTGTTAAACGGCGCCATGGTGGAGTAAAATCGATCTCTTTGCCTTGGTACATGACTTTCGATGAACCCGTTACTTCGATGGCCACTTGAGCGATCATCTCTTCAAACTGCTTCATTTGGTAGTTGTAGTCTGTATAAGCTTCGTAGAACTCAAGCATAGTGAATTCTGGATTGTGCGAACGATCGATGCCTTCGTTACGGAAGTTCTTGCCGATTTCATAAACTTTTTCGAACCCGCCAACAATAAGACGTTTCAAATAAAGCTCTGGTGAAATCTTCATGTAAAGATTCATATCAAGAGCGCGATGGTGAGTTTGAAACGGATTCGCAGAAGCTCCACCATAAATAGGCTGAAGCACCGGAGTTTCCACTTCTAAAAAGCCGCGCTTATCTAAGAAGCTACGGAATGCTTTGATAATTTTTGTACGAGACTCAAAAACTTTTCTAGAGTCCGGATCAGAGATTAAATCTAAGTGTCGGTGGCGATATTTAATCTCGACGTCTTGAAGACCGTGGAATTTCTCAGGTAACGGCTCAAGAGTTTTGCAAAGAATCTGAAAGCGCTGAATGTGAATTGAAAGCTCACCCTTTTGAGTTTTGAAAACAAAACCAGTAAGGCCTACGATATCACCGAGGTCGACAAGCTTAAAAGCTTTCGCTTCTTGCTCTGGTAATTCTTGAATACGAGCGTAGATTTGCATACGGCCCGTCTGATCTTGAATGTTAAAGAAAGCGGCTTTACCCATGTCTCGAAAAGTCATAATCCGGCCGGCAAGAGTCACAACTGTGCTTTCACGCTTCTCCCCTGTTTGAAGATCAGAGTGAGCCGCGATGATTTCACCGCAGGTGTGAGTTTTCTCAAACGTATGAGGAAATGGATCAATACCCGCCTCACGAAGCTGTGCTAGTTTCTTACGTTTTTCGGCGCGGAGCGGATTTTCTTTTTCGGTCGACATTTTAAACTACTTCTTTCCTGTGAAAATATCTTGGATATCGTGAATCAACTGAATGGCTTCTTTTTTCGGACGCTGAAAGGCATTACGACCCATGATCATTCCGAAAGCTCCACCTTCGGCAATACCGCGACACTCTTCGAGAACTTCTGGTGTGGTTTTTGTTGCTCCACCCGAGCAGATCACAATGCGTTTACCAGCAAAGCAGCTGTCAACAAGGTGACGAGTGCGAGCGACCATTGAATCCACACGAATGCCGTGAGCTTCAAAAACTTTTTTCGCTTCAGCCTGTTCGATGTGTGATGTTGTCGGTTTTACTTTTACAATGTGAGCGCCGAGTTGGCAGGCGATCTGAGCTGCATAAGCAACTACGTCGATAGCTGTTTCGCCATCTTTAGAAATATCTTTACCACGAGGGTAAGACCAGATGATCACAGCAAGACCCGCTTTTTTAGCTTCACGTGTAGCTTCAGCAATCTCTTCGTACATTTGTTTACGTTCAGTCGAGCCCGGATAAATTGTAAAACCAATTCCGACACAACCTAGGCGAAGAGCATCTTCAACAGATGACGTGAGTGCAGAGATTGGATTGTCTTTTTGGTTCACCAAGCTGTCTGAGTTATTAATTTTTAAAATAAGCGGAATCTCACCTGCATATTCACGAGCGCAAGCTTCAAGCATGCCGAGCGGAGCCGCATAAGCGTTGCAACCTGATTCAATAGCCAAATTGAAGTGGAAAGCTGGATCATATCCATCTGGATTTTTCGCAAAACTGCGAGCAGCACCGTGTTCAAAACCTTGGTCGACCGGCAAAATAACTAACTTGCCTGAGCCGCCAATACGGCCGTGGTTTAACATTCTAGCAATGCTGGTCAGAGTCCCTGGATTATCGGCTCCGTACCAACTGAGTATTTCTCTAACTCGTGGTGTCATGTGGTATCCTCTATGTAAGCTTTCGAGGGACTAAACTAGTCACTTCACAGCTCTAAATCAAGCAATTGGAACAGCAATGTGGCAAATCCTCAAATCTCGAATGAGTCCCTTCAAGCATGAGGGCTTTCGGAACTTCTTTTTTGCCCAAAATATCTCGCTCGTCGGCACGTGGTCCCATGAACTTGCGCGTTCATGGTTAGTGCTAAATCTTTCTGGTTCAGCCACTGCTCTCGGCTCAGTTTTGTTAGCCACCAGCCTCCCCGGCCTCTTCTTATCTCTTCATGGCGGAGTCATTGCCGACCGCATCGACGTGAAGAAGTTTTTAATCATCACTAAAGTGATTTTAGCGGTGTCGGCTTTCGCACTTTTTATTCTCACCGAATTTTATACGATTACGATTCCACTGATTATTTTGTTCGGGGTGATAGAAGGTATCGTGAATTCATACGACAGCCCGGCTTTCACAACAATGTTCGCCCGCATCGTCCCCCGCAGTGATTTTCAGCAGGCTTTAGCCATTCAGTCTTCGAACTTTCACACCGCTAGAATGTTAGGCCCGGTCGTCGCCGGCGTACTCATGGCCTGGAAGGGCCCCGGCATAGTTTTCTTGTTCGATGCCATTAGTTACCTAGGCGTTATTTTCGTTATTAAAAACTTAAAGCTCCGCCCGAAAGCCGTAAAAGTTGAAGAGAGTGTGACCTTAGAAGTTAAAGAATCTGTTGAGAAAACTCACCGTAAAATTTTAAAACTTTTCGATGGCATTCGCTTCTTCTTCGACAACCGGGATATGCGCTTTAAACTGCTCCACTTATTTTTGAGCTTGGGCCTTATCATGCCTGTGATGACAGTTGTGTTTAGAACTTACATGAAACAAAAGTTCGCTTTAGATGCCAGTGGTTTTGGTTTTCTCTTTGCCTTCCCCGCTATCGGATCAGTCACGGGCACCATTTATTTTATCCTCGCGAAAAAAGAACGTCCCTACGACAATATTAAATGGGCCGTCCCCGGCTTAACATTGAGCTTAATTCTCATCCACTTTGCGCAGGATCCATTTACAACGGCGCCACTTTTAGCTGTCTGCGGATTCTTCGGTTACGTGAATATTGCCTCTATTACTCAAAGCCTTCACCTCGAAGTGGGCGATGACTATCGTGGCCGCTTAGGCTCGCTCATCGGTATGGGCTTTATGAGCGTTGGGCCTTTAATGAGCTTTCCGGTGGGCCTCTATACAGACATATTCGGCTTCGACGCCGGAATCATTCACTTCACGCTCCTCTTCGCCGCTGGCAGCATTGCTTTGGCCTTCTTACACCGACGTAACGCCGTAAAGTGACTGCAATAACACCATAGTAATAGCCAAGGGAGCTGAATGTGCTCAGGTAAATACAGCAGCCCGAAGCACTCCGATCGAAGTCGAGGAATTCCTCGACTTCGATCGGAGTGCTTTAACTTCGTAAATGACCACTTTCCTCAACTGCCTCAAACCCTATCAAAACTTCAACTGCTCTAGAATTTGGCAGCCACAAGTGCTATACCTGCAGACGGAGAATTTATGTCAAAAGTTGAAGTTTATTACGAAGCCACACCGAATCCACAAGCGATGAAGTTTGTTCTTACAGAGCAAATCGCCAACGAGACGGCGTACTTTGATGATCCGCAGAAGGCTCAGCGCTCACCTTTGGCCACTAAACTTTTCGGTTTTCCGTGGGCTTCAGCTATTATGGTCGGCCCAAACTTTGTAACTGTGACAAAACAAGACTGGGTGGAGTGGCAAATTCTTGCAGATCCTCTTTCTTCTTTGATCGCTGAACACATTGATCGCAATGAAGGCGTTTTACTCAACGCATCTGATGTTCCTGAAGATCAAGCGAATCGTGGAATCCTCAGCGATGATTCTCTGATTGTTAAAGAAATTAAGCGCATTTTGAATACAGAAATTCGCCCAGCCGTAGCAATGGATGGTGGCGATATTGAATTTGCTAACTACGCTGACGGTGTTCTTTCGATTCATATGAAAGGTGCCTGCTCAGGCTGCCCGAGCTCGACAATGACTCTTAAGCAAGGCATTGAAACTCGCATGCGCGAAGCCCTACCTGAAATTAAAGAAGTTATTTCGATTTAAAATCGCTTACACCGTGGACTTTTTGCGTAGCGAAGATGATAGATTGGTCTTCGCTCACCACATGCTCCATCAATTCTTTTGCAAATTGAATTGGGTCGATGCCGAGATCTTGTAGCGCCACTGTCGGCACTGGCGTATTTTCATTTGTGATATTCACGGCAAAATGCACCAAACAAGAGCGATAAGATGGAGCGGCCACGCTGATTGAAAGCTTCTTGCCCCCGATAAAAATATCATCGCCGTCACGTCTAATAATATTGGCAAAATCGCGAGCGGCGATGGCATTACCAGCAGCATTTTTCAAAAGGATTTCAAAAGCTAAGCTTGCCACTAAGCGCTGCAAAGCCACCGCTGCGTAAAGGCTCACATCGAATTTTTCGATGATGAAGTGGAGCATTTTGCCGCCGCGAATTTCAGCTTGCGCTAAAACATCTTCGCCATCAGCCATATTGGCGAAAGAGATATCGCACGGGCCTATCCAGCTTACGATCGAGTCGCCCACGATGCCGTAGTTCAAGTAATTGAAAAGGCTCGCCAGCTGAGTGCCGTCATATTTAAATTCTTTTTCAATCCACTTCTGCTTCATTTACAAATTCCTTAATCCACGCCTGCGGCTGATTTTGCATTCGCGAAGCGCAAACAAGATTCGCACTCACCACAAATAGTTGGTCCGGCAAAATAACAAGGCCATACTAAATTAAAATCGACGCCAAGCTCTTGGCCTAACTTCATAATTTCAGTCTTATTCATATTAATCGTGTAACAACGAACCTTAAGTTGATTCGCCGTTGAGAATTTAAAAGTCTCATCCACAGTTTTAAGATATGCGAGCGAATTGTCTGGAAAAGTTGCGGCTTCTTCAATATTAAAGCCAGGCACGATTGATGTAGCCCCTAAGCCTTCGGCAAATGCCGCTGCAATATTTAAGAAAACACCATTACGATTCGGAACCCAAACACGCTCAGCTGTCTGGTTCGAAATATTTAAATCATGAATTGAAACTTCATTGGCCACTGGCACATCTGCGGCGCGATTGATCAGAGAGGTATTGGTGAAGTCTTTGAAAAACGGAAGCTCTACAATTTTATGTTCGAGCTGATAATCTAATTTATTTGAGGCGTTGATCTTGCTTACGATTTTGCGAGCGGATTCAATTTCTTTGCTAGCGGCGCGCTGGCCGTAATTGAAGGTCAGTACCAAGACGACTTTACTTTCGCGTAAAGCCGCGTAAAGATTCACCGTAGAATCTAATCCTGATGACAGGAGTACGACCGAAGACTGCATACTACTTACGAACTAAAGTAGAACCGACTTCTTTCGCTTTCGCGAGAATTCTTTCGCCGATTTCGATAGCCACTTGTTTATCTTGGCTCAATTGCTTTTTGCGGCGAGCGAGCTCTTTTAAAAGTCGAGTGTATTGCAATGATGCCGCTTCAAGAAGGCGGTTATCTGCAACACGGTTAGCCACCACTTTTTTAGCTTGGTCGACTAGAGTCGATTTTTTGTTCATCACTTTTTTTGTGATCTTTTTAGCTTTTTTCGTTACTGTCTTTTTTGCTTTTACGGCTTTTGACTTTTTCATATGGGTGCGGTGTACCATAGGCAAACCCTGCGAGTAAAGCCATTAGGCCCACTCATTAACTTCTAACCCGCATATCTTTGATTAGGGCCTGAAGTGAACGGCGACCCATGTATTCATTCCATTGCGGCTCGAACAAGATATCTACCTGAGATCCCTCAGGAATTTCTACAGGTTTCTGAAACCAAGGGGCTTCAATGGTGGAGTAGCTCTGCGAACTTGTTAAGAAATATTTCAATTTCTTACGCTTCATAACCTGAAGTCGCTTCACTTTTAGGTCTTTCATTAAAAACAAAGGCTGTTTAAACCCCATTCCGAACGGACCTAAAGCATCATACCAATTCATAAACTGCGGAGTGAAGTCGTTAATGTTCATTTCAGCATCGTAAAGCAACTCTTCTGCTGCATCCGGATCGAGCTGCATAATGCCTTCAGAGTGAATATTATCGATGAAATAATTCTTTAAATCAGCACCGAGGATTTTAGCTTTCTCTAAATGGGTTTCAAAACCTGCCGCCATAGCATGGCCGCCGAATTTATGTAGCGAACCGCTGACTCCGCCGAAGACATTCTGCAAATTAATCTTCGCATCAGGAGATCTCGCACTGCCGATAATTTTTCCGCCGTCGCGGATGGCTCCGACAAAAGCGGGCTTGCCGTATTTATTCATCAAACCATTGGCCACAAGGCTCACAACGCCGGGATGGAAGTTCTCAGAGAAAACCCAAATAAAATCTTTTTCAGGTGAAGCGTTCATCATCTCTTCAGCTTCAGACTCAGCTGTCTTCTGATACTGACGACGACGATCATTCACCGCTAAAATTTCATCTGTGATGGCGAAGGCTTTTTCTTCATCAGCCAAGAAGACATCAAGAGGGCGCAAGCCTTCTTCAAGACGACTGAGAGCATTTAATTTTGGCGCGAGCTTAAAACTAATATCGTAAGCATCAAGACTACGGCCATACATCTTCAGGTTCTGCATGAGCGCGCGAATGCCTGGGCGCTTTGTCATCTGGAGTTCTTTAAGGCCATGCTTCACTAAAATACGATTCTCTTTAATCAGCGGAACCATATCGGTAACAGTGGCAATAGCAAAAAGATCGAGAAGCTCTTTCGGATTAAAATCTAAAGTTAGAAGATTCTTGGCCTTCATTTCCATTTTAAGAGCGAGAATTAAATAAAATGCGACGCCCGTACCACATAAAAACTGCAGCCCCGACCCACACTCTTTCTTATTTGGGTTCACAATAGCGAAAGCTTGCGGCAATTCGTCTTTCGGCAAATGGTGATCTGTAATGATCACATCTAAACCAAGAGTCTTAGCGTAAGCAATAGGTTCAACGTCAGTAATACCCACATCAACGGTTACGATAAGAGTCGTGCCCTTCTCTTTAAGCGTATGAATCTTGTGATTGTGTAGGCCATAACCATCTTTTAGGCGGAGCGGCTGATCAGTCAGCACATTTTGATAACCAAGAGACTCTAACCCACTTTTGAGAAGCGAAACGCCTGGTGTGCCATCGAGATCATAATCACCGTAAATAGCGACAGTTTCATTGGCAATAAAGGCTGCGACCAAACGATCAACAGCGTCCTTCATTCCATCCATTGAGAATGGATGGCTCAAATTTTTTAATTTTGGATTGAGATGATTTTCGATGTCTTCAGTCGTGCGGATGCCACGAGTGTACAAAATCTGCCAGATGGACTGAGGAAGAGCGACCGGTGATGCCGGTAGTTCGCCCTCATTTCGCGACTTCCACTCCAATGAGACCCCTAAGCCTAAGCTTTAACTGAAGTTCTTCTTTTTAAACGAACGGCTTCGCGGCTCTTCTGCCAACGATCGAGCTCAATAACAATTGTTCCGGCAACGTAAGTTGATGAGAAGGCACCCAAGAGAACACCGATCATCAATGTGTAAGCGATCTGCTGAACCACACCATCAGACAAGAAGTAAAGAGCGATAACTGAAAGCTCAATAGTTACTGTTGTGATAATAGTACGAGAGAGAATGTCATTGTGAGATTTGTTCACAACTAAATCGAATGGTTCACCCGGATGCTCCGCTTCATTCTCACGAATACGATCGTAAAGAATAATCGTAGCGTTAAGAGCGACACCCATTAACGTCAAGATCGCCGCTAATGTCTGTACATTCACTTCTTGGCCGAAAACTGAGTAGATGGCGATCATAAAAATCGCATCGTGCAAGAGACAGAATACAGCGCCTGGAGCATATTTATAATCGAAGCGAAGACCTACGTAGATCAAAATAATCATCAAGCTGTAGAGTGCAGCTAAGATTGAGTTCTGCTTTAACTCTTCACCCACTTGCGGACCAACCGTATCAACACGGCGGATTTCATGTGGATTATCTTTGAACTCTTCATTGATGATATTTGTGATGCTTGTACCAATTTGCACTGGTGCAGCCGCCACTTTCACTTCTTTGCCATCAACAATAGTTGTTGTTGGTGCAGGAGTTTGCTTCGCCTGAACAGCCGCCGCCTCTTCGTTATCGATACGAATTAAGAATTCACTCGAACCACCGAAGGTTTGAACTGATGCTTTTTCAAATCCCGCCTTACCTAAGGCTTCACGAACTTTTGCTACGTCAGCTTCGCTTTTGAAAAGAACTTGAACTTCAGTACCGCCGGCAAAATCAACGCCGTAGTTAAAGCCTTTAACAGCGATAACGCCCATACCGATAACCATTAAAATCAACCAGATAGGCAGGATGTATTTACCCTTGCCGATGAAATCATATTTTCCAGAATCAAATTTATTCGCCATAAATTAAGCCTTCTTCACTGAAAGAATATTAAGTTTGAGACGTACTACTAATGTATCGAGAATAGTTCGCGATACGAAAACCGCTGTGAACATTGAGCAGATAACACCCGTCATAAGTGTGATCGCGAAACCACGAATCGGACCCGTACCGTAATAAGCAAGAACGATACAAGTTAAGATCGCTGTAATGTTCGAATCGAGAACCGCCGAGTATGAGTTTGCAAACCCGTCTTTTAGTGCGGCTGCTTGCGAAGATCCTAGTTTTAGCTGATCACGAATACGTTCGAAAATAACGATGTTCGCATCGACCGACATACCGACTGTTAATGCAAGACCTGCAATACCCGGCAAAGTCAGAGTAGCTCCGAGAGAGCTTAATATAGCGAAGGTTAAGAAGAAGTTCAGCATTAACGCCACATCTGCTACGAGACCTGCAGCACGATAGTAGGCGATAAAGAATAAGAGAACCACTAGTGTACCAACAGCCGCTGCACGACCGGCTTTAGCCACTGCATCCGCACCCATTGAAGGACCAACTGTACGCTCTTCAAGTTGAGTGAGACCTGCTGGGAGTGAACCCGCGCGAAGTGATGTCGAAATAAACTGCGCTTCTTTTAAAGTCGTATTGTAATCACGTGATGAACCTAAAGTAATACGTGCTGATTCGCTGTCAATTTTTTCACGTACACTCGGCGCTGATTTAACAACATCATCAAGAACGATAGCTAAGAAACCACCAGCGGCTTTCTCAGTAATTTCGGCAAACATACGACGACCATCAACAGAGAACTGGAAAGTCACTTCTGGCTTACCGTATTCATCTGGGCGAACTGCTGCATCTTCAAGCTCTGCACCACTCAGGTTAGAGTCTGTGCGAACTAAATAAGGACGACGACCATCTTCAAGGCTATCGACATTATCTAATTTTTCGAAAACGATACGTGTATTGGCAGGAAGCTGAGCTTTAAGATCGGCATTTAAACGTTTTACATATTCTTGGTAACCAAGAGCACCAACGCCTAATTTGAAAGCGCCCTTTTCTTCTGCTGACTTGATCATCTCTTCAAGTTTCAAACCGTCGATTTCGTTTGATACCACGCGAAAATCAAGTTTCGCCGTACGGTTGATAAGCTCTTTCGCTGAAGCTGAATCTTTAATACCTGGCAACTGAACAAGAATACGGTCAGTACCTTGTGCCGAAATGCTCGGCTCGGCCACACCGAATTCATCGATACGGTTACGAATAACCTGAATCGCTTGATCTACGATCTCTTTCTTGAGCTGTTGAAGATAAGCATCGTAAAACTTAACGACGATTTCATTGTTTTTATCTGTGAGAATTTGAAGAGTTGTCGCATAACCTTCAGCAAGGCGAGTTTTGATTTTGACCATATCGGCTTCACTTGTTGCCACAATTTTCATTGTGATCTCATCGCCATCAACTTCTTCAACACTCTTCACTGGAATTTTAGAGTCACTGAAATCAGCGACAAGATTTTTCACCATTTTAGTCGTACGTTCTTTGATCACCGTCGCCACATCAACACCCATAACTAAATGAATACCGCCTTGAATATCAAGACCCATCGTCATTTTAGTTTTTGGGAGCCAAGCTTTATTTGTCGCATCGATAACGTTAGGAAGATTATAAAGCAACCCAACAATCGTAACTGCGATAGTAATGAACCATCTCCATCTTAATTTCTCGCTCATGGCTTAACCTCTTCGTTAGCTTTACCAGCAATAAAATTTTTCGCGAAACGAAGACGAACTCCGTCTGTCACTTCGAGAGTCACAAACTTCTCTGAGATACCTTCGATTTTTCCGAAGATTCCACTCGTCGTTAAAACTTCGTCGCCTTTTTTAAGGCCACCGAGAAACTGTTGGTGCTTTTGCAGCTTTTTAGTTTGTGGTCTGATCATTAAGAAATAGAAAATAACGAACATGAAAACAAACGGCATAGCCGTTTCGAGCATACCGGGTCCACCGGCTGCGCCCGCTGTTTGTGCGTAAGCAATACTACTGAACATTTGAAGTCCTCCACTGGCGATGTCAGAAGAGGTAACTAAATCATGGCTTTAGAGGGTCTTTCAACCTTTCCACTACTTTGCGAAGCGCGTCAGGCAGAAGTCCCGGAATTCTTCCCATCGACCTTCACGAATAGCTTCGCGAGATTTTTTCATCAGGTTTAAGTAAAAGTGCAAATTGTGAATTGTATTGAGACGCGCAGCCAACATTTCTCCAGCCAAGAATAGATGTCTGAGATAAGCCTTTGAATAGTTTTTGCAAGTGTAGCACTCACATTCCGGATCAAGCGGGGTCGGGTCTTCACGGTATTCGCTGCGCTTAATACTCACCTTCCCTTGCCAAGTGTAGAGGGTGCCGTTACGAGCCACACGCGTAGGCATGACGCAGTCAAACATATCAATGCCCGAGTCGACGCATAAAATTAAATCGAGGGGCGTGCCCACTCCCATTAAATACCGCGGCTTATCTTTCGGCATTTGTGGGCCCACAACTTTTACAAGTTCATGCATTAAATGTATCGGCTCACCAACACTGAAGCCACCTAAAGCATAACCCGGTAGGTCGACGCTGGTGATATCTTCAAGGCTCTTCATACGAAGATCCATCTCTAAGCCACCTTGCACGATACCGAAAAGTAAACTCTGCTCGCGAGTCATGGCTTCTTTCGAGCGCACGAGCCAGCGTTTTGTCAGTGCCATTGATTCTAAAATTTTCTCACGTGGTGATGGGTGCTCTAGGCACTCATCAAAGGCCATAATAATATCTGAACCTAAAGCCATCTGAATCTGCATGCTGATTTCAGGGCTGATAAAACATTTGGCACCATCAAGGTGCGAGCGAAACGTCACGCCTTTTTCATCCATGTCACGAAGCTGTGAGAGTGAGAAAACTTGAAAGCCACCGCTATCGGTAAGAATTGGTTTTTGCCAATTCATAAATTTATGTAGGCCACCCAACTTTTCGATGAGCTGCTCGCCGGGTCGTAAATGTAAGTGGTAAGTATTGCCTAAAATAATTTGCGCGCCCAAATCATCCAGCTCTTCTGGGAGCATTCCCTTCACAGTTCCTTTAGTACCCACAGGCATAAAGATCGGAGTTTCAATTTGGCCATGAGCTGTTGTTAAAACTGCCGTGCGAGCATGACCGGCGCTGTGGGTGACTTTAAAATCCCCGATGGGAGGACGAGAGGCTCTATCGGCATTTGTTTCTGCGGTCATTTTTTCGATCATTATTTTTTCCAAACTGAGAGGTCGCCGTAACTGAAGAGGCGAAATTTATTATCAATGGCGTGAGCGTAAGCTTTTTTAACATGCTCTAAACTTGTGAACGCACTCACGAGTGCAATGAGCGTCGAGCGCGGTTGGTGAAAGTTTGTGAGAAGACCATCCACCATCTGCCACTCAAAACCAGGACGAATAAAAAGATCTGTATTGCCGACGAAATCACCTTGGGAATTTTTTTCGAGCAGACCGAGTTTGTAAGATTCAAGAGTGCGCGCCACAGTCGTACCGAGAGCCCAAACTGTTTTCTTCGCGGCTTTGGCCGCTTCGATTTTTTCAAGAGCTTGAGCGGGCAAATAAGCCCATTCTTTATGCATCACGTGTTCATTTAAATTTTCTGTTTTAATAGGCAAGAAAGTTCCGATACCCACGTGCAAAGTGAGCTCGACAATTTCTACTCCGCGCCTTTTAAGCTCAGCGAGATCAGCTTTCGAAAAATGCAAACTCGCTGTGGGAGCCGCACAGCTCCCCGCCTTATCGGCCCATTCAGTTTGGTACCATTCATTGTCGTTTTCAGCGTTGTGCATTTCGTGGCGGGCTTTTTGAATATAGGGCGGCAGAGCAAATTCGCCGTGTTCGTTAAAGTAATCTTCTGTCAGTTCAGCCACCCCACCCGAGGGGCTTAATATTCTTACGGTTTGAGGAAGACCTTTCCCGGTTAGCTCCAGCTGAATGTTGCCTGGCAACGGGATTTTCTCGCCCAACTTGTAGTCACGGGCCGGGAATAGAACCTGCCAATTGGTAGCGGCAGCGGGACTCGAACCTTCGACTGTTTCATCAGCTACAGGATTGATAAATAAAATGCCGATGCCATCAGCAGCGAAAACACGGCGCTTAAGCACCTTGGTGTCGTTAATAACGAGCACATCACCAGGCGCAAAAAGGTTAAAAAGATCTGATTTTTTTATTTCTTGAATTGATAGATCAGCCGCCGAATAAAGAATTCGGAAATTAGGATCTGGCTGAGTCGCGACCAGATGCTCTGGATAGGCGTAATCAATTTCAGTGAGTTGCATGGGCCTCTTGTACTGAAGCCCGAGTGATTGCTCAAGTCTTAAGCAATTTATTCAATAAGAACCATTAAAGCCCAGTCTTACGTTGTTCTGGCTCGTTGTCGTCGTTATCGTAATAAACTTCGATATCCTCGAAGCCCCCTTCAGCGTAGGCCATTAACAATAACGTGGCGGCTACAAAGAATACGCAAAATCCATAGATGATTTGTAAGTCCCCCATAAAACCCTTCCCCCTCGAAGCCATATCCATCATGGATTAGGCTCTAATTTTTCGGCACTTCCGTGTGCCTTGGCGGCGCGTCCGTGCGCCTCATGCTATTAATGACGGAGTCACCTAGCTGTTCGGTTAAAGGATAAAAGGCTAGAAATAAGGACGAAATGCGCACGAAGCGCATTTTTCGCGAGGGGCAGCCGAGTCCGCGTAGCGGATGCAGGCTACGACGGCCTGCACAGTTATTGACATATTTTTAGCCGGCTTTTAAAACCAGTGAACCCTCATGGTTTATAACCAAGTCAGAGTCAGGTGCGCGCCGGTGGTGGAATTGGTAGACACGTACGTTTGAGGGGCGTATGCCGAAAGGCGTGATGGTTCAAGTCCATTCCGGCGCACCAACATATCTAAAAAATCAAAAATAAAGATTAACGTAATTAGAGCTCAAAACCTCACTCGGGAGTGCGGCACAACCGTTGAGCGTGTACTTGATGTAAGGGTCATTTTCACTGCTAAAAAATTGGTAAACGGCGTTCAAGCTTCCGGCTGCGCCAATGGGCTCGCCAGCTCCGCGCATAAGAGCCGTAATGGCTTCATAAGCCTTCCACCCATCCGGAAGCCTCACTACAAGAGCCTTAAACTTTGGCCGCTCAAGAAACATGATGATATCACCGAACACCTGAAGCACATGGGTGTGATAATGACAGGTGTTCTGGTGCGAAATATTCGCCATCTTTCCATGCGCCAAATCGTATTCGTAAAAGGCCCAATAGTAGGGATGACCAGTTCTCGAATTGAATTTACGCTCCATAAATTGTGCGAAATTAGGCATGCGACCAGGCACCGAACGTTTCGCACCCGGTGAATAAGCGAGATGATAAAGCCCTGCGAGGGCGTCATCACCGATCCGCTCAACTTGCTTTAAAGTCATCGCACTCATTTTAAATTTTACGGCCAGCTCAAGTAAACTGGTGTAAGTTGAAAAAGCATCGCGAATGGCGTGAAGATTTTGATTTAAAACTACATAGGGTTTATTTTCACCCGGCACTCCCAGGCCCCTCGAATGAAACCAAGCACAAGGCCTCAAGCGAGTCGTCTTTGAACCACAGTTAAATGTTTGTGAGCGCACTCCACCCGTTTTTTGACCGACCTCAAGCTGCAAGCTACGACTCATTTTTAAACTCACGTTAAAATAGAATTGGGCCATTTTGATTTCGCCCAGCTCACTCATCATTGATGAGAGTGATGCATAGTAGGCGGCGTATTCCATTTGCTCCATACCCTGGGCATAACCATAGATGTTCTCCCAAACTTGGGCACCCTGCCGCTCAACAGTACGTGAAAGCAGAAAATCGTTTTGATTATAAAAAATCTGACCGTAAGCAGCCGGATTTTCTTGGTACGCGTTTCTTAAATTTCGCATATAAGTCAGCAAGAAGTGCGGTAAGAATACACCAGGCACTGAGTCTTTCATAAAATAATCATACACGCCACTGACTTTAACTTTTCGTCCATCCGAGCGAGTGGCTACATATGTCGTGGGTTTTAGACAATGGCTTATCTTAGTTTTCGAGCAGAGATTATCTTGCAGATAAGTTTCGTACTTAGCGCCCGCAACCCCCTGCCCCTGCGCGCCGGCACATGACATAAAAAAAATAATAACAAATTGCATGGCGCTTCTTAAAGTCACGGTCATGCACTCTAAATATGCAAGCTAAGGGCCGGTATCATTTTGAGACAATCTCGATCTAAAAACTGTATATTTGCGATCGCAAGCTTTTCTAGATTTGAAACGCCGAGGTTTACTACACTTGGTCAGTCACTATTCACCTGATTGCAATGAGGTCTTCCTGCGACGTTGCTTTCCATCGATTAGTATTAGAAATTAAACAGATGATTCTCTTTATCGAAGGAGCCTTATTAGGCTTCGCCATTTCAGCTCCCGTTGGCCCAATTAATCTTCTGTGCATGCGCCGCTCACTGACTCATGGAAAACGCATAGGTCTTCTCACCGGATTAGGCGCAGCCACAGGCGATGCTTTTTACGGAGCCGTAGCCGCCTTCGGACTCACGGCTATTTCAGATTTCTTTATACACTATCAAACGTATTTTCAGCTCATCGGAGGCCTCGTCTTTATTACGATGGCACTCATGATTTTAAAAGCGAAGCCGGCCATCCAAGTTGTCGATCCTGTGAAAATGCTCACTGGTAAAACAGCATTTATTTCGACTCTCGCCTTGACCCTTACAAATCCAGCCACGATTATCGCCTTTCTTACCGCCTTTGCTTCATTGAAATTTGTTGTTACAGCAGAGAGCTTTTTCGAGCCTACACTTATTACGTTCGGAGTTTTCGTCGGCTCAGCTGCTTGGTGGCTTATTTTGAGTTACGCCTCTGCCACATTTGCAGCCAAATTTACTGCGGAAACCGTTGAAAGAATCAATAAAGCCGCAGGAGTTCTGCTGCTCGTATTTGGCTCGGTGTTAATTTATTCAGGTATTAAATAATTTTCTCGTAAATCTTTTGCCCAACCCAAGCATCAGTGGCGGCGTAAAGGATTTGTTTCTCGGTCAATGCAGGGGCTTCCCAATTGGTGATCTTAGCCGCCTTAGAAAGTGTACCATTCAAGACCTCTTGGGCCATCCCACGCAGACCTAAATTCTGCAGACCTTTTTTTCTTGCCACATCTTGCAGCTCTACAAAACCCCGCGCCTCAAATTCGAAAACTTTTCTTAACTGCTTCAAATCGTCGCGGATGGCCACTCCTACTTTTAATACACTTTCATCTTCAAAAATTTCTTTGATCACCTGAAATTGTGAGACGTGATGCATACGAATTAAATAAGCATCGGTATCGGTAGCTAGCTGCAAAAGCGCAACCTTATAGACTTCACCCTTGCTGAAGCTCGGTCGCGTTTCGGTATCAAAACCAAATGCCGTTATTTTCTTCATTGCCGGCGTTACGTGATTTAATTGCACGTCGCTCGTGATCAGATGAATTCGGCCTTCAAAATTAATAAACATGGACATAAATATTTTTTTAGCTGGGCTTCGAGCGCTTGTCTAGGATACTCTCTACCTAACGTAAATAACTCTGCAGGAGCATCTATGGCTAAAGAAAAATATGAAATCGAAGTGCGCGACAATAAGTCTGGAAAGATTAAAACTCTAACATTTGATCTCCACTCTGAGGCCAAAGCTGAGCACGCAAAACTTGAAGCCAAAGGCGGACAGCGCGTTTCTAAAATCAAGCCTGTCGCACACGTTAAAGTTCCGATTCCAAATCAAAAGCGCTAGTTGCGCTAAGCTCGTCATCAAAATTAATAAAGTTTTCATATATCAACTCCAGTCCCGACCGAAGTCCTGTGCGAACGTCTAGATTTACGTCCATCAGCTACACGTTGGCCTCATAGTACTTCAAAATAAAAGCAACAGAAAATTCAATGAGGAGAACGTATGAAAACTGCACTCCATGCGCTTTGCACGGTGTTTGTTCTAATCAGCAGCTCGATGGCCTTCGCTTCCATCGCTGATCGCAAAATCAATTACAAGGGCAAAAATACTAGCCTCAAAGAAGCGGTTCTTGCCCAAGGTGTCCCAAGCCGTCCACTTGAATTGGCTTTTCAATTTTTCGATGCCAATGAAAACAACTTTGATAACCACAATTACATGACTGTTATCGATTTTCGCACTCACTCCGCCAAAGAGCGCTTTTTCTTAATCAACTTAAATACCGGAGCCGTTGAAGCACAAATGGTGTCGCACGGCAAAGGCTCTGACCCTGGTCATGATGGTATTGCAGAAAGATTCTCAAATATCGCTTCATCCAACATGAGCTCTCTGGGTTTCTATCAAGTCTCTGAAACTTACAATGGTAAGCATGGATACTCTGTGAAACTTGATGGCCTCTCGCCAACAAACTCTAAGGCCCGTAGCCGCGCTATTGTTATTCACGGCGCTACTTACGTAAAGCGCGGCTTAGCAAAACAGGGCCGTAGCTTTGGCTGTCCGGCACTTGATCAGAATTTATCTAAGGGAATTATTAATAAGATAAAAGAAGGGAGCCTTTTGTTTATTTATGCTCCCGCATTTGAATTCTTAGGTCTCGAGCAATATTAGCGAATGATGTAGAGGGTTTTGTAGGCTTCAATTTTGCGTACATTACCTTTTGCATCTGTAATAGGATTGCCTGATCTATCGAGAGCATCCACTGAACCCTGACCAATATGTCCAACTAAGTGAAATAAATCGCCAGCTCTTTGAGTTTCAAGACGTACACAACCGTGCGATGCTGGTGAAGTGCCTAAAATTCCGAAAAGTTTAGGGTCAACACCATGAGTGTAAATACCCACTTCATTAAACCAAACAGCATTTGGCATTGGAGCATTACCGTACTTCGCTGATTTATGATCAGAAGAAAAACCTAAAACGCGATAGTGACCAGGTGGCGTACCGTGCCCCGGAGAACCCGTGGTCGTTTTAAGATAAAGCAGCAAACCTGAGGCTTCATCATATGTTAAATTTTGCATATTGGCTTGATTCAAACGAGCTAGTGCTTCGGCACGAACATAAACCCGGGCTCTTTGTGCTCTCTCTACAATTTTACCAGCCGCTGAGATATTTGTGCGATTCACAACAACAATCACATCGTAAGAAGCATAAATCGGGTTATAAAGAGGGCTCGCCATAGCCGCGCCTTCAGCAAAATCCGCATCATTATAATTTGTAAGGGGTCTATAAACACCAAATACGTGGTCGTAGTTGCGGGCCGGATCACGATCATAAGTTTTTTGTGGCCATGTACGAGCAGAGGCCTGAGCCGCTGCTAATAAGATTGCTATTGAGAAGAAGAGTGTTTTTGCGAGAGAAAGTTTGTTATTTAGCATTGTTTTATTTAGCCCTATGAATGTTTGATGTTTGGAGACATATAACGCGACGGGTCTCGCATTGCAATACCCCGCGTTAAAAAAAGTTGATGAGTTTTAGATGAGCGAGCAAAACTTAGTCTTTTAACAGTCGGTTTAGCACTTCTGCGAGCTCTGTCGTCACAATTGGTTTTGTTAAATAATCATTCATTCCAGCAGCCATGCAGCTTTCTCTATCACCCTTCATAGCATTGGCTGTTAAAGCCACTATAGGTATGATTTTATTGAATTTATTCGAACTAGAGCGAATTAAACGAGTGGTCTCAAGCCCATCAAGTTCGGGCATTTGACAGTCCATTAAGATCAAGTCAAATTTCACATTTTCGATCAAAGATAGAACTTCAAGACCGTTGGCGACCACCTGACATTCATAACCCAATTTTCTAAGGATGGCGTCGATGACCTTCTGATTTATTGTATTATCTTCTGCAACCAAGATACGCCGCTTAGTTAGAGAAGCCGGCGCGATATAAGACTCTGGCTCGACATCGAGAACTTCCTTTCCTATAGGCAGCTTTAATGTGAACCAAAAAGTGGAACCCTTATCAGGCTCACTGTGGACTCCTATCTGACCATTCATTGTATGAACCAAAGACTGACTGATCGCCAAGCCTAAACCTGTCCCCCCAAACTTTCTTCGAATAGAAGAGTCGGCCTGCGAGAAACTCTGAAATAACTTTTCTATACTCTCCGGCAAGATTCCAATGCCCGTATCAGTAACTGAAACCTTAAAATTCAAATGAGTATCCGTTTGCTCAAGAATCAAAGTCCGTACAACAACTTCTCCCACTGAAGTGAACTTGATGGCATTACTCACTAAATTAATCAAAATCTGTTTAAAGCGCGAAGGGTCACCCACCAACCAATGTGGTATAGGCTGAGCATATTCAGTACGAAGCTTCAATTTTTTACTCTCAGCTGCTTGCGAAAGATTGCTAATAACAAAATCAATGTTCTGCTCAAGATTAAAATCAATATTTTCTAGCTGGAGCTTACCCGCCTCTATTTTAGAAAAATCGAGAATATCATTGATCAGATTCAGTAAGATATGACCCGAATCTTTAAGATAAGAAATATATTCATTTTGTATTGGGCTCAGTTCGGTCGTTTGCAGCAAGCCCGCCATACCGATAACGCCGTTAAGGGGCGTGCGAATTTCATGACTCATATTTGCTAAAAACTGGGCTTTTGAGGCTGAAGAAGCAATCGCCACCTCCCGTGTCTTTTTAAGCTCAGCATTGCCATGAATAATAACCGAAATAAATATAGCTAAAAGACACCCTATGATCAGAACAAATCGGGGAATATTACTCGAATATTCCCGCAAGATGGCCGCCGAAGGTATCAATGAAACATTCCATACTATATCCTCTGCCACGAGCACTTGAATCGCGGCACTCCAGCTCCTCAACATGTCTATATCGAGCTCATTAATACTTTTTTTATAAATTGTATGACCATCTTCAGAAATTTCGACACTAAAACCTGCATGATTCAGAATACTTTTGAAAAATGCATCGTAATCCACAAGGGTGTAAATAAACCCGTCATGGCCTGCCGCCGAATAAACCGGGTGGGCTTCAACAAAAACTGCTTCTCCGTGAGGTAAAATATGGGTTTTAGATATCTCTGTTCTTTTCGTAGAATCTAAATTCTTATGAGCTCTTCGGCTCTTTTTAAAGTCAAAATCTCGAAAGTCTTTTTCTTTGTCTTTAGGCTCAATCCAGCGATTCACAAAATTAGAATCAACATATGTAAAGTTTAAATATCCAGCGAAATCCCCCAGGTATGTGATCGCGTCTGAACGCCAAAGGCTTTCAGACGTGCGATTCTGCGCGCTCCATCGCTTCGCCATACGAGACATACTCGCCGCTCGTTGCTTGAGCTCAGCGTGGATTTCACGTTGCATAGCTACCAATTGAATATTGATTTTATCTTTTACCAAGCTTTGTTCTTTCTGAAGCGCAAACTGCCAAGCCGATAAAGTGAAAAATAAAATAATAAGACCAGCTTTTATAGAGCCAATATACTCGCTCCGCTCGTGTCTTCCCAGATGATGAAAGCTCTCCCAAAGCTGACCCGCTGCCAACACAACGAAGCATGTCGCTGTATGAATCGCCATTTTAATGTAACTGCCCCAGCCATAAGCTGAGTCGACATTCATCATGTAACCAACTAGGGCAATCAATCCTAAAGCTAGCACTAACGTCTCAGCCAAGAGACCAAGAATGAGCGAATACTTGCGTAAAGTTAAGTTGTGCGTGATCACACTAAAACTCATTAGAATAAAGCACAAAGCCGTCTGAGGCGCCATTCGTCCCGGGAATGCGCTACTCGTGAGCTGACCGGCATTTATAAACATCTGATCAATACCAAAATCAAAATCTAAAATGTATTGGAAGAAAGTGAGCGAGGCAAAAATCAACACAAGTGTCGACAGAGCTGCAGATAACTTAAGATATTTTCTGGCAGATAGAAAACCAGCAGACCCAATTACAAAAAAGAGAAGTGCGGCATTAAATTGCATGGGAGTCGCTTGCGGAAAAACTTTTACAACCAGGGGATTCCCAAGAATCCAGCCCATGAATAAAACAACAAAACCTGCCACAGAAACGACAAGTGAAGGAAGACCATTGAATAACGTAAATTTTTTCTCAACCACTGAAGCCGCCCGAACTATAAATTAAACAAATTTTAATTATCAAGCATCAGGGGCGGGCAAGCAATGTGAATCTCAAGTTATTGTTTAATAAAAGGCTCAGAATCTAGACTCGTACCACGACTGTTTATATCACATGAAGGCACTGAGATCGCTGGATTAAATTCCGTACAAGAGGTATTGAATTTCACGAATGTGTAAGCCGGCTGATGAGCGCCACAGCCGAATAGATCTACATCTGGGACTAAGTCTGCATCAGTGGCTCCAGCTACTGATGCAGCGGCGCCCTGAACCCCCAGTACATAAGTAGCATTGAATGCGACCGTGCTGTCAGGAGCCCCGACACAGTTGTCGGCCGTATTGAAACTTTCAATTGTTTCATGAATCGATGTATCAGTTCCAATAATCACAACGCGAGTTGAGCTGCCGCCATAACTTGAACAGCGCGACCAAGTCCCCGTAAGATCACAGACGCCACCCAGTCCTCCACGACTATCATCGCTCGCAATGCCCGAAACACCCAGGTCTGAGCAACCCATAAAAAAACTAACTGAAAGTAAAATAAATGAGTACGTAACTTTAGACATTCAGATTTCCTTTTTCAGAACTTTTTTGAGTCCGCTGATATGATACTCTAGATATAAAATTAGGTTAAAATTTAGGCCACAAAGGTCTAGTTAAATTCGTGTTAGCTCCTATCCCCTTCAAATCACCAAGTCGGGTAATCTTCCACTAGCTCGAGGCAGTTTGCCACGCTCATGGTCTAGGCCCCATCATGTAATTCAATATGCCGGAGCTGAGCCTGGCACATCTGTTGCTCTATATATAAATGTCTCGTTTGAAATCATTCTAGATATCAAACAAAGTATCCACCCTCCCCACACCATCCTTCGGGGCTAGAAACTAGCCCCGTCTTTTTTTGCGCAAAGCAAATAATAAAAAGCCCGGGCCCAAGGCCACGGGCTTTTTTGTATGGAGCAGCGGCAAAAAAACGGGCTGCATAAAGCAGCCCGTTTACTGAAATCAGAAACTTAGTAGGGATTACATTTCGATCGGGAATGAAACGCTACCAATCCAAGCTTCTGTTTCAAAATTGTTTCCGTCAATATCGCCTGGGCTCGCGAACGGACCCAGTTGTTGAACTTTTGTTTTGTCGTACTCTAACTTTTGATATTCAGCATTGATGCTAAATGACTTTAAGTGAAAGCCAACACCAACACGATAACCAGTGGTATCTTCAAACTTCACATCTAAAGAAGAGCTGTCTCTATCTGGATCAAAGGATCCGCCAGCAACATACGTCGCCCAAACGCGCATTCCGTAATCAGGCATTTGAATACCCACAACAGGACCATAATTAAAATCTTCAGCGTCCGCATCGTAGCTCACACTGTCTTCTTCAAAACCTAGCTGTGAATAGCGAGCGTCCATACCGACGAAGAAAACTTCGCTAGCATGAAAGCCAAGTCGCATACCAAGACCGAAACCATTGGCTTCACCTTCAGATGAACCGAAAGACCCCCAATTAAAATCAGTATCGTTCATTTGGTAGGTGACTGCAGGCTCAACAAATAAACCACCACTATCTTCTTTTTCCTCTGATGCTGGTGCCGGAGCCGGCTCAGAAGTCGTCGTTTCTGTCTCAACCGTTGTTGTTTGAGTCGGAGCTGTCGTAGGCGCTGCCGTTGCTGTTGTGGTCTTTTTCGTCTGCTGAGCCATACCGAAGCATGGCACTGCAAGAATTGTAGCTATTAATAGGCGATTCATTTGCTGTTTTCTCCAAATTATAAATTAGTTAACCTTTTTCTTAACGTCGTTGGCCTTGTCGCTAATTTCATCACCCGCATTCTGAGCCTTGTGCTTCACTTCTTGAGCGGCACACTCCATTTTGCCATTCACGAGGTGGCAAGTTTTGTCTTTTGCTGCACGGTAACCTTTTTTAACGACTTTGCCTGTGTCATCTACGACTTCACCGGCTGTTTCTTTTGTTTTTTCAACTACGCCATCTGCTGCTAGGGCCGAGTGAACAAACCCTAGCGTCATTACAGACGTGAATAAAACTGCGCTTAAAATCTTCTTCATAAAATCAACCTTTGCTAATTAAATTAATAGGACTGTTACTTAAAATACTGTTTACGGAAGCTGTCGTGGCGAACGTCCAGTGACAAGACCAACAACAAAAGAGAGAACTGCGAGAACTAAGAATACAGTTAATAGTATTCTGCCGATATCGGCTGACATTCCTGCGATTCCACTAGCTCCGAATAACATGGCGACAAGTGCGAGTACGAAGAATGCGATAGCTGCACGAAACATTTGATACCTCCTGAAGATATATTTTATTTATAGACCGAGATCATTCCCGACCTTGCTTTACATAAAACCTTAAAGGGCAATTGATGTGCCAGGTTCAAATGGCTTAAATTGCAGTAGATACAATGGTTGTGGCATTTTTGTACGTTTTGGGGGCTAAATAGGACCAATGAAAAAATACCGTTGCGTAATGTCTCAGCGCGAGTAAAAAAGAGACATGAGCAATATAAAAGAAAACAACTACACAAATAACAAAATAGTAATCATCGACGACGACCAGGATATCTTAGATCTCCTAGTCAACTTTTTTAAAACGCGTGGCGCTTCTGTAACGACGTTTATGTCGGCCGAAGAAGCTCTCAAAAAATTAGCAGAGAATCCATCTGACTGCTGTGACGTTATTCTAACGGATCTTCAATTACCGAAGATGAATGGTATTGATTTTACGATAGCAGCGAAGCAACAAAAGATTGAAGCTCCAATAATTGTTATGACAGTCACTCGTTCGGCAGAAATAGCAATGCGCGCGATTCGAAACGGTGCTTACGACTTCATTGTAAAACCGATTCACTTTCCGCAATTGCAAGTTTCAGTTGAACGCGCTTTTCATTTAAACAATTTAAAGCAAGACGTATCGTCACTGCGCTCGTTAGTTAAAGGTCAGTCTAATCTGGCCTCTAGTTACGATGGCCTTATTGGTCGCAGTCCTAGCTTCGTGAAGGCTTTAGACCTGGCGAAAAGAGTGGCGAAGAGTAATGCTAACGTATTTGTAAACGGAGAAAGCGGTACCGGCAAAGAGCTGGTCGCCAAATTCATTCATAACAATAGTACACGCAAGAAAGGTCCGTTCGTTGCCATCAACTGCTCGGCCATTCCTGAAAACCTATTAGAGAGTGAACTTTTTGGTCACGCCAAAGGGTCTTTCACCGGAGCCATAGATAAAAAGATCGGTCTCTTTGAAGAAGCCGAAGGCGGCACAATTTTCTTAGATGAAATTGGTGATCTGACTTTAGCTCTACAGGCAAAGATCTTGCGAGTCCTTCAAGAGAAGAAAATTAAGCGCGTTGGCGAAAATCAAGACCGTCCTATTAATGCACGGGTGATTTCAGCTACGCATAAAAACCTTCATGATGAAGTCGCCAAAGGCAACTTCAGAGAAGATTTATTCTTCCGCCTAAACGTCATCCCGATTTACGTACCGCCTCTGCGTGAACGTAAAGAGGACATTCTTCCCTTAGCAGAGTTCTTCCTTAAAAAGTTCTCGGCACTCAACGAGTCACCCGCTCGCCGCTTCTCACGCGAAGCCCTTCAGGTGCTTTTTGATAAGAAATGGCAAGGTAATGTTCGTGAACTTGAAAATACGATCGAACGCGCGGTTGTCTTGTGCTCCACTTATGATATTCAGCCCGATGATTTAGAAATTGAATCACCTTATACGAGCGCAACGCCTACGGCTGAGCAACGCAGTAATGATGACTTTTTACTTGATGACGAGGGTCACCTTCTGACGCTTCATAATCTCACGCAAAAGTATATTGAGTATGCCTTAGAGAAGAACAATGGAGCCAAAGATCGTACGGCAAAAGAGCTCGGTATAGACCGAAAGACGCTTTATCGCCGGCTTCAACTAGATCATTAATGTTTAAATAGAAGCTCTGCTCGGGCCACCGAGCAGAGTAAATGAGAATTAAGAAAAATAGATTTTTTTCTTCTCAGCGATCCAGCCCGAGAACTTTTCTAATACAACGCTGTCATTTTTATTATTAAAGTCAGATGAAGAAATCTTCTCAATTTCATTAGCAATAGCTGTTAACTCACTAAAACCAAATGAGTCAGCATTCCCTTTAATTTGGTGGCCGACTCTTTTAAATACTTCTGTATCTTTTGCTTGAGAGGCTGCAGTTAATGCTGCCAAATCTTTTTCTCGGCGAGTGATATAATTGATGTAAAATTCTTGTGGTAATTCCATTTAAACCTCTTTTCACTCAATTATTTTTAGTGAGCTGAATATAGATTATATTTCTGTTTTTTACTAGGGCAAGACTTTCAATCGTCAAGAATTCGAGGCAATTGGCCTCTTATCGAGGCATACAGCCACGCCGCACCATCTGTAATGCCCGTAGATTGCCGTACAGATTGGAACATGAATTGCTGTATTGAAATAAGTAAATGCCGTCACATGAGGCTGCATAGTAATCATTTATTAAGGAGGCATCCATGATGCTCAATCAAGACATCATCCAAGGCAAATGGAATCAAGTTAAAGGTAAAATTCGCCAAACTTGGGGCGAACTTACAGACAATGAAATTGAACAGGCCAAAGGCAATGTTGAAAAATTTGTCGGAACAATTCAGTCAAAATACGGCGGAGAAACAGAATCAATCCGCAAACAAATTAACGACTTCGTACAAGATATGGGAACTAAAGACGCACCAGAAAGAAAGGATTTATACTAATGGCTTACACAAATACTGATACAAACTTAGGTTATAAAACTAATAAAAAATCGGGCATTCCTGCTGATTTTAATACGGTAAAAAATTCGGCTAAAAAAGCCGTTGATAAAGATCTCAGTGAAATTTCTAACGAAGCCACTGGCTATGTTAGCGAAGCCACTGGAATTTCTCAGCGCTTAATTGGCGATGTTAAAGCTCAAGGCGAAGCTGTTCTCGGACAGATTAAATCTTTAGCCTCTGAATATGGTTTAGAGTTGTCAAAAGTAAGAAGTTTGGCCTCTCGAGCTGTTCAAAAAAGTCCAGCTACAATTGTACTCGGCGCCATTTGCGTCGGCTTTGCAGCAGGCTTTCTTGCCAAAAGCGCAATGTCAAAACCAGTAGCTGAATAAGCTCATCGTCATATTCTATTCTAAGACCCGGCAACTTTTGCTGGGTCTTTTTTTTACCTAGCCCCTCTGCTAGTCGACAATCATCTAGATCACGTGACCCTTATTAGGAACTTCTCTCTTAGCGCGCAGCACTCTTGATATTCTGTTTAAAACGACAGCCAGGAGGCCACCCGTGATTAGAGCAAGGATGCTCACTGTATTTCTATCATTCCTATTTCTATTACCAACAGTCGGATTTGCAAAAACTCAGAAGGATGAAGCTCCACCGCCCTATCAAGACACACCCGTTGAGCGATTCGGAGAAATTGAAGCCGGCCTTTATAGAAGTGCACAACCTGAAGACGGTCTTCAGCTTGCGGCTTTAAAAGAAATGGGAATCAAAACAATTTTAAGTTTTCAAACTGACAAAAAGAAAATTGCTGCAGAAGCTGCAATTGCAAAGTCTTTAGGTTTGAAGTTTATCTCACGTCCACTTGATGGATTTTGGCGCCCTAAACCTGAAGAAGCCAATGAAGTTCAAGGCTATATGAATGACCACTCTCTGCGCCCACTCCTCATTCATTGCAGTCATGGTCGCGAGCGCACAGGCTTGATGGGCGGCCTCTACAGATATTATACGAATAAATGGACTCCCCAAGAGGCTTACAAAGAAATGAAGGCCTATGGGTTTCGCTCGATTGTCTTCTCTATGAAAGATTATCTCGAAGACGCAACAGATACTGATTTATAAACTCTAATCGCTTACGGAACCAGCTGGCCCTTTTGAATAACGCCAGCTGCTTCAGCTCTCTTACGATCACGACTGCCCTGGGCTTGCGGCACATCCCCTGATTTCGGATTATAATTAAGTAAACGATCAACAATACGACTCATTAAACTCGGGTACTCTTTACCAAGACCAAAAACCTTCATTAGGTTCTGACGGCGAGCCACCATTTTTTCGAGAACAAGTTTGGTCTCACCAGCTGTAAAGCCTGAAGCAATCATGGCATCCATTAATTGTTGCTCAGAAAGGCGCGCCAAGAGACGTGCGGCCCATTTCACATCATCAGGTTGAGCGCGCATAAAAGCTTCGTTGTACTCAAGGGGTTGATAATCCAGTGGAGCGTAAGGAGTCTGCTGTCTTCTTTCAGCTTTCGGGCCTACATGCACCATTGTTGGACGGCTTGTTATAAATTCCCAAGGGTAAACGTTAAATTGCCCGTTTGAGAACTTAAGCAAGTTACTTGCATTACCTAAACCACTACCAACATCACTCACGTAATGCTTCAACTTCTTCTGACCCTCTTCATCAATATAAATACGTAGACGGTTATTATCCGTGCGTACATCAAACATATTTAAGAATGAGGCAAAAACAGAAAAACCCCTCAACTCACGACGGTCTGGGTGATCGAAATCATTCCAGCTCCATGGACCTAAAGATTGCTCCGCTTCATTTTCGCCTTCGACACTGCCTTCACGCATAATAAGCACGGCCACTTGCTTCTCAAATTCAGCATTTACATCTGCATCCGTAATAACTTGAGCGGCGACTTGTGACTTCGCAATAAATGCCGGCGTCAAAAGCTGAGCTTTTAATTCAGCTGAAGACAGTGTGCGACCATCAACCAAGCGAGCCGAAGCAATGGCATCAAGAAAAGGATCAAGCGTTTTTTGCAAATGGTGCTTGTAATAGCTGAAACCAAGAGCGCTCTTGATATTCATCGTTAGGTCTTTTCTCGAATTGTATTCAGTTAAAAGCTTACGATCGTAAGTCACCTGAACCCCTCTTGTGTAATCAATGGGAGTTGCATTGTAACCTAGCGCCCAAAGGATACGCGAGTTGAACGGCTCAGTTTTAGTTTCATTACCAAACTTGATTTTGTATGTTTGGCCATCGCACTTGATCTCGAAACCACCATGTGTCCCATAACTCTTTTTTGGATCTTTATATTTACAAGGCTTACTGAACTCCGGAAGTGATTTACGATTGAAGCCGTAATAAAGGTTTCTCTTCTCAAGATCAGTGGGCTGAACCCAGAAACTCGAATTCACCGGGTTTTGAAAACTAGAGTCGACGTCAGCGCCAACAACATTGTTCGCGGGTTTTGCTTTTTTACCCATAGTTGTTTGAGCCATCTTACCTAATACTTCAATCGGAGCCGCGAGCACCCACATCTGCTCTTTGACCGGTAACTGGAAGTTGTAATTGAAAGAGGCCGTAAGCTCGTAGAGATGTGATAGCACATCGTTCTCAGCTTCAGCGCTTGCTTGAGCCACTTTCATTTGCACAAGAGTATTTAAAATCGCTTGAATTTCACGCAGTGAGCGTTTCGCGCCCTTAGGCAAAGCCTTTGCGCTCTCACCTTTCATAAGGTTATCCACATGCGCCTGAAAAACATTAAGGCCTTCGGCAGTGGCAAGTGAATGTTTTTTTAAGTTGAGTTTACCGGCTTTCCACTGATTGATCGAACCATCATGAAGATAAACCTGTCTTTTCTTGATGAACATATCAGAACCTGAATGAACTTGTGGTTCTGCAAGAGCCGGAACTCCATCTAGATCTTTTTCAGAAGCGACGTTTCTGACGGCCGACATTTGACAAGCAGTTAACGAAAGAAGAACAACGACCGTAAATAAAATTTTAGTTTTTTGCATACGTTAATGTTCGGATTATAACGCCCCAAACTCAAGTACATAGAGCGGTTGGCTTAAAATGAAACACTGATTTTTTTTAGGACTTGATCTTAAATTTATTCAGATACTGGTTCATGAACTCTTTAACCGACTGCCGAAACATTTCTGATACTTTTTCGTCTGATAGCAGCACAGAATATCCCTTAGCCGCTGTTTGTCGCCCATGTATTAAACCTAAATGATTAGCTACAAAGAGACTCATTTCGGTTAAAAAATTCAGATCTTTTTTACGGCGAGCCTCATAAGGAATATCCGTAAGTGATTTGCGCTTTTCGCGAATCCAAAAATACCGACTGCCGATTTTCTTAAAAGCGTATTGTTCTGATTCAGCTTGTGGCCAAAATGCCGGGTATAAAGAGGCCGCCCAATCGAGAGGCTTCTTTTGCTTATGAAAACTCTCAAGAGCTGTTGCTGACCAGCCCTTAAATTCAAAAATTTTCTTCACTGAATTTGCGCCCTCAACTAAGACCCAAAAACGATCTTGATTCACGCTTCCACCGCGCTCTTTTCTAATACGAACCACATCCAGTACCTTGTAACCAGGTAAATACCGGGCGGCCACTTTGGCCGTAATAGAATCACTTGATTTAGGAGCTTCAACTTCTGAATCTTTGCGCGAAAGTTTCGTCTTGTCTGAACCACTCAGCTTGCCTTCCACATAATCTTGAGCCAGCTGATCATATTCTTTTGGACTCATCTTTAAATCTTTGGCAATGGACTCTGGTGGCGCGATTAACTTGCCCTTCAAACCAGTTTTGTAGGCTTCAAGAAGGCCCTTAACCCCAGTAAAATCTTCAACGTCCTTGTCATTGCGCTGAATATCTCGCTCGATAGCTTTGATGGCGATCGCAAGACGAAGAAAATCCATGGCAAAAGGGGCAACACCCGAATCGTCGAAATCTACATTAGCGAACTGCATAGCTCGTCCACCACCAATTAAGCGGAGTGGAATCACCGCAAATTGACCGAGGTGAGGATCACCTGAAACGATGCCCTCGGCCTTTACTAAAGATTTCAATTCTACGGGCCATTTCAAGCCCTTAGCAAAACACCAGTAATGCTGGCTGTTGCTTCGTACGGTCTTAGAAACGGTCTCTTCACACTCAGTAATATCGGGCCCGCAAGCATCGGCAAAAACTGAAGATGGTACGACAAAGAGAGCCACAACAAGCGGAATCAAAGACAGCATTTTGAACATATATAAGGAGTATAGCAGTTCTTTAGAATCTCGTGAGACCGGATTTTTTGCGCCCACGCGCTGCGTCGCGTCTAAATTTTTCATGTGCATTTACGTAACGTGCTGTGTTATGTATGCCGCGTCAAAACTCTACAGCCAATTAATAGGAGGCTCCGTGAAACTATCAGTGACTCAGCTCATTCTAGCTCTAGTTATTCTTTTAAACCTTCCTTCTGCATTCGCAAAAGACATCATTTTTAAGAGCGCCGATGAGCGCATCAACGCCATCAAAAACGGTCGAGTTTGGTCGGCTCCAGATTGGATGGACGCAAATTTTCAGTTTGTAAAAGACATTGATGTTTATAACGGTCCTGCTGTTGAAGCTCCTTACCAACTTCTTTTTCAAGACGCCATTTACTGCGTAACAACTGAAGAAGATCAACAATCAAGCTTCGGTGGCAAAACTCCAAAGTTCTATTGCCGCCTAATAGACTCTTTAAATGGTTCATTCAATGCTTCTGCTCCCACCCCCCTTGTTGGCGCGAATGGTAAGACGGTAAAAATCAAAGTTAAATATCCGTATGCTGGCGGCAAACCAAACAATGAAATTTACGGCGAAGTCTTAGGCACACGCCTTCTTTGGGCTTTAGGTTTCGGCGCCGACAGAATGTTCTATGTGGCTCAAACTCACTGCTATGGTTGTGCAGTAGATCCTTATAAAGCTCGTAAAGTTGATGCTTCTTCAGTCGCTCAAGCACGCGTGTTCTACCCCACTGCCATCGAACTTAAATTAGAAGGCGAAAAAATGGCGATGTTAGCACCCGTCAAAGATAACCAAGCTCGCCAAGAAGAAAATGAGAGCGAAGCTGAACCCGCACTTGCTGAAGGTTTCTCTTTTAAAGAATTAATGAAGTATCTTCCTGAAGATCAGAGCCAACAGTATGCAGCGTATTCACAACGTGAAGCCCTTCGTTTACTTGCAATTTTCTTACAGCATTCAGACTTAAAAGCTGAGAACCAAAAAATTCTCTGCCCGGCTAAACAGGACGCCAATGGTGCTTGCCCAGTGCAACCGCTACTTTACATTCAAGATATCGGCGCCAGCTTCGGTGTGAGCGTAAAAGGTTTCAAACTTGATAAAGTAAATTTCAAGACTTGGACTTCAGAACCAGTTTGGTTGGATGCTTCTAAATGCCAAGCGAATATGAGCCGTCCATTCTTAAAAGACTCGAGTATGAAAAACCCAATCATCGCCGAAATTGGCCGTAAGTTCTTAGCTCAGTTACTTGATGGCTTCACAGCTGGCGAAGCTGGCCGCAAACGTGTTGAAGATCTTTTCAAAGCCGCACGTATGGACCAGCGCGCTTCTAAAGAAACCATCCAAATGTGGGTGGATGCCTTCATGGTTCGCGTCAACGCTATTAAATTCCCAATGGGCGAAGCCAATCCAAACTTCGTTTGCCCGCAGTAATTTAAAAGAAAGTTTTAACCCTTACTATTGCCCACATCTTTTACTGGATGTGGGTTTTTAATTTTATTAACCCCAAGCACAAAAAGCAAGTTGCCCAGCTGAGCAAAATCAGCTCTTAACTAGGATAAAACTAAGTTGAAATCCAATAGAACCGTATACACATGAATTTTGCTCAGCTCGGCAACTCTTCATTTGGCGGGGGCATAATAAACCGAACTTCATTTAATCAATTTCAGCTTCGATGATTTCACCGGAGACGAGGTCCGTCACTTTTGCCGTTCTTGTTCCGTCTGCATGTTTGAAAAATTCATAATGAGTCGGTGTTGAATCAAAAGTCTTCAAGAATAAATAATCTTCGGTGTAAGTACCGACGAAAGTTCCTAAATCTGTACGCAAATCACCATTCGGATGAATTCTCACCTTCACCGTATTTTGATTACGAATTAAATTTGAGCCATCCGGCATGGCACACCAAAACGCCAATTGAGGGGCAACGAAATACTCTTTCTTCGCATCAATAAAAAGATCGAAGGTCACATCACAATTATTAAATGTAGCCTTTTGCGAACGACCTTCGCCTTCAAAGAGACCGGCCCATTCGGCACGAGCTTGTAAACCTGTTAAAAGAATAAAAAAAGCAGAGCCTTTCAGCCCTGCTTTTAGAATCTTTGAATAAAGATTCAGTTTCATTACTTCGTGCACCAAGGCGCATCTGGCATAATCTGGCAAATTGCATCGCAAAGTGCTGGATCGCCAAGTGGGCATGATCCGCCATCTGGTGGTGGAGGAGCCGTTGCACCAATCATAAGTTTACCCGTAGTCGCTGTAGCACCTTTAGAGTCAGTGACAGTGATCTGAGCTTCACCCTGAGCAACCGCCGTCATCACTCCACTTGCATCAATTGATGCAACAGCTGGGTTAGAGCTTGTGAATGTAAATGGAGCTGTTCCGTAAACACCAGTCATGTTCACTTTATCATTAAGTGCAAATGTACCAGCAAATGGGTGAGCAAACATTGTGCGACCCTTAACCATATCGACGGCTTTAGCCGCATTGATACGATTGTTTGAAGCTGTCTGAATTGAAACAGCGTCGCCTGAAGCTTGTACTAATGAACGGATCTGGTGCGGCGTTAAGCTATTATCGCTAGCTTTGATAAGTGCAACTAAACCAGCCACGAGCGGAGTCGCCATTGAAGTCCCACGAAGCGCGCCATATTTGTTACCCGGAAGAGTCGACATAATATTGTCGCCTGGTGATGCAATGTGAACCTTCGCAGTACCGTAGTTTGACCAAGATGGTTTTGAATCATCTTCAGCTGATGCAGCCACGTTGATAACGTTTGTTGCATTTACGTTTGCCGGGAAGAAACCAGTTGAATCGTTGTTTTTGCTGCTGTTACCAGCGGCAACTACGAATGCGATACCAGCGGCTTCAGCACGTTTAACAGCTTCGATAAGTGGAGTGGCTTGTGACTCTTGAATTTCAGCGCCCCAGCTAGCAGAGATGAGGTCTACTTTTTTCTCGATCGCATAGTCGATAGCTTTGATACCTGCATTGAGGTCGCCGCTACCATCTTCGTTTAAGAAACGAATAGGCATAATTGACATTTCTGGTGATAAACCAGAAACACCGCCATCGATCAAACCAGTTGAGCCCATGATACCAGCACAGTGCGTGCCGTGGCCTGGATTCGCGCCAGCTTTAACAACGTCCATTGGATCGTTATCGTTCTGTGCGAAGTCATAACCTGGAACCATGTTTGGCTTTAGGTTCGGGTGATTGTAATCAACGCCCGTATCAATAACTGCAACTACGACTTTGCGGTTACCTTTGTTGCCAGCTTTAGTCCAAGCGGCTTGTGCGGCTACTTTCTCAAGTGCCCATTGTGGCTGAAGTGCTACAGCTGTAGCCCCTGCGCGGTATGGAACCTGATAGATCGCGTAAAGTTTGTAGTTCGGAACTACATACTCGACGTTTACGTTAGACAAGAGGTTCACCATTGTGCCGAGTTTTTGAGCATCAGCGATATCAATAGTGAGCAACTGCCCTGGTTCGTGTATGTCAGTCACGTTTAGAGAAAGATTGAACATCCCTCTAAGCGCGTTGGCATTTCTGTACTTAACTAGAAATTCTGCCGATTGAGCGATCGACGTGAAGCTCAATAGGCCTGTTAATGCGAATACACGCAAGAGCGTGCTGAGTCTGAATTGTGTCATTTCCCCTCCCTGGGACTAAATACAATAAACTAACAATTCAAAAAGCTTAGTCCGACTTTGGTCCTAACCGGAAACGAATATTTGGGTTTGATGGGCCTTGTTATAAGTTTTTTAAAGGGAGTGCCTCGACCATGGTCTAGCTTATTTAAGGACTTTTAAGAAAGCCAATGGATTAAGGCACTTAATGTAACGGAAGTGTTAATTATTACGGTTTTTTACAGTCTTATATGGTTTTAGAGCTAACTAGGCCCCAATACGGCACTAAGTTAGCGTATATTTTCACACTTTTAGCTAATTTGGAGGATATCTTGCTGTCTCATATTAAGTCAGTTGTAAAAATAAGTTAAAGAGTATAAAAAATAAGACCGAAAAAGCTTAAACGAAAAAAGTTTAGATAAAGAAAAAAAGGGAAATAGTATATGCAACAAGACTCAATCAACTCGTATTTAAAAGAAGCTCGTATTAAAAAAGGTCTCACTCAGGGTGAAATCGCAAAACACTTAGGACTGACAAGCTCACAATATATCTCAAACATTGAAAGAGGCCTCTGCCCGGCATCTCTTGAAACTATTCAGGTTCTTATTCAGCTTTATGATTTGAAGACTAGCAAAGTCATGGATATTCTCATTGCAGATTATCGCAAAACTCTTGAAAAGAAATTTGTGAAAAAAACTAAGACTAAAGCTAAATAGTTTTCCAACTCTAACGGACGATAATGAATCCTAATCCTATTCAAAAATCTAAATTAAGAATCGTTCCCGATCATTATCAGTCATTAGAGTTACTTTTTAAAGAAGAACAAACTGCCAAAGAGCTGATCCCAGCTCTTTGTTCATTTGTTGAATCGCTAGATGATGAATACTTAAAAATTGAGCCCTGGTTTATTTTTAATGCTTGGATCGATCTTCGCCCAGATGATAAGACGCCATTTTCTACTGTTTTTCATGCTTGGCAAATGTATCACTGGACCCCCGATCCTTCGACAGTTAAATCCCCTTATTTTAATGACTCAACCAAGACAATTGCAGAAGTGTATTTAAATCAGCATCAAAACACGCTTACAGATGAGCAAATTTATATTTTGGCGGAAGCCCGCAATCATCCTCTCGATCTCTACGAAGTTGTTGCCCTCAATGGTGAATATCTCACGCTTTATGGATTAATAAGCCAGAAGAAGGTCGCCGTTTATCATCCCGAACTGAGCTCTAAAGCGCGTATCGGTGAATATACCCTGGCGGCGGTTCTCCCTATTGATCGCTTGCGTAGTATCTTTCTCGGCCATAGCCAATTGATTAATCGTCGGGCCAAACCTTTGATTCGCGAATTCTGTGACTTTATCGCCCGCTGCGAAACTATTCCCCGCACTTTTAAAAACTTTGAGTCGGATTTGTTCAATCTTTTCTATGATCTCAATCATGGCTACTTGAATTCACGAACCTAGTCCCTGATCCAGGATCAAAAAACTTACGTAGGCCTCATTATAGTATCTATTGCTGTTTTGTACTGGCGCACGAGTTGGCGTCAGGCTGCTTGACCACTGCAGCATGGACAGCTATTTAAACTGCACTTTGAAACAACCACATCAAACTATTCTTACAGTGGACTCTTTTTATAAAGACGCCCCGAAGCTGCGCAGCGAGTACGATGCCCGCTTCGCTAACCCCCATAAAGCCGACAGTGATCGCTTTATCTGGGATTATTGGCATATCAAAGATCAATACACCCTCTTAAGAACACCCGCTTATCACTTCTTTAAACCCCGCACTTATGCGGCTTTTCATAAAGCGCTCTTAAAATACGGTCGTGAGGTTTTAGGTTGCTACGATGTCACTCCTCCTTGGATGAGCTGCTATGTCGAAGGCTGCTCGCAAGATCTCCATGCGGATGTGCCCCATGGGCCCTGGGCTTTTGTTTTTTCTCTCACCAATTGGTCCAATCGTGAGTTTTCAGGCGGCGAAACTTGGATGCTCAAACCCGAAACCCTTCAGTACTGGCATAATTTCTCGAGCCTTAGAGGGGTCGAGCGCCATGACCTCATGACCGAAGTACAACCGGAGTTTAATCGCCTTACGGTTTTTGATCCCCGCCTTCCTCACGGCGTAAGAGAAGTTCGTGGAGTTCGCGACCCTCTTAAAGGCCGCCTTGTCATTCATGGTTGGTTTAAAGACCCTGAGCCCTACGTCACCGGCGGACTCAATCGTAAAACCGCCGCTGAAGGACTTAATGAGGTTTTAGATCGCATCTTCTCTCATCAACAAGACTTTGAAGACTGTCACGGAACGCTTTCTTATCAGATGAAAATTTCTTCGGCTGGTTCGGTGATCGGAGTGAGGCGCATGACTTGCACACTACAATCTCTCACCAATTCGCAAAAGTCGGTGGCAGCTTTATTAAAAGTGATTGAGAAAGAAATTAAGAAACAAAAATTCAGCCGAGCAAAAACGGCCAGCGTTATTACTTTTCCTATTTTATTCAGATTTTAAACCATTTAAATTTTAAGCTTTTTTAATTCGGCGCTTCAGCAGACCGATGATGCCATCGGTATCTGGATGCTTGAGAAGCATATTTACACCAAAGAATAATAGAACCGCCACACCAATGGCTAAAGCCAGAGCTATCAAGTGCGAACCGGTAAACACATAAGTGAATTGATTGATATAGAAAGCCGCCGCACCCATAATGGCTAACGATGGCACCATGTGAATGGCGCTCTTAAAAATAGTCCCATAGCCAAGCGCTCCGAAATAATATTTATAAGCCCCAAGTAGCATTAGCAAATTGAGTAGTGCTGCAAATGTAGTTGAACCCACAAGACCTTCAAGGCCGTAATGCTCCACCGCCCATTGCGCGACGAAAAGATGAACCCCTAGACTGAGAACTGCCGTGACCGCTGGCAACCACGTGTTCTTAATAGCGTAGAAGTTCGGCACCGTGATTCTATGAACCCCAGAGAAAATTAATAAGAGAGAATAAATTCTGAGTACGGCCGCAGTTTGTTCGACGTCAGTAGTACTGAAAGCTCCATAACCATAAATCACTTGGATGATGGGCTCGGCCATCAGAAAGAAACCGACGGTGCACGGAAGCGATAAGAATAAAAGAAAACGAATCTGTCTTTGCGAGAGCTCGATCATCTTCTGCTTCTCACCTTGTGCCCACAAAGATGAAAGTGTCGGGAGCAAAGCCACACCTAAACTCACAGATAAAAGCGAAAGTGGAAATTCGAGAAGTCGATCAGCAAAATAAATATAGGAGTGCGAACCTTCAGGAAGCCGGCTTGCAAAGTTCGTGTTAAAAAGCGTCATCAGCTGCAGAACGCTCATGCCTAATAAACTCGGCAAAAGGTTTCTGAAAAACATCTGAACACCGCGTGAACCCAAGTGCCAAGTGATACTCGGCATCTCTCCCATCTTCATAAGCGGCAAAACCACCATAATCAGTTGCGCAACTCCGCCTGCTAAAACTCCCCATGCGAGCTGATCGCCTATAAATTCAAAGGGCGGCAGAACTGAGAAGATAATACAGAGAAGGTTAAAAACAGCCGGGGCCACAGCGGGCACGAAGAACTTCTTATATACATTCAAGATGCTCATCAAAAAAGCGTATAAGGTAACTAAGAAAACAAAGCCAAACATGATGCGAGAGAGCTGAACCGTAACCTCAAGCTTGCCCGGTACATTCTGATATTCGTCGCCGCTAACAAGGAGCTTCATGACCGGCTCCATGAAAATAAGACCGAGAGCGGTCAAGACACCTGTAATGATAATCAAAAGCGTGAAAACCGCATTAGCCAGCTCGCGAGCACGATCTTGAGTACCAGGGTCATTTGCATCCATCCCCTTTTTAAGGGTCAAATACTCAACAAATATAGGGATAAAGCTAGCGGCTAGGCTCCCCTCGCCTAAGAGGCGGCGAAAGAGATTTGGAAGCCGAAAGGCCACCACAAAGGCATCTTTTACAGTTAGAGAGAAATAGGCAGCTATGACCATGTCTCGGATCATTCCGAGGATGCGACTTAAGAGTGTTCCGAACGACATTGCTGCAGCAGATTTTAATATAGAGCCTTTAGAAGAATTTACCGAGTCGCTGGCTTGCATTCTGCTCACTTTTTATGGTAACTACGTCGGGTCGCATTAATAAGTATTCCATTGGAGGATAACCTTGGCAACTGAAGCCGCTAAAAAAACGAAAAGTGCACGTCACGCATCTGCTGTAAAACGCGCTCGTCAAACAATCAAAAGAACTGCACGTAACACGAGCACTAAAAACCAAGTTAAGACTTTTGAAAAAAAGGTTCTTGCCGCTATTAAATCTGGCAAATCTGATGACGCTAAAGAAGCTCTCAAAGCTTTCATGTCAACAGTCGACCGCGCTGCTCAAAAAGGCGTAGTTCATGTTAAGAGAGCCGCTCGCCGTGTAGGCCGTCTTTCTAAACAAGTTGCAGCTGTAGCTAGTAAGTAATTGTCACTGGCCGTCGGTGCCGCTTCTCTTCTGGGTAGCGGTGCTTGAGGCCACATAGTTTCTGATTTTTCTTTTCAAATCGAATTCAATCTTATCGAAATTCAAGCCGTATAGGCCATCTTCTGTTACGTAAATGACTGTCGCGAGTATGACTCCAGAAAGTATTTCGGGAACCCTAAAGGTCACGACCAAACGATCATCTTTTTTCATAGGCTCTTCACAGCTGAGGAGCATTCCGCCCTCACCGATTTCATGAGCGCGCGCCATTTTGTATTTACCGCCTAAAAGAACGCCGACGCGAGCATTTAGCTCGCGACGCGGAACTCTTCTTTTATTTGGCAAACCCACTTGAAACCTCTGACCTAGGTATCGGCAAAATTTGCCCTAAGGTTGAGGTTGCTGGACCTGAGTCTAGCAGGTCTTAACGATGAAGTTTTCGAGCCAGATGTGAGATGAGATAGGTGAAGATTTAAGAGCCTTATCTGTCTCATGAAGAGCGCGGATGGTGTTGTTGATTTTGTAATCGTCCCAATTGCGGCTTTGTGAAACGTACTGCTTCATAAAAAATTCAGGCACACCGATTTTTTGGCTAAGGCGATTTGATGAAAGACCTTCGCGCACGCCCGTTCGTACTTGCGAAAGAATACGCATCTGACGAAGAATTAAACTCACAATACCGCTTTCGTTCTGACCGTTCTCAAGAAGATTGGCAAGACAGAGTAAAGCTGCACCACGATCACGGCGAGAAATAGCATCAGTCAGATTGAAAACACTTTCAATACGCGAGCGAGAAACGGTACCAAGCACATCATCTACATCAAAAACTTTTTTAGCATTTGAAGAGGATCTGATCTTTTGAATTTCGTTTTGGATCTCGCTGAGATTTGTACCTACGAGCTGTTGCAAAATTGAAATGGCTTCAGCCGTGAGCTTAATACTGTTCATTGAAGCAATATAATCGACCCAAGTAGAAACTTGGTTTTCAAAAGGTTTCTTGAGTTCAACAGCCACGCCGTGCTCAAAAATCGCTTTAAAAATCTTTTTGCGCTTATCAATTTTATGAGCCACTAAAACAAGGCAGCAAGAATCTACCGGGTTTTCGATGACCGGCAATAGATTCTGCCAGGCGTCCTCTTTAAGAGCATCTACATTGCGATAAATAACTAGGCGTTGCTCGGTCATAACCGGAAGCATTTCAACCGCATCACGAACTTGTGCCGGTGAAACTTCAGGAGCATAAAAGCTGTCGTAGTTAAAATCTTTCGCGTTTTCATTGAGAACGCGAGCTTTGATGGCCTTTAAAGCTTCATCGACCAAGAAAAGCTCTTCGCCATAAATTAGATAAAGGGGCTTTGCGCCTTTTTTATCTAATCCGAGCTGAAGTGTTCTTAGGTCAATTTCTTTCACTTTAAAAACTCTCAATCATACGGTCATGAGCTTCAACCATCATATCTTCGGCCAAAAGCTCAACCACCTCAACTTCAGCTGAGTGGTTATAAAGTGGATTCACTGTGTTCGCCCCAGGCGTTTTCACTTGTGGAGCAATGTAAACACGCTCATTTTTAAAACCGCCAGTCCAAAGAACTCTTTGGTCGACTGTACGGATTAATTTTACGTTTACATTTACAATAGCACGATAAACAGAAGTTAAAACCGTGTTTTTAGGAAGATCATTGTTCGCTGGGTTTTCATCATCTTTTGAAGCATCGAGCTGAGCATCATGAACGAACTCAAGGGATACTATTTCGCCTTCGATAAAGACCGGTGCGCTTTGTTTTGCAACGAGCTTTGATACTTTTGAGCGGCTGAATTCATGAATCAAAACGTTGGTAAATTTAGCCTCAATGCCAACCAGATCGGTTTTGTTTTTAAACATCGGCACAGCCACTTCAGTGTAACCGCCGGGCAGACCTTTTTGCTTGTAACCCCATTGATAGGCACACGATATCAACCCAAAGGACTGAAAAACTATAAATAGCGCTAATATCGTATTTTTTAGGGTTTGATTCACAGCCCAACGCTAGCATGGCAGATGAATTTCGGCTATAAAAAATGAAAATGAATTTAGCAAAGAATCGACCTTATCGCTTAATGACTCCCGGCCCTGTACCGCTCTCTCCGGAGGTTCGCGAAATATTGGCCCAGCCTATGATTCACCACCGCACTCCCGAGTTTGAGAAAGTGCTGAAAAGTGTTTCTGCTAAATTAAAAAAAACTTTTTTGACAAATGAATCTGTCTATATGCACGCAGCGACAGGTTCTGGCGCTATGGAATCAGCTATCGTCAATACTTTGAACGCGGGCGACAAAGTTCTGGCTCTGGTGTCAGGAAAGTTTGGCGAACGTTGGCGTGATATGGCTCGTCGTCATGGCTGCGAAGTTTTAGAGATTAATGCTCCATGGGGCGAACCTGTGAATCCAAAAGAGGTTCAGGCTCTCTTGCAAAAGAGTCCTGATATTCGCGCGGTACTTTGCCAGGCTTGCGAAACTTCGACGGCGACGTCTCATCCTATTCAAGAAATTGCGAGCTTAGTTCGTGAGTACCCTCAGATGCTTTTTATGGTTGACGCCATTACTGGTATTGCCGCCATGCCCTTAAAAATGGATGAATGGGGCCTTGATGTGATTGTCAGCGGCTCGCAAAAAGCTTTTATGCTTCCGACCGGCCTCTCTTTTATCAGTCTCTCTAAGAAAGCTTGGCAGGCCAATGCTGGTGTTAAAAATCCCGGTTTTTATTTTGATCTGCGCGGCGAGAAAAAATCTCTTGAAAAGGGCGAAACCCATTTCAGCTCGGTTGTGCCTTTAATTCGCGCACTTGATGTGGTTCTTGATGAATTAATAGATACAAATCTAGAGAAAACAATCGCTCGCTCTAAAAAACTCGCTGAAGTGACTCGCTTAGCTGGTGAAAAATTAGGCTTTAAAGTTTACTCAAAATCCCCGGCGAACTCTGTGACAGCACTTCTCACTCCTGCCGGAGTGGATGGCGCTAAAATTCGTGATCACTTAGAGAGTGAATACAATATCACCGTTATGGGCGGTCAAGATCAGCTTAAAGGTAAGATTATTCGCATCGGTCACTTGGGCTATATTACTGACGACGATATGGTTGCGACTTTTGAGTGTTTAGCCCTTACTTTGCGTGATCTCGGGGTGCCTGTTACCGAGCAGAAAGTGGCTGAAATCGCTGCTTTTGTTAAAACCCAGCTTAGCCTTTAGCCCTCGAACTTCTCCGCCTCAGTTGAACCTCGGTCGCGGACCTGCTCATAAATACCGCCAAAGTATATGTTGCCGAGCTGAGCAAAAAGCTTTTCTCGGCGAATTGAGCTGACTTGAAATCCACTATATTTTCGCTAAGCCTGATTTTGCTCAGTTGGGCAAGTTGGTTTTTATCGGTCCGTATGCTACTTTGCGCGCAGGAAATAAATCTACGAATGAATATTTTAATTGTTGATCGTTATTCAAAAGAAATGGCGTCTCGCCTTGAAACTGAACTCGGCTGCAAAACAAAATGGGCCTCGTCATTTCAACCCTCTCCTGCTGAACTTGCCGGGCAAGATATCGTTATGATTCGCAGTCGCACTTTGGTGGATGAAAAATTTTTTAAAGATGCAAAAGATGTAAAACTGATTGTAAGCGCTACGGCTGGCTTTGATCATATTAAAATCAAAGATATTCCAGCGAACGTGAATGTCGTGCACACTCCAGAAGCCAATACGAGAAGTGCAGCTGAACTCACAATGATGTTCTTGCTCGCTCTTTCAAGACAGTATGGCGTTATCACAGACACCGTTCGCAAAAAGAACTGGAAAGATTCAATCGGACCTTCGCGAGAATTGGCTGGTCAGCATTTAGGACTGTTAGGTTTCGGCCGCGTCGGTCAGATGGTGGCTCAAATGGCAAAACCATTTGGACTGCATGTGGCTGCTTTTGATCCCTATCAAAAAGAAGAGGCCTTTAAAAGTTTGGGCGTTGAGCGCTTAGGTTTAACTGAACTCTTTGTGCAGTCTGATTTTTTATCGCTGCATGTTCCGTTAACGAAAGAAACTCATCATATTATTCGTAGGTCGACTATCGAACTCATGCCCGATCACGTGAATATTATTAATACTTCTCGCGGAGCTGTGATTAGCGAATGCGAACTGATTCAAGCTCTAGAACAAGGCGAAGTGGCCGCGGCCGCCCTTGATGTTTTTGAGACTGAGCCCTTAGCTAAAGACTCAAATCTTTTCAAACTTCAGAACGTTATAATGACTCCTCACGTTGGAGCCTATACCGAAGAGGCCCTCAAAGCTGGCTCTGAAATGGGTTTTCGCCGCGTTCAGGAGTTTATGACAAATCAGAAGTGCTCTTTTAGCATCCCTCCCGAAGCGGAATGGGCCCGACAATTGATTTAAAGAGGGCTTTAAAAGACGTAATCTGATCGACGCTGAACAATACCCCTTGCCTCTCAAAGCCCCTCCCGACATCATGGTTTTTCGATTTTTCTAAAAGATCATTCTCGAGGTAAAATATGGCCGGAATTATTGTTGTTGGTTCGCAGTGGGGCGATGAAGGCAAAGGCAAAGTTGTCGATGTATTTTCATCACAAGCAGATTACGTAGTTCGCTATCAAGGTGGAGCAAATGCAGGCCACACACTCGTTGTTGGTGGCGTAAAAACAGTCCTTCACTTAGTTCCGTCTGGCGTTTTACATCCCAACACAACTTGCATCATCGGTGCTGGTGTTGTTTTAGATATTGAAAAAGTGGCTGAAGAAATCGAAGCTCTTCAAGTGAATGGCCTTCTAAAAAATCCGGAGCAGTTATTAATTTCTGATTCGGCGACAGTTCTTCTTTCTTATCATCGCCTACTTGACCAAGCTCGCGAGCGCGTAGCGGGTTTAGAAAAAATCGGCACAACTGGTAAAGGGATTGGCCCGGCTTATGAAGATCGCGCTTCTCGCAAAGCCATTCTCTTCGGTGATATTTTTAATCGCGATACTTTGAAAGCAAAGCTTGAGTCTTCTTTAAAAGAGAAAAACTTTCTGCTTGAGAAAATGTACAATCAACCAGCGGTTAAAATTGATGATGTTCTTGCCGCTGCTCAGAAGTATGCTGAGAAACTCGCTCCATTCCGCTGCCGCGATACCTCTTTGATCGTTCATAAGGCGCTAAAGAATAATAAAAAAGTTCTCTTTGAAGGCGCTCAAGGAACTCTCTTAGATCTTCTTCATGGCACATACCCATTTGTAACTTCATCATCGACTTTGGCTGGCTCTGCGTGTGTCGGCACAGGTGTTGGCCCTACAGTTATGGATAAAGTTATAGGTATTACAAAGGCTTATACAACTCGCGTAGGTTCGGGCCCGTTCCCGACTGAGCTGAATGATGAAGTCGGTGAAACTTTACGTGCGACCGGCAAAGAGTTCGGCGCCACAACAGGTCGCCCGCGTCGTTGCGGTTGGTTAGATCTCGTAGCTCTTCGCTATGCTTTCAGAATTAACGGCATTAATTCAATTTCTTTGATGAAACTCGATGTTTTGAGCGGACTTAAAGAGATCAAAATCTGCACAGCTTATGAATTAGATGGCCAAACTATTAAGGATTATCCGGTTTCACCGGGTGATCTTGAACGCGCTAAGCCCATCTATGAAACTGTGAATGGCTGGTCAGAAGACATCACAAATGTGAAAAACGTGAAAGATCTACCGCGAAACGCGCAAGATTATATCCAGTTCATAGGCTCTGAACTGGCCACCCCTATTGACGTTGTCTCTGTAGGCCCCGGCCGCGAGCAAACACTATGGCTAAAGCCGCTGTTCACTTAGGGTACCTGGTTCCCTTTCGCTGACGAAGTCGTTGCGTAGCAACCAAATCCCGGACACATTAGGCATTGGCTTTTAAAGCTAAATGCCTAAAATTTCAGCACATCTACTTTTCTTTTATTCATATAAACTTCAAAAAAATCTTCTGTTTAGAGCTCGCTAAATTGTTGACATTAGGGGTGCTTTCCAACAAATTGTGCCCCTTAAGAGAATTGATCCGCTAGCTCAGTCGGTAGAGCATCTCACTTTTAATGAGAGGGTCGATGGTTCAAGTCCATCGCGGATCACCAATTTCTTCTTACCTGTGTCCCCTTCGTCTAGAGGCCTAGGACATCTCCCTTTCACGGAGAAGACGGGGATTCGAATTCCCCAGGGGACGCCAAATTACACACAATAAATAAAGCCGCCGAGAGGTGGCTTTATTATTTTAGCGACAAGGGCATGGATAGCCGCAGCCCATTCCCAGCCGTTTGCCACCTCGACCCATATATTTTCCTTTTTCTGAACCTACTCAGATAGTAAACTATTTTTAATTATTTCCGTAAAGGGCGCAAATGTCTCAAGCGAATAAAACCCCCGATTACCAACTCCTCTTCGAAAACGCACCGGCCCTATTCCTCGTGCTCAATCCCGCGCTAGAAATCATAGCCGTTAACAATGCCTACGCGAAAGCCACTTTAATTGAACGAAGCGAAGTTCTGGGTCGACATATCTTCAATGTCTTTCCTGACAATCCAGAAGATAAAGGGGCCACTGGCACTAGTAATCTGCGCGCTTCTCTTGAGCGTGTACTAGCCACAAAAAAATCAGATACGATGGCGGTACAGAAATACGATATTCAAGTTCCCGGACAAACAAAATTTGAAGTTCGTTACTGGAGCCCGATCAATACCCCAGTTCTTGACGCTAGTGGCGAGCTGAATTGCATTATTCATCAAGTTGAAGATGTAACGGAATTTATTCGCATGAAGAACGCCTCTGCCCAAACTGAAGATCTGAAAACTAAGAGCGATCAAATGGAAGCTGAAATCTATCGCCGGGCCCAAGAGATTCAGGAGGCCAATAAGCAGCTTCTTCAAGTCAATAAAGAGCTTGAAACAACCAAAGAGGCGGCTCTTAGCGCCTCACGATTAAAATCAGAATTTCTTGCGACCATGAGTCATGAGATTCGAACTCCTATGAATGGTGTGATTGGGATGTCTGGCTTGCTCTTAGATACACCACTTAATAAAGAACAGCTGGACTACGCCAAAGCCATTCGTACTTCAGCCGAGTCATTACTGACCATCATCAATGACATCTTGGACTTTTCTAAAATTGAAGCTGGAAAAATGAAATTTGATCATATCAATTTCAGTCTTGAAGATTGCATTCTCGGTGCGGCGGAAGTGTTTGCGCCTGTCGCCCGTCATAAAAACATTAAACTCAGCACAAAAACCCATTTTCATCTCGAAAAAAGTCTCGTAGGCGACCCGGGTCGTATTCGCCAGATTCTGCTCAACCTTCTTTCAAATGCAATGAAATTCACAGAAAAAGGAAGCGTTGATATATCGGTGGAGATGAAGAACAGAACTGATGAATGTGCAGAATTCTATTTTGAAATCCGAGACACCGGCCCCGGCATTCGAAGCTCTGATCTTGATAAAATATTCGGAAAATTCGAGCAAGCCGATGGATCTGAATCCCGCAAACACGGTGGGACGGGTCTGGGCCTCTCAATCTCAAAGCGTCTTGCTGAAATGATGGACGGAACCATCGGCGTGAAAAGTACGATAGGCCAAGGCTCTGTTTTTTGGTTCACCCTTAAATTGCCTTTTGGTAAAATCAATATCTCAGAAATTCAAACTCCGAAAACATATGAAATTCCAAAAAATAAATTCAATTTACGCGTTCTCGTTGTAGAAGATAATACGATCAATCAAAAAATTGCGATTTCATTTTTGACCAAGTTAGGCTGTCAAGCCGATGGTGTTGCCGATGGCAAAGAGGCCCTTCAGTCTGCTTCTCAATTCCCTTATGATATTATCTTTATGGATTGTCAGATGCCTGGAATGGATGGTTACGACGCCACAAGAGAAATTCGAAAATTTGAAAAAACTCAAGGCAAACCACCTGTCCCCATTATTGCCTTCACCGCCAGTGCCATGATGGGCGATGAAAAGCGATGTATGGATTCGGGCATGAACGATGTCTTAACGAAGCCCGTCGTTTTTTCTAATATGATTTCAAAAATAGAAATGTGGGCCACGAAGAAGAGTTCGTCATAATTGTAGGTCAAATCAGCTGAACTAAAGTCATGGTCCATGAAAACGATCTAGTTTCCACATCTCGAATTTGGCGACCTCGTAAAAAGGTGCGAAAAAGAAGTATCGCGTGAGTTCAAAAGATTTTAAACCGGATCCCTTTAATTTATTTTTTTTGATCTTAATTGTGAACTTGCTTCGTCGCGCTAGGCCCTTCGACCATAATAGAACTATTTTTATTTAGACTCAATCAGTGGCGTGTGTCTGCCGAGAAGCTCCTTGAACAGGAGTTCCCGTGAACAATGCAGTTTACCAAAAAATCAGAGCCTCGGTTAACTTAAGCCGCGAACCTTACTCACTCGCAATATTTCTAACTCAAAATGCGGTACTCACGGCCTGCGTTTTTGCTGTCTGGACTATCAGTGGCAACTCAATCAGCCGGTTCTTTGCCATCCCGCTTTTAACCATACTTATATTTCGTCACTTCTCATTTATGCACGAAGCTGTGCATAATGCCGTAAGCCACCGCAAATGGATAAATGATGCCTGTGGTGTATTTTCTGGAGCCGTTTGTCTGTTACCATTTGAGCCGTGGAAGCGCAGCCACCTTGAACATCATCTGTGGGCCGGTAATATCGATAAAGATCCTGTCACCGCAATCATTACGGCATTTCCCGCCATGCATAAACTAACTCAGTCTACTCTTAGTTTTTTTTGGCGGATCTGGTTCCCGATGCTTGCCTGTCTGCAGTACGGCGTATTTTGGTGGCTGGCTTCGAAAATTTTTTTGAAAAAACGTAAGTCGTGGCCGGTATTGATCAGTTTGGCTGCGCCAATAGCGTTATGGAGCCTGACTTCACTTCTGGTCCCTGCCGGATTTCTCTTCACCGCCCTACTGCCGAGCCTGCTCCTCTACATGATTGCTGTCGAGGTCGTAAACTTTCCACATCATTTACAACTACCTCAAAACCGCGGTACAACCCGCCTTCCCCCGTCGGACCAATATCAAATTGCTCGAACCTGTCTTTATCCAAAATGGTTTGCCGGATTTGTAGTGCTCAACTTCAATTATCATATCGAACACCATATGTACCCGGACGTCCCTTGGTATCATCTGGAAAAGCTTCACCAAAAAGTCAAAGCTGAGCTCGGCTCTCACTACAATTCAGACCCTTATTTCAATTGGATTCTCGAAAATAAACCGCAACCAATGGGCGAAGTTCTAAAAGCTCGAAATAAAAACGGCTCAAAGATGAGCGATGCTGCATAGGAGTCAAAAACAATGGAAACGGAAAGCGTTCAACTACATATTATCCCCACACGATCCCCTGCCCCGCATTATTCAGAACTTTATTTTGCTGCCTATGCCTGCTGGACAGGCGTCTGGACACAAACTTATCGAGAGCTCACCCAAAAACAGAATATGGCGTCAGACGATTTCACAAGACAAGATGAGATCATGGCACTGTTTCGCGGCAACAAGTGTTTAGGTATGGTGTTTATGCGTTACGAAAGCTTTTCAGATCCAGCGGTATGGCATGACTCATATTTTGCAGCGTGGCCTGCATTCGCTATCCATCGCCTCTTAAGGCACGGTCCTAATCTCGCAATTGTGAGTCAAATGACCGGCGCTCAAGATGAACGCGGAAAACCAATCGAAGGCAAAATGAAAATTCAAGAACTGCTCATGGCGCTCTCAAGCCTACGATTTTTAGAAATGGGAGCAGACGTCATGGTCGGCACCCCAAGGTTAGCGGTCGGAATGGGCAACTCCTGCTCTAAAGCCGGAGCGACCCGTATTCTAATGGGTCTGCAAATGCATGGGGTCGATGTCGAATGTCTGGAGTTTACGCGACCTAACGTTCTCTCGCTTGAGCTGCCCGAATTAGTACAGAGAAAGTGGGCCGAAAGAGTACATCATTCCCGATCCGAGCAAAAACGCACACATCTGCACTCTGCAGCTTGATTATATAATTGAAAACTTGTTGCTTTCATCACCATCGGCCAAAACTTCGGCCGAAAACGTCGTGACGAATCCGGCAATACGCCCATTCATTTCACTCACAAGAGGCGACAGATACTTAGGCTTAACGAGAAATGTTCGGCGCGTTTTCGCGTAAATCAACACTTCTCGCTGAATAAAAGGTTCTATATCATAAGACAAGGTTTTATCTGCAGTCATGACCTCTTGTACTTTTGCTCCAGCCGCAGCCGCAACAAAGGCGGGCTTCTCGTATAACTCTGCCCACGAATGAACGGCGAGATCGAGCAAGCTATAACTGCAGATCTTGCAGAATTTAACATTGCGATAGATCTGGATTTGTCTTTGGTCGTAAATTTCGATGACGTCTTCACCATCAATTAAATTAAAAATCTCATCATCTAAAAACCGCAAACCGAACGCTTTTGCCGCTTTTTTTAAACGAGCGATTTCGAGCTCTTTTCTATGCCAATTTTCACGCTCCGGCTCTGGCTCTACACTGAGAATTTGGATATATTTTGAAATATTCCTGAGTATTCTTAACTGACTGATCTCTTCTAACGAACAAAATTTAGAAATAGACTCTTCGGTCGCCTCAGCAACGACGGCTTTATCCCGAAGCAAAGTCGAATTCAAGCGTTTCAGATAATACTGAACCGAATCCGAATTGCTAATTTTGGATTCTAAAAAATTAGAACTTTCCATCGCTTACCTCGACGTCTTTACTTATAAACTAATTTGACTCACATAGGAAGAGGTAAACTTTTTCACGACTGATTACTTTTTAAACAGTTTCGCCGCTCAATGCCGTTAAGTTAAACCCCGGGTGACGATAATTGCAGAGTTTCTGGGGTGGCTTATTAACCCCCATCCGAAGATTTGGGCAATAGCAAGGCCACCAACGGGCTATTTTATTTTAATTTTGAACAAATCTATGTAACGCCCAAGAACTTAACGAACCGTTTTGCCATTTAATTAGCAATAATCCTTTACAATAGTTTCCTAGTAAACTAATATTAAAAAATAGGCGGAACAATGGCAAAGACGGTAAAGCTAGAGGCCAGTCATCTTAAATCACATTTGGGTTACCATTTAAGAGTCGTTTCAAATGCAGTTTCTCATTCATTTGCACGTAAGCTGGCCGCCAGCGAAGTCACAGTTGCAGAGTGGGTCATTCTTAGAGAAATGTATTCTGGCGACGACAAAACATCTCCCAGCGCAGTCGCTGAATTAACGGGACTCACTCGTGGCGCCATCTCAAAACTTATAGATCGGCTTTTGCATAAAGGGCTTGTAACACGAACAGAGTCTTCTAGCGACCGTCGCTACCAAGAAATTAATTTGACCACGAACGCCATTAAACTTGTTCCAAAACTAGCAAAAATCGCTGACGAGAATGACGAGAATTTTTTTTCTGTCCTCTCACCATCTGAACAAAAAAATTTAATGAGTATCCTTGTGAAGCTAACTGATCTTCACAAACTCAATACCAATCCAATCGAATAAATACGGAGAAAAAACCATGAGTCAATTGACAGATAAACTGACTGAAGCCCAAAAATACGCCATGTCGATTCGGCCTAAGGTGGGAGGATTTCCCGTTCTTGCTGAAGTTCTTCGCCAAGCAGGGGTTCAGATGAATCGCTGGACTTTGCCCTCTTGCCAGTCAGTTTATTTGATGGAGGAAGGTGCAGTCGTACAACAGGGCACTCCTCTCGTTATGGGGACTCACAAGATTCCCGAATTTGATCGCGATGCTTTGATTGCTGCGATTAGAACCGATCAAGAAGGCCGCAGCACTTTCCTCGAATTCTTACAGGCGGCATGGAAGGCTGGAGTTGTAAGATATGATGCAGACTTCGTCGACCGCAAGGTTATTTATTACAGCTCTCATGGCGAAAGCTATTTAGAAGAATATCCAGCCGCTCAAGTGAAAAGATAAGCCCTATTCTCTAGCTGACATAATCTTAGGCAGCGTGAAATAAAAAACGCTACCTTTACCCAACTCAGACTCCACCCAAAGCTTTCCCTGATGAAGCTCCACAAACATCTTAGAAATATAAAGTCCTAACCCTAAACCTCTACGATCTTTATTCTGAATCTGAGCGAAGCGCTCGAAAATACGCAGCTGTTTATCTTGTGCAATGCCGGGGCCGGTATCTTTAACTGAAACCTGAACCTCACTCCCCTTATCCTGCAAATCAATCACAACTGATCCACCTTCAGAGGTAAATTTAAGGGCGTTGCTAACAAGGTTCGAAAGCACTTGAGCCACCCTGTCTTTATCGAAACTGAATGTATCAGGCGCCATCGTCGGAGAGGCTCTTAATAAAATCGACTTTGCTAAAGCCATTTGCGAATTGTTTTCGACTGTCTCTTTAATGAGTCTCGAAAGATTGTACTCGCTCAAATGCAAGCCTAGCTGCCCTTCGGCGATTCGCTCCATATCTAGAATATCACCGATAAGCCTCAGTGACGTATCAGCGTTGCGTTTCATAAATACGATCCAATGTTTTAATTCATCAACAGCACTCTCGTGTAAAGTGTCAGCTAAAAGCATCTCTGCACATGATGAAATCGCGCCGATCGGATTTCGCAAATCATGGCTTACAATTGCAATAAACTCTTCACGAGTTGTTAAGGCCGCTCGCGTACTTGTGTGCGCCACTTTCTCTGCAGCCAGTAAACCTGAAGAATGCACAGCATCGGAATCAGTTTGCGTTCGCTCATTTAAAAGATTTTTGTCGGTGGCCTCACGCGCATGCACGAGTAAATCGCGAAGTTCGCTTTTCCTTTGGCTCCGCTCATTTTCAAGAGCCGCATCTGCCGTTTGGCGCTCGGCTTTAATCGCACTATCTTCAGCTCTGCGTTCGCGCTGCAAATATCTATCACTACCTTGATTGTTACCGGTAAAAGCCTGATCGGCGACATTACGACGCTCGAGGCGAACTTGATCTGCCTTCATGCGATCGACTTCAACAATCCCATCGGTTTTGTTCTCTAATGATACTGTCTGATTTAAATAAGCCTCATCAGTGCTGCCACGCTCGTCGATTAAACTGTCATTCGTTTGTCGACGATCATTTTTTGTTGGAGATGTGGGTGTTACTTTATCCATAAAATACCTCATTAAAAGAAGAGCACACACCCTATCACTGAATGGGGTCTTTACCTCTAACTCAATTGCCAAAACGTCTACCGCCGATACAAGTGGCCCAACATCTGCAATTACCTATAATTCAGTGCCGATCAACCCATTTTTGAAGAGTCTTTAGTTGATTATGATAAAGCGAATCAGGAACCAAAACCGGCTTATCCGTAGAACCAACAAGAGCTGCATATGCAGTATCAAAGTCCGCGCTAACGAGAAAATCCATGGTTGTACAGTTGAACATATTCAAAATCATTGCATCTGATGAACTCAAACAACTTGCTTCTGAAATTCTGCACATCTTATCCCAACCTAAATCTTCATGAAATAGTTTTTGAATCTTAGGATCTTTCATATCCATATAGTTCAGCCCTAAATTTTCGACAAGATCGCTCCAGGCCAATGCGAGCCTACCTTCAAAAAACTCCTTACAAATCTCTGTCCACCCATCTCTTCCAGATTGTGTTATAGGTGAAAATAATTTTTTTAGTGTTTTGATCTCGCGATCAGACATTGTTGGTGCTTCATCACTTTTAGCTCTCTCATCCAATCTCGCCTTAATCCTTTTCGCCTCAAGTCTTGCCGATTCAGTTAATCGCCACTTCGTATTAGCTAGGCACATATCTGCTACGACTTCCGAAATCGTAATTCTTCGAGTTATGTCTACGAACTCCTGGCGAGTTGTAACTGTTGAGAATATGGGAATCTCATACTCACTTAGTTTTTCGTGAATAAATTCTGCCTCTTCATAAAAAGTATGCAGTTCATAGACGGATGCCACTAAAAGCTGCGTATCCACAATGCAGCCCACGGGTAATTTTAAATCTTTTAAAAAGAGATCAATTTCAGAAAACGGAATTACTCTTCCCATTAAGCGTTAGCCTCAGGCTCACTGCCTTTTGCGGCAATTTTTTGAATCTTAGGCTGGCTCTCGTTTTCTCGCAGAATATCTTCAACAATCTCAACTAATTTGTCGCTCGGCTGCTGCTTGATAATTTTATTAAAACTTTTGCGCGCTTTTGCTAAGCCGTCAGCTTTTGGTTTTTTAAAAATCATTTTTCACCTCAATTTCTGCAACCACTATATACCCATTTTTTCTCTCGTAAGCTCCTGAAATTATTAGTTAATCTGTCCGGCCTCTGTCCAAACTTCGGACAGAGGCCGGACAGCTCTACCGAATGGCCCAACATCTGCAATTACTCCCTACAGCTAGCATCAACACCGCTAGAATCGCTTAAAGATTCTTAGCGCCCCATCATTGAAGGAGATTTGCCACATGGCTTTAATAATGGTCGGAACAGAAAACACAACTCCCATTAACCTCTACTACGAAGATCACGGCGTCGGTACGCCCGTTGTACTGATTCATGGTTGGCCTCTTAGCGGTCGCTCATGGGAGAAACAAGTTCCTGCACTTATTAAAGCCGGATTTCGCGTGATCACTTATGATCGTCGTGGCTTTGGACAGTCTAGCCAGGTGGCGACAGGTTATGATGCGAACACACTCGCATCTGATCTTGATGTCCTGATGACTCAACTTGATTTGCGCGGCGCAATTCTTGTGGGCTTCTCAATGGGCGGAGTCGAAGTCGCTCGGTACTTAGGTACATACGGATCTGATCGCGTCAGCAAAGCCGTTTTCGCCGGCGCCGTAACTCCATTTCTTTTAAAAACTGAAGACAACAAAGAAGGCGTCGATGCTTCAGTCTTTGAAGATATCAAAAAAAATATCATCGCCGATAGGCCGAAATTCTTAACATCATTTTTCAAAGATTTTTACAACCTCGGCATGCTCGATAAAATCAGCGATGAAGCTGTGCACATGAGCTGGTTAACAGCTGTTGGCGCTTCACCCATTGGCACATTAAAAGCCGTTGATTCATGGCTTGAAGATTTCCGCGATGATTTAAGATCCATTGATATTCCGGCGCTCGTAATTCACGGCGAAGCTGACAAAACTGTACCGGTGAAAGCTTCAGGCGCTCGCATGCAAGAATTCGTCAGAAATTGCACATATAACCTGATTAATGGAGCTCCTCATGGTCTCGCATGGACACATGCTGAAGAGTTCAATCAAATCCTATTGGAATTTGTCGGCCCATCGGTAGGCGCTCATATTCCGCTGACGACTTCAAGTCCTACACATCTTCGCCAATAAATTATGTTCTATAAAAGCGCTCTTGAAAAAGAGCGCTTATTTTTCGACCTGTCCTAAAATCTCACTGAGATTTTTCTTAGCTAACTGCTTGATCGTATGCTCTTCAATCTCTTGAGCCAGCTTACAAAGAATATTGCCAATGCCACAGCTTATGGCGCAGCTCTTGTTGGGAGTTTTATTCGGCACGGCCATTAATGCATTATCTGAGACAGCTTTATAGATTTGATCAAGCGTAATATCTTTAGGATTTTTCGCAATTCGGATTCCGCCTGTTTTACCACGCACTGACTCAACTAGCCCCGCGGCAGAAAGAGCGACAACAAGCTTACGAATAAAGCTAGGATTGGTTTTGATGCCGACAGCCAGCTGTTCAGAACTGATCAGATTGGGCCTGTGATAGGCCAGGCTCGTCATGATATGAACTGAGACAGGAAATCGTGTGTCAACCATGTGGCCCTCCTAAGTTCTTTAAGAGTATCAAGTATCTAGCTAAAAATCAATTTAAATGTACTTTTTATTGTTGCAATTAGATCAAGAGAGATCTAATATGTACCCATATGAGATACATTTAAGGATCTCTAGGCATATAAGGAGGCTCTAATGAGTCGTTTTACAGGTAAAAAAGTTCTAGTTACAGGTGGCAATAGCGGAATGGGTTTTGAAACCGCAAAAGAGTTTATTCGTGAAGGAGCGGAGGTTTTCATTACCGGTCGCAATAAAGAAACTCTGACAGCTGCCCTTAAAGAACTCGGGCCCAAAGCTAAAATGGCTGTCAGTGATTCAGGAGACCTTAAAGACATTTCGGCTCTAGCTGAAACTATTAAAAAAGAATTCGGTCACTTAGATGCCGCATTTATTAATGCCGGTATTGCGAGTTTCGTTCCGCTTGAAGAAGTGACGGAAGAACATTTCGATAACACATTTAATACCAACGTGAAAGGCCCTCTATTTCTCGTTCAGAAGATCGCTCCCCTATTTAAAAATGGTGGATCAATTATCTTGAATGGTTCGGTTGTGGCACAGATGGGCTTTCCGAACGCGTCAGTTTATAGCGCAACAAAAGCCGCCGTTGTGAATTTAGCAAAAACTCTCTCCACAGATCTTCTCAGCAAAAAAATTCGTGTGAACAGTTTAAGCCCAGGTCCGATCGATACACCGATCTTCGCACGTACGGGCGCAAGCGCCGAAGAAGTGAAACAGACCCACGAGCATATGGCCACACTGGTGCCGCTCAAACGCTTGGGCACAGTCAACGAAATCGCAAGAACAGTACTCTTTTTAGCATCCGATGATTCGTCTTTTATACTGGGTTCAGATATCTCCGTTGACGGCGGAATCGCCCAGCTCTAATTCCCCGCACCGTCCTATCTTCGTGCGCCGCTAGAAATAGCGGCGCATGTCTTTTAAAAAAGCACTCGCCCATTTTAAAGCAATAGGCTATGTTCGATCTCCTTCTCAAGCGCCTCCTCGAAAATAAAGTCGACGTCTTCTAAATAGCGCCCTCGCAGTCACCCGTCCACAGGTCTAGCATTAATCCGGGGCGAACACGTCAGAGCCTAATCCTCACAACAGCTGAAGCTTCACGGCAATCGCGAGCAAAAGCCCAACAATTACCAGAACATCTTTAGTTACCGCTAAAATCTGCCGAACTAAAACATACTTACTTGTTTTCTTCATGCTTGGCTCCTTTCGGTCAAAAGGAATTGAGCACCAAAAGGGATTCTGCGAGAGCAAGAATCCCTTTTGCATTTTAAGTGCCGGACAATTTCAGAAAAAACTAGCCGATAAATAAATTTCTCGGTATCAATCTCGAATGCCGTCGCCTGAGTTAAAAATCAATAAAGATGACCCAAGAACTTGGGTGAAGTACAAAGAAAGCCTCTGCCGTTCATGTATCGGCACCTGCTGTACTATGCCGGTTGAAATTAAAATCGAAGATCTAATTCGTCTCGGTTTTGCCACCGAAGACGATATTGAAGACGGTCGCAAAAAACTCGCTCAGCGTTTGAAAAAAGAAGGCCTTATTCAATCTTACCGCGAATCGACTCAGCTCTTTATGCTCACGCAAAGACCTAATGGGGATTGCCTATTTTTAGGAGAGAAAAATAGGCTGTGCTCAGTCTATGATAAACGTCCCAACACCTGCCGATCCTTCCCGACTCAGGCAGGTAATCGCCTTGGGTTCTGCCCCTCGACTACTTAATTGCCAACCACTCAACATCTGACCAAAGCGGACGAGTTGTGGCCTCACCTTTGCTGTTGAATAAACTCACTTGCGGCACCGAACTAATATCGGCTACGCGACCTTTGAGTTTACCATTCACAAAAACTTCAATATCAAACTCAGGCGTTTCTTGAAGAACCACATCTTGAATTTTTGTATTCGTTTCTTGGTTGAACACCTCTATGTGTGAGCGACGAAGACCGTTATCAAGAATTTTATGGTTCACAGCGTACGCCGTACCATCTTGATCGAATTTATAATCGCCTTGAGAAACCCGGCCATTCCAAAAATCCATCGTGTTGAAAACAACCATATCAATCAACATCGTTACAGCAAAAACAATCGATGTAAGAATGTAGAGAATAATTCTAAGAATAATATTCTGCTTATTTACGAAACCTGCATAACTGCGTGTGAGTTTGAATCCACCCGATGCACAACCGGTTGCTAAAGACATAATACCCGCAGCAAAAAGCATAATACCTAAGCGCATTTGTTTTCCGAACAATGACATAAGAACTCCGTTTCTTAATGGACTAATAAATAAGCCTATGTAAAGGGTACCGCGAACTTACAAATTGTAAATCGCGGAAGCCTTTTCGAGATAAACGTCTGGCTTAAACCACCAGCATTGGCTCAAGCCAGACCGCTACTTTTTGTCCTTAGCTTTCACGCGCTGGCGCATCTCAGTGGCACGCTTGGCCCATGCTTTCTTACGCTCACTTAAGAAAGCTCCATCACGCTTACGCACGTGGAATTCAGCTTCGCGCTTCATCTTTAAGTAGTTCTGCCAGCGATCGGCCGAGATGCTTCCTGACTCAAGAGCGGCCTTTATGGCGCAACCAGGTTCAGTGTCATGCGAGCAATCGCCAAAGCGACAGGTCATCATAAGATCTGCTAAATCTTGAAACGTACGATCAAGACCATCGCCCTCGTCGGTTAAGCTGAATTCACGAAGACCCGGACTATCGAGCAGCCAAAAGCCGTGGCTCGTTTGAACAAGCTCACGATGAGTGGTGGTATGACGACCGCGACTATCCTCTTCGCGAATGGCGCTGGTTTCAAGTTTGTCCGAACCTAAAATCGCATTCACCAAAGTTGATTTACCAACCCCTGACATTCCAAGAAAAGCAATACTCTGGCCCGGATGAATGGAATCAGTCAGCTCTACTAACCCGACACCCTTGTGGGCTGATACTGCGAAGATTTGCACTTCGCGAAAACGCTCACTGAGCTCATTCATAATCTGTGTGGCTTGCTCAACATTCACCAGATCATATTTATTCACGACGATAACCGGCTTAGCACCCCCATCTTCGATCATGGCTACACCACGCTCAAGACGACGCAAGTTCAAATCATCATTAAAACTTGTGACAAGCACGACCGCATTAGCATTTGCTAACAGCGTCTGCTTACCCCGAGCATAATCAGGACGCTCAAGACTCGATCGCCGAGGTAAAACCTCAGTGATCGGCAAATGCTCGTGGTCTCCCGGCGATAGCTCTACCGTGACCCAATCTCCGACAACTGGCAAATCACGTTTGTCACTGTAGAAATGACCGCGCACTTTTGCGATCCGTTCATCAGCAGCACCAAGAACTCTCACTCGATACAATTTATGACTCGAGAACATCACTCGAGCCGGAAGCAAAAACTGATTCTCTTCTAAATAGGTATTATAAAAAGCTTCCTGCTGAGGGTGAAAACCCCACAGGCGCTTGATTTCATCTGAAAACATTTAAAAAACTCCAAAAAATTAGGGCGCAAGCTCGACTCTCAGAACTTGCAATATAAAAAAAATTTTCTGGTTTTAAGATAGACAGAGAGCCTGATATCTATTGTTTGAATTTACAATCATAGGCCCTCCTAGAATTAAATGAGTTACGCTCAGTCTATCTGAGTTCCATTAAATAATCGAGGACTATTTTTGTAACGAATATAGGTCTTGCATCATCTATAAGCCGCGACTATAAACATCCGATCTATGCGCCTGACCTCTAGTCTTCTTTCACTCTTCACTCTTAGTTTACTGACTGCATCTTCAGCTTTTGCCGCAGAAGGATGGTTTTCTCAGCGCCGTGGCGAATACGATAATTTATTAAAATCCAAGTACTCTCTGCCCTATCACAAAGGCTCTTTTATTCTGCCGGTGGTGTACAATTGGTCACCGAATGAAAAGCTTTACAATGAGTTTAAAGCCATTGAGCCAGAAAATGCTCATAATGCTTATTACGAAAAAATCGAAGCTGAATTTCAAGTGAGTTTTTTGCTTCCGGTGTATCGTGAAATCGCAAAATCCAATTGGGATCTCTTTTTCGGCTATACCCATCACGCTTGGTGGCAGCTTTACAATGATGAATGGTCGCGACCTTTTCGTGAGACCAATTACACTCCAGAAATATTTGCCCGTCATATGGATAAGCAACCCAGTAAAATTCTAGGCCTTGAGTTCAGCGCCTTCGATTTCGGTTACATGCACAACTCCAATGGCCAAATTAAATTGCTCTCACGCAGCTGGGATCGTCTCATTGCTCGAACTTTCGTTGATGCCTCATTTGTATCGATGATTGTAACTGGCTGGTATCGGCTGCCGAAAAACCAACGAACAGATCAAAACCACGATATTTACAAATATATGGGTTACGGTGATGTTGAATTCATTAAGGTCATTGGCAAACATAGCTTCAATGTGAGTACGCAAATTGGCTCTGAAAAATTCGGCGGCACCGTACGCTACTCTTATCCCTGGAAAGACGGGTTTCGCTGGCTCGTCAGCTTCGATGGTGGTTACGGGCGATCACTGATTGAATACAATGAATCTGTTCAGCGCTTCGGTATCGGCATCGCCCTTGAAAACTTTTTAGATAATGGCCCCGCCGACTTTAGTGATGAGAACACCGACATTATCAGACGAAAAAAACGTCAAGAGAAAAATTTAGAAAATAATTAGGTTTAATTTCCTTCAGAGAAGATTTTAAGCGCGCCGTCTTCAGGAATCAAATAAAGACGCTTACGTGAAGACACATTAAAGGCCTCACGACCACCCTTATAAGTCGCAAGGTATTGCTGATGGTAAGTGACCATGCTGTATTTTGGATGAGTGAAATATCGAATATCACTCGCCGTCACTTTAATCGTGTCGTACTTTTTATTTAAAAAACCTTTATAGATTTTGTATTGATCGCGATTCATGTTTTTACCGCGGAAGTTTTTTGAATAAAGTGCGATATAGGCTTCGAGATCTTTCTCAGACCAAGCTTTAAGCCAAGTGTCAAAAACCGTTTTTACTTTTTCGGTAGTCCCGGGCAGTAAGTACGCGGGCTTCAACTCGTCATAAATTAAAATCATGGTTTTTTGCGGAATAATAAAGGGGTCAATTTCTTTGATACGCTCATCGTTCACGACAACGCAGCCATCAGAATCTTGCGGACGAGCCAAACGAGCGGGGTCATCTGTTGAGTGGAGCATAATATCGAAGCCGGTCTTTTTCTCACTCTTATCTATTAAGTTTGGATAGTCGATGTAGAAGGCCATGATGCCGAATTTTTTCTTCAGCTGAGATTGATTGTATCTTTGCGAAAACTGATAAATGCCCTCAGGAGTTTTCAAATCTCCTTCAACCATTTTATCGCCAGAGTTTTTACCGGTGGTCACTGGGTAAGTCTTAAAGATCTCATAACCATTTTGTACGCGGGCCAAGTGCAGTTCATGCTTTGTCTTATCGACAATCACAATGACTTCACCGTTACCAGTCGGCGCAGGCAGTGGGTCTTGAGCTAAGCCGAGCTGGCTGATGGCTCCAAGAAGCAAAGCTAAGGCTAATGCTGGTAAAAAGTAAATGGTGAAACGCGTACTTTTCATAGGACTATCCCACCAAATTTACAGCAACTTTGCAATAATACGGTAATGTAGGTAAAAACTCTTATGACTCATCAAATCGTATGGGAAGAAAATGGCCAAAGCGAAAGCCGAAATTGGATTTCGCAATCCCACCTCTCCCCGCCGAAGAAAATTTTAACTGCGGACGACACTTTGAAAGCGGATGTTTTTTATCAGTCCGCCTCTCAAGGTTCGGCTTTTCTTTGGCGTGGTGATTTTCAGAATGCAAAGCAACTTTTGCAAGCGGTTGAGAGACGAATTGAGAGTCAGGCTTCAAGAAAAAAAACCACAGATATTAAATCTCCTAAAGATTTGTTTCATCAGCACCGACAAGCCCAGGCTCATCGCGCCCAGTTGCTTTCGCGTTTATTGATTGAAATTGAGCCTGATCTCTCTATCGATTTAGGACGCGCACCTGATGCGGCTGATGCAATTCGAGGAGCATTGGGGGCGCAGTTAGATGATGCCACCAATGACAATGGGTTTTCAGGGGCAGGCTTTGTTATGAGCCTAAGAGAACTTCTCGGTTTTATCGGCGCCAACGAGTGGCGCAAAAAAGGCGTTCTGATTCCTGTTCTTGAAGGATCCATTCATCCTCATTACGGAGTTTTTTCTCCGGTGCGTGGAGAGTATTTAGATTTAGTGGCCAAAGCGGCTCTGCCTTCACCACTAGGACGCGCCTTTGATATTGGCACCGGCACCGGAGTCATCGCGGCTTTACTTGCCAAGCGAGGGGTGAAGAATATTATTGCAACAGATCTCAGCCCCCAGGCGCTGGCTTGTGCCACAGATAATCTTGCCAGACTTGGTCTCTCAAAGCATGTGACTTTAGAAAAAACAGATTTGTTTCCTGAAGGCTTAGCCGATTTGATTGTTTGTAATCCGCCGTGGGTTCCGGCACGAGCCACTTCAGCGGTTGAACAAGCGGTTTATGATGAAGACAGTCGGATGACGAAAGCCTTCTTAGCGAGCGTAGCGGCTCACCTCTCAGACCACGGCGAAGCGTGGCTGGTTATGTCTGATTTGGCGGAGCATTTAGGCTTGCGGGCCAAAGAAGATCTTGAGAGTTGGATCACCGCAGGTGGCTTGAAAGTTTTGAATCGCTTAGAAACGCAACCTCGCCATAGTAAAGCTCATGCTGGAGACGATTTGCTTTATCAAGCCCGCGCCAAAGAAATCACGAGCTTGTGGCAGCTTAAGAAAATTTAAAAATTACTGACCAAAACTTTCAATAAAACGCCAAGTGGCTTCAGCTTGTTCAGCCGTGTAAGATGGAATCTGACTGGGATGCGGAGCTTTTGAGTGACCCACCTCAATGGCAATGGCGATGGTGCGCTTCTGCCAGTAGTAATAATCAGCGCTTGAACCCTTTGCCACGTAGATCACTTTAGAAATCGGGCCGTACTTATATGAATTCGTTTGTGCCATTTTCTGAGTGAGGGGATTAAAAATAGCCATGTCTTTGTTTTCAACCTGGGCATATGTGTATGCCCATGGGTACATGATCATCTCGCCGTAGGCATGAAAATCTATAGAACCAGCAAAATTACGCGAGTTAAAGAAATTGATTAAAGCATTAATACTTGGAGTCGGGCGAGCTGTTGGATTCTCAGGGTATGGATACGAGCGATTCGGATCAGACATTCCATCATAGCGCTGAACCTTCACAAAGCCATCTGCATTAACCACAGGAATAAAATAAATTTCGCGGGTTTCGATCATTTTAGTCAGGCGTGGATCAACTTTATAACCGGCCACTAATTGATCAATTAAATTTAGCAAAATCTCGGTCGTGATAATTTCATCACCGTGAGTGGCCGCTGTGAGCATAAGCTCAGGCTCGTCTTCATCAGTGGCTACGTTATCAGAAAGTTTAAGTGCCACCAGCGGATGACCGTTTGGAGTTTTACCGTACTCAATAAGTTGAGCAATGTCGGGGTGGGATTGAGTGAGTTGGTAAAGCTGCTCCATCACCTGCTCGAAACTTTTGTAGCCATTTTCAATGCCAGACAAAAATTTAACGTTCATCACTTCTAAAGAAATATCGCGCTCAACTAATAGGGCCTCTGGAGCTAGTTCTAAAAAGGCGCGGCGCTGACTGACTGGCACGATCACTTCAAAACCTGTATTCACTTTATCGTTAAGACGACGAGTGATCTCAAATTTGCTGGCCACAGTTTTTAAAGTTTCATCAGGAAGATTATAAACCCGATAACTAGAAAGAACCGTATCCAAAGAACCTGAATCACCTGAAACCAGCGATGCGGCCATCACTAAAGCGGCGGTGAAAACCGTTGCGAATTGAATGAGACGTGTGCGTGCAATTTTCACTATTTGTTCAAGTGAATCGAAAATAGCTGACCAAATCATGTGTATTCCCCCAGATGCTTCAAAACCAAGCCAGTAAAGCCCAATTCAAAGCTGGGGACAAGAAAAAAAATGCTTTACCACCTTAGAGTTTTGCGATCTAAACAGGAGGCAAAACTCCCATTCATAGACCTGAAACTCCGAAAGATTATGACAAAGACTAAAACTGAAAACCCAAACGCGTTTAAACATATGATTTCTGAGGTCGTTGTAAAAAAAATGGCTTCAGCTCTAGCTTCAGCTGATAAAGATTTTGATAAAAAAACCTTCGTGTCAGCGACACAAAAACTGGCTCCGCTAGAACTCAAACAAAGAGTGATTTTATTACGTGAACAACTTAAAAAAACACTTCCCCAAAGTTACCCCAAAGCTCTTGAAATTTTATTAAAGTCTTTAAAATTCAACAACTTATCTGGCTTCGATCTCTGGCCCTACACCGAATTTATCCAAACTTATGGGATCGGCAACCCTAAAGCCTCTTTAGAAGCGCTCCATGAAATCACTCAGCTTTTCACCGGTGAATTTGCTGTTCGACCCTTTCTGCGCGAACATCCTCAAGAAACCTTAAAATTCTTAGATAAGTGCACCCAAGATGAAAATGTCCATGTTCGGCGCTGGGCCTCAGAAGGCTCGCGCCCTCGCCTTCCTTGGGGTGAAAAACTTCATGGCCATATAAAAAATCCCGAACTGGGCATTCGGCTTTTAGAAAAATTGAAATATGACGATGAGCTGTACGTCAGAAAAAGCGTGGCCAACCATATTAATGATATTTCTAAAGACAATCCGGATACGGTTTTAGCCCTTTTAAAGAGCTGGCAAAAGAAAGCCCCTGCTGAACATAAAGCTAAAATTGATTGGATTATTCGCCACTCTTTACGCTCCCTGATTAAGGCGGGAAACCCAAAAGCTTTACAGTTGATCGGTGCCAACTTAGATTCGAAAATCCGCCTCAGCCAGTTTAAACTTCGTCAGGCAGATTTAAAAATCAACGAGACCTTAGAGTTTGATTTTATAATTGAATCTGAAGCTAAGAAACAGCAGAAAATTATTATCGATTACGCCATTCACTTCGTTATGGCGAACGGTCAGCACTCTCGCAAAGTTTTTAAATTAAAAAACGTAATTTTAAAGCCTGGTGAAAAACTAAAGATTCAAAAACGGCATACCTTAAAACCTATTACCACTCGGCGCTATAATAGCGGTGTTCATAAATTAGACGTGCAAGTGAATGGGGCTGTACTAGCTCAAAAAAAATGGACGCTGAAGGCTTAATTAAGATTTAGCTAAAGCCTCTTCGACCGCGCTTACAAAACTCTCAAGACTGAAGGGTTTATGCAGAAGCATTTGTGCGCCAAGGCTACTTGCTTCTTTATTATCAAAATCAGAGTAACCACTCATCAATATGACAGGTGTATGGGCTGTAGAATTGTCGCGAATACTTTTTAATAAATCCATTCCGCTGCCCAAACCCATCTTGAGATCTGAAACAACAAGATCGATTTCATTTTCAGAAAAAAATTTAAAAGCTTCTTGGCCACCACCGGCCGCGATAACATTGTAGCCGTTTAATTCTAGCTCAGAACTCAGCAGCTCACGAAGATCTGGCTCATCTTCGACTAAAAGGACACGAATATCTTTGTTGGTTTCCATTCTCTACTTTTCTTTAAGCGTGCAGAGGGAGTTCAATAACGAAACTTGTGTTTGCGTTTTGACGATCCAGTCTAAGACTTCCGCCGTGAAGCTCGACAATCCCCTTAGAAATACTTAACCCTAGGCCCGTTCCTTTGCCAACTTCTTTAGTAGTAAAAAATGGTGTCATAATCTTATCTGCGACTTGAAAAGGTATTCCTGTACCAGAGTCTGTAACCCGAATAACTAAATTGCCACTGTTTACATGTACTTCTATGCGAATCCATGGGTCAGGTTGACCCGAAATAGCGTCAAAGGCGTTGGTGATTAAGTTCAGTAAAACCTGAGATATTTCAGAGGGACGACATAAAATTTGCCAGTCTTTCAGATCACTTACAGATAAATTGATATGATTTATCTTAATTTTCTCACTGCAGAGCGATAAAGTATCATCCATAATGGATTTTATGCTGGATGGTACCATTTCATCGTTTTCGGCATTACGTGAAAAAGCTCTTAGACCTCTCACAATTTTAGCAATTCTTTGAGCGGTACTTTCTATTTTAGCTGTTTGCTCATTAATAAATTCGCGAGTGATCTTTTCAAATTGCATTCGGCGAAGCTGTTCAGATCGGGCCAAGATGATCGTCAAAGGATTGTTAATTTCATGAGCCATACCACCAGCCATTTCACCTAGCGAAGCCATTTTAGCCGACTCGACCATACGGGCGCGCTCTTTTTCAAGAAGTAAAGCTTGTTCTTTCTGCTGAGTCTGATCAATGGCGACACAAACGTGACCGACCCTTTGACCTTCATCATTTATAATACCCGTCGCGCTGACAATAAGCCATTTCATAGATCCATCATGTTGGACGAGACGAAATTCAGTATGAATATCAGTGCCCGATTTTAAATAGCTCTCCCATATTTTGTTAAAATGCTCTCGGTCAGCCCAATGAATTTTAGGCACGGTTTCTGATAGAAATTCAGCACGATTTTTGGCTGAGCCCATGAGCTCATACCATTTTGAGTTGGCATAGCGCCAGTCTCCAGTAATATCCACGTGCATAACACCCACCGGGGCCGATTCCATTAGCGCTTGCCAAAGGTGATTTCGTTCTGAAATTAACTTGGTCTGATCTTGCACGATGGCTTCAGCGCGAGCCATAAAAGTCTGAGAGTTCATAAGCATCCACGCTGTCGCCAGCGTTAAAAGCACACCCATTGCGCCCACCCACGAGAGAGTGAAGTCTCGCGAGCTGATAAAATTAGCATTCGGCTGCCATTGAATAATAAAAGTTTGATTCGAAATGTTCGTCTCAGTAACAAGTGGGGTGTATCGCGGATTATTACTGAAAAAACCATTTGAAGTTGTCAGTAATAATTTACGGTCATCGACCTTGAGATACACTTCGTAATCTAACTCAGCTTTGCTGCCTTCCATTGACGTCGTGACTAAATCTTGCATAAGCAGCGGAGCATACATCCAGCCCTTGTGGGCCGCGCGACGCTCTTCAATTGTTTTAACAGGCCAACCAAATTTATAAACCGGCACAAAAAGCAAAAAGCCAGCACCCTTGTTTTTACTAATTCTTAATGAAATATTGCGACTGAGAGTGGTATAACCTGTATCGCGAGCCATATTAGCAGCATCAAAACGATATTTTTCGGTGGCGACATCCAAACCAATAGCGCTCGCTAACTCTTCAGGCTCTAGAAATTCAATAATATAAGACCAGTCAGATTTAATTCTCTCTGAACCAACGGTTAAGGCTCTTACCGGCTTAATGGTAAAGTCAGAGTATAACTGACGTTGTTGTTTTTCATAGGCCGCCACTTCACTTTTATGAACTGGCTTAATATATCCAATCCCCAGCATGGCACGAAATCTAAGCTTGATATCAAGTGTATCGGTAAAAATTTTCCATTCTCTACGAGTCATATTATCATTAGCCGTAAATAAGCCAGAACTGGCGCGCAAAGCCCGGCGATGAAGTTGAAATTGATTTTCGATTCGTGAAGTGTACTCACGCGCTAAAGATCTCAGTCGCATCTGATCGCGCATCACATGCTGTTGATAATAAGTATGAAAAATGGTTCCTGAAATCAGCCAGCCGATAATAAGTGGCCGTGCCAAGTAGCGCAGCGGAATAAATTTATGAAATTCTGCCAAGACAAAAGTTGTTAAGCCTAAACTACCTAAGAAGAGCTGTAAGGCCATTAAATTGTGATTAGTTGAGCCGACAACAAACGGGCCATAGCCCAATAAAGTAAAAATCACTGAAGTGACGGCGACGATGACAAAAGAAAAATAAAGACCGAGCTCGTCCGCTATGTATAACGCCAATAATAGACCTAAGAATACTAAGAAAGCGTAAGGCTCACCTACTTTATAAGCAAAAACAAAAACACCAATAGCAAAAGCGACTAATCCTACGGCCGCTAACTTGATGGCTTTCGCCCAGTTCATCTTGATCGCATTTCTTAAAGCGTACATCGCCACCGGAAAGGCAACGATTCCGCCCACCACATCTCCCGACCACCACGTGATCCAGGTCAATTGTGCTTGATCAGGAGGTATTACATTAGAAAGAAGAAGGGCTAGTGTACCTGTTGTTGAACTCACGGCCGAAGCAAAAAAACTGGCGGTGACTATACCTAGAATTTCACCGTCTTTTTCGTGATTTCGTGCTCGCCAGTTTCTGACTACAACTAAAATAACGACGCCGACAAAAGCTTCTAAAGCATTACCAAAGCAGATGAGCCCTGCGACATAAGCCGGCACATCGGTAAAAAAGTTGGCTAAGAAGGCGCCTAGAAAAATACCAAACCAATATTTGGTTCCGAAATAATAAAGCAGGGCAATGGCAAGACCCGTCGCCGGCCAAATGGGAGATGATGTGTGGTTAATAGTCGTCAGTGCCAGGCCCGCTCGAGCGATTAAGAAATAAAGAGCGGCAATAAAAAGTATATATTTATATTTCCGCATCAAATTTCATCGAGCTCTGGGATGCGGGTAAAAGCAATACGAGTAGGGGCTGACTTCATTTCTTTGAGTAAACTACTCGGATAAACTGCATTCTTGCCATATTTTTCGTTAATACGATCAACAATTTTAAAAAGATGATTTTTCTTATCGTTATCAAAGAAATTAAGCTGGTGCTCAGCCTCATGAATAAAATTTGAAAGCACCACGCTGGCCTTGAGAGGCTTGACCGAAACCGGGATCTGGGTGAAAAAATCTTCGATAAGACCGATAAAATGACTGGTGTCCTGGGTTTCGTTAAATTTAAAACTCTTTTCATAACGGGTTGGCAATTCATAAGAGACGCCAATACATTTGATAGAAACCGACATTTCGCGGGCCATAAAACCGGCCTTACGAAGGCGATTGGCAGTCTTGTAAATGAGCTTCATGGCCACAATCTTGCTGCCCTCATGAGAACGCTGTTTTGGCGGCATCACATGAGAATGGCCAATGGATTTTTGCTCACTTTTCGTCATCTCAATCTGCTCGCCGCGAAAAAGACGATAGTACCTTTCACCTAAAACGCCGCCCCAGAGCGATCGCATTTCGGCGACACTTGAAGTGAGAAGGCGCTCCATCGTATGGACGCCACGCTCATTTAAACGCTGATTCATTTTGTAACCAATGCCCGGCACATCTTGTAACTTTAAACCAAAAAGTCTCTGCGGCAGATCTTGCGAATCAACAATCGTGAGCCCATCGGGCTTCTTCATATCTGCCGCCATTTTTGCGAGCAGAATATTAGGGCCGATACCAATTGAGCCTTTCATGAATTCGCCGACTCTTTCGCGCAGAGCTTTTTTAATTTTCTCGGCTAAGGCCACCGCATTCTCAGTGATCTTTTGCGATCCCTTAAGTTCACAGGCGATTTCATCAATGGAGCAAACCGAGTGAATAGGAACACATGAATCAACCGCATCGATGATTTTATGGTGATACTCAATGTAAATACGATGATTGCCAGCGACGAAAATTATATCGGGGCACATCTTTCTAGCTTCATAAACTTTAGTGCCGGTTTTAATGCCAAATTTTTTGGCCTCATAACTGGCCGCAATAACCGAAGTGTTCTCAGCCAAAGTGGATATAACGGCAACGGGGCGGCCTCTTAACTCAGGGTTTTCTTGTTGTTCACAAGAAGCAAAAAATGAGTTTAAATCAAGGTAGAGAAATGAGATTGCCATACATTTAGATTAGTCGACCTTGAAAGGCCTAGCAATGTCTGAATTCCGCCAATACTTCCGCTATCCAGAAAATATTCTTTTTTTTAACTCCGGCAGCATGTCTTTGTCCCCAGCCTCGGTAATTGACGCTGTGGCTACAGAAAAAAACAAGTACGAATCTAATCCTACTGAAGGAATATTCGGTGCTTGGGAGAAAATGTGGGCCACACAAAAACAGCTGGCGAACTTCTTAAATTGCCGCCCTCAAGATCTTTATTTGCGACCTAATGTCAGTTACGCCCTCAATGATTTTCTTATGGCGCTGCAACTCCCCGAAAAATCTGAAATTTTGGTATCTGACTTAGAATACGGCTCAATTGTTAAAATCTGTGAATATAAAGCCCAAATAGAAAATCTCAGCGTTCGCGAATTTAGTTTTTATCAAGGCCATGAAGCCGGGGCTTCAAGCGGGCTCACCGAAGAGAAGATTTTAAATGCTATTGAGAATGCCCTTTCTAGAGAAACCAAAATGGTTATGCTCTCTCATATTATGACGGGCACGGGGCTTAAGATTCCTATTAATAAAATTGGCCTAATGCTGCGTAAAAAAGGGATCTTCTTTGTTGTGGATGGCGCCCATGGTTTGGGCTCAAGTGATTTAAATCTAGATGCAAACTCATTAGATTATTACGGCTCGAACTTACATAAATGGACGATGGGCCCCAAAGGCACGGGCTTTGGCTGGGTGGCCGAGCATATGCGAAAGCATTTAGTGCCGCGTTTTGCGGGCTGGACCACCGGGACAATAGCACCTTATTACGATTCATTTGGTGACGGAGACAAATGGGCTCAACGCTGGATGATTAATAGCTCAGTGAACTTTGCCGATTTTCACGGCATCCCTTCCGCCTTCGAATTCTGGAGAACTCATGGTCCCGATAAAATTAAAAAGACGCAAAGAGATCTACTGAGCAAAACTAAGAAAGCCGTGCAAGAAGCCACGGGCTGGACTTGCGTGAGCGAATACTCAGAAGATCTACACGGCCCTCTGGTCGCCTTTAGATTGCCGATCAAAATGATGAAACCTAATTTGATGAAAGAACTCTACACACAGCACAAGTTGGTGGTCTCAACGCCATTTATTCGCGGCGAAACGCTGCTGCGCTTAAGCCCGAATATTTATAATACTGAGAATGAGATTCAGAAAGTGGCCGACATACTGAGAAGCATATCGGCTTAAGATTTATTTAAGGCAAGAGTAGCTAACGGCGTAATTACCTTCAGTGAGTTCACTTGAGAATTTCAAGTTTACACCTTCTACAGTATAGGATTGAGAGAAAGCCACGCCGTTTTTAGTGATGGTAATTCCGCGCGCGACGATCGGCTCACACTCAAGAGTTAATGTCTTAAGTAGGTTACGAATACCATTAGCAATACCAATCACTTGTTGCGAGTAATCTGTCGCACAAACAGAACCGATCACGCCGCCCGTTAAATCCGAAATCGTTTTATAACGGTTACCGTAACCCGCACCTTCTTTACAGCCTGTATCGCCGGGCTTATGGATAATAGAATGGAATGAGAAGTTCTTTGTACCGCCGAAAGTATCAGCGATATATTTAACTAAATTGTGCGGGTCATTTTTCGCCCCATTCGCCGATTCATCTTCATCTGTAATAACAACTGATGCGAATTGGGCATCAGGGCGGATCAGTAAACTAGCCTTATCAGTGGCCGAACGACTTCTTTCAAGAGCACGATAGGTAGCAAAAATACCTTGCTCTGAACCACTCCCCATTTCTGAACGCTGTAATGTATCAGCTAAATTCTTCTGCGCTTCAGCTTCGGGCATGCTGCTGTTAATGACATAGGTCGGACTTGAGTAGTTGTCGAATTTAACAAGCTTACCATCTCCATAGCTCGCAGAACTGCGCGCATCTGTTGTTGTCACGCCGATCTGCCAATCTAAACCACGAATCACCGATAATAGATTGCTTGTTCTCTGCGCCATACTTTTTTGCTCATAGGCCATTGAACCTGAGTTATCAATCACCATTAAGATATCAACTTTACGCTGATCTTTGATTTCGTATTTTTGAGTGAGGTGGCGAACTGATGTTACCACTTCCCAAGGCACGTGAGTGCGGCTTACATTACCTAATGTATCTGTGGCTTCGATGGCAAAATCATAACTGCCTGTTGGCAATTGAGTCATGGTCACAACGTGAGGACCACCGGCTGGGCAGACCTTATTTACACCATTTAAACCACAAGTTGATGAGGCCACACCAGAGACATCAGAGATCTGATATTCAACTTCAGGTGCTACGCCCTCTTCGATTGAAGGAGCCGGATATCTTTTTAAGATAATCTCTGGACCTTTATTATCATGAGTCACTGTCGTCACATAACAAATACTGTCGTTTGAATCCATATCGCTAAACATAGCCGACAAGATCACTTCTTTATTCATTTGGCCCGTAGGCAATTGAAGCGTTTTAGAGCTCGCGAAAATCTCCCATTCTCCATCTTGGCAATTTGGTGAATGACCGATTTTCATCCATGGCCAGCCAACACCGATAACTTTTAATTGTACGGTGCTATCTTTAGTCGGATTCGGGCTCACCACTTCAATTTTTTGGTTTTGAATCACAACAGGCGGATCATCTTCTGGGTCATCCACTGGTGGCACCTCAGGTGTACCTGTAGCGGGAACCTCGAAATCAGGTGGTGGATAATTTGTAGGTAACGTTTCTGAACCCTGATCAACAATGCAACCCACTAAAGAGATTGATGCGAGAACCAATCCGGCTTTAATGATGTTTGAAAGACCCATACGCATATTGACCCCTTTGTCTGATGGATACTATTCTGGGCCAATAAACCTATTAGATAAAGACTTTGGTCTAGCTATTCTCATCTTAGAATGGTGGTGACAAAAGCTTGGGCAGAAACCGAAACTTTGCTGAACAAAAGTTCGACGGAAGTTTTTACTTTGATTTTCTTCAAACGAGACAGTTTTTCGCCTCAATATGAAACTAAATCTTCGCGCTGATACTATCCCCAATAAGAAAGCAAAGTTCACGAGCGCGAGATTCAGCTTCCGCCGGTTCTTTCACCAGCGTCTGAGCCAATTTGTTCAGCTCTGCGTTTTGCGCTTTTTCAAGGATAGGCTGAAGCACGCCTTCTTTCTGTACGGCTCTTAAAAAATCAAGAGCTAGCACATTAGTGGCCCCTTCCCAGATAGAGAAAACTTGGGCATCACGAAGCAGCTTCGGAATGCCTGTATCTTCGCAGTAACCAGCTCCACCAAAAATTTCGACAACTTCGCTGACCACCTGCATGCACTTTTTCGCCGTATAGAGTTTTACGATAGGCGTAAGACCTCTTAAAAGCAGTTTTTCAGTTTCAGTGGCTTTACCCATTTCGTCTTTACCTAAAAGTTCGGCAACGAAAAAAGTGAGTTTAAAACAACGAGCCCATTCTTGCTCGAGATGTTCAAGCCAACTTTTGTGAAGTGGAAGTTTAACAAGAAGTTTGCCAAAGGCCTGACGTTTTTGAGAGTAATCTTGCGCTAAATCTAACGCCCGTCTCATGTGTGAAGTGGCGCAAACCGAATTGTAGATTCTTGTAATATTGAATAACGAAGATATTTTTTTAACCCCGCTACCAAGCTCGCCAACAGGCTCCGCCGGAGTTTTATTGAGCTTGAGCTCTGCTGTCGCAAGAGCTTTTGTGCCCAATTTATCTTTCAGCCTTAAGATTTCTATATTCTGCAACTTCTGATTTTTATCTCTCAGTTCAGTATAAAAAAGCGAAAGACCACGGCTGCCTTCGGCGGCCCCTTCGGTGCGAGCGAGAAGTAAAGCCATAGGTGAAGTTGTGGCCGAAGTGAACCACTTAATACCCTCAAGATTCCACCCCTGATTCTCTTGGCGAGCGATTGTTGAAGTGCCTGATACATCAGAACCTCCAGTTCGCTCTGTCATCCATTGACCTGATGTCCAAAATTTTTCTGGGTCCCGTGAAGTGAGGTTTCTAAAGGCACGATCTTTTTGCTCAGGGCTGCCGTAAAGTTCAAGGGCGCGGGCGGCTCCGTCAGTCATAGCAAGAGGACAAGAGACAAAAGCACTTGAAGAGTGAAATAGATAAAGTAGCGCCATTTGATAGACACGCGAATACTCGCCAAATTTTCTCTCGTAACCTGAGGCGACGATTCCGTGTTTGGCCGCTTCAGCTTCGAGAGCTTTCCAGCCTTTAGACATTTCAATATGATCAATACGACGTCCCCATGCATCGAAGGCCGTGTGCACTGGCAACTCTGTTTCAGCTTGAGTCGCATAAGCTAGCCATTCAGTTACGGCGAGCTCTCCGCACTGCTTCAAATGCTCTTCAATATCTTTGAGATAAGTCGCTGGTATCGTCTTTTTAACGTACTCAGCTAAGAGTGGGTCATAGGTGTAGGTGTTTTTTAGCACTGGGGGGTTTTGATAAAAGTCCATGTCTTATTAGAAACGGTTTTATCGAAGATGTGGACTAAAATTTCGCCTAGACTAAGGGCGATAAGACGTCAGTTTTTGCGCTCAAAAGCCGATAGAAATACAGAGTGATTTACCAACGGAGTTCTCTTGAAACAATGGGTTAAAAAGCTATTATCTCAATTCGAACCTGACCGTTCTAATCCAGCGAACCTAGAAGAAATAGCAAAGCATATCTCTGAAGAGCGGGCGACCCTTTTACATATCGTTGATATGTATAATAAACATCTATTCGAAGTGGATAAGTGGCCGCACCGTAAAGTCCGTGAAATTCTAGACGAGTTCTCGCGCCAGCTGATCAATATTCAAAATCCCAATAATGAAAAACTGCTTTTTAGACTCCGTCAGTTCTTCTCGACTTACCGTATTGATGAAACTTCGTTCGTGCAGAAAACGTTCGATGATTTCAAAGGTATTATTTGGGACTTCGCAGATCAGCTCGGAGAAGACATCCGCTTCGAGCAAGACAAAGACGTCGAAGTTCAGAAAAGTTTGGTTCAACTGCGCGAAGCGGTTGAATCGGAATCAATTGAAGACCTGCGCAGCAAGTCTCGTGAGTTTATTGATTTCTATGTTTCTTACCAAGCTATTAAAGACGAACGTCGTAACGAGCGCATGAGCACGATTCAAAAAAATCTTGGTCATATGAAAAAACGCTTGGCCGAAGCGCAAGAAGACGTCAGAAAAGATCATCTCACTGGCGCATTTAATAGAAAATCTTTTGAAGAGAAGCTAACCGCCAGCAAAAATTCATTCGATTCAAGCGGAGCGGTTTCAAGCCTTCTTTTCTTAGATATCGATCACTTTAAAAAGATCAATGATACATATGGCCACGATGTGGGCGATGTGGTTTTAAAAGAACTGGTGAAGATGCTTAAAAACCTTCAGCCTGGAGCCAGCCATTTCGTGGCTCGTACCGGCGGCGAAGAGTTCGGCATTGTTCTGCCAGATATGGGAATTAAAAAAGCCATTGAACTGGCCGATATCGCCCTTAATAAGATTAGAAACGAGCGCGTTCATGCGGGCCAACATGATATCAACTTTACGATTTCAATTGGCGTGTCTCAGCTTTTAAAAGACGAGACCGTAGAAGAGTGGCTCAAGCGCACCGACATCGCTTTGTACGAATCGAAGCACAATGGCCGTGATCGCTACTCTCTCGCCTACGACCCCAATAACTTCAATAGCGCTGCATAGATAGCCGTCTCTAGACAGGTGTAAAGCTCTTTTACACCCGCTAAGAAATTTCGTATGTCAGGATTCTTACATAGAGCTGTATACTTTTGAACATCTATTTTAGTGCGAGGAGCGGTTATTTTCGTACTAGGCGTGGTACCACTTCTGCAGTTAAGCAGTTCATGATGAAAAAAATAAAACCCCTCACCTTAATTAAGTTCTTCGCGTTGGCACTCACCCTACAAACTCTGAGCTATTCAACCCGCGCGGCGGTGAATATGAGAGACGCTTCGTTTCTCAGTCAGTGGAAAGACTTTGATCTTTCAACTCAGCGAGGCCCCGCCACTGATGGGGGCACACCGGCTTCCGGCGAACGCTTCGAGCTCATTCGCTACTATAATAGTCGATCTTACTTCGTCGGTCTCTTCGGCTACGGCTGGTGCACCGATTTCGAGAAGAAGATTACGGTGATGGCGTCGAATAAGATCCAGCTGCAGGACTGCAAATTATCAGCCCCGGTTGAATACAATCTGCCGGTATCAACGGCTCCCCATAAAAGAATTCAATTAACATTAGGTAAAGACGTGCTGGAGTTTAACGACAAAGGCCAACTTATATATATGAAATCGCCAGGCTCCCCCGGCTTGGCGCTGAGCTACGACTCGGCCGGCCGAATTAAATCTATTCAAGGGTCTAATCTGCGCCGCCTTGAGTTTGAAGTGAGTCCACAGATGGGACTCATTAAAAAAGTCGTGTCCAAGGATGGATCACGCATTTTATCTGAGGCCACCTATGAGTATGAGAATGAGAATCTCATTTCGGTGAAATCAGGCAAGTTGATCTCGCAGAAGAATCTCTATGATAAAATGAACAATCTCACTCGCACCGATGAAGTACTAGAAGACGGTAGCCGAAAATTTGAAGTAGTTGTTTACGATCAAAATTTCGACCGAGTGAAAAAGTACCTGGATTCAAAAGGCTGTCTCGAAGATTTTTCGTACATGTCTGAGAATGCACAAAATACCAGTTTCGTTTCGGTGGTTGAGCGTAAATGCAACGGCCAAATTGTCGCCCGCGCCACCTATCGCATTAAAGATGAATCTAAGAAGATCGAAAGATCTGTCGCTACCTCAGAAAGGTTAAAATAGTGAATGAAACCAAAAAACTTCTTTTTCTTCCTCATCGCCTTGACCAGCTGGATGTACTTTCAAATCGCCCGCGCCGACGACAAACAAATCATCGTCGCAGTTATCGACACGGGTCTCGACGCGAAAACCCTCTCGGACCCATCGAAACTTTGGCAAAACCCTCAAGAAACCGGCTTAGACAAGAACGGCCTTGATCGCGCCACCAACGGAATTGATGACGACAAAAATGGCTTTATCGACGATGTGAATGGCTACAACTTTGCGAGCTCGAACAACAAAATCACCGATCAACATGGTCATGGGACTCACGTCACCGGGATTATTCAAAAACATAGCCCGAATGCCAGACTTATGATTCTCAAATACTACCAGCCTAATTCACCTCAAAAGAATTTAGATAACACGACTCTTGCTATTCGCTATGCCGTAAAAATGGGAGCCCATATCATCAACTACTCTGGCGGCGGACAGTCTCCCGATCAGAAAGAGTTTCTAGCTTTAAAAGAAGCTGAAGCAAAAGGCATTCTCGTGATCGCGGCATCAGGCAATGAAGGTTACAATAACGATCTTCAAGGCTTCTACCCGGCGTCATATAAGCTTAAGAATATTGTTTCTGTCGGCTCGACTGATGGCAGAGGTCAACTTCTGAGCAGTAGTAATTATGGCGAACGCTCGGTGGATATTGCCGCCGAAGGTGAGAATATAATCTCGAATCTCCCCGGTGCAGGCTCGGGCTTAGGGTCACGCAAAGGTATAATGACCGGCACGTCACAAGCCGCGGCTTTCGTGAGTGGCGTTGCGAGCCGTATTATGGAGCAGTTCAAGACCTCTAACTTCAACGAAGTGAAAGAGCAGCTTCTCGCCAGCGGGGCTTTTAAAAGCAATCTTAGCGGCCGCATTAAAACTTCACGGCAGATTGAACTGGATCGTGCCATTGCTTCGAGAGATTCAAACCGTGATGCCTTTGATCGTATCAGCCCCACATCTTATAACGTCTTTGAGAATGATTTTATCTATAAGCACCAATAAAAAAAGCCGAACTTACGTTCGGCTTTTAATTCTAATTTATATTTGAAGATTAATTACGTGGGTAGAAACCGTAATCGCTGAGCATAGAGCGCACTTGTGGCTCCATATAACCAGAGATATCGATTTTCTTACCGCCTTCAAGTTCAAGTTCACGGCTAGTTACGTTTCTTACACGTACGCCGCGCTTAAGAACTCTCGACTTCTCGCCTTTAGCTAAAGGTAATTTCTCAACTTTAACTCGGGCGCCAAGTTCAACTAAATCGGCATCCCCAGCTGATTCATACACTCTGATAAGAGCCGCTTTATTTTCAAGCTGAACCACTTGGGCTTTAGCAATCGGAAGCGTTGTCGTTTCGCGTTGGAAGACAACTCCGCTACGGCAAGCTGTACCTTCCCACTCAATATCTAAGTTGAAAAGTTTTACTTGGTCGCCAACTCTAAGACCTGCGATCGCGCCAGCTGGAATAATAAATTCTGTTGGGCTGATAATACGCACGACTTTTGTATTCCATTCTGTGGCAAAAGCATCCAGCTCTTTCTTTGTCTTCTTATATGAATCGACCATAGTCTTGCCAGATAACTTACCGACTGGCGTCTCTGTATAAATAGATGTGCCGAGCCCAATACCCATCAATAGGTCAAAACCGATTGAGAAGTTGAGCTTAGTAAATGTGCCTTCGCCCATGACATCTGTGAGATTCTCAAGCGGCTGCAATGAGTCGTTGAGTTTCATATTAATAGACATCTTGCCTGATTCAGACTGGAATCCGACACCGATTCGGCTGAGTGGTCCAGCGCCTGGCTTGAAACCCACATCGAGTCCAAACTTATCGCGCATTTCAAAACCCACTAGATCTGCGTCGAGCTCGTAATCAGCATAATCTAATTCACAGTATGGCTTGTCTGTTTTACCAACGATACCTTCATCAACAGAGTTTAATGCATCATTGATCTCGGAGAATTTTTGTTCGCTTTGAAATTCGCTACATCCTGTTGATAATGTAACTGCCAAAGCCAATGCTAGTAAGCGTTTCATGTGTACCCCCACCTTAGTGCTATTTAAATGTTCGGACCTTGGCCTCAAAAACTTTAGTCACGTCGAGCAAGACATACATATTGAAAATCTTCTGGACGTTTGTCGGAGGAATTCGCCTCAACTTGGCGCTGGCTCTAAGTCGAGGTTTTCAAAGTCTCATGAAAGCGAAAAGTGGTTTTTCGTTTTAGCTGAAATTCTGTTTTTCGAATGGAAAAGAATATTCATGATTTAGCGTCTACCGGCTGGGCAGAAAAATCTTAAATATGTCTCGAAAAAAAACTTGCATATTACTTAGGTCTAGCTAATCATTTTCTTAGCAACATGAGGCACAACATGATTTACAACAGTCGCCACTTTATGTTCCTAATCCTACTCTGGACTGCGCCAGTCATGGCCAACCAGGTGTTAGTTTACCGTGATGAGGGCGTTTGCCCTGAGAATTGCGCTGAAGCTATAGGGGTTTTAGCCGCTAAAGAATTCGGCCCCGTTAAATACGTGAAAGCCGCTCAAATTACCGAAGCGACCCTTAAAAATGCCAAAATCTATATTCAGCCTGGTGGCGATGCCATCGAAGTGGCTCAGCATATGAAGCCCGCCCAGATGCAATTGCTCCGTAATTTTATCGCTCAAGGTGGAGCCTACTTAGGCATTTGCGCGGGAGCGTTTTTCGCCGATCACTTTGCTGATGATCATAATAAAGTTCCGGCCCTCGGATTAATCCCCGGCATCAGCCGTGATTTCTTACCCGGCAATGTCGACGATTTGATCTTAAAAGTGATGTGGAGAACTCCGCGGTTCTTGTATTTTCAGGCCGGCGCTACTTTTGAACTCGATGGCAAGCGCCCTGTGGACATTTTAGCTCGTTACATGGATGGCCGCCCAGCCGTGATTCAATTTCCATATGGCCGCGGAACAGTTGTTCTTTCGGGACCTCACCCAGAAGCTCCAATGGAGTGGAAATCTGAAATGGATGATGAAGACGGCGAAGATTTCGATCTTGCTAAAGAACTTCTCGATCGCGCGGGTTATGCTGTAGGTCTTACGTCTACGAAGCAATAATCAATATTTTTACTAATTATGTCCGGACCGCCGCTATAAAAAAATGGCCGCACCGTCTATCCAAGAAGAGTTTAAGCCTATCTCACCCAGGCATTTAAAATGCAAAAGGGATCTCTGCTCTCGCAGGATCCCTTTTGGTGACTCTTTTCTGGAAGGAAAGGAGGCCACTATATGAACAAAGACAGTTATTTGTTCTATCGGCGAATTTTAGCTTTAGTTAAAGATTTTTTGGTGATCGTTAGTCTTGTATTGATGATCGCCGCTAAGTTCGGATTATTGTGAAGTTCTTTAGGTCTCCAGCGTGTTCACCTTAAAGTGAGCTTCGGCTCGTTTTGAGACTTAACGCATTTTCCTGAAGGAGTGTGACTGCACCTTGAGGCCCTGTGAGAGCACTATAATCTAACCAGCCTTCTTCAACAATTCTTCGCAGCCCGCTTTAATAACTTTGCTATCAATAGTGACCGGCTTAAATTCTTTATCGACGATTTCGTCTTTTTTGAAGTCGTAGCCTGGGTAGAAAGCTTTCACTGGCATGCCAAACTCTTCAAGGTGCTTATTAATCCAGCGCATCTGCTGCTCGGCTGTTAATACTCCTTTAAAATATTTCGATAACTGCGGATAGCTCTCTAAATATTCAACAAGCATTTTACTCGTCGCCGGGTTCTCTTCGAGAAAGCCCGAGTTACCACCCGGATTTGTTTCGATAATGGTCCATGAACCATCCTCAAGAAGAGCCACGTCGAAGGCAAAAGGCATAATTTTTAATTCTGGTGGGAAGCGATCAAGAACCGACTGGGCGAAACGCTCTCCGTCACGCATAAGGCGACTGGCCAGTTTCGGACGTGGAGCTTTACCTTCCATCTCATCTTGATAAGCATAGCGATCGACCGTTGAGCCGTGGCCCAAGACGTTACCACCGAGCACTTCAATACGAAGTTCGTTTTTGATTTTTACTTTCGCTTGGGCAAAAGCGATCTCTGTATTCTTCAGAACCTGTTTGATCTTCCAGCCCATATAGCCTGGGTGTTTTTTAACGAGGTAAATAACATACTCTGGATCTTGACCCTTGGTCTCCGTTGTTACCGCTTTAAAATACTCTTCAAAACCATTCTCATAAGCCTTCATCGCCGTATCAATATCAATAGATTCGGTGATAATTGAACTCTCGCTCGCTAAATCGAAGGCTGATTTTAAAACCCAACCTTGCGGAAAGGTCGCATTGAGCTTTTTCCAAACAAGTCTAGGGTCAGCGTCTTTCTTCGGTAAATTAAAATCTCTGAGCAAAACAAAATCCGGCATTGAGCCGGGAGCATATTTATCGAGAAGTTTCGCTTCGACGAGTTTATTCTCCATCACCTGCTGCATAAGGTAGTTTTCCATACCAGGCATTTGTTCAGCTAAGATCGACTGGCGGTGAATCTGACGGCGATGCCAGAGCACCGCTCCTTTAGGGAGAACAAGAGGCAAATGACCTATTTTATCTGGCGCCAACTGAATATGAATTGTACGCGGGCTCATCCATGCAAACCACTCAAGATCTTCTGCATGAAATGGAGTTTCTTTCGGGTCGTAAAGTGCATAGCGCACGATGTGCTGACGGTTTTTCTTTGCCGAGCTCAGATCATCACGCAGACGGCCTATGTCATTTTCAGAAATACCGGTCACTTGTGAAACCACTTCATCGTGATCGTAATTGCCGAAAAGCTGTGCGCCACGAATCACCCCTAACGACATATTCACTTTTTCGGTCACATCGAAGTCATTATTAAATTCACGAAATTCAACAAGCGCAATGGGTTTCAGCCACTTTGTTTTCACTAAAAACTGCGAAAGTGGGTCGTCTTGAAAAGCTTCAACGAAGAGGCTTGAAACTCTCAGTTGATTCATTTTTATAACTTGAATGAGGGCTTCTGATTCTCCGCTCGCTAAAACACGAGCCTTTACTTTCTCTAATGAAGCTGACCATGCATCTTTGTGACCCAATAATTCATCAGTCTGGCGATACATGTAATCATCATAGAGTTCACGAGCCGTGGGTTTATATTGAGCATTGTTCAGTTTGGTTAAGAAACCTTTTGAATAAGGGCGAATGTACTCTTTGCGAATCGCCGGAATTTTTAAAATTTTTGCTGCTTGTTCTTGATGAGATTGTTTTGAATAAACTCTCATTAGATTTACAACATCGGCTACATTTTGAGCCGACCGAGCAGACTTTGGATTTAATGACGGCATGCTCACATTCACCTGCAGAGAAACGGCTGATGTGTCGGTGGTGCCAATGGCTCCTTTTTCTTTTAAAGCAAAGAGCAAAGCTTGAATATGTTTAATCTGACCAAACGAAAGGGGCGGAAAAACCAATTCTCGTGGAGCGTTCACTGCATCGACTTTTAATTGCTCTGCAAACTTAGCATTGTCTTTGTTTTCATAGCGCCATGCTTGGCCCTCAACTTTGAGACGAACTAAACCGATTTTCGTTTGATAAACTGATTCGAGAGGCTCGGTAGGAAGCGAAACAACTTTGGCATCGAGATGTTTTTTGAGAAGTTCTATAAGTACACCATCAGGTATTCCTGTGAATTCAACTTCGATGCCGAGCTTGCGTGTTTTAATTTTCTGATCGACGAAAATATGGCCTTCGTCATGTAAGAAAAACTGCGCTTGCGCAGTTGAAGAAATATAAGCTAAACAGAAGGCGAAAAGAAAAATATAAGACCGCATCCGAACCTCACGATGCAGCCTTATAGCAGCACAATAGCTGCGATGCATTAGAAAATATTACACGCGTATTTTTACAATGAGGACCTCTCAGAAACGAGCATCACTTGAACTTCGATCATGCCTTTTACTACCTCCTTATTTTTGTTGGCGGCTTTATTGATTCTATCGCTGGTGGAGGCGGTTTAATTACTGTGCCAACTATTGCTTTAATTGTTGGCCCAGGGGCACTAGCCATCGGCACAAACAAGATCGTCGGCGCCGCCGCTGCTGGCATTGCTTTGGTTGTTTATGCACGAAACGGTCAGTTCAATTTCAAACAAGGAATTTATTTTTCGCTTTCTGTCTTTTTCGGCAGCTTTATCGGCAGTCAAATTGGCAGCAGTCTGCCCAATGAATATTTTCGCTGGCTGATGATTGGAATTTGCCCACTGATTTTAATCTTAGTGGTGCGTAAAGATTCCCTTCTTAAGCGAGCTGCGGTGGGGCACTCAACAACTCCTGGTGATGCGGCTTTAGCGGCAGCAGACGTTAAAATACCGAAACTTTCAAAGATGGTTTTAAAGCTTTTGCTCGCTGGTCTTTGCTGCGGTCTTTACGACGGAATTCTTGGACCTGGCGGCGGAACTATTATGTTACTTTCGCTTTTACTTTTTACGACCATGCCTCTTTTGCTCGCCATCGGAATTTCAAAGTTTGCTAATTTATTATCAGCGACGTCGGCGCTGGGCGGCTACGCTCTTCACGATCAAGTAGATTGGAATCTAGGAGTGGTTCTTGCCATATTTGCGACAGCGGGAGCTTTTATAGGCTCAAAAATAGCATCGAAAAAAGCCGCACAGATTGTACGACCTACTTTGATTTTAGTTGTGGTTCTACTCTTTATAAAATTGGTTCTAGAGAGCTAATTAAAGCGCGCCTCGTCTTTGTGAATAACTTGGCCGTTCAAATCAATTTCGTAAGAAATTTTGACGGCTTTAGAAAACATGGCGCTAACACCGCAATATTTTGTCATTGATAAACCCACGGCCTCAATAGCCCGTGTTGGCTCAATTTCGCCGCGCAGACGATAAGATAGAAAAACTCCGGTAAAGACTTTAGGGTGTTCTTTCGTCGTATCCGTTTCACACTCGACCCAAAATTCTGTCACGCTCTGTTTATGTTTATGCAGGAGCGAGATCACATCCATTGTTGAGCAGCCCGCAATAGATAAAAGCGCCAACTGCTTGGGTGTCGGGCCGAGTGCTCCTTCGCTTGCTGCAGTGTCGCTAGAATTAGCATCCATCGCCACCCCAAAGCCACCCGCTTCGCCGGTAAAGGCCAGATTTGAATCCCAACGACATTTCGCTTTTATCATTTTAGGCTCCTTGGTACGATCGCCGGTATGAATTCAACAGAGTTAATCGAAAAACAAAATTGGCGCTACGCAGTTAAAAAATTCGACCCGACCAAAAAAATATCTGAAAAAGATTGGAAGGCTCTCGAGAACGCTCTTGTACTAACACCATCATCTTATGGTTTACAACCTTGGAAGTTTTTAATTGTACAAAACCCTGAGCTTCGCAAACAGCTTCGAGCAGTTTCTTGGAATCAATCGCAAGTGGAAGATTGCTCTCATTACGTGGTGATGACCGCCCATGAAAAAGTAAACCCCGCATGGGTTCAAAAATTTTTAAAACGCATCGTAGAAGTCCGTAATGTAAAACTAGAATCGTTAGCTGGTTTTGAAAAATCAATAATGAGCGATGTGATCAATGGCCCTCGCAGTTTAGTCGCCGCTGAATGGGCCGCTCGCCAATGTTATATTGCTCTTGGAAATCTGATGACTTCGGCCGCTCTACTCGACATTGACACTTGTCCCATGGAGGGCCTCGACCCAGCTCAATACGATGAAATTTTAAAACTTAAAGGCACAGGCTTCCGCACTTTCGTCGCCTGCGCAGTCGGCTACCGCGCGGCAGATGATATTTTTGCTGGCTTTAAAAAAGTTCGTTTTAAAAATGAAGATGTAGTGACGTACTTATAAGTTCACTGACTTTGGAGACATAAGATATGCAACCTGGACTGGCAATGGACTCAATCAAAATACCAGCGGCTAAAGAATTTGTGCAAAATGCGCAAAAAGTCATTATTGGCAAAGACCGCGAAGTTCAATTGGCTTTGATTTGCCTCATCTCAAATGGCCATCTTCTTATCGAAGATCTTCCAGGCATGGGCAAGACCACGTTTGTTATGCTCATCGCAAAATTGGCGGGACTTCGCCTTCAGCGCATTCAGTTCACCAATGACCTTTTACCAGCGGATATTTTAGGCACTCACATCTATGACACGACAAAATCTTCTTTTCAATTTCAACCAGGGCCTATTTTTAGCGAAGTAGTTTTAGGTGACGAACTGAATCGCGCTACACCCAAAACCCAAAGCGCCTTCTTACAGGCTATGGAAGAACATAAAGTCTCTATTGATGGCAAAACCTATCCTCTGCCCGAACCCTTCTTCTTGATAGCTACACAGAATCCCATTCAACAAGTGGGCACATTTCCACTTCCTGAATCGCAGCTAGATCGTTTTATGATGCGATTGAGAATGAACTTTCCTGATCGTGCGTCTGAGAAGAAAATGCTTATGGAGTCCAATCAAAGGCCGACCATTGAAGAGATCAACCCTGTTCTTGATAAAAGCGTTCTTGCTGATTGGCAAAAAAGTGCGCTGCAAATTCATGCTTCAGAAAAGCTTGTTGAGTATGTACAAGATCTTCTCACCCACTCTCGTCAAAGCATGGCTCTTAAATCTGGTTTATCACCACGCGCTGGGCTTTTATTAATTAAAGCCGCCCGCGCCTGTGCTTTTCTTCAAGGTCGCAACATGGTGATACCTGAAGATATTCAGTTTGTAGCCCCTCACGTGATTGCTCACCGCTTGAACGTTCATTCCGATCATATGGCGCAAGAACTTATCGCAACGGTGCCAGTACCTTAAATGGCTGTGCTAACGAAGCGCCCCAGAATTTACTGCATGCCTAACCGCTTTGGCTTTATTTTCTTTTTAATTTTCATTCTTATGCTTCTTGTGGGCGGCACTTACCAAAACAATCTCGTTTTTATGATGGCGTTTATTCTCTTAGCCTTGGGTTTGGTCACAATTATTCAAACGGCCCGCAACATTCGTGATCTCGAAGTTGTTTTTCTCGAAGTAGAATCGGACTTTGCCGGTCATCGCTCGCTAGCACGAGTAGTCGTTCGCAATAATGGTTCAGACACCGCTTTTAATATTAAAGTGGGAGTGGAATCGCTCAAGAAACGTCGATTCTTCAGACCCAACCTCAATAGCGGCGTCATCAACACTATTCCCGCAAAAAGTTTAGCACAGATTGAAATCAGTTATCCTCTAGAGAGCCCATGGGGCATCTACAATATTGACCGGGTTGATCTCTCAACTCTCTACCCTTACGGATTATTTCGCACTTGGATTATCGGAAAAAAAGAAGCTGAGTTTTTTATTTATCCTCAGCCCTCTGGCCAGCAAGAACTACCGGTGACAAGAAGTTTAATTGGCGAAGATTTCTCTAACCATCGTGTTTATTCTGTGGGCGATTCTTTCTCGCGAGTCGACTGGAAGCTTCTCGCCCGTGGACGCGGAATGTACACTAAAGAGTACAATTCGGCTCATGAAGAAAAAATTGCTTTTGAGATAAAAGAGTTGAAAAAACATTCCATCGAGCAAGCTATGCAGTGGATTCAGCTCTGCCAAGAGAACAATATCGAATACAGTTTAAAGACCGATAAAATCAGTACGGCATTTAGTAACAGCCCTAGCCACTACCACCAAGTTCTCAAAACCATAGTGCGAGAATTTTCTGATGCTCATCTGGTGACGAATCTATGAACAATAAACTCTTCTACGCTATTCTCACTTTTGCCTTTTGTTTTCTACCTCATGTCACTGAAGCCCCCATTTGGTCATCAGCTATTACATTAATACTTATAGCCATGGCCCTTTACGTCTCACGTACAGGCAAAATTCTGATTTCTAGGCGCGGTATTAAAGCCCTGACGTTTGTGCTACTGGCGTTAGTGTGGCTGCAATTCAAAACTATTCTTGGCCCCGAACCAGCCTCTGCGCTTCTTTGCATGCTGGTGGCGCTCAAACTGCACGAGGTGGATTCGAGTCGCGATGAACAGGTGATTTTAATTTTAAACACTTTAGTGGTTATGTGCTGGACATTGTTCTCTCAATCTCTCTTTACAACTATTTACATGATCACAGCGCTGTTACTGGTGGGAGTCGGCCTGATTGCCATTCAGACCCCCAACCGCTCTATTAAGCAAATTGTCTTCAATACACCAATGCGAATTGGTTTGGATATCCTTCTCGCCCTGCCGCTCTTTTTGCTTTTCTTCTTTCTGTTTCCTCGCTTCTCGACCCCTCTTTCAAACCTTTTTGCCAATCAACAAACGCAAACTGGTTTTTCTGAAGATTTAACTCCAGGGATGTGGGCCGATCTTGTTCAATCTGATGAAGTGGCCTTTCGCGTACTCTTCAACGATCGGCGCGTGCGCGCCAACCAGCTTTACTGGCGCGGCCTTGTCTTGGGCGAAACCACCGGGTTCAGCTGGCAACGCGCCACTCGCACCCAAGCCCGTGAAGTCAACGAAGCGGTCGAATCTGATGTCCAGTACGAAATTATTCTCGAGCCACGCTACGGCCGCACCGTTTTTCATCTTGAAAGCGCCACGGGCTTAAAAATTAAAGAGGCTCAAACGCAAGTGAGAAATCGAGTGATTCCTCGCGGGAATTATTATGAGCTCGCGAGCCTGAACCCTTTTCGTCTCAGTCTTCTTGGCTCGGCAAATCTATCGAGGCCGCTCTACTTAGATGAACCTACTAATCGCGATATTTTACTGCCCGATAATATTTCGACCGAAGTGAAAGCTCTTGCAACAAAACTCAAAGTCGTTGGTGCTCCAACTGAAACAGCTAAAAATGTATTCGATTATTTTTCTAAAAATAATTTTCAGTACTCAACGACCACGGCCGAGATGGCTCGCCTTGATGACTTTATCTTTCGCTTTAAAGCAGGTTTCTGCGAACACTATGCGGCCGCCTTTGCAATATTGATGAGAGCCGCAGGTGTGCCAGCTCGAGTGGTGATTGGCTTTCAAGGCGGAGAGTATAATAATTACGGCAATTATCTTATTGTCCGCGATCGTAATGCCCACGCCTGGAACGAAATTTATATTGAAGGCCAAGGCTGGGTACGCTTCGACCCAACAACCGCAGTGAACTCAACCCGTATTGAAACGGGAGATTTTATCAGCCCTCTTTTCGCTGGGCTTGATCGCAATTCCACCCTTGTGCAAAATCTTCAAATTGCACTGAACTATATCGAAGCGATAAACACTCAATACATTATGTTTTTATTAAATTTTAATTCTGAAATGCAATTCGATTGGTTGAGCTCGGTGGGGCTGCCCAATATCACTAAGCTCCAGCTGTTCTACGCATTTGTTCTCGTTATCGTTATATTCATTTTCATAGCTTACTGGTTGATTTACCGCCGGTCTTCACGGAGTGCACCGCTCAATCGAGGGTACTCTCTACTTCTCAATCGCTTGGCTAAAATGGGCATTAATAAGCTTCCGCAAGAAGGGCCCTCGACATTTTTGAATCGGCTCGAAAAAGGTGAATTAAATTCTCGAAATGATTTGAATATTCACAAAAAGCTCTTAGTCGAGTATATATCTCTGGCATACAGCCCAAGTCATGAAAATGAGCATCTCGAATTTCTTAAACAAACTGAACGGCTGTAGCCTGAGCACTCAAGCTGAGGCCACTTAAAAGCCGAGGTTGCCGTGAAAAATAATCTTCTAAAAATCCTCACCGCATTGCTTTTCGTCAGTTTTTCAGCATCAGCCCGAGAGATTAAAGGCGGCCCCGGTCAAATACCCGAAGGCTTAACAATTCCTAACGCTCGTTATGTGGGCGATTCAAAAAATGTAATTCGTGGCCATGCCCCCGCAGAGCACGCGGGTGAATTCCCAGCGGCCAGAGTCACCCATGTTCTAATTATTAAAAACCAAGTTAAAACTGAAGTGGATGAAGAAATCGCGCAACTAGTTGAGCTCGGCCTCTCGCAAGATCATATTCATCACATCGCCTATCGTTGGAAAGATTTAGATCCGTTAGTTTCTTGTGAACAAACTGTTGAAGCTTTAGATTATATCGCACACATGGCGGCTGTACCTAGTAACAAGCTTTACTTTCACTGCACTGCCGGGGTCGATCGCACGGGTTTAGTTGCGGCTCTTTACCGCTTACAAAATGAATCGCAAACCAATGCCTTTCAAATGTTCAAAGATGAAATGTGCGCCCATGGCTATGGTGATGCCACTTACTTCAGACCCAATCACGTGAAAGAAGCTATTCACGTCGGCTTAACCCCACTTTATATAAAACTCGCTCACATTATTATTGAAAATAGAAAAGCAAAATCTGTGCTTTCTAAAGATATTTGCCAACCTAATTTCTTTCAAAGCCCGTCTTTAGAGAAAAAGGTTACAACTGAACTTGCAAAATACAAATGCCGCTAGAACCTGTTGATATTCTTTTAATTATTCCGCCCCTCACGCAGATGAACACTCCGTATCCTGCGACGGCGTATTTAACTGGATATTTGCGCAAAAAAGGTTTTGCGGTGGCTCAAGCCGATCTAGGCCTTGAACTTTTACTGAAACTCTTCTGCCGTAAAGGCATCGCTAGCATCGTCACCGAAATTAAGAAAAATAAATCTCATCAAGGCAACGAAAGTCTTCAGTTCTTTGTCGAGAGCGCAGACGACTATGCTGCGACGATTGAGCCGGTGATTCGTTTTCTTCAAGGCCGTGATCCTTCGTTAGCCTTGCGTCTCGCCAATCGCCAGCTGGTGCCCGAAGGCCCGCGTTTCTTACCATTACTTGATCATCCTGAACTTCTCGAATTTTTTGGTCAACTTGGCACTCAAGACAAAGCGAAGTACATAGCCAGCCTTTATATCGATGATATTTCAGATGCTATTCGCGATGGAGTGGATGCTGATTTTGAACTCGCTAAATATGGTGAACGCCTGGCCTCGTCGACATCTTCATTCGATGCTCTTTATGAGCGACTCACTGGAGAGAATAACTTTATCGATCATTTACTCAGTGAAATTGTCGAAGAGAAATTAGCTCTTTATAAACCAAAGGCTATTGGTCTGACCTGCCCCTTTCCGGGCAATGTTTATTCCGCTTTTAAAATCGCCCAGCTGGCCAAAAAGAATAATAAAAAGATCACCACGATCTTGGGTGGCGGTTATGTAAATACCGAACTCAGATCTCTGACCGATCGTCGGCCTTTTGAATTTATTGATCAAATCGTCTTTGATGACGGTGAAAAAGCCGTTGAGCTGATTCTTTCTAAAACTGACCAGCGCCTGCGCACGATGTCTTTAGAAAAAGATAAAGCGCAACTGAAGAGCGATAAACTCTCACCAGCTGACTTAACTGATACGGCATTTAAAAATCATCCGGGACCTGATTACAGCGGTTTGCCTCTGCAAAATTATTTCTCCATGCTTGAAATGCCCAATGTCATGCACCGAATGTGGTCAGACTTCCGCTGGAACAAACTCATTCTGGCGCATGGTTGCTACTGGAAGAAATGTACATTTTGCGATATATCGCTGGATTATATAGAGCGCTTTGAGCCACAAAAAGCCTCTCAGCTCGTTGATCAGATTGAAAAAGTTATTGCTCAAACGGGTACAACGGGCTTCCATTTCGTTGATGAGGCTGCTCCACCCGCTTTACTCAGACAGCTTTCTAAAGAACTCATCGCTCGCAAGCTGAAAATCACTTGGTGGGGCAATATTCGCTTTGATACGATGTTTGACGAAGAACTTACGACTCTTATGGCTGATGCTGGCTGCATTGCCGTAACAGGCGGCTTAGAAGTGGCTTCTCCTCGACTTTTAGAATTGATCAACAAAGGTATTTCAATTGAGCAGGTGAAAAAGGTCACTCACGCCTTTAAGAAGGCCGGCGTTTTCGTTCACGCTTATTTGATGTATGGCTTTCCGTCGCAGACGAAGAAAGAAACGGTCGAGAGCCTCGACGTCGTTCGCCAGCTTTTCAAGAATGGCCATTTAGATTCGGCCCACTGGCATCGCTTTGTTGCTACAGCCCACAGCCCTGTGGGACAGAACCCCGATAAGTACGGTATCAAATTAGACTTACCATCAACGCCTCAGTACGGGCTGTTTGCGCAAAATCAGATCGACTTTGTTGATCAGGTGAAAACAAATCATGATGAATTAGGCGTGGGCTTGAGAAAGGCTCTCTACAATTACATGCACGGGATCGGATTAGAGGCTCCAGCGCAGACTTGGTTTCGCTAGAGTTTTTACTCTTTAATAATCAGCAGGTTGCTGAGCTCGTTAGGACCCGAGATCTGACCCGGAAAATGCTTCGCCAAGATCTCTCCACAAGTGTGAATGGCTTCGGTCAAACCTTCAGTGGGCTGCCCTCGTTTTACGCCTGCCAGGACTTGATCCACTACAGATTGCCATATTGTTGCCGGAAGTTTTCCGGCGATGGTTTCGTCGGCCAGCACCACACAGCGATGCTCCATTAAGCTTAAAAAGATCAATATACCAGTGCGGCTTTCTGTCTGATTTGTTTTTGACCAGTAAAATTCTAATTGCGCTCGTTCGCGCGCCTGAAAATCTAAGTCATAATCGGCAGTTAAAAGACGCTGAAAAAAATCAAAGCGAGCCAGGTAAAACGATGAAAACCCCGCCAGTCCAATCAGAATGAGAGTGATTAAAACGAGAAATACATCAAATGAAACGGCTGAACCGAAAAAATAAAAAAGAAGTTCGTTTAAAGTGCTTTCGTATTTGAGAAATATAAAGTCACTGAGTGAAATAAAAAGCAAAAAAGATAAAAATAAAATGGGAGCCACATGGCCCACGCCCGTACTACGGCGCACGATCATCGGAACGATTTCACCCGCTGTGAACTTCTCTGCTTCTTGCACAGCCTTCTCAACACGGGCTTGATTTTGTGCATTCATAAATTTATCAATCCACATTACCAACCTCCTGAGGCGCCACCGCCAGAAAATCCACCACCGCCACCAGACCAGCCTCCGCCGCCTCCACCACCAAAGCCGCCTCGGCCTCCGCCCCAACCACCGAGACCACCCATACTCGCTGCACCCAAAAGGCCACGGCGACGAGGTTTTAAAACCGCGACAAGAATAACCACAGCGAAAATTAAAAGATTTAAATAGAACTCAGCTGAACCGCGCTTTTTAACTCGTGCCGGTGGTTCACGTAACTGTTGCTCGCCAGTTGCCAGTTTTAATATTTCACTCGTTCCGGCGACGATTCCATCTGAAGTGCGGCCTTCTCGAAAATAAGGAATCACTACGTCGCTAATAATTCGTTTCGCATAAATATCAGGAATACTGCCTTCGAGCCCCTGACCCACTTCAATACGCATACGACGATCCGCTTTAGAAACTATAAATAAAACTCCATTGTCATTTTTTTCTCCGCCCAGCTTCCAGGTTTTGACGATTTGAAAGCTTGCATCTTCGATGGGTTCATCTTGCAATGACTCCACCGTAAGAATTTGCAGTTGAATGGCTCCGCTGGTGTTCGCCCGGCGAATAGCGCTGTCGAGAGCAGTTTCATCACCAGATTCGATCATATTCGCTAAATCCATAACCGGGCCCGTCAGCCGAGGCACTTCAAAAGCGTGGGCCTTGAGCCCACCTAGAATTGTGAAAATAAAAATAAAACGAAGAACAACAGACAAGGTTGAGCCTTTATTGTGGTGGTCAGCTTAAAAATTAACTGTAGGAGCCTGCTCAGCTTTTGTTTTTTCTTCAGCAGTCATATCCCACTGAGGCATCTTTTCGTGATGATAGATCAATGAATTTGTCCAGCTCGTAGGCGGTACTGTAATTAAATTATTAAATTGCTGGATAGTTTCAATGTAACCACGACGAGCATGAGTGATTCTATTTTCTGTACCTTCAAGCTGAGCTTGTAAGTCACGAAAATTTTTATCGGCTTTTAAATCTGGATATCTCTCTGATACAACCATCAAACGACCGAGAGCTTGAGAAAGTTGACCTTGTGCCGCTTGGTATTTAGCCAATTGTTCTGGCGTAGCGCGAGAAGGGTCAATAGTGACTTGAGTCGCTTTAGCGCGGGCTTCAACTACACCTTCAAGTGTTTCATTTTCATGTTTCGCGTAGCCTTTAACCGTACTCACAAGGTTCGGAATCAAGTCGGCTCTTCTTTTATACTGATTCGAAACTTCAGCTAAAGACGCCTCAACAGCATTTTTTGATTGGGGAATCGATTGAATTCCGCAGCCTGATAAAAAAACAACTGAGAGAAGAACTAATATGTATTTCATTTTTTTTCTGCCTTTCTTTATAAGATTCGAGCTTCAACCTGCATTGTGAAACTGTAGTCTTTTGATGATTCGCCTAATGGCGAGATCAACCAGTCCCAACTTTTAATCAACTTCCCATCTCGTGTCACGTAAGCTGATTCAACCTGCTCAGTTTCTTGGCCACGCCTGTCGAAGTAGCTTCTTTTGACATCCGATATCAAAAGAACTTTTGCCCCCAATGTTCTCAACCAAGCGATGTGCTGCCGTCCCATATGCTCTGAGAGACGAATGAAGAAGGTGTCATTAGCCCAAGGCAGTTTATTTTTGCACAATCGCCCGTAAGGATCTAATGGAAGTTGAGATATAATATTCGCTGAAATAACGAAATCATAGTTCGTATTAAGCACGGGGGTTTGCGGCGAGAAATCCAGAGCTTCAATTTTTGCAGCTCCCGCTTGGCCTTGTAGTAAGTGGGCCGCACCGGTCACATCAAGCTCGAGTAAACGAATTCGATCGCCATACTTTTTAGTTTTCTTTCGAACACTGATAGGGTGAACCATATCCACTAAAGTGAGCTGAACTGAAGAATCTTTCAGCAACTCTTCAAAAGGAATTTCAAGAAGCAGTCCGCTTCCTATAACAAGAATCTGTTTAGCATTTTGTGGAAGCTGCTCAAGAATCACTTGATGACAAATCTGATTGTGCGCCGCCCATGCTTTCTTACAGCGACTGGCCCGATGAGCTAACGCAATACTAGAGTCTACATAACCCACAAAGCGAGCCATTGGGGACGCTGGCGTAATCTTCGATGTGAGCCATTCGATAATCAAAGCGTCAGCCCCGCTGAAAATATAAGGCCTTCGTTATATACATTTTCGTTTTTCATAACTGAACCTAAGCTACGAGCCCAAACAAAATCGAAGAAAACACGATTCTCCATTTGGCTGGGGAATAATCCACCCACACCAAGCCAAATTTGTGCATCAGAGTCTTTAAAGAGATTTTGATCATTCTCAGAAGAAACGAGATAACTTGGCACCACGGCGGCTTTGAAAAATAGACCCAAATTCATATCTCTCGCAAATATTTTTAGACTGAGCGGTGCGGCCAGATAGTTAAGCTCTACTGAATTCGCACTACTATTCTCTGCACCTGTGGGCAAATAAGCCAATCCGGCCTCGAAAAGCAGGTGCTCAAGGCTCTTAACGACAACTGAGGCGCCCACCCCAAAACGCTCTGAGGAGTTTGAGTTGTTGGGGTCATTTTTAAATTTAAAAGAGGTTAAAACTCCATAGGGTGAAATTTCGGCAAAGCGCTTCTTATGGGAGTACTTAAGAGCATCAATCTCAACAGCATCATACTCAGCAGCAAATGATAAGCTGGTCGCTAAAACCGAAATCAGCGTGACGAATGCTATTTTGTAAAAACTAATGGTCTTCACGAATCCCCCTAAGAGATGGACTTTTAAAGAAATATAAGACAAATTAGCCTTACTTTAAAAAGTATAAAAGGAAGAATAGCTTTGAGCGGCGCGCAAAAGATCGATTTAGTCAGTTTTCTTAAAGTTTCGGGCCCTATCACTACAGACGGCGCCATGGCCACGTCATTGTATGAAAAGGGCTTCTACATTAATCGCAGCTTTGAAGAACTCAGTTTGATCGAGCCTAAAGCTGTTCGCGAAGTGACTCATGAGTTTCGTCGAGCCGGCAGCCAGCTTTTTCACACCAACACTTTTAGCGCTACAGCTCCTAAACTTGCTCAGTACGGTTTACAAGATCAACTAGAAACGATTTTAAAAAAATCTTGTGAACTTGCTATTGAAGCCGCAGAGGGTGGATACGTTCTTGGTTTGATAGGCCCATTAGGTGTCCTTATCGAACCTCTCGGCCCTACAAGCTTACAAGAGGCCGAAGAGTATTTTGCGCGCAATATACAAACCTTTAATGAGACTGATGTTGATGGCATTGCTATCCATGCCATTCATGATTTTAACGAACTTCGTGCAGCTTTAAATGCAGCCAAAAAATATGCAAAAAAACCATTAGTGGTTTCTATCGGCGTACAAGAAAACTTAAAAACTTCTTATGGTCACACTTTCGAAGACTTTATCGCTCTCGCAAAAGACTATGATATTGCAGCCCTCGGAATATGCGGCGAAGTCGGTCCGAGCGGAATGCTTTCGGCGGTTGAAGAACTTCGCCCACTCACAGAACTTCCAATCATGGCTTTACCGAATGCAGGTATGCCTCGCTACGTAAATGATCAGTATATTTATCTTTGCTCTCCTGATTACATGGGCAAGTATGCCAAGCGCCTCATTCAAGCTGGTGCTAATATTGTTGGCGGCCATTGTGGGGTGTACGAAGCTCATATCCGCGCTATTTCAAATGCCATTAAAATGACTTCTGCTTCTGCGCCAGCGAAAGATCAGAAGGCCTCTCAACCAGCCGCCTTAAGTGCCGTTATTAAGCCACTCATCGACCTACCAACAGCTGCAAAACCACTTGAGAGCCGCAGTCTTCTGGGCCGTTATCTAAAAGAGAAGAAGAGAATTTACTCCGTCGAACTCGTGCCGCCCAATCTGCAAGATCTTGATAAGTTTTTAACAAAATGTGGTGAGCTAGAGAAAGCTGGTATCGATTTCGTTAATATTCCTGATGGTGCACGAGCCATGGCCCGAGTGTCTAGCTTTCAACTCTCGAGCTATGTTCGCTCTCATTATCGACTTGAACCGATACCTCATATGACTTGTCGTGATCGCAATTTAATTGGTTTACAAAGCGATCTCTTGGGCGCTCACGTCAGTGGTCTTCGCGATATTTTAATTGTAACTGGTGATCCGCCAAAGCTGGGCAACAACCCAGGTGCCACTGCGGTCTACGATGTAGATGCCATTGGTCTCACCCACATTGCGAGCCGCATGAATGCGGGCCTTGATATTGGCGGCGTAAAATCTGGCGCGCGCACTGAATTTGTCGTGGGTGTCGCTCTCAATCCTACTGCTAAAAATCGTGAACTTGAAATTCAACGTTTCAAATATAAAATTGAAGCTGGCGCAGATTTTGCCATCACCCAGCCCATTTACAATCTTGAAACGTTCCAATCTTTCTTAGACGAAGTGGGCGATATTAAAATTCCGATTATTATGGGCTTATGGCCTCTTGTCAGTTTGCGCAATGCTGAGTTCTTGCGTAACGAAGTTCCAGGTGTAGACGTGCCGGACTGGGCCGTCGAAGAGATGCGTAAAGCAGGCGATTCAAAAGAAGAAGCGACTAAACGCGGAATCGAAATTGCGCAGAAAACTCTTCTTGAGGCCGAGAAAATCGTGGCGGGATTTCAGATCTCTGCCCCATTCAATAGAACTGAAGTAGCGCTGGCAGTGATGGGTAAAGCCTAAAGCCGATCTCATTAACAGCCATTACCGAGATCGGCACTAATATCCAAGAACTGGCGCCAGCCACTTCTCGACTTCAGCCACTGACATTCCTTTACGTTTCGCATAGTCTTCGATTTGATCGCGACCCAATTGAGAAACCGTAAAGTATTTTGCATCATCATAGTTGAAGTAGTACCCAGATACCGAACTCGCCGGCGCCATGGCCATATTCTCGGTGAGTGTCACTCCTGAATTCTTAGCGGCCTCAAGCAGACGCATGAGTTTTACTTTTTCAGTGTGCTCAGGGCATGCTGGGTACCCAGGGGCCGGACGAATACCGCGATACTCTTCACGAATCAATTGATCTGATGTTAAATTTTCAGTGCGTCCATAGCCACAGTAATCACGCACGCGTTTATGCATCATCTCTGCCAAGCCTTCAGCCAAACGGTCACCAATAGCTTTTGTCATAATCGACATATAATCATCGTTCTCACGCTTGTATTTTTCAGCGAGCACATCGATTTCGTGACCTGCTGAAACTGCAAAAGCTCCTATGTAATCAGTCAAACCTGTCGATTTAGGAGCCACATAATCAGCTAATGAGCGGCACTGCTCTTTCTGCTGACGAAGCATGCAGAAAGTTTCAAGAGTTTGAGCCCGAGTTTCATCGGCGTAAATTTCAATATCATCACCATTACTATTCGCCGGCCAGAATCCGATAACGGCCCGAGGGCGAAGAATTTTTTCGCGTTTCATTTTCTTTAAAAGCTCTTGAGCATCTTTAAAGATTTTCGTCGCTTCGACTCCGTATTTCGCGTGTTCAAGGATGGCCGGATAAGAACCTTTTAACTCCCACGACCAGAAAAACGGCGACCAATCGATGAATGGCTCGATCTCTTCAATGGGAATATGATCAAAAGACTTCACGCCGGTAAATTCAGGGCGCGGACGATCGACCTTTGACCAATCTAAAGATTTTAAAGGAGTCTTCTGACGAGCCTCTTGAATTGGAATAATTTCTGTGGCTTTAGCTAAGAATTGCTCGCGAAGTCGTTTTTGTTTTTCCTTCCCTTGTTGAATGTATCCAGCGCGACGCTCAGGATGCTGTAACTCATTGCAAGCTTGGGCCACGAGAGAGGCATCGGCCACGTACTCAACAAGCCCCGAATAGTGCGGAGCAATTTTAATGGCCGTATGAAGCCGACTGGTTGTAGCACCGCCAATAAGAAGTGGAATTTTAAAACCTAAACGCTCCATCTCTTTCGCGTTGCCGATCATTTCTTCAAGTGATGGCGTGATTAAACCACTCATCCCAACGAAATCAGCTTTGACTTCGATGGCTTTCTTTAAAATATTCTCGCAAGAAACCATCACGCCCAGATCAATAACTTCGTAACCATTACAAGAAAGAACCACTGATACAATATTTTTACCAATGTCGTGCACATCGCCTTTTACCGTGGCTATAACAATACGGCCTTTAGTATCGAGAACTGCCGATTTCTTTTGGGCTTCAATATAGGGCTGTAAATAAGCCACCGCTTTTTTCATCACTCGTGCGCTCTTCACAACTTGCGGCAAGAACATTTTGCCGGCGCCGAATAGATCGCCGACGACTTTCATGCCCTCCATAAGAGGACCTTCAATAACCTTCAAGGGGTCTTGCAGCTCTTGACGAGCCTCTTCACTATCCGCTTCAATGAATTCATCTACACCGTGAACCATCGCATGCGCCACACGCTCGGCTAACGAGCCTTTGCGCCAGGCTAACTTATCGTTCTCGGTCTGTTCAGTTTTTGCTTGCTTAAATGTTTTTGAGAATTCAACCAGCTCTTCAGTAGGATTGTGTCCTTCAAAACGACGACGATTGAGAACCACATCTTCAACTTTTTCGCGCAAGACCGGGTCGAGATTATCGTAGACGGCGAGCATTCCCGCATTGACGATTCCCATATCTAAGCCCGCTTTAATCGCATGAAATAAAAATACAGAGTGCAAAGCTTCACGAATTACATTTTGGCCACGGAATGAAAAAGAAAGATTACTCACGCCTCCGCTGGTGCGAGCACCTGGGCACGCAGTTTTAAGCTCACGAACGGCTTCGATAAATTCAACGGCGTAATTGTCATGCTCATCAATACCCGTAGCAACAGTGAGGATATTCGTATCAAAAATAATATCTTCAGCCCTGAAGCCCACTTTTTTCGTCAAGATGTCATAAGCCCGCTTACAGATGCGAACTTTTTCTTCACGAGTTGTAGCTTGACCTTTTTCATCAAATGCCATGACGACTGCAGCAGCGCCGAAGAGTTTTGTGATCTCAGCCTTCTTAACAAAATCGTCTTCTCCGTCTTTTAAGCTGAGTGAGTTTACAATCGACTTGCCTTGTGTGCACTTAAGACCCGCCAGTAAAACGCTCCACTTCGAGCTGTCGATCATAAAAGGTACGCGAGAGATCTCAGGCTCACTGGCGATGAGGTTTAAAAAATGAGTCATGCACTTTTCAGACTCGAGCATGCCTTCATCAAAATTTATATCGAGAATGTTAGCGCCATTCTCTACCTGCTGACGGGCAATGGCCACGGCCGTATCGAAATCTGATTTACGAATCAATTCAGCGAATTTCGGTGAACCGGTAACATTGGTTCGCTCTCCCACCATGACAAATGGAGCATACTCATCACTGATTTTGAAAGTTTCAAGACCGCTATAAACCGTTAATGGCTTAATCGTCGGCAAAACACGAGGAGCTTTTTTCTCTAAGCTCGCCCGAATTGCGCGAATATGATCTGGCGTCGTACCGCAACATCCACCGATAAGATTGATAAGACCACTGTCAGCGAAATCAACAACTAGCGAGGCGGTCATTTCAGGAGTTTCATCATAGCCCGTATCAGAAAGAGGATTAGGTAACCCGGCATTCGGATAACAACCTACATAACAATCCGCAATTTGGGTGAGCTGTTGAATAAACGGACGCATTTCACGAGCTCCGAGAGCACAGTTCACACCGATGATTAGCGGTTTTGCATGCTGAATGGAATACCAAAACGCTTCAAGCGTTTGGCCAGAGAGTGTGCGACCTGAGTTATCTGTGATCGTAACCGAGATAAAAAGTGGTAGAGTCGTCTTTTTCTCTTTAAAAACTAGATCAATAGCATAGATCACTGCTTTTAAGTTGAGCGTATCAAAAACCGTCTCTGGCATGAGCAGATCCACTCCGCCATCCATAAGTCCACGAATTTGCTCTGAGTAACAGGTCACCATTTCATCGAAACTCACGGCCCGGTATCCCGGATTATTCACATCAGGCGAAAGCGAAAGAGTTCTGTTAGTTGGCCCAATACTCCCTGCCACCCAGAAAGGCCGCTGAGGATACTTCTTTTTCATTTCATTGGCCACACTACAAGCCAGCTTGGCGGCCTCAACGTTCATTTCGTAACAGATAGATGAAAGATGATAATCAGCCTGAGAAATAGAATTGGCATTAAAGGTATTGGTCTCAATGATATCAGCTCCCGCCTCAAAATATTGGCGGTGGATTTCTTTCACGGCGTCTGGCTGGGTGAAACAAAGTAGGTCGTTATTCCCTTTTAAATCATGAGTGGAATTTTTAAAGCGTTCACCACGAAAATCAGCTTCAGTGAATTTGTAGCGTTGAAGCATAGTGCCCATAGCACCATCTAAAAATACGATACGCTCTTTTAACACTTGCTCTAGAATCTGCATCTTTAACTACTCCTGAACAATCTTAACCGGGTGATTTTCAACCGTCGTCAGCGTGTTGTCCGCACTCCATGCTTTGTTCACGACTTTTTCGCCAAAAACTTTTTGATGTTCAGCGAAGGCATCTCGCACTTCAATTTGTAGAACACCGCTGTTTTCTATGCGGCCCACTTTAGGAAACTGTGGAGACGCTTGATCTTGAAGTGCAGCTTGTTTTGTCTCTTCAGGATTAAACTTCCAAGTGATGTAAATATCGCCAAAGTAAGTCGCTGTATTTGGAGATTCTGAACGAAAGAACTTTTCTAACGGTAATTTTTGAAAATGCCAGGCGGCCGTGTAGAAATCTGGCTGATCATAACAAGCGATGCGCGAGAATCGAAAGCTTTTGCTGTCGCTCTTAAAAAAAACATAGCCTTCTGGTGTAAGCTTTAAATCTGGTATAATTCCGCTGTTCACGTAAAATTCGCATTTTGCTTCGGCATTCTTCTTGCCATTAAAATCGACAAAAATACGGCCTGAATAAATACGATCTTTCTGGCTGATTTTTTTTATCACCAATTGATCGTTATTTGTTGCACACGAACAGATCAATAATAAACTGGTGAAAGCTAAAATTATTTTCATGCTTTATGAAGCTCATTTCGAGTTGGAAGAACAAAATATAAAATCACGTAGAAAAGTAAAGTGCTGCCAAGACTCGATAAAAAGACAATCAAAGTCAAAAGTCGAACCAAGCCTATATCAAAATCAAAACGTAAAGCCAAACGAGCGCAAACACCCATAATGCGTGTATCATACGCACGATCCAATTGATCTTGTCGCGGAAAACTCACTGCTAAGAGAATGTAGAAACAAATGCCCACACCAAAAAAAATCACCGAGGCAATAAATAGAATTCGAACCAGCATAACGTCGATTTGAAAACGCTCGGCTAAACCCTTGCAGACTCCTGCTAGAATTCCTGTTGAACTTCTTGTGAAACGTGGCTCGGTACCCAATTTTGATCTCCTTGAATGCACGTCACTATAGTGAGCTTTTTAGCGCTCGTAAATATTAAAAATGACGTCAATGCCCCCGTTTTTAAACGGAAAGCTTAAAGACGGCTTCGGGGCGGATCTGAGAGCCGACTGAGGCACAATAAATCCAAAAAGCTGGCATCCAGCAGCACTATAAGCCTCTACAAGTCGGCTATAAAATTCTTTTGGTGGACACGGCCATTTAAGGCGTACGCCATATGGAGGATTTGAAATTCCAATAAGAGTGGCGCTATTCTCATTGGCCTTTTCAAGAATCGATTTAATAACAGCTAAGTCTGCAGGCTGCAAAAAGTCAGCTACACCCACCTCTGAAGTATCACCCAATTTAAGGCTCGTTATATTTCTCTCAGCAATAATTGCAATCTCACCGCTCTTATCGAATCCACGCAATTTTAAATTGGGCGCGTCAGCTTGATCTTTATTAGAAAAAATTCCAGCTTCGGTGAGCAGCGTTCCTGAACCGCACATTAAATCACAAAGTACAATATTCTTAGGGCGACCTGCTTTTTCATAAAGCGCCCAGAATAATCCGGCCGCTAAATTTTCGCGAATAGGAGCCGTCGCTTCAAGATATTTGTAACCTCGTTTGAAAAGCGCTTCCCCACTAGTATCAAGACTCACTTCAGCCTCATCATTATCAAAGCGCACATACACGGTTTGTGTGTTAATCGTGTCATCTTCATTAAAACGAAATTTCTTTTTCGATTGCTTTTCAATCCCCTCAGAAACCGAACTGATGATTCGCTTTTTATTCATCAAACGCGAACGATGGGCAGAAACTGAAACATCAAAAGGACCCGTAAGCCACTTTGACCAATCAATGGCTTGAATTTTTTTAAATAATTTGGGGAAGTCACGGCAGCGAAATTTATCAATACGAACTAAAACTCGTGTGGCTAAGTGCGAATAAGAATTGAGTTTAAGGCCCATATCGAAAGGCAGGTCGAACTCAATACCGCCTTTTAAAATTCTTATGTTACTTTCTGCTAGATCAGGTGGTAGTGCCTGCTTATAGCGCAGCTCGCTGAGTGCCAGCTTTTCAAAGCCCGGAGGCACAATCATAAAAAATGTCGCAGAGCTCAAAGGGCCGCCTTCATTATTCTGGTTAGGTAGGTATTGACTGCTACCATAGGACAGCCTGAAACTGAAGCACAACTCAATTTAACCAACACGAGGGTTCTATGAAACTATTAGGTTCTGTACTTCTTGCATTTTCACTCTTTTCGGCCCCAGCTGCTTTTGCGAATGATCACAAAGAGGGCGATAAGGATCATGCTCATAAACATGGCGAAGCTTGCAAATGCGCCGAAGGCAAATGCGATGGCACATGCAAACACCATAAAGGTAAAGGCGATGGCCACACTTGCACAGGCGGCGACTCATGCAAACATGAGCACCACAAAGATCATAAAGCGACGGACAAGAAAGAAAAGAAGAGCTAATTTTTTACAACTTCTGGCACCGAGCTGCCCATCAGCTCGGTGCTTTTTCAGCTATTTTAACTGTTAAGCCAAAATTCCTTTAAATTCATTTTGTAATCCAGTGAGAATACCTTTCAAACGAGTGGCTTCTGCATCAAACGGAGCCCGCTCTTGTTTGTATTGATTGATCTGCCCGCTTAAAGCTGTTTTACGAGTTCTGAGCTGAGTCAGCTCATTCTGCCTTGCAAGTAGTGTTGATTCTAAATCTCTCTGAGTCACGATCGAGTTTGAGATGATTCTCTCTTGAAGCGCTTTATTCTGAACCGCATCCGATAATGCATTCTCAGATCGCGACAACTGGTTGGCCGCTGTATTGATCGACTCCGTTTTCGCATACCATCCAACACGAGTGCGGTAAGCCTCAAGATCACGAGACGAAGCTCTCACTGCAGATTCACCACTCGCCACATCGCCCTCAGCAATAGTCTGATCACGATCTAGATCTCTTAAGTCTCTCTCAAGATTTGGAATCACCGAGAACTCTAGATCACGAATTGAAGTTTCAGCGTTTTGTAAATCGCGTGTGGTCGACTGCTCGCGATCAAGAGCTTGGCGCAGACGATTTTCAAGTCGATTCTCTTCACTCCGTACATCCGACTCAATTGATGAGATCTGGCGATTGAGATCACTCGACACATTATTTAAACGCGCGCGAGAATTACGAAGCTGAGTGACAACTGTATTCAACTGCCCTTCGGCATTTTGCAAAGCTCCTTGTTGAGCCGTGCAATCTGCCTGCGGAGTGGCCTGGCACTGGGCCAACTCAGCCTTTTTACGATCCCGCTCTTGGCGAGCTCCTTCAGATTGTCTCTCGAGCTGAGCCACTTCACCCTGAAGGTGGCGCTCTTCTCCACGCAAACGTTGAATGGTCGGATTGCCGTCGACACGACGACGAATTTCAGCATTACCGTTATAACTATCACGTTCTCGACGAGCCACGCGAACTTCATCTTGAGCTTGGCGCATCTTCCACTGCAGGTCAGAAATACGACTGCGCAAAGTACTCAGTTCACTGCGTGCATTCGACAAACGACGCTCAGTTGCAACAATATCCGCATTAATCTGACTGAGACGAGTGCGCGCAGAACTTAAATTGCTTTCAGCACGATCTAAAACATCTTCTAAGCGATAATTCTCAGCTTCGAGCGGAGCGCGCACGGCCTTTGCCTTATCTAAAACCGCCTGATCACGATTCACCGCTGCTTGTAGACCCGGAATCGCGGCCGTCACTTGCTTCAGTGCTGCCTCAGCTGTCGCCCGATCGCTTTTTTGTTTTGCAATACCATTTTGTAAATTTGGAATTTCAGTTTGAACTAATAATTGAATACGTGCTGTCACCTGATTGTACTCAGTGACAACGGGTTGGTAGCGGCTGTAAATCTCTGCGATTTTTTTATCGTTGGCCGCTTGAGCTAATGAATTTATATAAGCCAGGTTATAGAGCTCGCGAAGACGCATGGCCTGCGACGAAGACTTACCTGACAAGTCGTTATTCACAACCACTTGAGCCAAGAACATCTTCTCGAAAGCTGAATCCACAAGAGGCTGACCGCCTAAGCAAGTATTTTGAATTTGTTTAAGAGCTTTAGCAAAACCCATACGTGAGAAGCTGAGCTTCTTTTCTTTCGGCACGCCTGTCGCCCGCACCGTCAGCTGTTTATCATTTATGAAGTGATCAACAATCAATTGTGTATTGACGGGCACATGCCAGAATGTTCTTTGTGCTCCATCGTTCTGAACTTCAGCAAAAGCATAGACTTGAGTTGATTCGGCAGTGGCCACCCAAGTTTTAGCACCGCTCGACTGCTTCAATTCACGAATGAAAACCTCGGCTGGCCCACCGCCACCTTTTGGGCGAGTGATTTCGAGGCGCATGTCAGTCTTATCTATTTTGTCGGTTACATAAATCATACACACCGCATTTGGTTGCTGTGGTGTCGAATAGTCTATGAACTTCCAGTCGGCCGCATGAGCCGCAGAAGAGAATATGAGCGCTAGAGCGAATACGTTCAATGATTTCAAAAAATCCCCCGGGTTGTGGTGGCATTTTGGCCCCCAAATAAATTCCAGAGAGATAAGTTACAAGTCTTGTGCCAAGGGTCGGCGAATAGGCGCCAACCGCTAAACAGTGTCAACAACCCGACCAAGATCTAGAGCAGAATGTGATACAGAAATTAGATTTTAAGAAGTTCTTCGCGACAATCTTTATAGAGCTGAATGGCATCTTTGATAATTTTGAACGCCTCGGCTTGGCCTAAGAAACGATCAATTTGAATCACTTTCTTCTCGAGAATTTTATAATCCTCAAAGAATCTTTGAATCTCTTTCACTCGGTGCGGAGCTAGCTCCTCGAGCGAGTTAATATGACCGTACTCTGGGTCATCCGCATGTACGGCAATGATCTTGTCATCGGCCTCGCCCTGATCGAGCATTTTCATCACACCAATGGGCTTGGCTCGCATAATACATAAAGGAACGGCAATCTCCTGCCCAAGAACCAAGATATCCAAAGGATCTTTATCATCGCAATAGGTCTGCGGAATAAAACCATAGTTGGTTGGGTAATGAACCGAGCTGAATAAAATACGATCCATTTTAATAAGACCGCTTTTCTTATCCAGTTCGTACTTCACTTTCGACTCTTTTGGGATTTCAATAATCGCGTTCACAAGTGCCGGAGCATTATCGCCAATATCAACTTGATGCCATGGATTCATTTTATTCCTTCTCTTTCTTCGCGCACTTGAGAGCTGTTTTTACATCGCGAACAATTTTTAAGCGATTTGATAATTCATCTTTAATCTCAAGACCCCGCAGAGCTTCAAGAACGTGAAAGTTATCTGTGACAATATCAACTTCTACGCCGCTCGCCAAGTAACCACGGAGGAGAGAGTCAAAGGCTACAACCGCGGTCGAGTCGATCAACTCAACAGCCGTGAGATCAATAATAATTTTCTTCAAATCTGGGAGCGCTAAACCTTGTAAAGTCGAAAGCGCCTTTTGAGCGGCACCAAAAAATAAAGGACCTGATACACGATAAATAAAGTAGCCTTTAGGTAATTCTTGCGAATAGGAATCTTCAACATTAGAAGCTGAAATTAAATCGGTATGGGCAATATTGGCTACACGACGAATGAAAAGAAGCGCGGCCAAGCCTGTTCCAATACCAATCCCTACTGTCATATCGGTAAAGATAGTGAGCAGAAAACAAGCCGCCAACACTAGACGGTCATCTTTCGGAGCCGTTGTTAAAATATTAGTGAAGTGTTTCTTATCAAACATATTCACCGCTATGAAGACAAGAATGGCAGCCAAGGTAGCCACTGGAACTTGATTGATAAAGGAAGAAAAGAATAAAATGGCAAATAACACAGTGATAGAGTGAATCACCGCAGTGAAGGGCGAAACGCTACCGAAACGAATACCCGTCATTGTGCGTGACATAGCGCCAGTTGAAGCAAAGCCACCAAAGAAAGGTGAAACTACGTTCGCTACACCTTGTGCGAAAAGCTCTGTATTAGGATTATGTTTTTTGCCGGTGGCGCCGTCTGCTACAACCGCCGTCACTAGAGATTCAATGGCGCCAAGTAGTGCAATCGAGAAGGCATAAGGCAGTATACTGATGATGTTAGGCCAAGTGAGTTTATAAGCCGCCGTCCCCGCGATCTGAGCATTCCAAGGGAGAACGAAGCCAGGTACTGAACTTGGAATGCCCTTCTCAAGCTGGCCATGCATTAGGTACGAGAACTTTTTCTCAATAGTTAAAATCGAAATATCCGGAAAAATTTTCTGTACGATATAAGTGAGCACCGTAATAAAAATCAAGGCCACAACGGGGGCCGGAATTTTTTTAATAAAACGGGTGCTCCAGTAAAGAATAATAAGTGTTGAAATCGCCACAGCCGTTTCGAGCGGCTTCAAAGATGGTAGCGCATGCTCTATAGCTATCAAACGCTCCCAGAAATTTTGCGGATTGGTCTGAAAATCAAGACCGAAAAAATCCTTCACCTGAACCACGCCGATGACAACGGCAATTCCTGAAGTGAAACCCGTGGTCACTGGGTGAGGAATATATTGAATGGCTTCTGCCAAATGCAAAACGCTCATCAAAATTAAAATAAAGCCGGCCAATAAACCAGCCACCATTAAACCCGATGGGCCGAACTGACTGACTACTGGTACAAGCAAAGCCACGAAAGCGGCCGTCGGACCCGAAACTTGAAATTTAGAACCACCTAATAACGCCGCTAAAATCGCTGGAATAATCGCGGTGTAAAGACCCGCCTGCGGAGTCATTCCTGAAGCCACACCTAAAGCCATAGCTAAAGGTATCGCTACGATACCAACTGTCACTCCCGCTTTAAGATCAGCCAGAAATTTTTGTTTTGTATAACCAGCCTCAAGAACCCTCTTCAGCGCCCAGCCCGGTTGAAGCGGAAAGCGATTAGGATACGAAGATGGTGGTTGAGGAGTCATGATAACTTCGTTCGGTGACCACGATAGTACAAGTAAACAGGGCCAACAAATCGAACCTCAGTGTTTTTAACAACTACACCGCTACCATCTGGGCAAGCCACGATCATTTTTTCTGTACGCCGCGAATAGCGGATCATCGACTGGTGAGTTCGACCTGATGGCACATAGTGCGGAAAGAATTCAAAATCCACCGCGCCCGTAGCGTGGAGATTTTTAAGCCGAACTTCATTGCGATCACAATCGTGCGGAGGATAGGCCGCCATATAAATATTAGGCGTGAGAATAATAGCGCCGGCGCTAAGACCAGCGACGATTCCGCCCGAGCGAATAAATTTCTGCAAACGAGACAGAAAACCACTTTCACGCAAATGTTTTAAGAAATAAAAAGTATTCCCACCCGCGAGATAGATAATGTCGCTTTTTAAGGCTTGATTCATTTCTTTTCTTAAAAAATCAGAGTCCACAGCGAAATATGTGAATTTGCGAATGCCGTATTGGCGATAACGTTTTTTGATGCGCTCAAAAAAGTACTCACCATTCTCGTGTGAAAACGGAATATAAGTCATTGAATGGGCTTTTTTTCGACCAAGACTGACGAGCGCTTCATGTAATTTTTTATTCGTTGGGCTTTGGCCACCAGAATACAAAACCAGTTTGCGTTTTTTCATTTTTGGAGTTTTTTTCTTCTTCGACACCGATGACCATCCACTGCTGTTTCACTCGCGCTATACACTTAATTTATCGGCGTTTTAGAGCTCTTTTTATACTAGACGATAGACTAATCCCGAATGTTCAGACGTCCGTTTTTAAGCCAGTTTTCAATGGCTTTTAGGTTGTCCGTCTGGCCGAGGTTTCCGAGATGACCGCCGTAAGGATAGATGCGAGCGCGAACGCCGAAATAAGTCTCGAGATAACTTAAATCATCACCGCGAAGTAAAAAGTCATCTACGTTGTGCATCAAGAAAACATTCTGATTTTGCGTCAATTCACTGAGAGCAAAAGGCAAACTTGTGCTCGCACTTAATTCGAGTAAACCAGAATTTCTCGCTTTTTCATTGAATGGGATCAAAATTTTCTCAACGTAACTTTGAAAATGAATACGACCAGCAGCGCTATTTCGAGCTGCATTCTGCTGACGCTCGACTGCCGAACCCGGAGTGCCGGCTTCCGGCAAAACTTCATGATCAACAATAGCCTCTGTCGCAAGAATTAAATCTTTAAGAGTCCCTGAAAGAACTCGGCCGATCAAACCTGACGCCTCAACTTCTTTTAAGTCTAAGTTATCCATGAACTCTTGCGGATTGCGAACTTCGGTTGAAGTCTTCGCGCATTTTTTAACTTGGCCCTGTAACTCAGTCGCAAAATCAATCAAACGACCAAAAGAAATATCACTGAACTGCTCTGCCTTTTTATCCAAAACTTCTAATCCATATAACAAATCAACTGGCGGGTTAATAAGAAGTGTCGACTTAAAATTTAGCTTTTTCTGAGTTTGATCAAGCATAGTTAAATAAGAAGAGAGTAAAGCTCCATGTGAATAACCCAGCAAAAAACGCTCCGATGAACTCAGGCCTTGCATTGACAATTCAGCCGCTGTTTTCTCAAGTGCCGAGTAGAGATCTTTTGCATCTTCACTAGTGAGACCAACAATCCCCGATTGACTGGCTCCCACCACAAAATTAGCTGTCATCGTGTTCGGCACAACAACCGCGCTCAACCCCATTTTCTGAATTTGCTCAGCCAAGAATTTTGAAAGATTAGAATCTTCATCACCACCTAAGCCGCTGATGATGTAAACCACCGGCGCCGCAGCCGCCGCTTTATAAATTTTTAATTTTAAAGTTTTATACTTACGGTAATTCTCAATGCGTCGACCAATCACAGACACCGACAGATCTTCGCCTTTACCTGCAGCAGCTAAACAAGCGGCGTAGAAAGTCGAAAAGCTCGGCTGCAAAGCCGGAAAGTCGTATTCGCTTGGCGATACTCGATAGGCTTTGGCACTCACAGTCAGAATAAGAGTTAGGACTAAAGTCGTAAGCGATACGAAAGATGGGCGGCGGATCATTGTTCAGCTCCTTAAGCACCGCCCTTGTAGACGATCTTACAGAGAAAAGCATCTCTCCCTTCTGATCTTTACTAAGGTCTATAAAAAATCTATTCGTAAGTGCCGAAAAGAGACTTATGAGCGCATCACTTCGAAAATTCGTTCCTCGTTCTCCGCGGTACACTTTAAGGCCGACGGACAATAGCTTTATGCGCTTTGCTCAGAAGGGCGAACTCGGCCGCAGCCATATCACCCATTTCGTTGATATCTCTATGTCCGGACTGGCATTTATCACCGATCGTGAGACCGCTCCGTTTTTATTTGAAATGATTAAAATCGAGATACCACTGGATGGCGGAGAGCAAGTGGCTTGGTGGGCTAAGGTGGTTCGGGTTGAAGCCTATGAGCCGCAGAAATGGTACTTGAAGAAGGCCGATATGGACGAAACCAAAGTTATGGTGGCTGTTCAGTATCATGACCTTCCAATGGGTCATCTGCAAAAGATTAAAAAAACTTTAGATCATAAGTTTGTCGAACTTGAGCGCGAAAAAGTCGCCGAACGCTTTAAAACTATTGCACAAATTTGGACTGATTATACATGGCAAGTTCTTCTTTACGGAGCCTTAATCGCCATGACTTTCGGAATCCTCTACTACTTCGCTCAACCCGATGCGAACTACGATGGCACTCGCGGAGCCCCCTGGGGTCAGCGTTATAAAGGTTGGCTCGGCTCAGGTTCAAGTACTGATTCTGGCTCGCGCTCTGGCTTTGGCTCGCGCACCGACTCATCTTCTGAAACCGGCACCGTTGACCGCCCGCCAGCTGCTCCTGAAACCGAGTAAACTTTTTACATTCGATTTAAAACTTAATCGGCTTCGCCTCTGGCTTTGAAATCTCCAAACGATCTAAATACTCCTGACGAGAGATGTATCTGCCGCCCAAAGCTTCAGTGACAGGTGTGACCATTTGAATGTCCATCCACTCTAAGCCATTTTTCTTTAAACGCTCGATCAAACTTAAAAGCGCCAGCTTTGAAGTGTTCGATTCTAAATAGAACATACTTTCACCAGCAAAAACGCCGCCCACGTATACTCCGTAAAGGCCCCCAACGAGTTTTTTTGATTGCCCCTCTTGTCGCCATACTTCGACTGAGTGAGCGTATCCGGCTTTATGAAAATCTAAGTACGCCCGTTTCAGCGGGGCATGAATCCAAGTTCCACCTTGTCCTGGTCGCGGAACTTCTGAACACTTCTGCATCACATCGGCAAACGCCGTATTAAATGTCACTGCATATTTGGTGGGTTTAAATAAAGTAGCGCCTTTAGAGAGCTTAGAGTTATTTCTATTTACTGTCGCAAGCTCAGCGGTCTCCGTACCTGCATTTACATCCGCATCTACACCCGTACCCGTACCTGTCTCCGTATCAGCGCCGACACTATCCTCCGCTAAATTCTGGTAAAAATCCGTTTCATTTTTTAAAAACTTACGCAAGCTCTTACTAATTTTCACATTCTTAAAATCAATCACTCCTCGCGGATCGGGCGAGTACCAAAGCAAAGGCAAATCCTCATGAGGCCACGGAAAAATTCCAAAACTATAAGCTTCAAAAAGTGTCGGCACATTCAGCTGATCTCCCATAGCCACGATACCATCAATGGATTCAACGGCAGGATCCGGAAATATTCGTCGCTTGGCTTGGTAAAGCTTCATAGGGATAAATTATAAACACATTCATCTCTAAATTTAAGCTTATTCATATTTAAAAAAGCTGCACTGCTGTGCACAAATTACGGTGCTCTTAAATTTCTTCCATTGACCATACCATCAGTCACATATAAATTATTTATCAAATGAGTAACTTAAGAACGAAACAAATAGATCTTTTCGCTAAGAAATCGAATCGTTTCGGCGGCGACCAACGCTCCACAAGAAATAGCCGTACTTATCGGCCCATCACGACTCGGCAATCTATGCATCTTGTTTTGAAATCGAAACATGCCAAGGGAGACTGGTCCTTCTTAAGACCGCGCAATAAGGCTATTATTACCGCTCTCCTTAAAAAATACTCAAAAGTCTTTGGTGTTAAAATATTTTCATCTGCAAATGTGGGCAACCATCTGCATTTGCATGCGAAATTTCAATCCCACCAAGCTTACAAAAGTTTTATCCGCGTCTTAAGCGCAGCCATTGCACTTAAAATCACCGGCGCCAGCAAAATTAATAAACTTAAAGAACGGTTTTGGACGCAAAGTCCTTACACCCGCTTTGTATTTGGAATTAAAGATTTTCTCAGCATTAGCGATTATATTAAAGTGAACCAGCTCGAGGGCTTTGGGCATCCCCGGGGGTTAGCCGAGGGCGTAGTAAAGAATTGGGATTATCTTTATGATGGATTTGCTTGATGATGGGCAGCCAGCGATATTTGACTTGCTTCTAGTCATTCAATAGCTCTGGAGTATTGATGAAGATCATTCATCAGGTCATTCAATCGCTCAGAAATATGGATTCATCTCAGTTGTTGGATAAGCACTGAGATGCATTAATTCATCGCAGTTTATTCTGGCCGCTTACGACCACTCATGTGAATAAATAGCTCAAGAGAACTTTAAGTTTCGATGGCTTTTGCCAACGCCTTAATAGCTCCGCCGCGTCTACGGCGGAGTCTGAGCCTTACAGTTATCGCAAACGCCACATTTATAGCGCACAACACTCTCCACAGCCCCGTCAGCGACTCGTCCTTCGCCGAAGTATTCGTAAATCAAACGCATGCGACACTCTTCGGCCTGCACCCAATTGATCATCTGCAATAATTTTTCATTCTGCCGCTTCATCCGCGCTTCACGAAGCTCAGGCGCTAACAAATCCTCATCAAGCGGGCCCAAAATATCCCAACCACCACCGCCCCGAGCACCGCGCTCCTCACCGCTGTTGCCACCCGACTTCGAACCCAGCACATCCCACGAGCGCAAAAGATTCAGCGCCGTCTCCACTCGAAAATCGCGACTGTTGTAAAAATTCATCTGATCCCGCAGAAAATTTTCACCTTCAGATTTCACACGCAGAGCATTGTCTTTAACTAAGTTGTAAACCTTGCGAATAAAATTCGCATCTGGGTTGGCCCACTTCAAAAAGTCCATTTGAATGGTGATATCGTCTTTGTCGTACATAAGACTGGCCACAGCCGGCAGACCATCGCGACCACCCCGACCGATCTCCTGAAAATAAGCTTCAATAGAAGAAGGAATTTCACAATGCACCACTTGGCGCACATTCGATTTATCAATCCCCAGCCCGAAAGCGGGAGTCGCCAGCATTAAACCATCATCACTCGCGAGAAAACGCTCCTGTGAAGAGCGCCGATCGCGATCGCCCATTTGCCCATGATAAATTTCAAATGGAATTGAAAGTTTCATCAGCGCTTCAGCTACATTGGCCAGCGATGAGATTAAAGAAAAATAAGCAATCATCGGCCCCGGTTGAAAATGACGAAGGCCAATAATATTACGAACCTTTTCATCAACGCCGTAAACATCCAGCACTTGAACTTCAAGATTCGGTCGCTTGAGTGAGGTCGAAACAAAAAAGCCATCTTCAATGCCTAATTTCGCGCGAATTTCTTTTTGTGCCTCAGGTGTTGCTGTGGCCGTAAGTGCTAATGTTTGTGGAGCAGACCGCCCTGCGGCCACGGCCATTTCGCCGATCATTTTACGAACTTCGCCCAACCTGGCATATTCGGGCCGAAAATCATGACCCCACTGCGAAATACAATGGGCCTCATCAACTGCAAACACTGAAATCTGCGCCAAGCGCAAAGCCTCTAAAAATTCAGGCTTACGAAAGCGCTCGGGAGTAACGTATAAAATTTCTAATTCACCAGCGGCCAGCTGCTTCTGCCGCTTCAAACGATCATCTTTCGCCACCGAAGAATTAATACAAGTGGCTTTCAAACCCATGCCCCGCAAGCGATCGACCTGATCTTTCATCAAAGCGATCAAAGGTGAAACCACCAAAACTGTGCCTGGTAAGATTTGGCTGGGAAGTTGGTAACAGAGACTCTTACCCCCGCCCGTCGGCATAACAAGCAGTCCACTTTCGCCACGCAGTAACGCCGAAATGACGGTTTCTTGGCCTTCACGAAAGCTAGAAAGTCCAAATTTGAGCTTTAAAGTCGATAAAATGCCAGAAGACAACCGGACTCCTTGAATATTGGACTCATCGTATGATAGAAATTCCGTTCTTAGCAAACACATAAACTTTTTCGTATGAGGCTATAATTATGGCAGGCAAATGGGATGTTAGTGTCGTCCGCAATATCGGTATTTCGGCGCACATCGATTCTGGTAAAACGACTCTCACCGAGCGTATTCTTTTTTACACTGGTCGAATTCACGAAATTCACGAAGTTAAAGGTAAAGACGGCGTCGGCGCGACCATGGATTCTATGGATCTTGAACGCGAGCGCGGTATTACAATTCAGTCGGCAGCAACTGCCGTAACTTGGAAAGATATCGACATCAACATCATCGATACTCCGGGACACGTGGATTTCACAATTGAAGTTGAGCGCGCTCTTCGCGTTCTTGACGGAGCTGTTCTCGTTCTTTGCGGTGTGGCCGGCGTTCAATCGCAGTCGTTCACCGTTGATAGACAGATGCGCCGTTATAAAGTTCCACGCCTTGCGTTTATTAATAAACTCGATCGCACGGGTGCGAATGCATTCCGCGTAACTGCTATGCTCCGTGAAAAACTTGGTCATAACGCGGTTATGATGCAGATTCCAATCGGCGCAGAAGACAAACTTCTCGGCGTTGTAGATCTCGTTAAAATGAAAGCCTTCTACTTCGAAGGCGAATCAGGAACAACTATCCGTGAAGCGGATATTCCTCCTGAACTCGTCGACGACGCAGCAAAATATCGCACTGAGATGATTTCTAAAGCGGCTGACTACGATGAAGTCCTTGCTGAGAAGTTCTTAATGGAAGAACAGCCAACTGAAGAAGATATCAACCGTGCCGTTCGTAAAGGTTGCATCAGCCTACAGATGACTCCGGTCTTTATGGGTTCTGCATTCAAAAACAAAGGCGTTCAAAAGCTTCTTGATGGCGTTCGTGAATACTTACCGAACCCAGACGAAGTTGATAACGAAGCTTACGATCAAGATCAGAACGAATTAAAAATTGTACTTTCAAAAGATCCAACAAAATCTTTTGTGGGCTATGCTTTCAAACTTCAAGAGACTCAGTTTGGTCAGTTGACGTACATTCGTCTCTACCAAGGCCAACTCAAGAAGGGTGATTTCATCACTAACATGCGCGATAGCAAACGCGTAAAAGTTCCGCGCCTTGTTCGTATGCATGCAGACAAGATGGAAGACGTTGAAGTCGCTTACGCAGGTGACTTAGTTGCCTTATTCGGTATCGATTGCGAAACTGGCGACACTTTCACTGACGGAAATGCTCACGTAACTATGACTTCTATGTTCGTACCGAACGCAGTAATTTCACTCGCAGTTCGTCCGAAAGATAAGTCTGGTGATGCAAACTTCACTAAAGCTCTCAACAAATTTAGAAAAGAAGATCCGACTTTCCGCGTGAACCGTGATGAAGAGTCGAATGAAACAATTATTTCTGGAATGGGTGAGCTTCACTTAGATGTTTACATCGAACGTATGAAGCGTGAATTTAAGTGCGAAGTGATCTCGGGCGCTCCGCAGGTGGCTTATCGTGAAACAATCAGCCACGCGGCTGAATTCGATTACACGCACAAAAAGCAAACGGGTGGTTCGGGTCAATTCGCCAAAGTTGTGGGTCGCTTAGAGCCACTTCCTCCAGGAACTGACAAAAACTACGAATTCGTTGATAACATTGCCGGTGGTCGTATTCCTCGTGAATTCATCCCTGCTTGTGATAAGGGCTTCGCTGAACAAATGGCAAAAGGTCCATTGATTGGCTTCCCGATTGTGAATATTCGCGTTCACTTAGATGACGGCGCTTACCATGATGTCGATTCATCAGAGATGGCGTTTAAGATTTGTGCGATGGCAGCATTCCGCCAAGGTTATGAAAAAGCCGGCGCCATTGCTCTTGAGCCAATGATGAAACTCGAAGTTGCAGCTCCTGAAGAGTATCAGGGTGTGGCGATGGGTCTCGTGAACCAACGTCGTGGTATCATCCAAGGTTCATCTTCTGATGAAACTGGAGCGACAATCATTAACGCTGAAGTTCCGCTCTCTGAAATGTTCGGCTTCTCAACTGTTCTTCGCTCTGCCACTCAAGGTAAGGGCGAGTTTACGCTCGAGTTCGCGCGCTACGCACAAACTCCACGTAATATTCAAGAAGAACTGGCGAAGAAGTACCAAGCCAAGCGCGCAGCTGAGCAGAAGTAAAAAAAGGTACCTGGTGAGCGCAAGCGCTAGCTTCGCTTGCCCGTTCGAACTTTCCGGACAGGTGCCTCGTACTTTTGATAGAAAACCGGCCGCGGACAATACGGACAAAATTAAAAAGCGACCTGCAAGGGTCGCTTTTTTTATGCCTTGAGGGGCTCTAACTTTTTTATAATTAGCCAACAGCACGCCCCTCTCTTAAACTTAATTCATGATTAAATATATTCTGTCCGCTGTGAGCATTATCAGCATCAACGCATTTGCCAAACCCCTTATCGTCGCCCATCGCGGCGCCAGCGGATATCGTCCCGAACATACAATAGCAGCTTACCAACTGGCCATCGAACAAGGTGCCGATTACATCGAGCCCGATTTAGTCGCCACTAAAGACGGCGTCTTAATCGCCCGTCATGAGAATGAAATCTCAGAGACATCAGATGTAGCGACAAAATTTCCAAAGCGAAAAACTAAGAAAACTATCGATGGCAAAGTCATTGAAGGCTGGTTCACCGAAGATTTCACTCTCGCAGAAATTAAAACCTTAAGAGCGAAAGAACGTCTCGCATTTCGAGATCAAAGCTTTAACTCTAAATACGAAATTCCAACCTTTGATGAAATTTTAAAGTTTCTCAGTGAACAAGAAAAAAAGACCAAAAGAACTATTGGTGTTTTTCCAGAGCTAAAACATCCTACTTATTTTCGCTCGATTCAGCTCCCGCTTGAACCTCTGCTTATAAATTCACTAAGGATAGCGAAGAAAACTGACGCCAATTCAGCTGTTATTATTCAATGCTTTGAAATCGATACTTTGCGAGAGCTTAAAAAGAGCCTGCCAAAAAATAAGATGGTTTTTTTGCTCGCCGAAATGAAGCTCACTGAGAAAGATCTCAAAGACCTATCTACCTACGCTTATGGAGTGGGACCTGATAAATCTCTACTCATAAATAAAGACGGAAAAGACAATGGCCAGGTTGCGCTTTTCCACAAACACAATCTGAAAGTCATTCCTTATACTTTCCGCAAAGAAACTAATTTCATTAGTACCTTTGCAAAAGGTGATTTTCAAAAAGAGCTTCAATTTTTTCTAAAATTAGGAGTGGACGGTTTATTTTCAGACTTTCCTGATCTCGCACTGCAAGCACGAGATAAATAATTTAAGGGCAATTATAAACATCGCCTTCAATCTTTAGTGCTGTAACTACGTCAGTGAAAACATAATTACCGCCGAGCTCATGAGCATTGTTCTTCACCACATTAATGAGAACATTATTGTTCTCTGCACGAGCGGCATTCACATAAGTATAAGAGTCTACGCGTCCAATATTTTTGCAAGAGGCTGGTGGTGCATCTTTAGAAACGACCACATGAGCCGCTTCTGGCTTGAGGCGAGTTGAGGCACAAGAAGTGAGTATTAAAGCCATCATAAGTAGGGATAATTTTGTTTTCATAGTGGATTATCATAGCCCTAGAACAGGCTAAGTCCAGCCGTCCCACTAAAAATATGTAGGCCTCAACATATTGATAACTCTTAACTTTTAACCCTTACTGCGGTGCCCACCAGAAATTCTAGACCTCAGGCCGCATTGACTTACACTAAACTTACACATATTCCTATTGAAGGCCGCTAAGTGAACCAATACAAGGAGCAACAAATGAGAATCGCCTGCCTCTGGTTTCAAAAAGATGTATCAATCGAAGAAGTAGCGAAATTCTGCTCAGAAACAAATGCCACTATCAGCCTTCGAAAAAAGCGTGCCGTCTTTGTCGAAATCGGCACAAGCACAAACCTTTATGCTGAGCTCGACTTCATTAAAAACACCGCCAACTTTTTAAAAGATATCGGCCTCACCGCTTCGATCGCTATCGGCGATTCTGTTTCTGTCGCTCTACTCAAAGCTCGATTTAATAATCCAGATATAGACTCTATCCCGCTAGGTGGCTTGGTTGATGTAGCAGATCCCTTCGATCACGATATGATTTTGCGCAAATACACAGAGAGAATGGTCCTCTCTCTTCAAGACTTGGGCGTGCTCACTATCAGTCAGTTTAAAAAACTTCCCGCTGCTGAAGTGAAAAGTCGTTATGGTGCTGTTGGAGCATTATGCCGACAACGCTTACAAGACGACAGCCAAGTCGCCTGGCGCTACTGGCAGCCTTCAGAAGAGAAGCCAGTAGAGAAAAATAATTTAGCTTATAAATTAGCAGACAAGTTACCAGAGACGCACGGCCACGAGAGCACACCTTTAGCTCGTCCCACCTCAGCTCCCCCTCCACAGCAGAAAACTGCTTCACCCACCCCTGCCAAAACTTCAAGTGCAGCTCGTGGACCAGTGCGACCTCTTTCTTTAATTAAACCACTCCCAATTGAAGTGAGTGCCGACGCAATTAAAGTCGAAGGCAAATCCTATAAAATTGCGAAGTGGAATGAATACAGCGAAAGAGTTTCTGGTGAAGCCAATGATTATTATCAGCTGGAGTTCGAAGATGGTTCCCAATTCACTATTTTCGAAACACCAGAGCGGCAGTTTTTTCTCCAAGGTTATAGTGGCTAGATTTTATAAGCCGCGGGGCAAAACACCGCAGCTCTAACTCTTTTGCCTCGATCTTTTTTACTAAACTACTTTTCAAAAGCATCTCATCCTCATTCATCGCATCTCCCCTCAGCCAACTCTTCACTTTACCTGGCACTTCATTTGCTCTCTAAAAACCCTAGCAGATGGAGTGTTTTCTTTGAAAAAAATCACCAAAATTCCAAAATGGTTTCTCTATATAGTTTTATTATTAATCGCCATCCGAATTATTCTCCCGAGCGTGTGCCTTTGGGGCATTAACTGGGCTCTCGCCAATAAAATGGAAAACTACATCGGCCATATTGACGACTTCGACCTCAGCCTTTACCGCGGCGCCTACCAGCTCCAACAACTAAAAATAAAAAAGAGAAATTCAAATCTACCACCTTTATTAGCTGCAAAAGAAATTGATCTCTCTATCGCTTGGCGCGCACTTCTAAGAGGAGAACTTACTGCTGACGTCACAGTCGATAGACTCGTCGCTCGTCTTATCGACAGTGAAAAGAAAAGCGAAGATCAATTCGGCACGGATGAGAAAAAAGAAGCTTGGGTCGGTACTTTAGATGTTGTGATCCCACTCGCAGTTGAAACTCTAAGAGTGCGTAACTCAGAAGCCTACTTCACCAATTCCTCTCTTGGTCAAAAATTAGCTGTTAGTCTTACAAAGGCCAATCTAATAGCCCGTGATCTGCGCAGTCGACAGAACCTCGAAGGAGATGCCGTCAGTCCATTTGAATTCGAAGCCGTTTTACAAGAGCACTCAAAAATTCACGCCGATGGTAACATCGATCTTATGACCTGTCCCAACCGCATCGATATGGATCTTGTGATGGAGCAGTTCAATATCAACAGCCTTAATAAAATTCTGCGCTCTTATATTCCTATAGATTTAACGCGCGGAAAATTAGATGTGTATCTAGAGCTGGCTTCTGCACAAAACATCACCAAAGGTTATGCCAAATTTTTTCTCGAAGATGGGGATGTGATTGCTAACGACCAAGAATACGATTCGGCCCCTCACTATTTCAGCGAAATCGGAATTGGTTTTGCCAACTGGGTCTTAAAAAAACAAAGAAACAAAAACCACTGCCAGCCGTATTCCATTTGAAATTAAAAACGAAAGTTTCGATATCAACACCAGCAAAGCCTTCTGGAGCGCCGTTGATAATAAAGAAAAAGAACCTATGAAAAAACGCCTGGACAAGTCTGTCACTTTAGAAAACATCCAAGGCAAGAATCCTCCGAAACAACAAGCCTGCAAGAGCTAAAACTATTGACTCTGCTTCACAAAAGAAAGATAGCTAAGCCATCCAAAAATCTCTCTGGGGGCAAATATGATCTTATCTGACGGCACACTTAAAAAGATGATTAGCAGTGGTGAACTCGGCATTACACCTATTCAAAAGAATTCAGTTCAACCTGCCTCTGTCGACTGCACTCTGGGCCGCCACTTTCTCATCGTTGAAGATCGTCAAATGCAAATGATCGATATGGATTCTGAAATCATCTACCGCGAATACGAAGCGGATGAGATTACAATTCCACCCCACTCATTTCTACTCGCGACGACAGAAGAATACGTCAAGCTTCCAGACGACCTAACAGCCTTTGTAGAAGGTCGCAGCTCGATTGGCCGCATTGGTCTCTTCATTCAAAATGCAGGCTGGGTTGACCCGGGCTTTGAAGGTCAGATCACTCTAGAACTTTATAATGCTAATAGTCTCCCGATCCGCTTAAAAGCCGGTCGCCGCATTTGCCAACTGGTGTTCTGTAAGATGGATGAAGCGGCTCTCAGTCCTTACCGCGGTAAATACCAAGGACAACGCAAAGCGACTGGTAGCCGAGTTTTCCAAGATCCAGAAGCTACTACAACGGCTCCGGTTTAACTGTCTCTCTTCAAATTGAAAATAGAATAAAGATTGCAGCTGAACGCTGCATATTTAGCCTGGCAGTGTAGCCAAGTATTGAGCGGCTGCTAGAAAAATAGCCGTGAGCAAGAACAGAATGATAAACATTCTCTTCATGTCCATAAATGGTTCTTTACTTGGGGCTGGTTGCATTTTGCTCCTTATCAAGCGCGTAAAGCATCCTCAAGAAGTAGACAGAGCATTTCTTATGCCATTAAAGTGGTGTCATTCCTCTCTTAAAAAGGATCATTTTTCAGATGAAAAACAACGATTTAGCTCAGAAGATATACAAAGCTGCATATATCACAGGTGACTTTTTGCTACGCTCTGGCCAAAGGTCTAAAGAATACTTCGACAAGTATCGCTTCGAGTCAAATCCAGCTCTTCTCAAAAGCATTGCCCAAGAGATGGCGAAGCTTCTCCCAAAAGATATCGACGGAATCGCCGGTCTAGAAGTGGGCGGCATACCCATTGCGACCGCCATCAGCCTTGAAACCGGCATTCCCGTTTGTTTTGTACGCAAAGAGGCCAAAGAGTACGGAACCTGCCTCTTCGCTGAAGGCTTTGATGTAAAAGGCAAAAGACTCTGCGTGATCGAAGATGTGGTCACAAGTGGCGGCCAAGTGATCATTTCAACAAAAGATCTCCGCAGCGCCGGCGCCATTGTACAAAATGTTCTCTGCGTGATTGACCGCGAACAGGGTGGTCGTGAAAAATTAGAGGCGGTAGACTTAAACTTTAAAAGTCTCTTCACCATGACTGAACTAAAGGGCTCTCAATGAAATATCAAATCGATGCTTTTCAAAAAGCGGCAATTCAACCTGAAGATGTTTGCTTCATTTACAATGATGGTAAAATTCTAGTTCACCAAGATGAACTGGGTTCTGACCGCCTCCCCACTCGCTCAGAACTGCAATTTAAAATGGATGATAATGAAGCCGTATTTCGCCTTGGCGAAGGTTGGGCTTTGAACGGCGAAAACATTCAAGAACAAAAACCCACGGGTTCATTTACCTTTCGCTCACTCCGCGATGTTCTCGCTTCACTTGCGATTCCAATTGCGAAAGATGCTTCTATTGGCGCTCAGTACGTGAACTGGAGTGCAAAAAATAAATTCTGCGGCCATTGCGGCCAGAAGCTTTCCATTTCAAAAGATGAGATCGCAAAGGTTTGCGGTAAATGTTCACGCAATATCTACCCGCAACTCAGCCCCGTGATTATCACTCTCGTTCGCCGTGGCGGAGAAATTTTATTGGCTAAAGCAGCTGATCGAAAATACTTCTCTTGCGTAGCCGGTTTTGTAGAGCCAGGCGAATCTCTTGAAGAGAGCATCCGTCGTGAAATAAAAGAAGAAGTGAGTCTTGAAGTAAAAAACATTAAATACTTCGGCTCACAACCATGGCCGTTCCCGAACAATCTTATGGTTGGTTTTTTTGCTGAATGGGTCGCCGGAGACATTCACATCGACGGTAAAGAAATCACTGATGCCAAGTGGTTTGATCGCAGCTCATTGCCCGAAGAACTTCCTCCTCGCTCATCTATTTCTCGTCAAATGATTGAAGCGTTCAAGAAAGGATAAAGTGAGTGGAAGAAAGCGATTTTGAAGGGACACTTGTTCTCGAGAAGCTGGCTGAAATTGGTAAAGTCGAAGCTTTCTTCGATGCCGTCGATTCGGATGATTTTGGCAAAGCCAAATCACTGATGAAAAAAGTTAATATCGATTCTGAAACTATTCAAATTGTCTTGAAGAAAATGGGCGACGCCGACGGCGAACACTAGTCGGACTCCAAGCCAAGCAGCTACGGCTGCTCGGCTAACATCTCAAGCAACTCATTCTTAATATCATGCGGCTGCGGAACAGAAGCATCCTCTAGATTTGGGTGCAAACCCACGCCCGGCACATTCTTACCTGCGATCACGCGCGGATGTGCGTGCAGATGATAGAATAATTCAGAAGTCGTGCGAGTCGCTAAGTGCTCAGCAAAGTTCGTCACCTCAGTGTCTTCATTGATGAAAATCACACGCTTTGTCTTCATCACCGACTCTTTAATCATTTGCCAGTCATAAGGATAAATAGAGCGCAAATCGATCACTTCGACAAACGTGCCATCAGCAGCCAATTCATCCGCGATCTTGTTGCAAACGCCAACATGACGACCATAAGTCACAAGAGTCGCAGCATCACCACGACGAGTAATATTACCAACACCAATCGGCACACGATAACTCGTATCTAGCTTCGGCCATTTCGGCTTCCACTTCGCACGAGTATCACCAATAGGTGCATCGATCATAGACTTTAATTCACGCTCATCAGAAGGCTCACCCGGAAGCAATTCATTACCACGAACGCGCATGAGTGCTTTTGGTTTTAAATATAAAACTGGATTCGGGTCTTCAATAGCCGAAAGCATAAGTCCGTAAGCATCCAGTGGATTCGACGGAATCACAACCTTCCAGCCGACAAGGCGAGAGGCCCAAGCATCAAAGCTGTGAGAGTGATAAACCGAGCCACGAATACCCGCCCCATGAGGAGTCATAACAACGATGGGTAAATTGTAATTACCATTCGAAACCCAGTGCGTATTACCAGCGATTTTCATGAGATCGATGGTATTAAAAATATAATCACAGAACTGAATTTCAGCGACGCAACGATCACCCGTCATGCCGATACCAATAGCGCAGCCAATAATACCACGCTCATCGAGCGGAGAGTTCCAAGCTGTTTTCAAACCTTGAGTGGCCGTGAACACTCCGCCAAGTGGAGCGCCAACATCTTGGCCAAAAATATCTTTTACACCGAGCTGATCTTCACCAACATGAAGAGCCATACGAATGGCTTGTACCATAGTTGCCATTAGAATTTTCTCCAATCGGCGTTTTCGTTATTCACGAAAATATGCTTCCAAATATCTTCAGGCTGCGGAACTGGTTCTGTACGCGCCAGCTCTTGAGCTTCACGGGCCTCAGTTTCATAGTTTGTCCAAATCTCTTTTACTTCTTCAGAAGTAATCACACCCGCATCGACGAGCTTCTTCGTGAAGAGCTCAATACAGCAAACGTCGCCAGTATGATTCGCTCCAGTAGCTGATGAGTGACCGTATAAGCGTGAGGTCTTGGCTTCAAGTAGAACTGGCTTACGAGTCTTGCGGATGTATTCCATTTCTTCTTTGAGGCGAATGTAAGTTTCGATGGGATCATTACCGTCGATAACAGCGGTGCGAATACCAAAAGCCTTACCACGATCCGCAATAAACTCTTCACCGTGTTGGCTGGCAAAATCTGTTGAGATACCCCAGTTATTATTTTGAACTGTGATAAGCATCGGCAGTTCATTGCCTTTACGCGAAGACCAAATCAGGCTCGATGCAAATTCACCTTCGGCCGTCGCTGCATCGCCACCAGTGATAACACTGATACCATTACCGCCTTCACGCTTCTGAGCCCAAGCTGTACCGATAGCGAAAGCGTACTGAACTGTTAGTGGTGATGAAACCGGCGTCACATTCCATTCAGGAAAGCAAAAGTGGTTAGAAAAGTTTTTCCCGCCCGTGCTAGTGTCTGTGGCTCTGTTCATCATAATGCGCACAGAATCGATCATAGGCATGCCCATCGCTACGAGCGTTGGTGAGCAGCGGTAGTGCAAGTGCAAGTAGTCGTAAGCGTGTCCATGGCCTTTATTGATTAATAAACCGAGCGGCACACCAAAGGCCTCTTCGCCCGGAGCACCAATCCAAAAGAAAGACTCGCCGGCCTTATAAATCTTAATCAAGCGCTCTTCAAGAACGCGAGACTTGATCATAAGATCGAGCATTTTGACCAAAAGGTCATTAGGCAAAGGGAGGCTACTGCCTCCCGACTTTACACGCTTTTTTGTACCTGACATATTATCGACCTGACGTCTCTTTTAAAGTCTGCAGCTATTAGTTTTTCTTCTCACTTTGTAGCTGACTTGCATCGACCTTATCAACCCCTTTTGCAGCGGTTGCCGCTTCTTTTTGAGAAAGGGTGATTTTTCCGCCAGCCTGCAAAATAGTGAGGTCTGCGGCGATATTGAGAGCCTCTATGATATCGGCTCTTTTCATGTATTTATCTTTTTTATAGGCCTGAACCTGAGTGTAGTCCTTACCTTCAAGTTCCTTGGTTTCTTTATTAGATTCTTCGCGATCTTTAATAACTTCACCAATGATGATTTCGTTTTTCTTCTTTTTGCTCTTCGCGATATCGGCTACGATTTTCTTGAAATCAACGCTCTTATCAACCCGGCCTTTAGATTGTGCGCGAAGCTTATCCACCGTTTTTTTATCAAGAAGCTTCCATGACGATGGGCCCGCTGGCACATAAGCTTCTACTGATAAAAACGGCTTTAAAGTTTTTGGCGGCAAAGAATAATCCAGAGTTTTTTCGCCGAACTCATCATCCGAGAACGCACTTGGGAAAACGATATCTGAAGTCACACCAATATGCTGAGTTGATTTTCCACCAGCTGTGAAGAACATGCCGATTGTCGTTTTAATCGCGCCCAATCCTTGTGGGAGCGTATCATCTACAGCCTGCACAGTTCCTTTACCGAAAGTATGATCTCCGCCCACGATAACCGCACGACGATAATCTTTTAAAGCGCCGGCCACGATCTCAGAAGCTGAAGCACTCACACGGCTTGTTAATACAACAAGCGGTCCTGGCCAGTCGACCATTGGGTTTTCATCAGCGAGTTCAAGCTCACCACGGTTACGGTATTTCGAAGATTGTTTTACAACGTTACCTTCGCGGAAAAATAAACCTGTAATACCAACAGCGTCTTGAAGAGATCCACCACCGTTAGTTGAAAGATCTAATACGAGAGCATCCACTTTTTGGTTGCGAGCCTCACGCATGAGTTTCTGCATATCACGATACGAAGAGATATCACTCGTCGGGTCAGCATAGAATGAAGGAAGGTTAATAAGACCCACTTTCAATTTCTTACCGCCCACTTCCCGATCGATGTAATCAATAGCGGCGCGCTCATCTTTGATGTCGATTTTATCGCGCACGATAGTCACAACAAACTTTTTGTTGCCGCCCGCTTCGTCACGAAGAACAGAAAGACGAACTTTCGTACCCTTCTGACCACGGATTTTAGAAACTACGTTACGTAGATCTTGATCAAGAACATTATCCATTGGGCCCGACTCTCCGCTGCCCACCGCAATGATTTTATCTTTAGGCTGTAAGAGGCCTGACTTCGCTGCCGGTCCACCAGGAATCAACTGCTCGATCACAGTGATGCCGTCTTTAGAACTCAGAGTCGCTCCGATACCTTCAAGAGAAGCACCGATTCCCACTCTGAAATCATCATAAGCCACTGGTGACCAGTAGCTTGAGTGTGGATCAAGTGAACGCGCATAAGCATCTAAGTATGTTGAGAGACGATCTTGAACTGTTTCTTCATCAAGACGTTTAGAAGCACGATCGTAATTCTTAATTACTTTTTCACGAGCCGCTTCTAGTTTTTCACCAGTGGCTACATAGTTAGCCACTTGAAGCTGCATGTACTTGCGAAGCGTTTCTTCAAACTGAGCTTTTGATTTTGCGTAAGGCTTCTTATCGCTATCAAGAGTTACTTTAAGTGTTGGATCAAGTTTGAAACTCGCGTCTAAGTATTTCTTAGAGTACTCGCTCGCCTCTTTAAGACGACCTTTTAAAATCTCATATGATTTTTCGATACCAGCGCAATCGCCAGCTTTTGCTTTATCGAAAATACTTTTCATATTCTTTTTGATCGTATCGACATCAGCTTGAAGAAGATAAGTCTTAGAAGGGTCAATCGACTTAACGAATTGATCAACAGTGCGACTTTCTAAATTTGCTGTCAGCGAATCATAATTGATATGCTTTTGTAAGAAGCGCCCTTGAATCGGGACTACATAGTTACAAGCCAAATCCATGGCGAATGTAGAAATTGAAACCAAAGAAGCTAAAATTAAAGCCAGTGTATGACGTAGATGCATATCACCCTCCAGAACAACTATGGTAACATTTCACAAGTGAAGTTGTACTAAAATAGCTGGAGCTGGTCCTGACGAGTTAACGAATGCTCTTCGGTGTGAAATTCAAAGACCTCGTGTTTCACGACCTGGCCTTTATGTGTGTCGAATACAAAGAATGACATCTCAGGATGAATACGTTTTAGACGCGTCATTTCTTCTAAGATTAAAGCTATGTTATGCGGATCATCATCTGACATTCCGAATCTATGGTGCGGGTTGTAACCGTAGACCCGTATTGCCTCATCGACTGAGGCCCGTATTGCCGCTTGCTTCAACTGTGCTACGGTCAATGGTGCCCCATTAGACAATTGTGCTCTCACATTCGGAAAATTCACTGGATACAGACTTAAGTAGTTAGGCTCATGAGGAATGTGCTGCTCTCGAACAAGAAGACGAATTCCGGATTTAATAGTTTCTGGATGATGACCGCGTGCTGTGATCAATGAAACTGGACGCTTGTTGAAAACTGCGTGATAGAAATGTCTCCACGATGGTCCTTTCCAGTGAAAATCTGGATAACCAAGAGCGTGTGCAAAATCATCAATGAAAATTTGTTTCTTGCCTAATAGGCGATGGAGCATATTCATATCGCGATCGCGAAAATGTCTAAAACTTCCTTGTGCATCCTCTAAACGAATTTCGTAATCCCGATACATACCGACGCGACCAATTTGCCCACTGTGCTCAGCAAACTCTTTGCTCGAAAGAATAAGCTCGCGACCGTTCGCTTTATTAAAAACAACAGTTGGAGTTCCAAGAACAGCTATGTTGTCATCGAAATCGAAGAAATAAAAACTGCGACCGCCTTTAGAAAAATTGCGATCAGGTTCAGGGCGACGAGGTAGGTTCAAATCAAGTTGGCTGGCTCGGCTCTCACCGATCACTGTTGTCTTCGCCTTGAAATTTCTCTTAAAAAGTTGAAACATTTTAAGCCCTTATAACAAGGCGCATCCTAAAGTAAAACCCTTCGAATTTCAATAGGGGTACGCATCAGATCGTATAAGAACGACCTGAGAGTCATTTTTAGGGTTATTTAGAGCGAGTCATCGGCTTTGTTGCCGGCTGAGCAGACGCAGAACCACCTTTGAGGGCCGGCTTCTTAGATGAAACAGCTACGCTTGAAGGGGCTTTTCCAGCTGGCTTTGCGACGGTTTGACCAGCAGTTCGAGTTACCGTTTTAACCGAAGTCTTAGTCGTAGAAGCTTTTGCTGGTGGAGCTTTCACAGCTAAACCACTCGGCTTAGTCGGTGCTTTGCCAGATGATTTTGAACCGGCTTGAGCCACTTTCACTGAAGCTTTCACCGCCGCTTTAGGTGCTACTTTAGATGCCGTTTTCTTCGCCGCCGTTTTCTTTTCAGGAGCCGCTGGCGAACTACTCATCTTCGCTTCAATAAATGCCAGCGCTTCAGCGAGCGTAATGTCTTCGGGCTTTTTATCCTGCGGAATCGAAGCATTTACCTTTCCGCACTTAATGTACGGGCCATATTTTCCAGATAAAATCTGAATCTCTTCTTTCAGCTGTGGATGCTGACCGAGTTCTTTAATCGGCGCTGCACGTCCGCGACCTTTTTTAGGTTGGCTCATTAATTCAAAAGCTTTTTTGAAATCCATTTCGAAAAGATTTTCTGTTTTCGGAATAGATCTGAAATCACCATCGCAAACTACGTACGGACCAAAGCGGCCAATACCCATTTTGATATCTTTGCCTAAAGTTGGATGCTGACCTAAAGTGCGCGGCATTGATAAAAGCCAAAGAGCTCTATCAAGATCAATCGTCTCCGGAGACATTCCCGCCGGAATCGCCATACGTTTTGGTTTTGCATCTTCGCCTTCGCTCTCACCGAGCTGAACATAAGGACCATAACGTCCCGATAAAGCGTAAACGGCTAAACCTGTCACAGGATCTTTTCCGATGGCGTCTGCACCATTTAATTTCTGATCAATAATCTGATTGGCGGCTTCTGCCGTCATATCGCCAGGCGATTGTGCATCTGGAATCGAAGCGCACTGATCAGCCCCAGTTTTTGGATCTTTACGGCAAACATACGCTCCGTAACGACCCACTCTGAATGAAAACTCTGAAAGTCCTGGTAAAGCAATTTCACGAGACATTTCCGGGTCAATATTCTTATCTTGTTTCTCAGCATGTTTCTTCAAACCTTCATCGCCAGAATAAACTTCACCTAAATACTTGAGCTGCTCCATCTCGCCGCTAGCAATTTCATCGAGAGTGTTTTCCATTCCCGAAGTGAATTCGTAATCGACGTACTTAGCGAAATACTGACTGAGAAGCTGAGTCACAACCATCGCTGTGAATGTCGGCATTAAAGCGTTACCGCCCTTGCGAACATAACCACGATCTTGAATCGTACCCATAATTGAAGCGTAAGTTGATGGACGACCAATGCCCATTTTCTCGAGAGTCTGAACCAAGCTGGCTTCAGTGAAGCGCGCCGGTGGTTTTGTCTCATGAGACTCAGAGGTCAGCTTAATAACTTTAATTTTCTCACCTTTAGTGAGCTTCGGAAGCTTAATATCTTTTTCTTCTAGTGTAGCATCCGGATCATCGCTGCCCTCAACATAAGCTTTTAAGAAACCCGGAAATTCAACAGTCATACCTGAAGCTGCGAAAGTGGCATCGCCGACTGTGAAACGGGCGCTCAATTGTTTATGTTCAGAGTTCACCATTTGTGAAGCCATTGTACGCTTCCAAATAAGTTCATAAAGTTTCACTTCAGCAGTAGTGCCCTTCATTTCATCAGGATGAACGAAAGTTGTACCCGCTGGGCGAATCGCTTCATGGGCCTCTTGGGCACCTTTTACTTTTTTGCCGGCGTAACTGCGTGGCTGCTCTGGCAAATAATCTTTGCCATACAAACTTTGAATCTCTTTACGAGCGGCATTGATGGCCTGCTCAGATAAGTTTGTAGAATCTGTACGCATATAAGTGATCAAACCGTTCTCGTACAATTTCTGCGCAACCTGCATGGCCTCACGAGATGTCCAACCTAATTTACGGTTGGCTTCCTGCTGAAGTGTAGAAGTAATAAATGGCGGAGCCGGCTTACGAGAAACAGGCTTCTCTTCAACTTCAGAAACAGTAAAATCTTGGCCTTGAATGCTATTCAGAATCTTTTTAGCTGCATCTTCATTAAGCGCTAAAATATCTTTCGCTTTATCTTTTAAAAGCTGGCCCGTCTGGGCATCAAAGTCTTTACCAGTCGCAATTTTCTTACCTTGGTAATTGATCAAACGAGTTTGAAAAGGAACTTTCTCTTTTTCATTCTGACCTGAAACATCCCAATACTCTGCTTTTTTAAATTTCAAACGCTCCATCTCACGCTCTGCCACCAAACGCACAGCCACAGACTGAACACGTCCTGCAGATAAACCATAAGCGACTTTCTTCCAAAGAACCGGAGAAATTGTATAACCCACTAAACGATCAAGAATACGACGTGCTTCTTGAGCCCGTACAAGATTCATATCGATATCACGAAACTCAGTCAGAGCTTCTTCAATAGCTTCTTTCGTGATCTCGTGAAATACCATTCGCTTAACAGGAACTTTAGGCTTGAGTAAGCTTACTAAGTGCCAGCTGATCGATTCCCCTTCACGGTCTTCATCGGTTGCGAGAATGAGCACATCGGCTTCGGCTAATTTGTCTTTTAACTGAGTGACCACTTTGGTCTTATTTTTCGGCACCAAGTAAATAGGCTGAAAACCATCATCGACGTTAACGCCAAGCTGAGCCCATTTTTCTTTCTTAAACTTTTCAGGAATATCTTTTGAAGTTTGCGGAAGGTCACGTACGTGGCCCATGCAAGACTCCACTATATAATCGCGGCCTAAGAATTTACGAATCGTTTTAGCCTTTGTTGGGGACTCAACGATGACGAGTTTTTTACCTGGGAGTTCTTTGGACATCTAAAATATATGCCAGTTTATTCGGAATTTATCTATGCGTTTTATTTTAGCGGGTTCGCACTCACTCACTTAGTACCGACTTATGCCCAAGTATTGAGCAACTGGGCGCGACCTAACTCAGCGCCCCAACGCATGTACTTACCGACCAATCGATGATGTTTTTGCTCGAAAAAAGCATGATAATAAAATTCATGCAGACGATTTCAAAATTCACCAACTCTAGGGTCCGCTTTGTTTTTACCGATATTGACGACACGCTCACTGACGAAGGTCGGCTTGAAGCACCCGCCTACGAAGCTTTGTGGCGCCTGCACGAAAGTCAGATTTTTGTAATCCCAGTCACAGGTCGGCCCGCTGGATGGTGTGAACTTATCGCAAGACAATGGCCAGTGGCTGGTGTCATTGGTGAGAATGGTGGCTTTTATTTTCGCTATCACAACCGAGAAATGAGACGATATTTTGTTTTCGATGAAGCCACTCAAGCTCAAAATCGCAAACGCTTAGATCAAATCCGCGAAGAAGTTTTGAAAGCGGTTCCGGGCTGTGCGGTGGCCAGTGATCAATTCTGTCGCCTTATGGATCTCGCTATTGATTTCTGCGAAGATGTCGACCCACTCCCACAAACAGATGTAAATAAGATCGTAGATATATTTAAAAAGCACGGAGCCGTTGCCAAGGTCAGCTCTATTCACGTGAATGGTTGGTTCGGTGACTACGATAAACTTTCAATGTGCCGAGAGTTTTTGCGCCGCGAATTTATGATCGATATTTCAAAAGCCCAAGATGAAATTTGCTTCTCTGGTGATTCGCCAAATGACGAGCCAATGTTTGAGTTTTTCAAAAATTCATTTGCGGTGAAGAATATTGAGAAGTTTGTGAATCAGCTGAAATATAAACCCGCTTACATTGCAGAAAAACCAGGCGGACAAGGTTTTGTTGAAATTGCGAATCAGATCTTAGCACTTAAAAAATAAGCATTTAACTCTTCGTAAGTAACACTTCAGTAGCTCTACACTTAGACATCCACATGTCCGTCCGGTCCGTCGACGGCACAAATCTTGCGTGAAGCACTGCGACTCCATGGTGGAGTCGCATCGAGTTATTTAAGAATTTAATTATTCAATTTTTATTTCTTAAGCTGAGTGAGCGCCGCAAACGGATTGTTGAACGGCGATCCTTGCGGACGACGATCTTGCTGCGGACGATTTCCGCCACCACCGCGATTGTCACGATTGTCGCGGCCACGGTCATCACGACCACCGCGATCATTTCGATCTCCACCACCACGAGGGCCTTCATCACGGCGAGAATTCATCATTCCCGGACGAGTGCGTTCTTGCGGACGAGCTTTGTTATCACGTTGTTGTGGACGACCTTGGCCGCCACCTTCACGAGACCCGCCATCACGAGCCGCTGCGCCCGGACGTTGTCCATCACGCGAACCGCCGCCTTGCTGACGATCACCTTGCGGACGATTTCCACCACGATTGTCGCGACCACGATCACTACCACCCTCACGCGCTTCGCGCTGAGGACGCTCAGCACGAGCCGGACGTTCTTCAAGAAGCATAGTAAGAGCAATTTGATTTTTTTCTAAATCAACACCAATAACTTTAACTTGAACCTGTGCACCTGGCGAAACCACTGTACGCGGATCAGATACGAAATCGTGAGAAATATGAGAAATATGAACGAGACCATCTTGGTGAACACCAATATCAACAAAAGCACCGAAGTTCGTTACATTCGTTACGATACCTGGGCAAATAAGACCTTCTTTAAGATCTTTGATGGTATGAATATCTTCACGGAATTGAAAGATTTTAAACGGGTCGCGCGGGTCGCGGCTCGGCTTCGCGAGTTCATTGAGAATATCTTGGTAGGTAAACTCGCCAAGAAGCTCAACCCACTTCGCGCGGTTCTCTTGTAATTTAGTGACATCGCCGCCAATAACTTTACTAAGAGTAAGACCAGCCTCAGTGACCATATCACGAACTGCCGAATAACGTTCTGGGTGAATTCCGGTAGCATCAAGAGCAAACTTACCACCAGCGACACGTAAAAAACCTGCAGCTTGTTCAAAAACTTTAGTAGAAAAATGAGAAACATTATTGAGCTCACTACGCTCAGTGAAAAGACCCTTTTGCGTACGGTGCTCAACGATGTTCTTCGCAATACCCGGTCCAATACCAGCTACGTATTGCAAAAGAGAAACAGAAGCCGTGTTGACGTCAACACCCACTTGGTTCACGCAAGACTCTACAACGGCGTGAAGAGACTTTTTCAAGTGTCCTTGATTTACATCGTGCTGGTACTGACCTACACCAATGCTCTTCGGATCTAACTTAACAAGTTCAGAAAGTGGATCTTGTAAACGACGAGCGATCGAAATCGCACCACGAACAGTAATATCTAAATTAGGAAATTCTTCACGAGCCACATCAGAAGCCGAGTAAACGCTGGCTCCCGATTCATTGACTAAAACCACCGGCACTTCTTCATGGCCGATTTCTTTTAGAACTTTACGCACGAAAGACTCAGTCTCACGACCAGCCGTTCCGTTACCCACAGCAATAGCTTGGATTTTGATCTGCTTAAGAGTCGCTTCAAATAACATTTTCGCTTTTGCAGGAGCATCTTCGCCCAAGATCTGCATAACCGTATCAGAGATAAATCGACCGCTGTTGTCCACAAGCGCAACTTTGCAACCTGTCTTCAAGCCCGGATCAATACCAAGAACCACTTTTGAGCCAAATGGACTGCCCATTAAAACTTGGCGAACATTCTCAGCAAACACTTCAATGGCGTGTTTATCAGCGAGATCTTTAATCAAAGTGTGAATTTCGTTCGTCACAGAAGGTACAACGTGGACTTCAAAAGCAGCCTTCGCAGACTGTTTTAAGAAATCTGTCGCCTGATTGCCAGCTACAGGCACTACGGCCTGTTCAAACTTTCTTAAGAGCTCTTCATCATTGCCACGAATTGAAACCTTAAGCTCTCCCTCAGTCCAACCACGACGAATCGCTAAGTAGCGGTGAGAAGATTTCTTATTCTGAATCGATTTCACCGGCTCAGTGAATTCTGCATACATTGAGAATTTTGAGTTCGGCTTAAACTCTTTAGTTTTCTCAGAAACAATAGTGCCATGAGAGAAATAATCCTCACGAACGAAAGAACGTAGCTCAGGGTTGTTCGCTAGTTTCTCAACGATAATATGCTGGGCCCCACGAAGAACTTCTTCGTAAGTGGCGAATTGTTTTTCAGCATTGATGAAATCTTTGGCCTTCACTTCAAGCGAAGTCGCTTCTTTTTCTAAGCCATGGCCTAGATTCCAAATCCAATCTGCAAAAGGGCCAATTCCCGCCTCTTGAGCGAGCTTGGCTTTTGTTTTCTTTTTCTTCTTGAACGGACGATAAAGCTCTTCAATTTCTGCGAGCTCATTAGAAGTCTCAATTTGCTTTTTTAAATCGTCAGTAAGACTACCTTGTTTTGCGATCTCATCGATCACAAAGGCTTTGCGCTTAACTAACTCGCCCCAAGTTTCGTGAGCTTCGATCACATCACGAATTTGAACTTCGTCGAGGTTACCGGTTTTTTCTTTTCGGTAGCGAGCGATGAAAGGAACAGTGGCTCCTTCAGCAGTCATCTCCAAAACCGCAGTCATAGACTTTTGCGGAATACCGGCCAATTTTTTCTGTGAATACTTTAAAAAACCAGAGTCTAGAGTTAGTGACATATAAAGAATTATTTATGGCGATACATGATAAGGCCGTGAGTGGGATCATAAGGCGAAACACCAACGGTGACCCTATCTCCTACTACGACACGAATGTTAAATTGGCGCATTTTGCCGCAGAGCTTTGCTGCAATCTCCACATTGTTCTCAAGGCGAACTTTATAAAGTCCCCCTGCTCCTGCATCTACTACTTTTCCATCAAATTGCGCTAGATCGTCTTTTGCCATATGGGGGCTAATCTATCCTTACTTGTAATTTGAAATCAAATACTTAATGCCATTCTCGAAAAGAACTTCTAGGCGATCGTTCTTTTTATCCTGAATATAGCCCCATCCGAGGGTTTTATGGTCAATTGCAGTTTCGATTTCATACTCTTTTTTAAGATTATAAGGGTTCACAGGAATCTTATTCGCTTTGCTGTAAAGTGAAGCCCATTTTGAAGTTGCGGCCTTCTGCGCTAACGCTAAGCGTGCAGCTTCGCGGCCTGAAACTGCCGACTTAACTACAGCCGTTTCTGTTGCCGCCGTCATAGGCGCGACTGCGGTCTTTGGAGTCTCTTTTGGCGTTACTGCTACAGTTTTCTTAACATTTTTTCCTGGCTGAGAGGTTTTTTGAGCCTGAGTGGCTTTAAGAGCAGTTTTTGATGCAGCTAGAAGCGCTGTTTTTGGCGATAGCCCTTTTACTGCTTTTGCCGATGTCTTGGTCTTCTTTTGCTTAATTTTTTTTGTCATTTTGAATCCCCCATAAAATCTAATTTCATCGGCGACTTGATACTGCAAATTTACCAAAATGGCTAGACCCGCAGTGCAATTCGGCATAAGAACAGATTATGTCTATTTCAGCCGAACAAATTTTAAATGAATTCAGCTCTCTTATCGCGTACGCGTCAGGAGATAAAAAACAAACTGCCGTAACGCCAAGTTCGCAACTGGAGCCGAAAGCACAATCTATCGTTTTTGTTTCTGACGCAAAAATATTACCTTCGATCTTAAATTCTCTTGTAAACATAATTGTTACGACGCCAGCGCTCGCATCTGAAATTAAAAGTTCGAGCAAAACAGTTTTATCTTCAAAAGATGTTTATTTTGCGATGTCGCAAGTGAACTCAAAATTCTTTCCGAAAAGTTTTTTAACAAAAGCTTTTGAAGAAAAAGCCATTCACTCAACCGCCATTGTTCACCCGACAGCCCAACTCGGTGCCGGTGTTATTCTCGGCCCAGGCGTCGTAATTTCTGAAGGCTGCACAATTGGTGCGGGTACAGTTATTGGCGCCAATTCCGTAGTTCAGCACTTCACAACTATTGGCGAAAATTGCCATATCAATCCGAATGTAACAATTGGTCACAACGTTCGCATCGGTCATCGCTGCGAATTTAAATCAAACAGCGTCATCGGCTCTGATGGTTACGGCTATGCTCATGATGCAAAAGGCAATCACTATAAAATTCCTCACTATGGCGAATTGATTATTGAAGATGATGTTCATGTAGGAGCCGTTTGTGCCATTGATCGCGGCACTTACGAGCCCAGTGTTATTGGTGCCGGAACTAAAATTGATAATCACTGCCATTTTGGCCACAACGTTCGCATCGGCAAAAATTGTTTGATCACCGCCGGGTTCCGCTCTGCGGGCTCAGCAACCATTGGCGATAACTGTATTTTTGGTGGCGCCTCTTCAGTGAATGGCAAAATCAATATCTGCTCTGGGGTCACAATCGCTCCGCACTCTGCAGTGACCAATGATATTACTGAGCCCGGCGTCTATGGTGGTTATCCGCCAATTCCATTTAAAGAATTTCTCAAAGTTCAAGCCAGCCTCGCCAGTTTACCACGCATCAGAAAAAACGTGGCTAAAATGATGAAGAACTTGGGCTTCTCTGAAGAAAAAAACTAATAAGGTTAAAAACAAATGAAGCCGTTTTATATTACGACCCCACTTTATTATGTTAACGACAAGCCTCACCTCGGCTCAGCGTATAGCACTGTCGAAGCCGATGTGCTCACTCGCTACAACAAACTCTTTGGACGCTCCACTCACATGCTCACGGGTGTCGATGAACACGGACAAAAAGTAGAACAAGCGGCAAAGGCCCGCGGTAAAACACCACAAGACCACTGCGATGAACTCGCTCAAGTGTTTCAAAAAGCTTGGCACGAACTTAATATTAAAGAAGATGTTTTCTTTCGCACCACGGACGACTTTCAT
>CAYHVK010000002.1:61587-232781 GCA_964360255.1 uncultured Pseudobdellovibrionaceae bacterium | reverse complement strand
AAGCCAAGATTATATAGATTCAGGTCGCATAGTAGCCCAAGACATTGTTACCTCGACGATCATTAATCGCCTTATCAACTCTGGCAGCACCATGCCGCTAGGCGGCTCAGCATTGTCAGGAGCTGAGTATAATGCTTTAGTAGCTTGGGTAATGAGCTTATAAACTCTAACTCAAAACTACTAGGGCTGCAGCAACTTGAAGTTTTCATCTCGACTTTTTGTTTTCAATTTTGTCTTATCTTCAAGACGCACAAGCTTAGCCCTCAGCCTATTATTCAGTCTACTTGCTAGCTTATTTTCTAATTCAGTCTCAGCTTACCCCAATTTTATTTCGTACGGCTACCAGTCTTGTCTCAGCTGTCACTACAACCCATTCGGTAATGGCCCACTCACTGATTACGGCCGTGCCGTGGGTGCCACGGCTATTTCTGATCGCATCTTCTGGAGCAAACGCGCTACAGAAGAGCAGATTACAAAGTCTTCTGACTTCTTCATGGGTAAATCGAAGTTAACAGAGAAGAAAAAATGGTTCCGCCCATCGGGTAGCTATCGCGGTCTCTACATGATTCAGAACTTCAATGATAATGCTTCAAAAGAAGACACCTACATCACCATGGACGCGAGCGTAGCTGTAGCTATGTCTTTCTTCGAAGACAAACTCATCGCCGTAGGTCAAATTGGTTACGCGCCCATTCCGCGCACCCTACAAGGTCAAAGCCAAAAAGTTGAAGAGTACAGAAGCCGCGAATATTACATCGGCTATCGTATTGAGAAAGAAATCGGCATTTACGCCGGTCTTATGGACAAAGTTTATGGCATTCGTGTGCCCGATCACACAGCTTATAGCCGTAAAGTGACAGGCAATGATCAGAACGATCAAACTCACGGCGTTTTAGCTCACTACAGTGTGGACCCAATTGAAATCGGCGTTCATGCTTTCGTCGGCAACTTAGTTCAAGATGCTGATCTTCGCCAAAGAGGTGTATCGGCGCAAATTGAATACTCAACAAGCACTTACACTCGCGTCGGCGCTTCAGTTCTGTCATCACGCTCGGACTATCAAGATATCAATGCTCAAGCCCTTCATGTCCGTGCCGGCACCGGTAAAGGCAATAGCACCATGCTTGAAATTGGAGAGGTACAAAAGCAGCCTGAAGACAGTGACAAAACTAAGGGCCGCTATCTTTTCTTACAGAACCATTTAAACTTCCGTCGCGGTTTGTATGGGATCATGACCGTTGAAGCCAACCAAACTGATATCGACACTCGCAATTACACCGCCCGCTTCGGCCCCGGTGTTCAATGGTTTCCCAATCAAAAAATTGAAATCCGCAGCGATATTTACAATACAAAAACTTACGGTACTTCAGCGATCGCTGATACGTGGTTATTCACCGGGCAGTTGCACTTATGGTTTTAAGTCTGCTTCGCCTTCTTATTCTTAGTTTCTTATTCATCATCGGTGGCCAGACGCTCGCTCAAAACAAAACCTCAGCTAAAAAGAAACCTGCCAGTCAAAAATTGTTAACAGATGCTGAGATAATGGAAGACTGGGACGAACCCGCTCCAAAAAAAGCTAAGAAAGCACCCGGCAAAGCGCCAGTTAAAAAAGCGTCGCCACCTGAAGTGATATCTTCTAAAGATACTGCTAAAGCATCGAAGCAGACCAGCGCTGCGAGCGCGATTTTAAAAGAGGCACAGAAGACCGCTCGTGGCGGTCAGTACGGCAAAGCCATCAAAGAACTTGAAGCTCGTTTTGATCTCTCTTCAAAAGAAACTCCGGTCGCCATACCAGCGACGATTTGTCTCTGGAGCACACGTACATTCAATTACAGTAAAGCTGTCATGGCCTCTGAACACGGCATGAAGACTTATATGCCGTGGTGGCCTGAGTACTTAAAAACCAAAAAAGATGAAACTGTAGACGTCTCTGAATACCTCAGCAAACTTCGCAAAAATCATTTAGCTTTATTAGGCTGCTACGGTGAAGCTAAATCACAAATTTACGTTGAGCGCTTTAGCAAAATGAACGCCCGCGAACGCGCCGAGATGAAACATGAAATCAAAAAAACTTATGATTTCTTAATTCAAAGTGAATTCCCGGCGGACAAAGCTGAAGCGTTTAACGCTCGCGTCACTGAAGTTGAAGATTTAGCGAAGAAAAAACGTAAAAAATTCTTTATCGATGCTTATGCCCAGTACATGTTCTGGCAAGAGACCTTCAGCTATTCAGGAGCTGGCAGTGGCGATGGCAATGCTCTCGCCCAAGTGCTCTGCCCTGGCCTACAGCTTGGATATCGCAGCTTCTTCACTGAGTACGGTGTAGGTGCCTGCTTGGGTTACGGCAAAAGCCGAATGGATTTTAACGGCAATGCTTTCGCAGATAACAATCAAACCATTATTCTCGACTTTAATGCCTCGGCCATTCGCAAAATGGCTGACAATCGTATTGGCTTAGGTTTTGAGCTCAATGCCTTTATGACAAATATCGACTCTGCTTCTGCCAGTGGATATAAATCTAAAAAAGGCAGTGAGCTCCGTATTGCTCCACTCGTCGTCACCCGCCTCAACTTCGATAATTTCTCATTCGACATCAAAGGCGGCCGAGCCATAGATCTTCCATCTATGATTTGGACAATGGGGTTCACTTTCAATCTTAAGTAAGCACCGCTTTAGCGATCAATAAGATATACCTCACATACTACTCCGCTCGAAGTCGAGGAATTCCTCGACTTCGAGCGGAGTGAGATTTGAAGGCATAAAAAAAACCGAGGGCTAGCCTCGGTTTCTTAATTCTTTGAGCACACGTGACACACACTTCAGGTGTCCTACGCGCAAGTTCTACGCGTAGAACTTACGATCGTTCTTCGCGAGGTTTGTGAGGGCCATTGATGGTCTAAAGCGCACGCCGTGTTTAGAGGCATACATTTCTAGATCGTCGACGATTTGTTTACTGCCCACAGAGTCAGCCCACTTGAGTAAGCCACCGCGGAATGGTGGGAAGCCTGTACCCATGATCATCGCAAGATCGCAGTTGGCCGGAGTATCTACGATATGGTCTTGAAGCATCGCCATGGCCGCTTCGTTGACCATTAAATACATTGGTCGATCGATGCACTCTTTCTCTGGCACTTTGTTCGTTGGCGAACCTAAGCCCAAATCTTTGTAGATCGTTTGATCCACTTCAAGCTGCTTACCTTTGTCGTCATACAAATAGAAACCTTTTGAATTCTTTTTGCCGAGGCGACCTGATTCGCTGAGCTTTTTAGCCAGATCAGAAACTTGGATGCGATCGCTGTAAGCGTCTTTGAAAATTTTCAAAACTTTTACGCAGACATCGAGGCCAACTTCATCCATCAAGCGGCACGGGCCCATTGGCATACCGAACTTGTGAGTGAAATAGCGATCTAGAGTTTCAACGCCCATTCCCTCTTCAAGAAGGTAAAGGGATTCACTCATATAATGTAAAAGTAAACGATTCACCAAGAAGCCTGGGCCGTCTTTAACAACAACCGGAGTCTTACCCAGTTTTTTCGATAAGGCAAAAATAGTGGCCACCGCCTCATCTGAAGTTTCTGGGCCACGGATCACTTCTACGAGTGGCATCATATGAACCGGATTGAAAAAGTGCATGCCCAAAAAGGTTTTTGGATTTGGATGAGCTTTAGCCATTTCAGTCACGCTTAATGAAGACGTATTTGTCGCCATGATCGTATTAGGACCACACTGGCCGGCAGCTTCAGCGATGACTTTCTTCTTTACGTTCATATCTTCAACGATAGCTTCAACAACTACATCGGCTTGTTTGAACCCGTTGTAATCAAGGCCACCTGTTAAAAGCGCCGACTTCGTTGCGTAATCGAAAGTCGTCATACGCTTACGCTGTAGAGCTTTTTGCCAAATGGCGTGAGCTGAGCGTAAACCTAAAGCAATACCATCGTTAGAGATATCTTTCATACGGGTGACAATGCCTTTATCGGCAGAAACATAACCAATTCCGCCACCCATAACACCAGCGCCGAGTACAGCTAAGTGATCCACTTCACGTGGCTTCACGCTGGCATCACTAACGCCCGTTTGTTTTTTCACGTTCTCCATCATAAAGAACAAGTTGATTAAGTTTTTAGAAACAGCTGTAACTGCCACCTCTAAGAAACCTACAAGTTCGATCTCTAAAGAGCGATCACGATTCGATGAGCCGTAAGTTTTTTTAATCACTTCAAGAGCTTTAAGTGGAGCGGGATAGAAACCTTTAGTTTCTTTTAATACAGCTTTCTTCGCTTGAGAGAAAACAACGGGCTTCCCAACGAAAGACTCTAAGGCCTTATTCATTGCCCCTTTAGGTTCATACTTCTTATGGCGTTTTTTTCCGCCTTTTGCGATTAATTCCCCTGCTAGCGCAAGTGCACGACTTTCAAGAATAGCCTCTGGGATTAATTCATCAATCAAACCGATTTTAAGAGCTTTTTTACCATCCACTGATTTACCAGCGAGGATGATATCTAAAGCCGCTTGCAAACCGATCACACGCGGAAGACGAACGCAACCGCCGAAGCCTGGGATGATTCCGAGTTTAATTTCTGGAAGACCGATTTTTGTCGCTGAATTATCGGCAGCTACGCGGTAATCACAAGCCAGTGAAAGTTCGCAACCCCCACCGAGGCAAGCTCCGTTGATGGCTGCGATCACAGGCATCGGAAGATCTTCAATGGCATTGAAAATGCCATGAGCCTTACCTACTGCTTCTCTGAAAGCTTCTGGAGTTGTGAGATTTTTAATTTCTTCGATATCAGCGCCAGCAATAAAAATCTTGGGCTTACGAGAAATTAAAACTACGGCTTTATATGAAGACGTGCGAAGTTCTTCGACGACTTCTTTAAGGCGCATCATCACCGGCGATGAAAGTTTATTTACTTTCTCGCCCACTAAATCAAATTCAACAACTGCGATGTCCGCACCACCGGGGCGGGTCATTCGAATGCTCTCTTGGATGCTCATGTCTATGCCTCATTCTCTAAAATAATTGATCCACCTTGGCCGCCACCGATACACAGTGTTGCTAAACCAAACTGCTTCTTACGTAGCTCTAACTCTTTCATCAAAGTGACGACAAGGCGTGTGCCTGTAGCGCCAACTGGGTGACCGAGAGCAATCGCTCCACCATTCACGTTCAGCTTGTTTGGATCAACCATACCGACGGCTTCGCTCAGGCCGAGTTTTTCTTGCGCGAATGTTTTGCTTTCGAAAGCTCGCACGCACGACATCACTTGGGCCGCAAAGGCTTCGTTCAGTTCGATCAAATCCATATCTTTTAAAGTTAAGCCGGCGCGTTTTAATGCCACAGGAGTTGAGTAAACTGGGCCGAGACCCATACGCTCAGGCTCTAAACCTGCAAAAGCGTAACTGACGATCTTTGCTTTTGGTTTGAGTCCGAGAGATGTGGCTTTAGCACGGCTCATTAATAAAACTGCAGCGGCGCCATCAGTAATAGGACAAGAGTTACCAACTGTGATTGAGCCGTATTTTTTATCGAAGAAAGGTTTAAGCTTAGCGAGCTGCTCCATTGTTAGGCCATCACGTGGGCCTACGTCGTCAGCTACAACTTTTTTAAACTGTGGCGGAATAAACACAGGGGCAATTTCTTGTTTGAAACGACCTGATTTAGTCGCCGCCACTGCTTTCTGATGAGAATGAAGGGCGAACTCATCTTGCATAGCGCGAGAAAGGCCGAACTCTTTAGCTAAGATCTCAGCTGTCTGCCCCATGTTAATACCCACAAAAGGATCTGTCAGACCTTGCATGATCGAAATCACCGGGAAGTAAGGATCTCTTTGGTTGGCCGTAAAAAGCGCTTGGATTTGTTTTAAGTCGGCCTTCAAAAGATTGAAAAGCTGCGGAATCGCTTGCCCAGGGCCTTTTGCAACGAACAGCTTACCGAAAATATCCTGAATTTTCTTAGGTAAAAGAACAGGCATTTGCGACATACTTTCGGTTCCGCCAGCGACTACAACATCAAGTGTGCCTGATTTAATACGGTCAAAACCCGTGGCAATACTTTCTAGCGCCGAAGCACAGTTGCGGTGAACTGTAAAAGCTGAAGCTTTTTGTGGCACACCCGAGCGCAAAGCCACAACCCGCGAAATATTAACCGCATCAGAAGGGTTGCCGGTATTCCCCATAATCACTTCATCAACTTCGTTTGTATCGAGGCCTGTACGAGTGAAAAGCTCACTCACCGCGCGCGTGCCGAGTTCGGCCGGGTGAATATCTTTCAAATCTGTACCAGATTTAGCAAAGGGGGTTCGTATTCCGTCAATTAAGACTACATCGCGATCGCTCTTCATAGATGATTCTCCGTAATAGAAATGACCAGTAAAAAGGCTACCAGAGAAAAACGCGCTGATCACGCATGGAGTTGGAGAGCCAGGTACATTTTGACAACATCATGCATCAGAGCCAAAATGCAGCCATGAAAAAAGATTTAGAAAAAGCCGCCCTCGAGTACCACTTCAAGGGCAAGCCCGGCAAAGTTGATGTTCGCTCTAGTAAAAAATGTGACACTGAATACATGCTCTCACTGGCCTATTCACCAGGTGTTGCAGCTCCATGTTTAGAGATCGCTAAGAATCCAGCTGATGTTTACAAGTACACGACTAAAGGCAATCTTGTTGCCGTTATCTCAAATGGTACAGCTGTGTTAGGTCTTGGTGATATCGGGCCCCTCGCTTCTAAGCCAGTGATGGAAGGTAAAGGCGTTCTTTTTAAAATGTTCGCCGGCATCGACGTTTTCGACTTAGAAATGTCGGCGAAAGATCCTGATCAATTTATTCAAGCCGTTCAAGCTTTAGAGCCCACTTTCGGCGGCATCAACCTCGAAGACATTGCCGCCCCTGAATGTTTTTACATCGAAGAAGAACTTAAAAAGCGTTTAAAAATTCCGGTCTTTCATGATGACCAACATGGCACGGCCATTATTTGTGGAGCTGCACTTCTCAACGCTTGTTTAATTGCAAAAAAGAAACTGAAAAATATTAAAGTTGTCTTTAACGGCGCCGGTGCTGCGGCTATTTCTTGCGCGAAGATTTTTGTTTCTCTCGGAGTCACAAGATCAAATATCGTTGTATGCGACTCTCAAGGCGTGATTCACCCAGATCGCGTTAAAGGAATGAACAAATATAAAGCCGAATTTGCGAATCCGACAAAAGCAAAAACTTTAGCCGAAGCTTTAGTTGATGCCGATGTTTTCGTGGGACTGAGTGTTGCCAACTCAGTGACCCAAGACATGGTGAAAACAATGGCGAAAACACCCGTTATTTTCGCAATGGCCAATCCTGACCCAGAAATTTTGCCTGAGCTAGCCAAAGAAGTTCGCCCAGATTGCATTATGGCCACTGGTCGCTCAGATTATCCGAACCAAGTGAATAACGTTTTAGGCTTTCCTTCGATTTTCCGTGGCGCTTTAGACACTCAAGCCACACAAATTAACGAAGAGATGAAATTAGCGGCGGTTCATGCGTTAGCAGAACTCGCGCGCCAAGAAGTGCCCGACAGCGTTTCTGCTGCTTATTCGAACAAGCAATTTCATTTTGGCGCTGAATATATTATTCCGAAGCCATTTGACCCGCGTGTTTTGATGACGGTGGCCCCGGCCGTAGCTGAAGCCGCGATGAAGTCTGGTGTGGCTCAAAAACCAATTGAAGATCTTGAAGCTTATCGCGAGTCCCTTGAGGCCTTACAGTCTTCTACTCGTGGTTTCATTCGCACGATCATCAATCGTGTTAAAACTAAAATTTCTCAGGCGAAGCAAGAGCCTCCGATTATTATCTTCCCTGAAGGTAGTAGTAGTAAAATTTTGAAAGCCCTTTCTTCTATTCACCGTGAAAAAATCTGTCGCCCGGTACTACTTGGCTATCCAGAAATTATCAGAGAGAAAATCAAAGAACTCGAACTTGATGAATTACTTGAGCTTCCGATCGTACAGCCTTCAAAACATAAACATTTTGAAAAGTACTCGAACGAACTCTATGAACTTCGCAAACGTAAGGGTGTTCTCTCGACTGAAGCTGAGCGTTTGATGTCAGACCCATATTATTATGCGGCGATGGCGGTTCGTATGGGCGATGCTCACGGAACAATTAGCGGAGCGCAAAACGTTTACGCCAACTGCGTGAAACCCATTCTTAAAGTGATCGGAACGGGTCGCGGTAAAGTGGCCTCGGGCCTTAATATCGTACTTCATGGCGATCGCATGCTCTTCTTCGCTGATACGACAATGAACGTAAACCCGAGCGCTGAACAACTCGCCGCTATTGCGGTGCACGCTTCACGAGTGGCGATGTATTTTAAAATTGAACCGCAAATTGCTTTTTTAAGCTTCTCAAACTTTGCCGGTGAGTTCGAATCGCCGCGCAAAATGCAAGAGGCCGCTCGTATCGTGAAAAGCAAACACCCGAACTTAGTTGTTGATGGTGAGATGCAAGCCGATACCGCCCTCAACCCAGATATCGTGAAACGCATCTTCCCGTTCAGCGAAATTAAAAATGGCGCGAATATTTTGATCTTCCCGAATTTGGATTCAGGTAACATTGCTTACAAAATGATTCAGCAAATGGGTGGAGCGGAAGTTCTAGGTCCATTCTTGATGGGCATTCGTCGTCCAGCCAACGTCGTACAAAGAACAAGCACGGTGACAGATATTGTAAATACAATCGTACTCACTTCTTTAGAGGCGCAAGCCTACATGGAAGCTCGTGAATAAAAGGTGCCCGGTATCTTTTCGGCGCTGCAGCTCAGCAATGGATACCAGCACCACAACGGGATGCCGGAGTCGCGAGTGGAGCCTCCAGTGAGCCGCCACTTAAACCGGAAGGTCCAACAAGAGCGAGCCATCGTGATCGGTGTGGGTCTTAAATCTGAGTCTTTCGATGATATTAAAGAAAGTTTAGCCGAACTTGAAGAGCTTGTTTACGCTGCTGGCGCCGAAGTGGTCGCCTCACTCGTGCAAGCTTTGCCGAAATATATTCCCGCCACTCTTATGGGTTCGGGAAAAGTCGAAGAGATTGCAAAACTTTGCACCGACATTGAAGCCACTCTCGTCGTTGTCGATCACCAACTCTCTGGCAGCCAAATGCGCAACTTAGAGACGGCATTGAAAGTTAAAGTTCTCGATCGCGCCCAATTAATTTTAGATATATTCGCTCAGCGCGCGCAAACTTACGAAGGTAAATTGCAAGTTGAGCTGGCTCAACTCATGGATCAATATCCCCGCATGGTCGGTGGTTGGCTCGGCTCCCTCTCTCGTCTCGGCGGCGGTGTGGGCACAAGAGGTCCCGGTGAAACGGCGCTAGAACTTGATCGTCGTAAAGTGCGTGAGAAAATGGATGTTCTTCGTGAACGTCTTGAAGTGGTAGCGAAAAATCGCTCTCAACATAGACAGCAACGCCGAAAAGCAAAAGTTCCGAGCTTTGCATTGATTGGTTATACCAATGCAGGCAAAAGCAATTTGCTCAATCGTCTGACTCAAGCCAATGTTTTAGTGAAAGACCAAGTGTTCGCCACGCTCGACCCGACCACTCGTCAGGTTTATCTCGAGGGTATTAAGCACGCGGTGATTACGGACACGGTGGGGTTTATTCGCAAACTCCCCACTCATTTGATTGAAGCTTTTAAAGCGACTTTAGAAGAGACGTCAGATGCGGACGTATTGCTCCACGTGATTGATTTGAATTCGCAGCAGATGGAGCAGCAAATCGAAGTCGTTGAAAACTTGATTAAAGAATTTAAGTGGGATGAAAAGCCCATCATCTACGTTTTCAATAAAATTGATATTGCCCCATTTGAAAAGCAACTGAAGGTGAAACAATTCCCACGTGTTTTCATTAGCGCTTTAGAAGGCAAGAATATTGATCGCTTAAAAGAACTGATGGTGACAGAAGTGAAAAAGATGATGGAAGAAGTGGAGCTTTATTTTCGCAAAGAAGATGAGCACAAAATCTATGAGCTTGGCAGAGAAGCGAAGATCATCCGCACCGAAGCCGGCTCAAGCGGCACGATCTGCCACGTATTTTTGACTGAGAGCCAGCTCTCGAAATGGAATCAGTTCCTCGCTTAAAAGGTGCCCGGTTGCTAATCGGTGCTGCGCGCTGTCTAAATTTTAAATAACAAAGGTTTCATTCTATAACTCCCAAATAATTAGACTCCCGTGTCCGGCAGACATTTTGCTTACTAGCTAATTATGGCTAGAAAACCTTTTGTTTGTTCTCCAATTCATCCTTATCATTTGGGCGCACGCTCGCATAACAAGATGCACTTTCCTATTCCGATCGACGAGGTTTGGGAGATTATGTCCTGCTATCTCTCTATAATTAATGTGGGTTTTCAAGTTCAAATCCACTCATTTGTTCTCATGAGCAACCACTTTCACTTCATTGCCAGCTTTCCAGAAGCGAACTTGTCGCAAGCGATGCAGTATTTTATGCAACAGACGAGCCGTCATATTTCAGCGTCCGCCGGACATATTAATCAGATTTACGGCAATAGAGTTTTTCGCTCCGAACTGTCTTCTCACCGTCATTTCGAAAATGTCTATAAATACGTTTATCGGAACCCAGTCGAAGCTGGATTAAGCTTGAACGTTGAAGATTATGAATATTCAACTCTTCACGGATTGATCGGGAGCTCACATCTCCGAGTGCCTGTCATAGAAGACACAATCTTATTTGAAGAAAAATTTTCGCTAGAAAATTTAAAGTGGCTCAATACGCCGACATCAGAAAAACATCGGATTGATATGAAAAATGCTTTAAGGAAGCCGCAATTTAAGCTGAGAAAAATAAATCACAAGGCGAATGAGCTCGATTTTATAAAGTACTAATTTAGAGTGGGCTAATCTAGATACGACATCCGGCTTATGGATTAAGTCGGATGACCATCAGTTCTCTGATATATTGGAACTATTGGCATGCACAACCCTTCGCCAACCCGCAGCACCGATTAGCAACCGGGCACCTTTTATTTTAGCATCGGTAAGAAGCCGCTGCTGAGTTGACCGAATGTTGAGCTTGTGCGACCGAGGGATTGCATAGCTGAGACCCAAACTGTGCCTGGATGTGCTCCATTGCCTAAAATATGCTGTCCGAGTTTAATACCAGAACCATTCCCCGCAATAATAACTCCCATAGTTGAGCGATTGTGAGCGCTCGCACCCTCACCGGTTCCGAGAGCTAAGAAAGTACTATCGAGAACTGTACCCGTACCATCAGACATTGCGGCTAAGTTCGCGACGAGGCGAGCAAAGCGAGCGCAATGCCAATTGTAATGTTTCTCCATTGCGACTTTGAGGACGCCCGTTGTGTCGTTGTTCACATCGTGAGAGATGGCATGAAGGTCACTGTTCACTCCTGAAATATCAAGAGAGCCAAGACCGCATTGATCCCAAGTGAGCTGCCAAGAAATCGCGCGAGTTAAATCACAAGCGAGAGCCATAGCTAAAAGATCGGCCATCACATCACCGCGCTTAGTTTCGTTGGCCCAACCATTAATCACACCAGCCGAGCCGCGCACGATAGCCGGGTCCGGACCTGGATTCGCGGGCATGGCACAAGCGCCACTGATCGGACCAGTTGAGCTACCGCTACCAGCAATTGTCTTTTCAATTTCGCGAATTTGATCAAAGTGTTGCTCCATACGAGCTTTATCCGTACCACTCAAACTTGACGTTAATCGATTCGCATCAGCAAGAACTAAATCGAGAACACTTTGTTTATTCAGTTGTGCTGGGTTTGATACGGGCGGCGGCGTAGACCCACCGACACCGGCAGAAAATAATTTATTATAAAGAGCGAGCGGACTCGCCTCGGGAGCTAACGTACTAAGGACGCCATTCACATAACGTGATGAGACAATACCACCTAAAGCACCGTATAAATATCCAACGGTTTGAGTGCGAGCCTGAATAGACTTAAAACGCGTTGTCGCACCATAAAGATCGGCCCAAATTTGATCGACCGTGTGGCATTGATGGAGCATCGGCTTAGCCTCCATACTTGGCATTCCGCCAAGCCATGGTGCTGGCACACAATAGTGTTGTTGTTGTACGCATCCCGCCGGAGGGGGCGTTGTACCCTTAGCATATTGAGGTATTGTCATACCTGAAATTAGAGTCACATGCTGGCGAACCGCTGCAAGTGAAGCAATCGGCGCCGATAATGTAGCTCCTAAAGCACCTACAGGGGGAAGTGCCTTTGATAAATAGCTTGGCACTCCACCATAGACTGAAACAAGTCTTGGGGTTTTCGGAGCCGCCCAAGCTAGCGGCGGCAGCATGGCTTCAAGAAACGGAAGACCGATGGCGACACCGGCTCCTTTGAGAAGGGTTCTGCGATCTAATGTTTTTCTAATAGCCATACAACATCCCTTTTATTTTTGAACAAATGCTTGTGAACGAACAATCGACTGCAACATAGCTGAGAACTGCGGTGTTTGGTTATATTGAGCATGCATGGCCGCAATCGTACTTGCATCAGTTGGCTCATCAGCACGACCTAAGGCATAACGCAAGAGCTGACGAGAGGCGCACTGAGCGGCCAAAGGCTGATTGGCAACAAGAGCACCGAGCTCTTTCGGGCCCGAGAATAATGCCGTACCAACTGAACCATCAGCTTTAACTGTACATGTCGGACGATTTGGTTCGGTAATACGCCACTGACCCCATGGAGAATAATTCTCTAAACCAAAACCAATATTATCAGTGAGAGCATGGCAACCTGTGCAGGCCGCTTGGTAGCGCATATTGTAAGTGTCGTTCTTACAGTTTGAATTGCCGACGCTAGGGGGCGGATTATCTGGGTCGACTCCGACTGGTACCGGGCCAAACTTCTGACAGAAAACGCGTTTCAAAATTCTGTAACCACGAAGAGTTGGGCTTGTATCGCCGAACTTCGCACCTTGGGCTAAGAATTGACCATGAGCTAAGATACCGCCACCACGCACGCCTGTGTAATTCACCCAACCTGGCGAGGCTGGTGCAGACATTCCATAATGTGTGGCAAGTGCTGGAGTCACATAAGTTTGGTTCGATGTGAAAATATCGAGCCACTTCGCCGTTGTTGAAGTGAAAAGAATATTCTCTAAAAGTTTATTCGTCTCTTGCTTCATATCTGAAGCGAGAGTCCCTGTCGCTGGTAAGCCCACTTCTCCATAACCTAACCACTGAGTGTGAAAACGGTAGGCTTGGTTCTTTGCGCGATTATCAGAGAGAAGTCTTTGCATTTGTGATACGCGTGAAGCTTCAGTTTTCAAACTGCCCGCTGCTGCAGCATCAAGAAGAGCTTTATCAGGAGCGCTCCCCCACGCGAGATAGGACATGCGCGTAGCAATTTCATAATTTGTTAAAGCTTTAGCAGTTGAGCCCACAATAGTCGTACCCACTTCAACTCGGTATAAGAACTCAGGGCTCATGATAAGCGCCTGCACAAGAAGGGCTGGAGCTACGTAATAATTATTCAGCGCCGTTGAGCGCGTGAGAAGCGCGGCGAAACGAGTTTGCTCAGCCGACGTAATTTCGCGACGTAAAAACAAGCGCGCTACGTTCGACACGAATTTACCAAAACAAGCGCTGTCACTCACACCATTTGGCGTGCAACCAGCTAGAGTATTAATTAAAGCTGTGCGACCTTGAATGTCGGCACTCACCGCTTCAGCAAATTTATCATAACCTTCGATGGCGGCCAACGATACACTCTGAAGACTTGTGTCGTTATCAAATGGATTGACCGCTTCGTCAGAAAGATCTTCTGGCAATGAATCAACTGAGGCCGTAGGTGGTGCGACAGTTAAGATATCACGTACAGAGTTCACAACTTCAGCGCGAGTTAAGCGGCGCATATCCGACACACCGAAAGCATTCGCTGCATAAAGCGCACTAGTATTGGCAGCAGGAATAGCCGCTGGTAACGGTAGCGTAGGAAGTGGTTGTGCCGGCGGTGGTGCTGTTATCTCTAAAGCGGATGCAATAGCCGAAACTTCTGGGGCCGTCAGCTTCAAAAATTTCATTTCATTGATATTAGAAATCGCTAAAGTAATTTGCGTAGATGTGCGGCCGAGCTTCGTTGAACTAGCTAATGCATTATGGCAGCCCGCGCAGTTATTGGCATAAAGCAGTTGACCATCTAGCACGACGACAGGTGGAGCAATACGCTCAAAATCACGAGTCACTGTTGTTTTGTTACCAGCAGCATCGGCTTGCGAGAGACTGATCGTCTTAACACCAAGGTTCGCCGAGAAGTTGACGGCTCCTTGATACATATTCATAGCGCAGTTCAAAGTTGATGGAGCGGCCACACCTGCACCCGTGATAGATACAGGAAGTCCGGTTTCACATGCACCGGCTAGAGTTATCATCACTTCAGCCTTTGCACCGGCAGCTGGTGAAGCGATTGTAAGAGTAGGGCCCGTCATATCGAGTTGAAAGCTACGAGCGTCCTGGCCCACTTCGTTCTTTGCATTCTTTTGCGAAACAGTAACGGCTTTCAAACCATCGCCTGCAGTTAAAGCTATTGGAACGCCAAATTTCCCAGATGAGCAAACGGCTGAAGTGGGCGCAGTGCCTGCACCGGCCACCGTCACTGTTAAACCAGATTCACATGTGCCGGCTAAATTGAGAGCTCTGACATTTGTTAATAAATTGGCCGCCGGCGAAGTGATCTTCACCACTGGCACCGTTGAACTTAAATTAATCACAACACTGCGAGATGAAGAGCCTTTATTATCAGCCAAGTCCGTTTGCTCAACCGTGATACTCGCGGTTCCATTTGTACCGGTGCCAGTCACTGCCGTTTGAAAAGCTCCTGCTGTACAATTCACCGAAACCGGTGCCGCTAAAGCTGTACCAGCAATAACCACTGGCAAATTACTTTCGCAAGAACCAGAAACGTTAAAGCCCACAACCGTCAGCGTCGCATTCGCCGCCGGCATTGCGATCATCGGCGCTGGCGCCGTCTTATCGACTTTAAATGATAAGTTGCTAGTGCCTTTGTTACCGGCTGCATCTGACTGACTCACTTCAATTTGGTGAACTCCATCAGCCAGTGTTGAAACATCAATACTGAATAGACTTTGATTGCAAATTGCCGTTGAAGGTGTGGCGACTTGGTTAAGAGCATACTTTACATCTAAACCGTCTTCGCATGTGCCTTGAATTTTAAAGGGAGTCTTTAAATAAGTAGAAGGTTGCGGGGTCAAAAACATGAGCATTGGAGGCGTCGTATCGACCGGGCCATTGCCTAAGCCAGAACTCAAGTCGACGGATGAATTCAACGACTCCATCCCTCCACCGCAGTTCTGGTAGAAAAACAGCTGTAGAGTCACGAGGGCTAATAACCCTAAATTACGAACACAATACTTAAGTGTTTTCATAATTAACTAATCGGATGGTCTGGTCGTGCTCTTGATATATATCAGAGAATATTTGCTGACGTGACTAAAAGTTCTACGGGCTTTACGTGGGTTCAAGCACTTAATTTTGAATCTGTAAACAAGTTCAACACACTTGAGAGTTCATGAATTTATGTCGTTTTACGAAGCCTTCGCCGAGAGATGGATTCCGCAATCTTTTGCCGTAGCTGCAGGGGCCGTTGGCTTTTTCGATTTCGATTTTTTAGCTTCTGCTTTAGATCGGAGCACTTTATACATCTCAACAAAATTGGCGTAAGCACGAAGATTCAGCTCGAAGTCTTCGCCCAAGGCGATGACCTCTTCACGAAGCTCTTGCAGGTAGTAGTCTAAACCCAGCTCTTCACGCACCTTCAATAAACGCTCGTAGGCGGCCTCTGGGAGCTCAATAGTAAAGACACCAAATTCAATATCGCGCCTTAGAAGTATGACAAGATTCATTACAGCTTCGTTTTTAGCTATCATATGTTTGTTCATACGCTCTTCGAGAAGACGGATATCATCCGGATCTGCTCCGATTTCGTTCAGTCTCACTTTGATACGCTGAACTTCGTTGCGATTTTGCTGAGCGAGTTCAGGGTCGCGAATCTGATTGAAGTAAACTAAGCGAATGGCTTCTTTGAGCTTTTGACCTAAAATCTTGACCTCACCTGTATGCTCAGGGCGATCGCGCATAATACGCTCTTTAGCCCGCTCAAAGTTTTCATAGAAATTATCAGCTGAACTCAAAGCCGCACGAATCACTTGGGCAAAATGTTGAGGAGAGTAATAAACGGCTTCCCATAAATTGGTACGGCCCGTTCTCTGCGTTTCAATAAAGTTGTTCAAATAGTTATTTTGCATCTCAGACCAAAGCACTCGCTCGCTTGAGATAATTTTATCGAGCTCATGGCTGTTCAAATTTGTGTTTAAACCCACTGACTTCCAGTGCGCTTGCAATTGTTGAATTTGTGAAAGACTGCCGCGAGTGAGATTTTGTATATTCAAAACCTCATCTGTGTCAGTGCTGTCGAGTACGATCGGCGGCTGCCCTTTAAGACGACGGCTTAGATTCGTAAAACGAAGGCCCATACGGCTGACACGATCTGAGAGACTATCAAGGCGAGCCGTGAGCCAAGTTGTAAATGGGCCAAAAACTACGCCGCTCACTGCATTGAGTTTTTGCTCCATCACATTTTTGGGACGACTGATAAAGGCGGTCATAAGAGAGCTTAAAATCGAATAAGTTAATACCGCGCCTGCAATACCGCCGACGAATTTAACTCCCAACATAAAACCGTCACCTAGCTTTGATATAACCAGAGAAGAAATCGCCCAGAGCTTTTCAATACTCGTCGCACTTGCCGCCTTGAGATCAGGGTTGACCAACGCTTGGTCCATCCACATTCCGAACGGGATAATATTATAGTGAGCATTAGTGGCTGCGGCCACAGCAAGAACTACGCTCACCACCATTAGGGTTTGCAAAGTTCCTTTTTTTAGAAGTCGGCGCTCTTTTAAAGTTTGATCTTCGTTCTTCTGCCACCAACTCATAAAACTATTTTTACCTGGAATAAATCTGACCACGTAATTAGCTTCAATCAATTTGCGCCACTTCACACGGAAGCGTTGTTTTTTTGCAGGGGTAATAGCGGCTTCATCGGCCCCTAATACGTCGCTGATTTGAGTGCGATCCGCTTCGGCGATCACCGCGCGGGCTTCTGGCAGAGACATATCGCTTTCAATGGGAGCGGGCGGCGGAGTTTCGTTTTGTACGGGAGGCTGGGTGCCTTTAGTCAGTGCAGGCTGGGCATAAGCGAAGTGCACGGGTGCGCTCACCTGGCAAAGTATTAAGGCTGTAGTGATAAACTTTCGAAGCATGATTGATTCTCCCATTTGGAGTTATTCAACAACTGTGCCCCGAGGTGCGGTTTAATGGGTTTTTAAATGCTATGTATTGCTTGGCAATAGCAATCGGGCAAGGTTACGAAACCTGAGATGACAATTGTCAGACAAGTCTGAATTACTTGCAAAGAATTGAGTTACTTCTAATTCGGAGTCAACATCATAGAATAGCAACCAACATTGCCAGTTGGTGCACTAGCCGCGTTGGCAAACTGAAGGCTAATAGTATCCCCGGCCGCAGCTGAAACACTGTTAACTACGTCTGAGTATGTTCCTGCTGCTGCGCTGGCTGCCAATGTAACCGTGACTGAAGTATCTGCTGCATTTTTTCGAAGTGTAATTGTTAGGGCCCCGGTGCCTGGCTGCACACCCGACGTAATCACATAGAGTTTTTCAAGAGTGCCGCCAAACGGAAGTACGATTTGTCGGTTCACTTCTGTCCCCGAAGTCGAGGACCCGCCAAAAGTGCCAAACTGAGTTGTCGATGCAGGAATAGATGCTGCAACACATCCGGATAGAACCTGCTTAGCTGATGTTGTCTGAGTTGTAGAGTCAGGAAAGCGAACTCCTCCTGAAGTCGTAGCGATTGTACCTGCAACTTCAAGTTTATAATTTGGCGCCGTCGCGCCAATACCGACGTTGCCGGCAGCAGTAATACGCAAGCGCTCTTGCGGAGTCGCACTGGCTGTAATTGGTCGCGTGTAGAACTGTAAACTCGTTGGCATAACTGTGTCTGTGGGAGTACCTTCGATTTGGGCTGAAATGCGAGCCGAGTGCTGCCAAGCAAAAGTTGAATCTGAACCGTAGAATTGAATATGACCAAGATCATCGTTAGCAGCTGGAAGACCTGAAGTGCCCGCTTTATTTAAAAGAAGTTGCGGAGCTAAGTTCGAGGCACTTGTTAAACTCGCTGTGATATCGGCTTTCGTTGTACCTTGCGAATAGATCGTGGCATCTGCTTTTGAGACATGAAGAGCACTCGTTGGAGCTGTCGTGCCGATACCGACGTTGCCGGTTGTATCTAAATAGATTTTACCTGAAGTATTGGCAATATTGATGTAGCCCCCTAGGGCTCTAATGTCGAGACCTGCATTACCAGTAGTTGCAATTTGCCAAGGATTGCCGGTGCCTGATTGTGAAAACTGAAGAAGTTTAGCGGCGTCAGTTCGTTTCATTGAGACCGATGTTGGGCCAGGGCCGATCAGATTCACAATTCCATCAGTGCCGGTAGAAGCTCCGGCCGTTAAATTGATGTTGCCCCCATTGCCGGTTCCTGCTCCAGCACCGCCCGTGATATTGATAGTGCCACCGTTTTGATTAACGGTGCCACCAGCTTGAGCGACGAGATTAATTCCGACTCCGTTTGTTGAAGCTGCAGCTGTTCCGCCCTGAACATCTAGAAGAGCCGTCGGAGCCGTCGTGCCAATACCGACATTACCTGCAGAGGTGATACGCATTCTCTCAACCGCTGAAGTAGACCCATCAGGAACTGTATCAAACATCAATCGACCAGGCATATCGCCTAAGCCCGGTGTGCCATCCACTTGCACACGCATTTGCGCAGCGACTCGGCTAGTTCCGCCATCATAACCAGCGCCTTGAAAACGCATTAATGTATCACCATCTTGAACAACATTCGGCAAAGCTGCCGTATTGCGGGCCTTATACATCTTGAAAGTTGGAATAAAAGCGGCGCCGTAAATTTCTTGATAGATATCTGCAGTACCATTATCACCCACTACACTGAATTTACCTGTCGGTGCTGTTGTACCGACCCCGACGTTGCCAGCCCCGTTAATTACCATTTTGACTGTAGGTGCAGAATCGGTAGTTCCGCTAGCGCCTCCGCCAGCCGTTGCAAATTGGATTTGGCTATTGCCGGAACCCGTTGCGACACCGCTACTGAGAGATAATGTTCCCCCAGACTGATTGGTTTCGCCGCTTTTTGCTCCGCCAGATTGAACGATTAAATTTTTGCCAGCCGTTGCCGCCAAAGTCGTTCGTTCAACTCCGATAAACCGAGGGACATCACCACCGAAACCGAGGTTCAAAGTGGGATTTGTAGTACCAATACCCACATAGCCGCCACCGCTGCCGGTTGCTAATAAAACATTTCCTGGTGTTGCGTCTGAGCTGCCGTCAATTTTTATATTTGAGGCTGCTGTTGCTCCACCATAAATTTGTGGGATAAAAGCATTTGTGCCTGCAGATAATGTTGTACCGGCATTGATAGCACCACCCGCATTAATTGAGCCGCTAACACCAACTCCACCGGTTACAATTAAAGCACCGCTCGTCGAGTTGATTGATGTTGTGCCTGAATCAATTTTTACGGCGCCAGTTGTTGCCACAGGCGATAAAGTAATATCGCCTGCAGAATTCGAAATATTCGACACATTAGTGTATGAACCTGTCGAACCATTTAACGGAATAGTGTAACGAGTGGCCCCGACGGTGAAATAAAGCGCACCGCTTGAGTATTCCATGGCGCCATCTTCTGGCGTTGTTAAATTCGTACCTGTGGTGAACTTGAGTGGTGCTGTTCCGGCAGTAGCCGTGCCAGCCTTTAACTGCAAGACTGCAGTCGGAGCGGTCGTTCCGATACCGACGGTGCCTGCGAAATATGACGGCGCGGTGGTATCACTTGTGTAAAGCGAAAATTTATTCGTCGCTTGGATGCTACCAACGTAAACGCCGTAACCGGTCGAAGTTGTTCCACCAGTTGTGGTCACCTCGAAGCGCCCGCCTATTCCAGTTGCAATAGTACCTGAAGAGGCTTTGGTATAACCGCTAATACCGGTCGCAGACGAAGTAGTCCCCGCGGCGTCGTTTCGGGCGGTTCCAACAGCTCCAGTAAGAGAAGTGGCTGTCCCTGCGGCGGCATCGTTTCGGGCGGCTTCGAATTCACCAGAAACTAGTTGCCCCGTGAGATTGCCGACGCCCTTATAGTGAGACGCATTCTTCTGACCCCAGAAATGTGTGGTCGAAACCGTCGCCGGACTGACTGTATAACTGTTAAAAAATTGAAATCCATTACCAGCAGTAAGTGTCGACGTATCAACTAAATGAAGTTTTGAAGTTGGAGCCGTCGTCCCAATGCCGACATTCCCATCCATAAATGAAGCGGCGTAATTATTCGTCGCACCCGTTGGCGCATTCACCTGCAGACCATAACCATTTGTTACGCCCGTCAGTGTTGAAGCATTGACTGTCAAACCCGTAGAATTCGTCAGTGTTACGTTTGTCCCCGGCTGCGGTGGATAAAGAGAAAACGCCGAAGCGTTTGTATAAGTTGTTGCGCTAGAGGCCGCTAACGTGGGAACACCAAAAGCATTAACATAGTTAAAACCCACCGTACCTGTTGAAGATGAGTCCGTATAAGTAGATGAATTTTGCCTGATACCAATACCCGCTGAGCCCCACGCCGCGGCAGTGGCCGCCCCACCCAATGTTAATCTTGCACCTGGCGCAGTAGAACCGACTCCGAGATTTCCGCTTGCATCAATGCGGGCGCGTTCAACTCCACCCGTCGCTGCCGCTAAAGTATCTGGCGCCGCTAAATACCAACCGGTATCTGCATCGCTGCTAAATGAAATTGAAGGTGTGGCTGCCGAGCCATCGCCCGCCGCAACACTCGAGCTTGACCCTGTACTGATCGTACGTGTTGTCGTGCCATCATGATAAAGAATATTGCCAGAATTGTACCAAACTTGCCCTGCTGCCGGAGACGAAGGCGATGCAATACTTGGTATGACTGTCGTACCGTTAGATGCAGGTTTATTGTAAAGCGTACTAGTACCAGCCAGTAAAGTTGTAAGAGCTGAGAAATTTGAAGTAGTAAAAATACTCTCTAAGTTGGACTGTGAAAGTGTATAGCCCGCTGTGGTATTCACCTGAAGAACATCGCTCGAAGCCAGAGTCCCAAGCTTTCCGGCCGACTCTGCATGTTCGGCAATAACCGCATTCGGCACAGAATCAATAGCCATAAATGGCGTTAGAATACGGGTTACACTATCTGACGAAGGAGTCACTTGAACGCGCAAATATCTTTGTTGCCCCGCTGTTGGAGTGTGCGCGCAAGGGGTAGCGATGTTCGCGAGAAGTTTACCGTTCAAACCCGCTTGCGGAGTATTTGAGTAAACTTGTTTCATCGTTAAACCGTTATCACCGGCCGAGCGTTTTGCATCGCCCGTCGCCGAGCCAATTTGATATGTGAAATAGCCATTCGATACACTCGCATTTAAATTCGTGCGGGTCTCTTCGTAAAGAATACAAGTTTGCGTAGAATCTAAAATTTGAAAAACGAGATCAACGTCGGCATCAGTCAGCGGAGTTGTGCCAGCGCTATCAGCAAATAAACGACCGTCAAGGGTGAACGTTTGCGGCGCCTCTGATGCGGCAAAAGCAATAGATGCTAGTAAAAATACTAAGATAGAGCCAACGTACTTCATTACTCTATTTATCGGCAATGGGCCGTCTGAACCTTAAAAATTGTTCAAATCCTTAATGAATCGATTGAGCAGGTTCGTCTCAAAGTGAGACATTAAAGACCTTCGTTGACATACACACCTAGACCCGACATGCGTCCATTTCACGATGGGTCCACATCATATATATGCAAACAAAGACCGATTTAGAACTCGTGAAACGCGAAAGACGAATATCTATCACCGAAATAATTCTTATTATCTTTTGCTTATTGCTATTAGGTGGTTCGTATTATGCTCTTAACAATATCGATGAATACTTAGCCAGCCTTGAAAACAAAACGAAAAGGCCTAAACTTGGCAGTATTGTTTCACAAGTCAATGACACCCGCTCACGCAGTGAAGGTTCGTATGTTTGGTTCAAGTCTCGCGAGCAGCAAAACGTTTACCTCGGTGACTCTGTATTCTCTGGCGAAAATTCAAAAGCCAATGTGAAATTAGATCAAGGCGGTCAAGTCACAGTAGGAGAAAATTCTATCGTTGTGTTCCGCCGTATTGAGAACGCCAACATCCCAGATTTAGGTTATGGCAATTTTAAATTTGAAGTGAATGGTAACGTAAAAGTGGCCATTGCTGGTGAGGTCACAGAGCTCAGCGGCGCCAACTCACAACTGCAAGTGGTTATCGGTAAAAATAAAAAAGCTCGCTTTAAACTCTTAACCGGTCAGATGACGGTTAAAGGAAGTGACGGCAAAAAAAATATCTTAAAAGCTAATACCGTCGCCGTACTTTCGCAAAAAGAACATGCAACTGTAAATTTTAAAGATATCAAATTCAGTATGACACCAAAAATAGTCGACCATTACTGGAAGCTCTACGATATCTATGAAACTAAAAACTCCCTTGAACTTTCAAGAAGGCCCGAGCCTGAAACGGCGCTCAAGAGTTATCGCATTGGTTGGTCGAATCGCGATATAAATACCATTGCCAAAGTACAACTTTCAAAAACTGAAGATTTCAATATCAATGAAACTTTCAATACCAACGAGAGCGGCTTTACATTTGAGCGTCTCAATTTAGGTACAAATTTCTGGCGCGTTTCATTAGATAACGGTAAAAATTGGTCGCAAGCACAAAGCATTAAAGTGCAAACCGCTTACATGAAAGATGCGGCACCCAAAATTCAGCCATATTCTGAGAACATTCCCCTTCTGGGCCCAACTATTTCTTTCAATCTCGATGTTCGCTCGCCGCCTGAAACGATTGGTTACGTAGCTGAAGCTTCGTATTCACCTGATTTTCCGCAAGAAGACACGCGAACGTTCTTTAAATCTGGTAGCAGCATTAAACTCTCGTTTTACAAAATCGGTTCTTACTACTACCGCTTCCGTACGGTTCTGAGAGACCAATCTCTTTCAGAGTGGTCGGCTACTCAGAAATTTAATATTTACAAACCAGAGCGCCCAACGGCTCCGGTACTCGCGCAAATTAATGCAAAAACACTTTATGTGGGCGATGCCATTAAAGCGAACTGGAACACAACTGGCGTCGTCACAGAAATCCTTGTGGTGGACGCAAAAAATAAAGTGATTCACAAAGCGAAAGGCCGCTCACTTGAATGGGCTGCCTCTAAACCGGGCGCTTATAAAATCGTCGCACGTTCTTACAATGAGTTCGGACAATCGAGTCCTGATTCAAAACCGGTTATGACTCGTGTGCTTAAAGACCCAAGCTTAAATATTGCAAAAGTGAAGCGCCAGAAACGAGCCGTTGCTGCAGAACAAGAATCTGAAGCTGTCAGCTCTATCGATTTAGAAGGCTTGCGTCCGCTTAATACCAACAACAGCGGTTACAATAAATCGCAATTCTCAGTGCATGGTCTTTTATGGACACTTCAATCCTCTGAACAGATCTCAACAGATGCTGACCGCGCCATTGCTGGTGGTCTCGGTCTTAGAGGACTTTACTGGCTGGGCCGAACAGGATTTGAGGGTTTATTAAAGTCACAAGTCTTTGATGCCACCACATCTTCGCAGTCTGCCATTAACAGCTTAGAAGCTCGAATGCATTATCGCTTCACCACCAGCTTACCGATTTCATTCTTACCACAAATGCAGGTTTCAGCGTTTGGTGGTATAGAAGCTTACCGCAACTCGGGCGCCCTCTTTACATCACAATATGAACTCGTAAAATTTGGTACAAGTCTCGCCTTTCCGCTCGGTTCAGAATGGAGTACAGGCGGAGAATTTGTTTATGGTGTAAGTACCGACTCAAGCTCGAAAGCTGAGATCTCGGGCTTTATCAGCCGCTTCTTCTCGAAAAAGTGGTCATTTGGTGTGGGCTATCGCCTCACATTCTTCGAGGCTGGCAGCGAAGATTCAACACCCACCAAACTCCTGCCGTACCGCGAAGGTTACACCGAGGGCTACTCAGCCCTCTACTATCACTTCTAAAAGGTGCCCGGTTAGTTATCGGTGCTGCGACCTGACATAGATCTACTTTGTGGCACCGATAACTAACCGGGCACCTTTTCCGTCTCAAGATGAGACACTCGCTTATTTTCTGCTCAAAAACTTCCGATAAAGTCATATGAGAATTTTTAAAACTATCGGCTTATTAGCACTTATGATCAGCGCCGCTGGTTGTGATAAGCAGATTCAAAAATTCGTCGAGCGAGCTGTACCCACACAGCAGGAAGAACTTCTGCAATCCAGTTCTTCCGTAGGAATCAAACTCTCCCCGGGACGTCTTGAGGCCACAAGTGCCGATATTTCAGCAGCAGCCAATATCACTCCGACTCGTCAGATTATGTCGTCTTCAGACGTCAGCGCTCAAATCGGCATCAGCCGCACTCGTGTAACGCACTAATTTCAGCGCACTTACAACTGTTGATGTTTTTTACATTGCATTTTAGTTCTACACCTTCAAATCTAAAGCAAATCGCTAAATTAGCTCAAACTCTGTTTGAAATTGGTCGCCAGATTGCAAAGAAAGAGAGTTAACACAGCGATCGGGGGATCTCACATGCGTATCAATATAAAACAATTTCTATTAGTGTTCACAGTTTCTCTTTGCGCTTTATTCTTTCAAAACTGTGCTGATTCCATGAATACTGAAGAATACACAAATCAATCTTCATCATCTGGCAACGACAGCTCAGCAAATGGCAGCAATACTCTGCCACTTGCAACGCCGCCGCCGACAGTTGAGGCCGTAACTATTTCGGGAACTACCGTCAACCAAACCATTCCTCTGGATTCTCCTGTTGATCTCTCGGTTAACGCGAGCGGTACGAATGTAAGTTATCAATGGTACAAAGATGATGTCGCAATACCAGGCGCCACTTCAGCCAGCTTCAGAATTGCCAAGTCTGCAATCTCTGATTCGGGCCTTTACAAAGTAACTGCATCAAACTCAGTGAATTCAGTTACTGCTACCGTTGCTGTCAGCATTGTTCGGCAACCTTATCAATACCCGCCAGTTCTAACACTGGCTGCAAAAGATGTAAAAGTTTTGCGTGGCTATCGAAATATTATTTTAACACCGACAAATGGCGATGTCTCACTTGTCGTTAGCGCAAGCAATGCGACATCTTATCAGTGGTATTTTAAATCATTAGCAGCAGGAGCTACTTTTACACCAATTAATGGTGCCCAAGCATCTTCTTACAATTTTAAGCTCTTATACGCCTCTACCGCTCAATACGGGGATTACAAGGTCGTCATCTCAAATGCCTATGGCTCGATTGAAAGTTCAGCTCGTGTAGCCAATTAGTACTATTTTTTCTTGCGCTTTTTGGCATCCATACGATTCTTCATATGGATATAAGCCCTCGGCTTGAACCGCAGAGCAAAACCGGGATGATTCTCTTTATAGATATTGTAAGGCGTCTCATTCGCAGGCTTTACAATTGAGTTTTGAATTTCTGTCATGCGATCGGTATCTAAATCAACCGGTAAAGTGAAGGGCTTCTCTGGGCCCTCAGTTAACTCTTCGGCGTTTTTATTACGAGTGGATTGCCCTGACTTCAGCTTTTGTTGCTCAGCCACTTTACGCTTTTCAAATTTACTTCCCACGACAAATGAGCCATCAAGACTAACGACCTCAGACGTATTTTTTTCAGCATCGACTTTAATATATAAGTCTCCACCCGTCTTCGCCTCTTCATCGGTCATAACCGAGAGGTTCGGGCTTTTCACTATGGCTGAGCGGCGCTCTGCCGAGTAATCATGCTTCGTTAAGAAACGAGCTTCACCGCTCTGTACATCTAAAACAGAGTGATCCCCCTGCACCGGGCGATCAAATTCATATTCAGTCAGTCGAACTTTAGTTTTTTCATTGAGCTGAAGTAAATTGCCATTTGAAAACAAAATCTGAAGACCCGATTTCTCGTCTGTTTGTAAACTGTCCCCTTTGGTCACAATCTCACCGACGCGAGCTTCTTTTTCTAATCCGCCGCGAGCATCACGAACCGTGACTCTACCCTTCACTTCAGAAATAACTGCGATCTGGGCCTGCACATATTCATAAGTGGCTAAATTAAGCACAAACAGAATAAAAAGCAGAAACAATAAGTGAATACAGCTTTTAAAACGCTTTTTCATTTTTCTTGGGCCTCACGTAATTTTAAACGGAATTCGCGGCGGCGCTCGGCTGCCTTATATCGACGTTTTTCTTGCGGAGTCTCAGCTATAATTTGCGGAACGACACAAGGCTTCCCTTTTTCATCGAGAGCCACAAAAGTCATATAGGCTGAAGCAACGTGAAAAGTTTGGCCTTCTGTTGGGTTCTCGGCATCGAGACGAACGCCAATCTCCATCGAAGTGCGGGAAACATAATTGACCGAAGCTTTTAAATTTACAATCCAGCCCACATAGACCGGCGCCACGAAACTCAGCGCATCAATACTCGCTGTGACCACTGGCCTTTGTGCGTGTCTTTGCGCTGCGATGGCCGCCGCGATATCGATCCACGACATCATGATTCCCCCAAATACCGACTGCAAAGAATTGGTATGACTCGGAAGCACAAGTTCAGTCATGATAACTGTAGATTCAGAAATTTTCTTACTCGCAACTTTTGGTGATTTCGACATAATGCTGGACCCTCGACAAAAGGTTACTACTATATCTCTATGACAACCAACATTTTAGTGTTCTTAGCTCTCTTGAAAGTCAGCGAATACTATGACGAAATTGTTTGCGCCAGCCTTTGGGCCGCATTGCAATTTACAACTTTTATGTTCACCAAAACATTGTGGTTTGCAACTTGGCGTTCAGTACTTTCGTTTTGTGTGGCCTACGTGGTTTTTAAATACATTCGCCGTACACGAAATGATTTGGGTCAGTGGGTTATAGCCACCGCTGTTGGGATAGTTGTTCTAACTTTCTTGGGCTAATCTGTCGGGCGCTTTTTGGGAGCGTTCTTCGCCGCAAATTGTATTTCACAAACGAAAAATAGGTGAATCAGGTCGGCTTTAAAAAAATATTATGTTTCATAGATTGGCAGTCAATTCATACCAATAAACTTATAAGATGGGGCGATGATTTGATTAAGAATTTGAGATTTTTATGTCAGGTCGCGGCACCGATTCGCAACCGGGCACCTTTTAAAAGTAAAAGGGCCACGACTGGCGCGACCCCCGATTTTTTTGAATGTGCTCGTGAACGTCTAGATTATAAACCTAGATCGCCGTTACCACGATTGAAACCGCCATTGATACCACCAACAGTTGTGTTACCAACTGGGATAGTATTGGCCTGAGCTGCTCCACCAATGATTTGTGGTGCGGCTGTAGCTCCAACTGCAGCTGGCGCTTCTTTTTCCACGAAGCCCATGTGCGGTAGGCACCATACGATCAACTGTGCGCGTGACTTAACGTTCATCTTTTTATAGATGTTCGTCAGGTGAAACTTCACAGTTTTCTCGGTTACAAAAAGTTGATTCGCAACTTCCTTGTTCGAAAGACCTTTTGTTACGAGTTCAGCTACTTCTGACTCGCGATTTGACAACCCTTTTTGAAGAAGTATATCTCTGAGCATCCTTGCTCCCCCTCTTATATTGTTAACGGTGTGTGTGTTCAGTCGACTCGCCCACCCATGGTCAAGTCTCCCTCTATTAAAGTCTGCGCGACTTTTTACTTGAGCACAAGGGGTAATCTTAAAAAAAATGAAATCTAGACTGGATTTTGGCAGGTAGCCAAAAGTCGTCAAAACCTTGGCGAAAGTCTCTGCGACCGTCGGTAAGTCGACTAACCTTTCAGAAGGTCCCAACTTTTTTGTAACAAGACTTTCGGTTAATAGAAAATCTTGTTTATTTATCAGGCTTGGCTAACCGAATCCTCAGCCGACCGAAGTAATTTTTTAAGGTTTTTTTCGGCTGATGGCCTGTTTAGTCTTCAGCGACTTGGCCGCAAGTTTTTTTAATTTCAGCCAGAATTGCTGACCATTCCACATCCGATGTTTTCTCAACGCCAAACACATCATCAATCTGCTGACCCCATGTATGAACGCGGGCCCACTGAATTGAAAGACCTTGGCGATAGAGCGAATGAGTGGCCTCGAGTAAAGCCCCTTTTTGATCGCGGCCTCTGAAACTAAATATGGCCGAAGATTTTTCGCTACGAACTAAATCCACTCTCTCGAAGCGCACACTGTTACGACTCGCTCCACTAGAGGCGACTTTCGTGCTCACCGTTGCCGTACCCAACATTTTCTTAACAACTCCAGGTGCTTTTGAGCTCTGCACCTGAAACCAATCGTAAACTCCCCAAGCCGAGTATGTTTGTACGTAAGCCTCTTGCACGCCCATGCCTGCTGCATACAAATAACCAACGTAATCTAAAAACAATCCAGCCTTATCTGCTGCCGAATGAAAACGAATCCAAAGACGGTTTTTAGCTTTACCCTTAACAACCACCAAATCTAAAGACGTTGGCGACTTTTGTTTTTCAAGCTTCAAAAGCTCTTTATAATCATCAAATAAAATTTTTGTACTCACGGCTTCGATAACAGCCGGGTCAAGACGCTCGAAGAACTCTTTCTTCACCGGAAGCTTACTTTTCTCGAGCTTATCTAAAAGTAGGTGGAGCCGATTCGCCTTCGGTGACTCTAGGGCCGTTGAAAGCTCAAATAATAAACGCTCTTTCCAATCATTCCAGGCATCAGGATTCGTCGCGCGAATATCAACCGCTGTAAAAACCCCTAGCAATGGAATGCGCCGACCTTGCAAACCTTGACTGAAAAGCCATTGCCATGTGCCCGTGGCTTCCGGGTTTTGTCTGAATGCCGCTCCAGAGAGCAAAAGATGCTTCTGAACCATCCACGCCACTTCAACTGTTAAGCGTAAAGATAAACCCAGACGAATCATTTCTTTTTTTACGATCTCAGCCCCTTTATTGGCATGATCACCATCAAGGCCTTTACCCAAATCATGGAATAAAGCCGACCAAACTAAAACAGTCCAATCATGACCATTCAAACGTTTTACAAAACTCTTGAGGCGCCCAATGGAGTTCGGGCTTTTCTTGACTCTGAGCACTTCTCTCACCGCTTGGAGCGTATGAGCATCCACAGTTAGCCTGTGATACTGATCATGCTGAACTAGGCCTCGCACGCGGCGCAGATCCTTTAACAAATGACCCATTAAGCCGGATCTGAAAAAAGCGATGATCTCTTGATCTTTAGTTTCAGGGCCGAGATAGCTCGTTAAATTAAAATCCATTTTGCCGGACTTAGCTTTATCACCGGCTGCATTGGCGCAAGATTCTAAATAACGGCGCACGCGCTCTTGCATCAAAATGCCAGGATTAGCCTTCAAGGCTCGAAAAGCGTCTTCGATACTTGAAAGTTTTTGTTTTTCAACTTTTTGTGAAGTTTTAGCGCTCGCAAGAGCCTTCTCAACAATAAAGTCAGCGTAGAAGCTCACTTCGCTCAGGCGATTCTGCACTTCACGCATAAAATCTTTAATGGATTTAAATTGCAACTCTTCAGTGAGTTCTTTTTGTAAAGCCGATGAAAGAGTATCAAGCCCACCATCCAACTGAATCTTCTGCCTTAAGAATAAAAAGTAATCGCGCGCTTCAACCAAAAACTCTCGAGCCTTGAGCACGGACTCTTCGGCGGATTTAGCCAGAAGCATATTGTCGATAGACAAAGCTTGATCGATATCTCTTAAAGCGCCAGGTCCGTATTTCAAATTGGGCTCTAGATAATTACTAAGTAAATCATAACGCTTTTCGCGTACTTTACGCTCGAGCTTCATCTCTTTTACAAGCTTGACGAAATAAGCGCGGCCTTTTTTAAAGATCTTTGCCTGCTGCTGGGCAATTAGGTCTTCAGTGTCACGCTCGCGACCGTCAGCTAAGGGCTTGCAATTTAAAAGTGCGACAATATCAAAAGTCTCAACACCGACTGTCCAGTCATTACGATTTTGCGGAACACGATAGCGAAGCCTGAGACCCTCTTCAAAGAAGTCATCGACTAGCTTCTTAACCTTATCTTCTTCACCTAAAAATAATATATCGATATCTGAGCGTGGGCAGAGTTGCTCCCGCGACCAGCTGCCAATGGCGATAGGTTTAGAACTCACCCAATTCGGATGCCGACCTAAGCGTTCAAGCAGTAAAGAGCTGAGTTTTTTAGAAAGGGCTTCTGCATTCGGCAAGGATTTCCCTGGCATTGACTCTGCCCGTAGATTTTCTATTTGCTCTTTGTTTAAGAAAGTTTTTGTTGCCACTCAGATATCTTATTGAGTGCCGCGAGCGGTGTCATGCTCGAAACTTTAAGCTCTTGAATATCTTCGGCAATGGCTTTTAAACGCTCATCGACCTCATTGGGCTGAAATAACAGCGGCAATTGGTCTTGCAGGGTTAAAGAAGCGGCCACTTCGTAAGCTAGAGAAGTTTCACCGTCATTATCGTTCATTAAAGAGCCGCGTCGACTACCTTTTGCGGGGTTCGCCTGAGCCGTCTCTGTTTGAGTCCGAGCTGCAGCGGCACCTTGAGAGATGCGCTCGAATTGAGCCTCATCAGTTTTTGCCTCTTCATAACCCGAAAGCAGCTTCTCCGCTCGCTTTAAAATTGAACCTGGTAAGCCTGCTAGACGAGCCACGTGTAAACCATAGCTCTTATTGGCTGGGCCCGGACGAAGCGCATACAAGAAACGAATCTCTGAAGAAAAGGCAGCCGCTTTATCGCCCGAAGTTTTCTCTTCGATTTCCATATGACCGTTTTTGATCACACTGAACTGCTCTTCAAGCTGAGTGAGTTCGTGATAGTGAGTGGCAAAGAACACGATCGGTTTTTTTGCTGTTACTAAATATTCTAAAATCGATTGGGCGAGACTCATACCATCGTAGGTGCTAGTCCCGCGACCCACTTCATCTAAGATGACAAGACTCTTCTCGTTGGCATCGAGAAGCATTTCTGCGGTTTCTTTCATCTCAACCATAAAAGTTGATAAGCCTTCAGCTAAAGAATCGCTGGCACCAATACGAGTAAAGATTTTTTCAAAAACCGGCAGAGTGGCTTCTTTGCACGGCACGAAAGAGCCGAGCTGAGCCATTAAAGAAATCACAGCTACCTGACGCATCAGTGTCGACTTACCGGCCATGTTCGGGCCCGTCAGTAACAAACACTCACCGGCTGTGAGCTCGATATCATTGGGTACAAACTTCACTTTTACTTCTTGCTCGATCACTGGGTGACGAGAACTTTTAAGGCTTAATTTTAAAGCCGAACCTTTCGCTCCATTATCAAAGCGCGGGCGCACATACTTATTTTCAATAGCTAACCAAGCGAGGCTTGAAACCACATCGAGTTCGCTCCAGGCTTGCGAAGCCATGCGGATGTGCGGTGACAGACTTAAAATTTCTCGGCGCAAGTCATGAAATACAGCTTCTTCAAGCTCCACGCGTTTTGAGCGAGCTGAGAGAATTTTACCTTCAAGCTCATGAAGCTCTGGAGTGATATAACGTTCAGCATTGGCTAAAGTCTGTTTGCGCTTAAAATAATCCGGCACTTTATTGGTGTGCGTGTTTGTGACTTCGATGTAGTAACCAAAAATATTGTTGTAACGCACTTTCAGTGAGCTAATGGCCGTTTTATCCCGTTCACGAGTTTCGAGCTCAAGCAAGAGTCGCTGACTCTCTTCAGCTAAAACAACGAGCTCAGTTAATCTCTCAGAGTATTCACGGCGAATGAATCCACCCATTTTTGTTTGCAGTGGCGGATCTTCTGTAATCGTATTTTTAATTTTAAAAGCAATATCTTGCACGGCCTTAACCGTATCGGCTTTTAAATCTGGGCAGAACTCAACCATCGAGAGACCCGTCTCAAGAGATTGTTGTAAAGCTACTAGGTCATGAACATTGCAGTTCGAGTAAGAAATTTTACTGAGACGTCTTTCAATATCACCCATCGCGCCTAAAGCTTGGCGAAGAGTTTTAAGCGTTGATAAATTTTTAGTCCAGATCTCGACTTTATTTTGGCGCTCTTCGATCAAGGTCTTATCAATGAGCGGAAATTGCAACCAAGATTTAAGTAACCGCGCGCCTGCTGAGGTTTTAGTTCGATTCAAAGCTTGAAATAAACTCCCCTTCTCTTCGCCCTTAGAAGTTTTGAAAATTTCTAAGTGGCGCAGAACTGTTTCGCTCAAAGGCATCAGTACAGCGAGCTTACGCTCTTCAAAAGGCTTGATCGTTGCGAGAACTTGTTCGCCCTGCATTGATTTAGCATAACCAAGTAAACGCGTCGGCGCCGCTTCTGCGCTATCATAAACCGTCAAATGCACCGCTTCGCCAGCGATCAATAACGGACTTACCGAAGCCTCAGCTAAATTCTTTGCGGCTTTAGCATCAAATTGCTTCGCTTTAAAAATTTCAGCTTTTTGTTTTGTCGTTAATACAAGTTCAACCGGGCGAAGAAGCGCTAAGAGTTGCTCACGAGTGCGGGCGCCGTCATCTCCGCTCGCCGTGCGATAGTAAAAGGCTTCGCCAGTTGAAGCTTCAAGAAATGCAATCGAAGTGTCGTCATAACTGCAAATGTAGTTGGCCTGAAGTTCATTTAAAGTTTCTGGGTCATAAACCATTCCGGGACTTAAAATTCGAGTCACTCCACGCTTAACAATACCCTTCGCCACTTCTGGATCTTCAAGTTGATCACAGATGGCCACTTTATGACCGGCTTGTAGAAGCTTAGAAATAGGCCCAGCAATTGAGTGATGAGGCACACCGCACATAGGTGTATCATCCGCCGATTTTTTGTTCCGCGAAGTGAGCGCAATATTTAAAATCGGAGCCGCCGTGATAGCGTCATCATGAAACATTTCATAGAAATCGCCCATTCTAAAAAGAAGGACTTTATCGGTATGATTGGTCTTAATTTCCCAGTACTGCTTCATTAATGGTGTCATGGTATTTTCTTAAAATACGTGGCTATTTAAGGCTAATAAAAAGCGGGGCCAGCTTGACATAACGCGGGTGGCTGAAAGTGAGCCTTAAAACCCAAGTTCATTTATCATTCCAGCCAAGTCACACGCCCTTCAACTTGGCGCTTCGCTTTTGGCGGCTGATGATCAGGATATCCAAGTACTAATGCACATAAAAGCTGTGGCTTGGGGCCGACTCCACTGCCGATGGCAGCTCCTGAATCAGGATGACCCTTTGTCGCCTCAGTATAGTTTTTATCTGTCACACCTAAAAATTCATCCACTTCTTTTTCAATCTCAAGCGGAGCCCCCATTGGACAAGTGCCAAGGCCTTCACTTTGCGCGGCGAGAATCATATTCTGGGCCGCCATGTAAACACTGCCGATACTTGTAAGGTACCTCTCTTCGTTATCATTCACTGAGTAACAAAAAATAATCACCGGTGCATCACCAAGAGTGAAAAAGAAACGCTCAGTGAATTCATAAAGCGAAGGCTTTAAACGCTTCACTAAGACATCTTTAATCCCGAGCCAGCTTTTCTGCGAATATTTTAAGTACTCATCCCGTTTCTTCCCCTGTACGACGAAGAAGCGCCAATTCTGACGATTCTTTCCGCTTGGAGCGTGCATACCGGCATTTAATATTCTCTCGATGAGTTCTTTAGGAACAGGATCTTTTTTATATTTGCGGATGGAAGTGCGGGACTCGATGAGCTTGTAAATATCAATTGGACCTGACATTAAGCCAAAGCCTTTAAAAGTTTCTGATAAATACCATCAAAAGCACCGTTTGACATAATCACGACTACATCGCCGGGCCTAGCATTCTTCTTAACGAATTCGACGATCTGATCACTGTTATCAAATTCATGAGCGTCAATTTTCTTAAGCCGCATATCAGCGACTAATTCAGTTGATGAGAAGCGATCAGCTTCATTGATTTTGCTTTGATCAAAAGGCTTAGCGATACAAACAAAGTTCGCTTCACTAAAAGCTTGCACGTAATCATTTTGAAAAACTTTACGACGTGAAGTGGCTGAGCGTGGCTCGAAAAGTGCGAAGAGGCGACCGTTCTTAATATACTGCTCACGAATACCGCTCAAAGTCACCTTCACTGCTGTTGGGTGATGGGCGAAATCTTCAATCACCGTTACATTATTTGGTGTACCCAAAACTTGTTGGCGACGTTTAACGCCTTTAAATGAAGCGAGGCCCTGAAGAGTTTTATTTAAATCCCATTTGAGCTCACGGGCCATAGCGTAAACCGCAAGGGCATTGAGCGCATTGTACTCACCGCTTTGTTTGATAGCGATATCGGCAATGCGTTTGCCCTCATGCACTGCCACGAAATGATTGCGACCATCGATCGTTTCGCGGTCGACGAGTTTATAATCTGGAGCATTCAAGCTTTGGTCACGGTCAGAACTGCCAACACCATAAGTGCAGATTTTATAGCCGTATTTAGATACATAAGTGCCATGAGCGATGCCCGGCCCAACTTTGGCTTCCACCGAAATCTCTTTAATCAAATCAGCGACATTCTTATTATCGCTATTCGCAATCAAAACACCATCAGCAGGGATAAGCGTGAGCAATCTTCTAAATGAATCCTTTACCGCCTCGAGATCTTTATAAATATCGGCGTGATCAAATTCCACACTGGTTAAAACCACATACTTTGGTTTGTAATGGATAAACTTAGGGACTTTATCGAAGAAGGCCGTGTCGTACTCGTCACCTTCAATAATAAAGTAGTTATCTTTTGAAATACGAAACGACTGACCGTAATTTTCTGGGATACCACCGATCATATACCCAGCTTTGTGACCAGCTGAATCTGAAGCCCAAGTCATCATTGATGTGGTTGTTGTTTTACCGTGAGTACCAGCAATAACAATGCAATCGCGTGAAGCTATGGCAAAATCGCCCATAGCTTTTGGTAAACTTGTATACGGAATATCAGAAGCCAGCAAAGCTTCTGCTTCAGGATTTGATTTTGGGATCACATTCCCTACGATCACAAGATCAGGCCGTGGATTCAGATTTTCTTTTTTATATCCAGTTTGAATTGGAATACCGAGTTCTTGCAGCTGGGTCGACATGGGCGGATAAACGTTTTGATCGCTGCCCGTCACTTTATAGCCCGAACTTTTTAAAAGTCCCGCTAAAGAGGCCATGGCTGTGCCGCAAATCCCGATTAGATGTATATGTGAGTTCGCCGGTAAATTCATATCAATATGGTGGAGTTTCTAGTGGCCTTTGTAAAGGGTTTTGAAGCTTTACGTCGCGGTTGGTACGGTATTTCACCGATAGCTTCGCGATGATTCTGAATTGTGTAATCAACTGCGATTTTAAAAGCTCGTCCCCAAGCTAATATTCGGCTCCAAGGCCTCTTGAGCCACTTTACTTTTAAAATCCGGGCGATGGTCCCACAGAAAGCCCGAATAAAGTTTGTATAACTGGCTCGCGTGCGGAAAAGTACAACGAGATGAATATGGTTCGACACCAAAGCCTTCTTGTAAATACGCCCATCAAATTTTTGAATGAAATGTTTAAGGTACCTATCAATAAGTGTTCGGTGTTTTAAAAATGATCCTGATATTTTAGTGTCAGCTCTTAAAACTAAATGAAGAGGGTTTTTACCTGACAATGGCCTCGCTGATTTACGCCGACCTTCAGATAGACTCCCGCCAAACTCACTTGAATAATCTTTCGTTTTGAAAAGTGTTTTTTGTTTCATGACAAAACATGTAACATGACATTTTATTTTCTGGATTTTTAAAGACAATGAGAGTCAAAATAATTTAATTGTCCGGCTGATTCGACACAGCTGAAGCACTCAAGAGACCATCGCCCCGCCGCGAGAAAAAATCATCCTCACTACTTTATGCACGAGAAGAAAAGTCGGTATATACGCCAAGGTAAAAGGCGAAAACCTCGTCAAGAATAATCTGTCGGTTACACATTTCAACTGCCGGTAGCCGGTAGTTGAAATAGCGAGCCAGTGGCTCAGGGCTATTAACTAATTTGGAGACCCTAACAGCCGTGAACAAACATCTGGCAAAGGTATTTGAGTATTTTTATCGAATCTAGAGTTCGCGTCCAATTTCGCGCCCAAGCTCACGACTCCGCTGACATTCGTCTGTTGGCCCTGCAACTGCGAATTTTGTGCCTGCAAATATCGTAAAACCTTTTGGTAAATCTGTGATTCTTTAAGATCTTCTTTTAAATACGTTTCATTGTCTTCTGTATCTATTGGTGTGTATACAGATAAAGACTGCAGCTTTAGACGAACATCGTCTTCAATTGCTAATTTAATTTCATTCAATAATTGCAAGAATTTCGTTCGCGGAAGCAAGGATGCGATTGAATCGATCAATTTCATCCCTGTTTCAATGTCGCTTCTATCGAAATCATCGGCAGCTTGAATTATAATATTACGAGCTCGATCAAAAATTACGCCTTCGAACTGCACCTGAAGCGAACCTCCATCCCGAAACAGATCTTTTAACGCGATAACAAAACTCAGCTTTGTCAATTTTTCGGAGTTTGACTGCGAACGCGCCAGTTGCTCTAAAAAACTGGGGAGTTCATTTTTTAAGTTCTGGTGCTCAGCGCGAATTCTTTTTAACAATTCATTTTTAAAAATATCACTGGTGTAATCATGGCGCGAATCCGGATGAGCAAAGTTTTGGATGACACTTAAAAGATCGGCACTTTGCACCAGCTTTAACATTTCGACAAGCACCAGATCTCGGCCTTGTCGGCTTACCATGGACTGGCGAGCCGAGCGCAAGACATCGACGATATTCTTCGCAAAAGCTTGGCTGATGATAGCTAATTTTTCACGATCTTGCTTCGAGCTTTCAAGCAGATCGACATTGATTTTTTGTAGAAACTTTTGGCGCTCAGACCAGTTTGGGTACGGATCGCCTTTAGTTTTGCTTAAAAGACCGTCTGCCACCAGCAATAACACCTGGGTGCGATCGACTTCATTATGAGTCTGCAAAAATTTATTGAATTCTTGATTTAAAATCTGCTTTTCATAAACCGAGACATCCACGATTCGAAGCACGTCGTCGAGCCAAATCTGCATGTACATGCGAGCGCTATCAGGGTGAATAGGTAAACTTAAAAGCTGAGTTACAATTGACCAGCGCATCTTAAGATTTGAATCCAATTTTAAAAACATGTCCTTGATCAGTGGAATCAGTGACGCTGTAGCGCCGACAAACATCTCATCCCGAAGGTCGTCCAACTTCAGAGCTCTGATATCCATCAAAGTTTGAACTGCCGTGCGGGGTCGAAAACGGCTTAGATCTTTGAATCCGAAATCAATCTGCTGATGTATAAAGCTCCAACTTTTTTCAGTCCACAAAATGCGCTCACCCTCAACTTGATATACACCCATCGCCGACTCTATATCTGCTGTCTCTAGGCCTAGATCTTGGGCTAGTTTTTCAACGAGCGCCGTACGGTTAAGTGCTGGGCTGTTTTGGCGAGAGAAAACTTGATAAGCCGCCAAAAGGGCGCGATCGATTTTGCCCGCTTTGCGAATATTTTGCGCTTGGTTCGCTTGATCCCTCGAGAGCTCAATTTTCACAAAATCAGGGAGTAAATAGACCTGAGCTTCAGCTAGCGAGCCTGCGAGCAACACTGTTGCCATGAAACCGAAAAATGCGCTCCACTGCCTGAGAGTTCGACAACAAGCTATGATCAAATCAAAAATAATGCGCATTCGGGTGACCTCGAGAGGTTATAAATCTTGAAGACATAAGTTTGCAAACCCAGCGCCACCTAGACCGGCCCAGCACCCCCTACTTCATCGCGTGACAAGTCCCGCAAAGCCCCACTAGCATTGAGGTATATGGTTATCTAATGAAGTTCTAATGGGAGTCTTCATGCGTTTGGCATCTCTGGTATTGCTACTTGTTTCGAGCGTTTCTTTTGCGACCCCAAACGATGTTCTTCTCGATCAACACCGAGATGCAATGTCACGAATTTCTCAAGGCAATCCCACTGATGTGAATCAAGGTTGTCAGTCGCTCAATTCACTTTCGCACAATGCCGCACACTTACTTAAAGCCGAAGCCCGTCTTCAATACTTTGCTTTCTGCGATAAAAGTTTGTTAGCAGACCCATTTGACAGTGCCGAAGCAAAAAAAATCACTTCTGATTTCCCGTGGTTGGCTCAATCGGCACGCTCATTGCGAACCCAAAGACTGCTTTCTTTCTCGAGCACTGAAATCAACAAAGTTTCTTACGAGAACATTATCCCCGCTTATTTAAACGCTTCAAAGGTCGAAGCCGATCGCCAAAATAAATTAAAGCTCATCAATAAGATTGAACCGCTCCTTAAAAAGGCGACCTACCAAAACAATGCTGCTATTCGCGCGGCCATTTACAAATCTGTTCCTCGCTATATTTTATCAGCAAGAGCTGGCGAGCATCTTACCATCGGTAAAGACTTTTTAAATCATGGCGAGATCATTCCGGCTCGCGCTCTTTTTGAAGCTTATTTGAAAATACATACCAAGCCGACCGCTGAAGCTTTTGAAATTTTAAAAGTCTATCGTGATAGCTATATTGGCGACGATTTGAATCAAGCCCAGTTTAAAATTATTTCTGATAAGACTGTTGCTTGGGCTGCTTCTTTTGGCGAGACACAGCTTTACTTAGCGAGAATGCGACAGGCTCGCAATGTTTCTTTTCGTGATAACGGACCCGAAGCTTTAGCGAAGCTTGATGTCATCGTAAAAATGAAAGTGACCAATCTTGAAAAAGCCGAAGGCTATATGCTTATTGCAAAAGTGCATGAAGCCATGGGAAATATTAGTTTAGCCATCGCGCCGATGAATGAAGTCATTCGTTTAGGTGTGAGTGGTGAAGTTTTGAATCGCGTGCAATTTGATTTAGGTCGTCTCTACTACAAACTTAAAAAATTCGACTTAGCCTTTCAAACTTTTGAAGCTTACCGCAATCGCTTCCCGACTGGGGCCGATCGCGCCAAAGGTGGCTTTTGGATGAGCCGTACCCTTGAGAAACTGGGTCGCAAAGCAGACTCGCTTAAAATTTTGGCTGATACTCGCGAAGACGATAAATACGGTTATTACGGCATGATTGCCGCCCGCGAACTTAAAGCCCCTCTCACAGCTCTTGATCTTTTTACACAAGCGGCTCTCACCGGATACCAAGAGAAAATCAAACGTCTTTCAACCATTGATCAAAAAAATGCCGCTCAAATCACGCTTCAATTTTTGCAAAACGTAACGACAGGCAAAGCTCCACAAACCACTCACGATTACATGATCTCGCTTTTAAAGGCGAACCAAGCGGACCTCTTTATCAGCACGGCTCGTTATTACGTATCTTCATTAAATCCTAATAAGCCCGCTAATTTAGTGAGCGCACAACTTTATTTAGAAGCGCTTCAATATCTTGGCGATTATTTACCGACTTTCAACTTTTCAGGAGCTGTGAACAGCAATCAACGGGTCCAAGTTTTAAAAGCGGCGCCTGGTTTATTCTACCCACCAGGATATTTAGCAGATGTGAAACAACACTCATCGGCTCGCGGGCTTGAATCAGCAATGACCCTCTCGGTGATCCGTCAAGAGTCTGCTTTCAACGCCGGAGTTCGCAGTCCGGTGGGCGCTATCGGTCTTATGCAGCTGATGCCACAAACAGCCGCTGTGATTGCTAAAGAGATGGGCAACAATAATTTTGACCCAAAAACTCTTTTTATCCCGAATACGAATATTAACTTCGGCACTTACCTGCTAGATCAATTAGCAACACGTTTTAACGAGCGCTTCACCGCTGTCATCGCGTCTTATAACGGCGGTCCCCACAATGTAGAGAAGTGGATCAAGGGCAGCACAGCAGCTGACGAAATCGAATTTGTAGAGGATATGGTTTTTGTTGAAACTCGCAATTATACAAAAATCGTAAGCCGTAATATGTCGATTTACAAAATGCTTTTAGATCCGGCGAACAAGAATACTTTTCCGTTCTAATCTGTTTGAGGCCCTATTTGATATCTGGGCCTGGCCCTAGATATTCAATAATACCCGTCAAGTAAGCGCGAATTTCACTACGCGCGCTACGCCAGTCTCTTTTGCTATTTGTATCAATATTAAAGTAGAAAGCCATGGGCCCACGTTTGGTTGAAAGAACTCCGGCTAACGTAATCGCCTCGAAAACTGAACCCGTCTTCGCTACCAGCTTATCTTGTAGAACTGTTCGAACTGAATAAGCACCCAACGTATTATTTTCATCTGGAGCAGCAAGGGCCAGCACGCGAGTTATTCCGCCATGATACTTCATAAAGGCATGAATGTATGCAATGGCCTGAACCACAACAGCTGAGGTCGCGCGGTTGTAATACTTATGGCCATCTCTAGAAACCGGGTTACCAGAGCCGTTATTAAGAACTAATTGACCAGGTTTAAATGAAAATGTTTTAGCAGAAAATTGTGCGTAAGCTGGTTTCCCGCCTAGGCGATAGAAAATTTGGTTGGCGGCATGATTGTTTGAATTTGCGTTCATACGGTGTAATACATCAACCATTGGATCCGAATAAAAATTCGCTTGTTGAGTGAGATTTTTGATCGGTCTAAAACCACGAACTTTATCTGCATTCCGAGAAGCCCAGTACCGAATCGTACCGATTTTTAATTGCTTACCTTTGAAAACGCCAAAAGCATTTTTAACTTCGTCCTGAGTCGGAAACCCAAGCGGATGATCGCAGGCGACAGCACACTTACTCTCTGCATCCCAAACGAATCTAACGCCCTCATCAAAAGTCATGGTCTCTACATTTTTAATTCCTCGAGAAACTAAATACTCGGCGATTTTATAAAAAAGTGTTTTATCGAAATAAGGATGGTGATCACTTGATAAGTGAACATTCCAAACGCCTGGCTTATTATTCCTTGGCGTCATGTAAACATTAACATGAAATCTATAATCTGGGCCCAGCACTGCTAATGCCCATTGTGTCGTGAAAACCTTTGAAACCGAGGCGATGGGTAAAACTTGATCCATATCCTTCTTACCGATTATGTACTTTTCATCAATCATGTAAGCCGCATAAGCATCTAATTTGGGCTTGAAAGGAGCTGGTTTTGACTTGCGTTTTGTCGCCGTCTTACCTTTTGAAGACTTGCTCTTTACAGAGGTTGCATACGCCACTGGCGCTAAACTTGTGAAAAATAAAATAATTCCAATGGATACGTACTGTAATACTTTAAGCATCTGCTCAATATTAGCAATGCATGTACCTGTTAATCTGTTGCATAAGTTATTGAATTTATTCGACCATTACAATTTTACACGTTCACGAATTTGACAGAATGACAAAAAAGGTGCCCGGTTGCTAATCAGTGCCGCGTCGCTACACCGATTAGCAACCGGCCGGGCCCGCGCACGGGCACCTTTTAAAGTGATTCGACAATAAAATCATGAATGAGCGGACGCAAAGTGCGGAACTTTACATTCTCTCGAGTGGGATAGACCCGATTCGCCAAGATTGTAACTAGAAGATCTCGCTTCGGATCATACCAAAATGAAGTCCCTGTAAAACCTGTGTGCCCAACACTACTCGGAGAAAAATGATGCCCGGCCGTTGAATCTTTCTGACTCGGCAAAGTAAAACCTAAAGCCCAATCCCCCACACTTCGTGGGACTTGGCGCTTGCAGAACAGTTTCGCCGTTTCGTGAGAGGCTAAAGCGCTCCCCGCTTTATTTTTCAAAGCTTCTCTCAGTAACAATCCCCAAGCTGAAACATCTTCTAATGAACCAAACAAACCAGCATGAGTTGAAACCCCACCCATGGCCCAAGTGTTATCGTCATGCACTTCACCTTGTAGAACTTTTTTACGCCAAGGGCACTTTTCAGTAGGAGCATAATCCGTGCGCTTATAGGTCGGCTTATTTTCAGCATTGAAATGCAAACTCTTAAGGCCCCATGGGCGAGAGGTATTACCCCAAATCTGAAGGAGCGAATGCTCTTCAGCGGCTTCCATAACAAAACCCAGGAGAATAAAATCAAGGTCTGAGTAAACAGATTTCTTTTTAGATCCGAGCTTGAGGTTTTCAAAAAAAAGCCGAACCTCTTCGCGCTTCTTAATCGTAGAGTCCTTCTTATCAAGCATCTCGAAGAATGGATACCACCAAGCCAAACCCGCGTGATGAGAAAGCACTTCCTTGATACGCGTTGATTTGTGCGGCCACCACTCAAGTAATTTTTGGATGCGATCTTCTGGTGTAAGACGCTTTTCATCGTTGTAACGCATGAAAGTCGAAACCGTAAAAAGGGGCTTCGTCAGAGAAGCCAAATCATAGTATTTGTAAGATCGACCTAAATCCAATTCGGCTAATTTCTCACCCTTTTGAAAAACCTGAAGACACAAGCTCTGAGTATACGCCGATAAATTATATTCAACGGCCTTCAGAATTTTAGTTTTTAATTGTTTTTCAAAAGCGTTCATCTTTTCGCCGCGCCCGTATAAATTTTCAAGCTGGCTTGCGAACCGCCCACAAGTTCAGCGGGAGTGTTAAAGAAAATCGCGCGCTGCTTCTCGCCATGTCCGGCTTCAACACCTTTAAACATCGGAATTTTAATTTCATCGGCAAAGCGTTGAAGAATCGGTGTCACCATATCTTTACCATCGGCTTCTAAGCCGCCAACAAAATCACCCAGTACAATGGCCTTGGCTTGCTTAAAAGAACCGGCCAATTCCATTTGTTTTAAAAGACGGTCGACGCGATAGCCACGCTCACCACGATCTTCTAAAAATACGATGCCCGGAAAAGGTTTTTGAAACGCTCCACCCAAAGTTGAATTCACCACCATTAAATTTCCACCGCAAACAGTGGCTTTAATGGTGCGCTTCTTCTCTGCCATTTTATTCATTGGGATCAGTTTTGAGAATACAACTTCACTCTGCTCGCCTTTTAAGACGGCCTTCAATTCTTGAATCTCATCAGGATGAGCATCACCACGTCCCACGCGATCAAGTAAAGGCCCGTGCAAACTTGGCCATTTCCAGAACTGATTTAAAAAATGGTGGATGGTTGTCACATCGCTGTAGCCGATGAGAAGCTTTGTGTTTTTAGGTTTTTTTAATTTCTTTAATTCTTCAGTGAAACGGATAGCTCCGTAACCGCCACGAGCGCACCAAATGGCTTTTGAATCTTTAGCGAGCAAAGCTTTCTTGAGCTGACGAAAACGTTCTGCATCTGTATTCGCACAAATAACATCAGGACCGAAAATTTTAGAGTCAACGCGCACACGGTAGCCCCAGGCTTCGAGAGTTTTCACGCCCTTCTCGAGCTCTTGATCGCTGCAGCGGGATCCGGGAGCTATAACATCAATTAAATCACCAGGCTGTAATGCATTCCAAGCAGACACATTTTTTTTAGACATGTTTTTTATGGTAGCAGGTGTTCTTTTCTAGTCTAGCTTATTCTTGACGAGACTAGAGACCCGGCGGAGTCTCACCCTCAATTATCGGCACCTCAAAAGGCGCCTTAATGATTTCGCGATCTGCAATATACTTAGCACCAAAAAAGCCTTCGTGAATCGTAAAACGGACCCCTTGACCTTTTTTAAATTTCCCATAGTCCCAACCACTGAGCGTGAGTGTCTCTGGCAAGTCAAAAGGGTTTTCACGATACACGACATTTACATAATAAAGATTATTACGCCTTGTACCACCACCGCTTGAGCGGTAGTAATTGTCTACAATAACAGCCTCCGTAAATTGAGGCGGAGACTTATCAAGCCACCGATTCATATCTAATATCAATTGTGGGCCTGCAATCACAAATGAGATTATCAAAACAACACCAAAATCCACAAAAAGAAGAGGCAGACGAGACGAGCCACGCAAAAATAAAGCAGATAAAAAAATCATCGCAATGAATAAGGCAAGACCACATACGAAACCACTAAACACTAAGCTATATGGCTTTAATAAAGACGTACCAGTATCACCGATAAAACTTAAATACGCACCTGCAGCATAGGCCGCAATAGTAAACACAACAACTTCTAGTAAAATATAACGCCAAAAGTAAGGATCAGCTTCCGATACTAACTTCAATTGAAACATCTCATTCATTATCGGCTTTAGAGCCTCAACATGAGACGGACTGGCCTCATTAGTAAAATGAAAAATTAAATGGCCAGCTCCATCGCTCGTCATTTGAGTCCAACCTACCCCCTTGCTCGTCTGAAATATTTTTTTCTGAAGCACTTTGTGATTTTTTAAGTAATTTAAAAAACCACGATGATCAGACATAATATAGAAACGCTTATCAAGCTCCTCATTTCCTGTTTGAAGTTCGATTGTGAGTCTCAATATCTTTAGTAAGCGAGTACAGCAGCTCTCCTGCGTGATACGGAATACAGGTAGTTCTTGAACTTCAAAAATCACGTCTGAGTCTACAACCGCCCCATTAAGCTTAGATTTTCCGCGATTTACAAAATATTTGAGACCATCGCTCTCAACAGCATCACGGCCAAATCTATGAAAACTGTCACGCAGAATAAAACGATAGATGAGTGCTAAGCCAACAAATGCAATACGAGCTATAATCAACATATTTTGATTATGATTATATGCTGAGTTCTTCACAAGCACATATTATGATCTGGATATAGATGAAGTGTTTAAACTTTTAAATTTTACAAAGCCTAGACCTTAAGCTCATTCTTCACACGTAAATTCAACACGAAATGCATACTTGCAAGCGGGGTGGGCCAAGAGAAGTGCTCACCAGGATTATATAAACTATTATAGTTTCGCCGCTTGGTTCTTATCTAAACCGAATAGAGGCGTCGGATATTTGCCATCAAAACAAGCCGTGCAATAGTGCTTCTTCTCAGTCTCACCGGCCGCCTTACGCATTCCCTCAACGCTGAGGTAAGCAAGTGTATCAGCACCAATGAATTGCCTGATTTCCTCAACACTTTTATGAGAAGCAATCAGCTGAGTTCTTGATGGAGTGTCCACGCCGTAGAAACAAGGCCCCACCGTGGGTGGAGACGCAATTCTGAAGTGAACGCTCTTTGCACCCGCCTGACGAACGAGATTAATAATCTTCTGTGAAGTTGTACCCCGCACGAGCGAATCATCAATAACCACGACGTTTTTGCCTTTCAGCAAATGAGTCTGCGGGTTCAATTTAATTTTCACGCCGAAGCTGCGAATGGATTGGCTGGGCTGAATAAAAGTGCGGCCAATGTAGTGATTGCGAATAATACCCATTTCAAAAGGCACTCCACTCTCTTCAGCATAACCTAAAGCCGCCGGACTACCGCTATCTGGTACGGGGATCACAATATCTGCATCAGGAGCCAATGCTTCACGGGCCAGCTGCCGACCACTTTCTTTACGAGTTTCATAAACGCTCTGTCCGAAAACTAAAGAGTCTGGTCGAGCGAAATAAACGTGTTCAAAAACGCAGTGGGCCGTCTTTTGAGCCACATCGGTAAAGCGAGCGCTATGGGGTCCATTTTTATCAATCCAGAAAATTTCTCCGGGCTCGATCTCTCGCTTGAGTTTGGCGCCGATCAAATCAAAAGCACAAGTTTCAGAAGCTATCACTGTTGAAGATCCAGATTTATTATCAAGCTCGCGCTCACCTAAAACTAGCGGCCTGAAACCAAAACGATCACGAGCGGCAATCAAACCATCTTGAGTTAAAATCACTAAACTAAAAGCCCCATCAATTGTTGGCAGAATATCTTTTAAACACTCCACCATATTATTTTTTGGATGACGTGAGAGAAGATGTAAGATGATTTCCGTATCATTGGTGCCGTGAAAAATAGCTCCTTTTGAAATCAACTCTTCACGAAGCGGATCACTATTCACAATATTGCCATTATGAGCAAGAGCCACTGGCCCCGTCATAAGATTCGCTGTCAGGGGTTGAGCATTAGTGAGAAGGTTTCCGCCCGTTGTTGAATAGCGATTGTGTCCAATAGCCGCGTGACCTTTTAAAGCTAAAAGATTTTCTTCTTGATAAACATCGCCCACAAGACCAAGGCCTTTATGATGGATGTGATGACCCTCATCAAGACTTACGATACCCGTCGACTCTTGACCGCGATGTTGTTGAGCATAAAGCCCAAGATAAGCCATACGAGCGGCTTCTGGGTCTCCCCAAATGCCGAAAACTGCACACTCTTCACGCCATGAATTCAAAGTTCTTCTCCCAAGAGTTATAATATTTGTCGGCCAAGCTTTGTACTGCTAACTGAACCACTGGCTGACCTGAAATTTGAATCTTTAAACTGTCGCCGCGAACCACTCCTACGCGGTGAAGTTGAACCACCGGAGAACCTGCCGACGCATCGGCTGCCACCGGTTTGAAGCTGTTAAATATCTTCTGTAGTTCGCTGCTGGCTTCAGGTGAAACAGCTAGCACGACTTGATAAAGCTTCTCAGTGAAAAGCTGCTCTTTTGTTTTTACTATCGCCGTTAAATCCACATCACAGCCGAGACCTGCACCAACGCCTTCTGCGGCCCCAGAAGCCGAAAGAGACATTCGCGCTAAAGTATAAGCTAAACCGAATTGACCGGCGACACGTGAGGCATGAACGCCCTTCACTGAAGCGAGAATTTGCGTGAGCTTAATAAAATCAGCTACGCCCTTATGATTGTATTCGCCCATCCAGACCGGTTTTAGATTCTCGATTTCTCCCGCGCGTCCGTTCGTTTGCACACAAGCATATTCAAGAACAAAAATATCGTCACCGACAGCTTTGAAATTTGAAGCCGGTAAGCCTTCAACACTTTGACGAATTCCAACCACTCCTGTTGCTGGAGTCGAAGTGATATTCTGTCCTAATGTTTCATTATAAAAACTGACATTTCCGCTAATAACAGGAGCATCTAGCATTTCACATTGTTTCGCCATAGATTCAACGCTGGCTACAAACTCACTCATGATCTTTTTATTTTCTGGATTACCGTAGTTGAGACAATCAGTCACAGCAAGAGCCTGAAAACCTCTTGCTGCCAGCTCAAGTGATGGCAATGCCACAGCATCAGCAGCACCAATGGCTGCATCAGTGCGCATCCAGAATGGACGACAACCCAGCACTAAACCTAAACCGCGCTTTGAATCTGGTAAACGAATCACACCCACTGAGTTGCTACAATCGCTGGCCGTTCGTGCACCTACGCGCTGATCGTACTGATCATAAATCCAATTACGAGATGTTCCGCGATAGTCGCTAAAAAGTTGAAGTAAATAAGCCGAGCTGTCTTTCGGCTGAACAGTTGAGCCCGCCGGCCATGTTGCCGTTAGCGATTTATCAATACGATTCGGGTAAGCCCAAGTGTCAAAAGCCCTCTCATATTTCGGAGCCTGATTAACCAGCAGACCCGGATCAATTTCACAAACCACTTCGTTATGCCATAAAAGTTGCATCGTCGGAGTCGCACCCGGTTTTGTATCGACGATCTCACCGATCTGCTCAGCATCGAGATCCCATTTGCTGAAAATACTTTGAATGCGCTTAAGTTGGCTCGGCTCACAGATAAGAAGCATACGTTCTTGGCTCTCAGAAAGAAGAATCTCTTCTGGAGTCATAGATGAATCACGAAGAGGCACTTTATCAAGATGCATTTTTAAACTAATGCCGCCTTTAGCCGCCATCTCGAAACTTGAAGATGTTAAACCAGCCGCGCCCATATCTTGAATTGCCACAACCAAATTCTCACTCATCACTTCTAAGCAGCTTTCAATCAGCAGCTTCTCGAAGAACGGATCACCTTTTTGAATGGTCGGCTTTTTCTTTTCATTTTTATCATCGAAAGATTCGCTGGCCATTGAAGCGCCATGCACGCCGTCTTTGCCAGTTTTAGCACCCACATAAACTACTAAGTTACCGGTGCCGTGGGCACCAGAAGTAAAAATCTTTTCGCCCGGCCTAAAAAGTCCAACGGCTAAAGCATTGACGAGAATATTTTTATCGTAAGTCGTATGGAACTCAGTTTGGCCCGTCACCGTTGGTACGCCCACACAGTTACCGTAACCACTGATGCCCTTCACAACACCATCAACAAGTGATGACATGCGATCGGCTTTTGGATTACCGAAACAGAGATAGTTGGCGAGCATCACTGGGCGCGCCCCCATAGTGAAGATATCTCTTAAAATACCGCCCACGCCCGTAGCTGCGCCTTGATAAGGCTCGATAAAACTCGGGTGATTGTGACTTTCCATTTTGAAAGCGACACGTTCGCCTTCACCAAGGTCGATAACTCCGGCGTTCTCGCCTTCTTCACTGACGATACGCTTAGATTTTGAAGCAAATTTTCTTAAATGAACTTTTGAGCTTTTATAACTGCAGTGTTCACTCCAAAGCGCGGAGTAAAGAGCCCACTCGAGACCTTTTGGTGGTCGCCCAAGTTGTTTTTGAATCAGCTCATACTCTGCTTGAGAAATTCGGTAGTGCTTGAGAAGTCCACTCAGTTGTTGTTCAGTATACATGCTACACCAAGCTTTCAAAAAAGCTGCGGCCGTCTTGCCCACCCATCCAGCTCGTCATTGCACGCTCGGGGTGAGGCATAAGGCCCGCGACGTTTTTGCCAGAGCTTAAAACCCCGGCGATATCTTCAACTGAACCGTTCGGGTTTTTTCCGTAAGTCAGCCAAACTTGTTCGTCATCAAATAATCTACGCACTTCATCTTCTTCAACGATGTAACGGCCTTCACCATGAGCCACCGGAAGACGAATTTTTTTATCTGTAGCAGAAGTGAACGGACTGGCATTTTTCAAATTCAAATCCACCCACTTATCTATGAAGCGAAGATGGCTGTTCTGAACTAAAACCCCTGGTAATAAACCTGATTCACAGAGAATTTGAAAACCATTGCAAATACCTAAGATGGGCGTGCCCTTCTTAGCTGCTTCACGAACACTTTTCATAATCGGAGCGCGAGCCGCTAAAGCTCCGCAACGTAAGTAGTCGCCATAACTAAAACCACCCGGCAGAAAAAGCGCCTTATAGTCATTCACTTGAAATTGATCTTGATACCAAAGCCATTCCGGCTCGAGCCCTACTTCTTTGATGGCTTCGAAAACATCGAAGTCACAGTTGGTGCCAAGAAACCTCACTACACCTAACTTCATAGAACTTCCAATTCAAAAGTTTCGATAAGCGGATTGTAAAGTACGAATTCAGCCATCTCTTGGGCTTTTGCAATCGCTTTATTCTTATCGGTCTCTGCGACTTCGATAATCACATAGCGACCCACACGACAGTTTTCGATTTTTTTACCGTGGCTGTTCAAAATCTTCGCCACTGCACGGCCCTGAGAATCGAGAACTTCATTTTTCGGTAGAATTTTAACTGCGACTTTCATTTGGACTCCTTAAAATTTAAAAACAAAAATACCTAAGCACTCGCGAAGCAGCCTATGAAGACAGGCGACGCCAAACTTCTTGGTAGCTCTCTTCAACTTTGCCGAGATCACGCCTGAAACGATCTTTATCTAATTTATCGCCCGTGCGGCTGTCCCAAAGACGGCAGCTGTCTGGGCTGATTTCATCCGCGAGAAAGAAAGTTCCACTGCGGTCGCGGCCGAACTCGATTTTGAAATCAATGAGATCAATATCAACACGCTTGAAAACATCTTTTAGAACTTGATTGATCTTAAGAGCCTGAGCTTTCAAAACATCTAAGGCGGCTTGCGACTCAATAAACTTTAAGAGAATGGCCTGATCATCACTGATAAAAGGATCTTGAAGAGCATCGTGCTTATAATAAAGCTCAACAAGGGGCTCTCTGAGCGGCGTGCCTTCTTCGATTCCGAATTTCTTAGCGAGACTGCCCGCGACCGTATTACGAACCACCACTTCAAGCGGAACCATATCGAGCTTCATACAAACCATATCGTGATCACCGATATCGCTGACCCAGTGGCTTTGAATGTCTTTTTTCTTCAGTTCACGAAAGAGAATAGAAGCAATATTGCGGTTGAGCTGGCCCTTGCCTTGAAACTCTCCTTTTTTAAGAGCGTTAAATGCTGTTAAGCTATTTTTATACTCCAGCCACACAAAGTGGGCTTCATTTTGGACCGTATAAACTCTTTTTGCTTTACCTTCATAAAGAAGCTCGCCACGAGCGTATGACATAGATTTCCTTTTCTGGCCGTACCATTAATAAAATCAATTAATAACTACAAAACTCGTTTAGTAATCTTCACAAATCTTTCAGCTAAAGACTTCTCAGAGAAAACAGCTTGAAGCTCTTTCTTTGATAGAAGTTCTTTAACTCGGGCATCACGGCTCACGCTCGACAAGAGATTCTCTTTTGGCTTGAGGCCGTGAGCATTCTCTTGCACTATTTTATAAGCGTCTTCACGTGAAAGACCTTTTTTAACTAAAGCCAATAATAAAAGCGAACTGAACAGCGTGCCTTGCGACTGCTGCATATTTTCAAGCATACGTTTTGAATTCACTTCTAATCCGCTGATTAAATCAGCTAAGCGATTCAAAGCATAATCAGCCAAAATAAACGCATCCGGAAAGATCACCCGCTCAACACTTGAGTGACTGATGTCACGCTCGTGCCAAAGGGCTACGTTTTCTAAACCCGCAAGAGCATAAGATCGAAGCAAGCGAGCGGAGCCAGTCAGGTTCTCAGCTGAAATCGGATTCTTCTTATGCGGCATTGCGCTTGAACCCTTTTGACCCGAAGAGAACTTCTCAGTGACCTCCCCCACTTCTGTACGCTGTAAGTGGCGAAGTTCTGTTGAGAGTCTTTCAATAAATGTACCGACTAAAGCGAGTGACGTTAAAAGCGCTGCATGACGATCACGCGGAATCACTTGAGTCGCGATCGTTTCAGATTTGAGCTTGAGCTTCTTGCACACGAGTTCTTCAACGCGTGCGTCTTGCGATGAATACGTGCCTACAGCACCCGAAAGTTTACCGATCATCATTTCATTTAAAGCTTCAGTGTAGCGAGTGTGAGCGCGCTCAAGTTCTGCTAAGAAGCCGGCCATTTTAATACCGAAGCTTGTCACTTCAGCGTGCATACCGTGAGTACGACCAGCACAGAGTGTTTTCGCGTGACGAGTGACTTTACCAGTTAGAGCTTTCTTTAAAGCCACAAAGCCTGATTCAAGTTCTGCTCCCGCTTCACGCACCTGAAGACTTAATGCTGTGTCGAGAACATCTGATGAGGTCATTCCGTAGTGAATGTACTTACCGTGGTCGCCTACGTTCTCAGCCACGTTAGAAACGAAGGCGATTACATCATGCTTCGTTGTCTTTTCAATTTCTAAAATACGATTGATTTGAAACTTGCCCTTTTGCTGAATGGCACGAGCGGCGGCCATCGGGATAATTTTTAACTCAGCTTGAGCTTTGGCTACGGCCGTTTCTACTTCTAATAATTTTGCAAACTTGTTCTCATCCGACCAAATTTTTCCCATTTTGGCCCGAGTGTAACGCGCTATCATTTGTTCCCTTTTCGAGCGGCCGCTTGAGCTTCAAGCTTGGCGCGCTTTTGATCTCGTTCAATCTTCCAACTCTTCAAATTTTCAAAAATACCTTTTTGGTAAAGGTGCTGACCTGTCCAATCGAGAAGCTCCCAACGTTCTGGGCTATCGAGCTCAAGATTGTTTAATGACGATGTAGCAAACTTTCTCGCCTGCGCCGGCTCATAAACCGGAAAGCGTGGCGGGCCTAATACGGCGCTGTCGTAATGACATTCTTGCGGTAAGCTCACAACGCGGGCTGAGCTATTCGGCAAACGTGTCTGAATATGGGTTAATAACTCAGAACTCATTTTCTCTAAGTAATCACGGTGGAATCTATGGGCTGTCGGAACTTTAATCCAGAAATCGAGCTCTTTCTCGTTCACAGTTTTTTGCACAAGAGCCATGTTTGAATGGGTCCAGTTTAAATCTAGATCTTCAATCATCACAAACTTTTTAGGCACTACGCTAAGAAGGTCAGAATCCGTCACTTCAATTCTATAACGGACCCAAGCCCAACTTGGCTCACTCACTTGCCCGCCATAAAGGGATGACAAGAAGTTCTTAGATAAGTGAGCGGTCTCGGCACTTGAAAGGGACCAGACCACATGCTCAGAAGATAGAATCCCTGACCATTGCGCCGATTCAACTTCAAGAGATTGCACTTTACGGCCGACGACAGAAATATCGCGCAAACGGGCCTTCTTAACGACATTCACTTTTTTATTTTCAATAAAACTTAAAGCCCGCTCGTAACCTTTACGGCTCACACGACGAATTGAAAGCGGCGAAAAAACAGGAAGCGGTCTTGGACTTTCAAGGCTTTCAGCATTCGAGTTTTGCACATTGCTGGCGATGGCATGAGAGAGCTGTAAGAACCAATTTTGCTTAAAACGAAGTTCGCGGAAGGCTCTCTTAATACGCTCTTGTTCTTTTTTAGGAATAGAATCAAAACGCTGCAGGTAATTCTGCTGCTCGACTGTAATGCCGAATTTTTCAAGTAAGTAACTGGCGTGAGGACCCAAGACATCAAGTGGACCTGATCGCGTCCAAACTACGGCGCCTTCATCAACTGTATCGAAGTAATCTTCTTCATGGAGGCGAGTCATCATCGACTGCGAAAGAAGCTCAGATTGAAAAAGTCCGAAAGGGCCTTCCCAATCTTCTGGGGACCAGTGACCGAATTGGTCAGAAATATCAATCAAAGTAACATCAAGACCTAACTGCGAAAGCTCTGCAGCTAACCAATTCCCACGACCAAAAATAGAGACTAAGGCGACATCACTGCGTGTTTCCATTACTGAATCCTCATGTAGGGCCGCCATGGTTCATTTTTTCGAAGGCCGCATAGTCTATGGTCACCGTCGCTTCAGCCTTTGAGGCACCTTTAGCGGCTTTCACCACTTCGCCCATCACCCATCCGTCACCGAATTCTTTTTTAATAATTTGCAGAGCTTTATTCTGATCTTTTTTATCAACAATCACTGTAAAACCAACTCCGCAATTGAGAGTGACGAGCATTTTCTGCCACGTCATCTCAGAGCGCTTTTTCACGACTTGAAAAGGTTGAGGGCAAGTCCATGGCTGAAGCTGAGCCACTGTGCCTTTAGGTAAAACACGTGGAATGTTCTCAATACCGCCGCCCGTAATATTGGCGCAGGCACGAAGGCCTTTCACTGACTTCTGAAGTTTTTTAACCAAGCCGCCGTAAAGAGCTGTTGGAGTCATAAGCACAGACTCCCATTTCTCCATATCATCAGCGAAAACTTGGCGGAGGAGCGAATAACCATTGGAGTGAAATCCAGAACTCGGAACAGCTAAAATTACATCGCCCACTTTTACGCGATGAGGACCTAAAGCTTTCGGCTCGTCGACGACTCCAACTGCGAAACCTGCACAGTCGAAATGATCTTTTTGGTAAACGCCTGGCATCTCAGCGGTCTCACCACCAATAAGTGAACAGCCGACAGCTGCACAAGCCTGACGCACGCCTTTTAAAAAAACTTGAGCCTTTTCTAAATCAAGCTGACCGCAAGCATAGTAGTCTAAGAAAAATAAAGGTTCAGCGCCAACACAAATCAAATCGTTCACACACATGGCAACGAGATCTTGGCCCACACCTTCGAGCTTATTAAATTTTGAAGCGAGAAGAACTTTAGTGCCGACGCCATCAGTTGATGTGACCAGGCAGGGCTTTTTCATTTTCTTGAAATCAGCGCGAAACATGGCTGCAAATCCACCGATTCCGCTCAGTACACGTTTATCTTTTTTCTGATTTTTTGCGGATTGCAACCAATCAACAAGCTTGTCGCCTGCTTCGATATCGACGCCGGCCTGTTTATAGTCAATGGCCACGTTAGCACTCCTTCAAAGCTTGGATACATTTTTCTACCAAGAAGAGGGTGAAAGAGCCACTGACTTCATAGACATAAACGACGTGTCATTTTGCGGCCTGCTGTCTAATTTTTAGGCTCGTTTTAGAGCCAATCAGCGCCCAGAACGGCATTAAGCCAACTCACTTTCGCATAGCTTTTGCTTTAAACTTGGTTATGATTAAACTACCAGCTTCCGCCCGTTTTTTAGCCCTTACTTTAATCGTTTCCGCCACTACCATTTTGGCGACAAACGCTTTCGCCAATAAGAAGGCTACTCCACCAAAGCCAGGCAAAGAGCCTGCTAAGATCTTAATCAATAAGTGCTTTGCTGTCCTCACAAAGATTCCAATGGCGGTAGCTGCGACTTTTAGTGAATATCCTTGGGACCTAGGCGACCACGCCGAAGTTACAGAAGTTCTTCTAGGCTCACGTGAAAAAAGTAGTAACAACCCTAATGAAGCCGCCACCGACCAATTGATCGTTCATTTTTCTGAGAAAGATTACCAAGTTCCTGTGCGCACTCGCCTTGATGCTCTTCTTATCGAACACCGAGCCCTATTTAACCCCTCTATAATCTCTACTACCTTTGGTGGCAGCTCTTCGCCTCGAATTTCAGCCAAGCTTGAACTGGCTGACTCCACAGATTTAGACAATTCACAACTCACATCTCATTACGTATTGGGTCCACTCACAATGGCTGGAGTGAATGAAATCGTAGAAGTTTCTACGCTTCAGTCTCCTGATAAATCACAATCCGGCGTGCTCATTGTGAAAATTCGTGTGGGTCAAATGATCCATAAAGTGATTTTGGCGAGCGAAATTGATTCATTGATTTTCTTAGTCACTCACCGCCTGGGTTTACCCCTCATGCTGTCTGCAGCAAAAGATGGTAAAGGCTATAAGGCGCGCACTTATGTGGCGAGTGAAAATCCAAGCGCAGTAGGACTCCTTTTAAAAGACTATAAGATTCCGGCCTCTATTATTAGAACTTTAATGACACAAACTGACGCTACAACTGGTGACCAAGTTCTGAAGATTCAGTTCGCTGATCTGACCATTCCTACCACTCATTCCGGTGATGTAAATTACACGACTATTGAAAGTCGCTCTGAAATGGATGCGATCAAGACCCTTGAGTCATTGATTTCTAGCGAAAAAGTGAGCCTCACTATTGAGTCGTCAAAACACTCAAGCGGTAAGGGCTTTACAAACCTCTTCAAGTTTGATGATGGCCTAACACCTTAAGGGCAGACGCTAGCTGTCAACACCCTACACAGAGGGTGAATAAGCCTTAAACAGTAAAAGTAGTCCTATTTCACTAGAATTGCTTTTACCTAGCATCCTTTTTGCTCTTATTATAGATAGCACTAGTCCGGGGGGATCGCTGTGTCTCAAAATAAGACATTCTTTTTTTACTCTTTAATTCTTGCACTTGGAATGATGGCGTCGCCAATCGCCTCTTTCGCGCAAGACGAGCAAGATGCCTATGATCCATTTATCGATTACAGCGAATACGAAGAATCAGGAGATGAAGAAGCCGATATTAACTTCTTCAGAAATGGCCGATTCTTAACTTTGGGTATGTCTGTTGGTCAGCGCGGTTTCACCGATGGCATGGCTGACATCTATGATAGTGATGTGGCTTTTGGTCTTTACCTCAGCTACTTCTTTGATCTTCGTTTTGCCATGCAGTTTGGTTATCTCACCGGCGGTCACGCTTTGAAGATTGCAGGCAATGGTCAGAGTATTACAGGTGATGCAGATATCAGTACGGTGAGCGTAGACTTCAAGTACTTCATTAACACTCAGAACGTAACTAAGGGATTAGCCGCAACTAATCCTTATTTGCTCTTGGGCTTTGCGTCTGTGAGTCGCGAGATTAATATTAATGGTATCGCTGATTTCAGTAACGACCGCGCTTCAGGCTTTAGTGTGGGCGGAGGGGTTGAGTTCCCCATCATGCGCAACAAAATGTACATTGGCGCACAAGGTCTCTATCAATTCGTGAACTTCAAAGACGAGAATACAAACCTCGAAGTTAACGGCACAGCCACAGGCAAGTACCCAAGTGGTGATATGTTCTTACTCACTGGTGTTTTGGGTGTGAACTTCTAAGCCTCTAAACTCATGACTTCGTAACCAGACGATTGAAAAGCACCAGAACAAAAGCTCCGATCACTCCCAGCACAATCCCCTGCCAGCTGAAGGCAGAATAGTTTGGGAGCCTAAAGAAGTAAGCCGCACCCATGATTCCAAGAAATGAACCTGCGATACCTAAAAGGATAGTGCGAATCCAGCCCATGTTTTCATTACCGGGCATGATAAGTTTAGCTAACACACCAATGACCAGACCTAATCCAATCCATACCAGTATGTGCTGAATAAAAGCCGACTGACTATTAAATATTGAATGGATTTTATCCATAAACGACCTCTCTATTAACTTGTATAGGCTCTAAAATCACCGCAACAACACCTACCAACCCTATCGTGACATAGTCATTTTTTACGATCAAGTCGAAAAGTCATTCGGTGCCCAGATACTCAACCCACGATTTAATCTGCAATAACTTTCTATCCAAAAACATCGTTGTACTTCGAACTTGAATCAGTGATCAAGTCGAAACATCATTGACAATACCATAAGTCACATATAAATTAAAAAAATGAAGCAAATAGATCTTTTCACCAAAAAATCAAATCGCTTCGGCGGCAACAAGCGCACAACTAGAGCGAGCCGCACTCATCGCCCCATAACAACTCGGCAAACCATGCATTTAGTCTTGAAATCGAAACAGGCTAAAGGAGATTGGTCTTTCTTGAAGCCGCGCAATAAGGCTATTATTGCGGTCCTTCTTAAGAAGTATTCAAAAGTTTTTGGCGTTAAGATATTTTCCTCAGCCAATGTGGGTAATCATCTGCATTTACATGCGAAGTTTCACTCTCATCATGCCTATAAAAGCTTTATCCGTGTCTTAAGCGGAGCCATTGCTCTTAAAATCACTGGTGCCAGCAAAATCAATAAACTTAAAGATCGTTTTTGGACGCAAACGCCCTACTCGCGCTTCGTTTTTGGCGTAAAAGATTTTTTGCGGATTAGTGATTATATAAAGGTGAATCAACTTGAAGGTTTTGGTCACCCTCGCGGGCTGGCTGAAGGCGTAGTGAAAAACTGGGACTATTTGTACGACGGATTTGTATGATACCGGAGTTAGGGTTGCGTTTGATACAGTCATGGTGCTGTCGATCAAAGCCATGGTCTCTATGAGAGCACCTCTATCGAGAGATGCTCTCATAGAGACCATGGCTTTTTTTGATTCGCGGATCTTAACGAATTAAAGTATTTTAACGAACCAAAGCAATGACCTGCAAAATCAAACCAAGTATCAAAACAAAAGGCACAACCCACTTCATCAAGAACAGCCAATGAAAATAAATAATTTCTGAAGTTGAATCGTCCTGGATAATAAATTCTTCGCGGCGGACTTTTTCATTAAGGCGGCGGCGGGCGATAAAGCTCATAGCCAGTGCAATAAGTGGCAGGAACCAATTCACTAAAACCGAATCGATAAGCTCAAGTAAACTCATATTATTTACCGTCATGTTTTTAAGCAAACTTGTTCCTAGAGCTGGCGGAAGCGTTGTCAAAAAGCAAAGTCCCCCTGCTAACCAACCGGCTTTAGCACGATTGATTTTAAAAGCGTCCACAAAATTCGCCGTCACAGTTTCGATCAAACTTAAACTGGCACCAAGAGCCGCCAAGTAAAGACAGATAAAGAATAGAAGTCCAAATATTTTACCGCCATCCGATTCAACAAAAAAGACCGGTACAGTTTGGAATAATAATTCTGGGCCAGAGGCTTTAATCGGACTTGAAAATAATAGAGGAAAAATCAAAAGACCCGCGATGATGGTCATTAATGAGTCCATAATAGCGACGCGAAAACCTGTTGAAGGCACGCGAGCCTCTTCTTTTAAATACGAGCCGAATGTGATCATGGCGCCAAAGCCGATACTGAGGGTGAAGCAAACGTGGCCGACGGCGGCGCCAAGAGAATTCAGCGAAAGTTTTGAGAAGTCTGGGTAGAAGAAAAATTGCACCGCAGGCTCGAGGGATTCTAAATGGCTCACTTGATAGAGCAAAAATAAAAGTGCGAGAACGAAGACCGGCATCACATAACCGATGAAACGCTCAAGACCTTCTTCAAAATCTTTGGCTACTATAATAGTGACCAAGACTAAATGCACAGATGCAAGCAAGACCTGCAGCCATCCCCGATCGCGCAGTCCCGACATTAATGTGGGAGTAGTGCCGCTCATATCAAAGAACGGCATGGTGGCGAAGTGAATAAGGTAATGAAGAACCCAACCGCTCACAACCGAGTAATAACCGATAATGAAAATACAAACAACCAAAGAGAGAACGCCGATAATCAGGCGTGTGTGACGATAAAACATCGGCGGAGCTTTTGAGGCCGCCTGCTGAGCTGAGATCTGCTTCATTGCGGAGATCGCGCTTCGGCGGGTGATTCGCCCAATTAAGAGTTCACCGACGAGCATAGGAATACCGATAAGAACCAGAACAACGAAGTAGACGAAAACGAAAGCCCCGCCGCCATTCTCTTGAACAATGTACGGAAAGCGCCAGAGACTACCAAGACCGAAGGCGGCTCCGATGGCCGCCATGTAAAATCCTAGTCTTGTACCCCAAACGCCGCGTTTCATTTTCTACCTAAACTCCGTTTACAGGCTGTCGCCGCCGCTTTTCATAATAAACATTCGAACCGGCACACCTGATAAGTCCCACTCTTTCTGGATCTTCTTAATCAAGAAACGACGGTACGATGGCGAAACACCTTCTGGATGGTTCGCGAACGCAATAAAGCTGGGTGGCTTCTGCTGCGTCTGCGTGAGGTAATAGAACTTCACGTTGGTGTTACCAAATACCGGAGCTGGCGCCGAACGAATCGCATCATAGAAGAAGTCATTCAGCTTAGAAGTCGTAATTTTAATACTGAGCTTCGCTGCCATTCTTAGAATTTCATCTAGAACTTCGTTGATACCTTCATGCTTCTCAGCGCTTGTAAACATCACCGGAATCTCTTCAACGAAATGGAATTCAAAAGCTAAGCGCTCTCTGAACCACTCGCGGTGCTTATCACGCTGTAGACGTGCTAAGTCGGTTTTGTTCGCAACTAGAATCACTGGCTTCGAGCGATCATAAGCCATTTTAATCATACGCGCATCCTGCTCTGTGGGCCCGAGAGTTGAATCAACAACTAAGAGAATCACATCTGCACGACGAATAGCTTCTTCAGTTTTATAAGCTGAGAGAATCTCAACGCCATCGCGCTTCGAGAAACGTTTACCACGGCGACGAAGACCGGCTGTATCCACGAGAATCAAGTTTTGATCTTTGTACTGAAGTTCTTCTTCGATGGCATCAACAGTTGTTCCTGCCACTTCAGAGACGATCATACGTTTTTCACCGAGGATGGCATTCGCTAAAGAGCTCTTACCTACATTCGGTTTACCCATAATCACAAAACGAACGCCTTCTTTAAGCTTCATACCTTCAGCTGGAATATAAGAGAGAATTTTCTCTACAACCTTATCCACGTGAACGCGCTGCTCGAACGAGGTGTGAATCAAATCAACGCCCAGTTCGTAGAACTCAGCTTTTTTAAGCTCAGCTTCATGTTCACGATCGACTTTATTCACAACAACGAAGAATGGCTTCCCGCATTCTTTTGCAATACGAATAATATCTTTATCTTCTGGGTTCAGACCTGTTTTGCCGTCCATCACGACAACGATCAAATCCACTCGACCTAAAGCCTCAAGAACTTGGCGCATAATCAGCGGAGAGAAATCATCCATACGATTGGTAATACCGCCCGTATCGAGGATTTCAAAAGTTTTGCCCCACCAGTCGGCCTTCTCAGCTTGAATATCGCGTGTCACACCAGGCTGATTTTTTACAACCGCATTACGCGTGCGAGTCAAAATATTAAAAAGCGTCGATTTACCAACGTTAGGACGTCCTAAAATAGCCACTCTGAATGAGACATTAGCTGACGACATAACCCATCTCTTTCATAAATTTTTCGTCTGAAGTCCAATCTTTGCGAACCTTCACACTTGTTTTTACAAACATTTTTTTGTTAAAAAATTTCTCAGCTAAAATACGCGATGAGGCGCCGATACGCTTAATAGTCTGACCACCTTGGCCCACGACCATTCCGAGATAATTCTCTTTGCTCACGATAATTTCAACTTCAGCTTTAATAATAGTGTCTTCTTCTTTAAATGAAAGCGTCTTAACCGCAACGCCGTAAGGAAGCTCTTCATGAAGATATTCAAAACACTGCTCGCGCACCATTTCAGCTAAAATCTCACGCTCGCTTTGAGTCGTATAAATTTCGTCTTCATAATAAGGAGCTTTAGTCTCCGGAAGCATTTGTACAAGCGGAGTTAAAATTAACTCCTTTAGTTCTTCAGGGCGACGAAGTGCCGACGTGAGGACAATTGGAATTTTTAATGGCTGAAGTACTTCACGTAATTTCTCATTACGGTGAAGAAGGCTGAGATCGTCTTTTGTTAAAACGGCCATCCAGGGCTTACCACTGTTTTTACACATTTCGATAATCTCGATAAGAGGCTCAATTTTATAAGCATCAAGATTTAAAACTGCTGCGAGAATATCACTCTCACGAATAACGCTTTCGAGCTCTTTCTGTAAAAAATGATTAAGGCCCGCTTCAGCTTTCACCAAACCCGGAGCATCTAAGAAGATGGCCTGGGTGTTGGCGTCTGAATAGATACCCAATACACGTTTTCGTGTTGTTTGCGGCTTACGAGACACAATCGAAACTTTTTCGCCAATAATGGCGTTTACGACGGTGCTCTTGCCTGCGTTTGGCAGTCCTACTAACCCAATATAACCGGCTTTCATTAAGCCTCCTCTGATTCAATAATTTCTAATGCTTTTTTAGCGGCATCTTGTTCGGCCTGTTTTTTACTCTTTCCGGTGCCGGTAGAAAGAGTGTCTTCACCGAGAGTTAAAGCGACATGAAACACTTTGCTGTGATCAGGTCCTTCTTCTTTTAATAATTTATAAACTGGAATACGCTTCTTCATATCTTGCAGCTTCTCTTGCAGGCGCGTTTTATAATCTGATTTGAAATGCACAGATAAGTCGATGTCTTGTAGACGCTGCTTGAAAATCTCTAATGTGAAATCTTTTGTTTTCTCAAAGCCTTGATCGACGTATATGGCTCCGATAAGCGCTTCAAGAACTGATGAGAGCAATCGAGGTTTTGATATACCACCCGTTGCGGTTTCACCTTTACCAAGCTTCAAGTGCGGACCCAATTCTAATTCAATAGCGAGTTCAGCTAACGCCGTTTCATTCACTAAACTCGCGCGAAGTTTAGAAAGACCACCTTCATCAAAGTCTGTAAGTTTATTAAAAAGACAATCGCTGAGAATTAAATCTAAAACGGCGTCGCCTAAAAATTCGAGGCGTTCGTTATGGCCTGGAGACGATTTTGTATTCTCATTATGAAAGCTCTTATGTGTCAGAGCTTGATGAAATAGGTTTTCATCACGAAATAATTTAGAAAGGCTTTCACCTTTGAGGGACGAGGTAATCATGGTTTCCTTTGAGCGTCTCCGCTCTAACCAACTTGTCTAATCAGTATGCAAATTCAGTAGCGGGAGTGTTGTAACCAAAATTAGGCGATGCGTCAAGAGGTGTTATAAAAAGGAAGGGCATGGAATAGGGTCATAACTTTATACAAGCCACGGTCAACTTCATTGACATGATAGTATCATATGATACTATCATGTCAATGAAGCCACCCTTTGAGCTAACGTCAAAAATGTTAAAACTCTGCACTGAGACCACCAGGATTCTGGGACAATACGAGGGGCTACAAATTTCAAAGCCCGAGCCAAAGCTTCGCCGCACCAATCGCATCCGAACCATTCAGGCCAGTCTCGCGATTGAGGGCAATACCCTCGAGCTCGATCAAGTGACGGCTATTTTAGATGGCAAGAGAGTCAAGGGTTCGAAACGAGAAATTCTCGAAGTTCAAAATGCAATTAAAACCTACAATGAAATTTTAAACTTCAAACCTTACTCAGCCCAGTCACTCCTCGATGCTCATCGATCACTAATGACAGGCCTCGTTTCGAATCCTGGTCAATGGAGGTCAACTAACGTTGGCATCTTTCAAGGTGATCGTGTCACCCACACCGCACCTCAGGCAAAATTGGTCCCAGAACTTATGAGCCATCTTTTTAAATTTATGAAATCAGACAAAGAAACTCATCCTCTTATTTTGTCAGCCCTATTTCATTATGAGCTAGAATTCATTCACCCGTTCACTGACGGAAACGGACGCCTGGGACGATTCTGGCAGACGGTTCTCCTATCTCAATTTCATCCAATTTTCGAATTGGCGACTGTTGAGTCTATCGTTCGTGATCGGCAAGCAGACTACTATAGATCGCTGGGGCAGTCTGATAAAACAGGTAGTGCCACGCCATTCATTGAATTTTCACTTTCTACAATTCACGATGCCGTGCAGTCATTGACATCTTCAATTCGGCCGAAGCCCTTAACTGCGGAAGATCGCCTGGATATTGCGAGTGAAAAATTTGGACCAAAGATGTTCTCACGAAAAGATTATCTTTCTCTCTTTAAAAAAATCTCGACCGCAACTGCGAGCCGAGATCTCGCCCTCGGAGTTAGAACAAAAAGCATCAAGATGTCCGGAGAAAAAGCCTTAGCTCAGTACTGTTTTATCAACCGCCGCGAGTGATGGCTTCACCGACCAAAACAACATCTTGGCGAGACAACCGCTCTCTATACCCGGTGATTTTAACTTGAATCTCATCTGAAAAGTTAAAGTCACCTTGGTCAGCTAGAAAACTTCGCTCTACCCTGTCACCGACTGTTACATCTATAGGCCACTGATCGCGAGCCACAGAAGGTAAAATCAGACGACCTTCAGCTGTGAGCTTCTCTTCGCCCGCAGCTTGGTTTTTGAGAATTAAAACATTTTTAGTCTGGCCGATTTGCTTCTTGGCCTCTTGTAAAACTCGATTCCAACTGAGCTCACGAAGCTGGGCAGCACGTGCATGGAGCGTACGTGACTCCACTTTACCATCTAGCTTCAAGGCAAAAGTACCTGGACGCTCACTGTAAGGAAAAACGTGAATACGCGTCCATGGCAAACTCGCTAAACGCATGTAAGTGTCTTGAAAATCGGCATCGGATTCGCCAGCAAAACCCGCGATAACATCCATACCGACGTAGGCTCCTGGCACCCGACGTGCGATTTCATTGAGGGCGAATTCAACCTCGTTAGATGTATACTTACGTTTCATTCCAGCCAGCACTGAAGTATTCGCGCTTTGAATACTCATGTGAAAATGAGCACACAAGCGCGGGTCTTGATAAGCATCTAAGAGACGACTCGTCACTTCGATGGGCTCGAGACTCGCCAGTCTTAGGCGCGGCATTTTCGTATTGAGAAGTAGATCTTCAACTAGAGCTTCTAAACCCTCTTCGTAATCACCGATGTGTACACCAGTAAGAACAACTTCACGCAAACCTTGATCATAAAACTCATTCACTCGAGCGCGAAGATCAGCAATAGCTAAACTACGACTCTTACCACGAGCAAACGGAATCACACAGAAAGTACAAAAGCTATTGCAGCCATCTTGGATTTTTAAAAAACTGCGGGTGTGATGAGATTCGATTCCTCCACCCGACTCAAGATCTTCTTTTTTGAAGATGTTCGATTTATGAACGCGCGCAGTTTCTTGACCCTTTAAATATTGGGTTAGAATATCTTCAAGTTGGCCTTTATGAGAGTTGGCAATAACCAGATCAGCTTCAGAGAGATCTTTGAACTCATCTGTATCAACCTGGGCTGCACAACCTGTTACAACCACAACCGCATTCGCATTTTTACGTTTAATACGACGAGCTTCGCGCACGGCTTCGAGCGTCGCCTCACGAGTGACCGCGCAAGTATTTAAAATATGAATAGGTCTTGATTGCTGAAAAGAGAAATTCGCTTGAATTCTTTTTTCTAAAAGACCGGTGTCGTAAGTGTTCACCTTACAACCGTACGTTTTAAACTTCATTTCTGCAGCTGAAGAGGCCGGCTTGTCACCGGTTTGGATTAAATTATCAGACACGGTTTTCCTGCGCCGCCGTCTTATTAGACTTCGCTGCTTTCACTGGCTTCACCACTGGCGCCGCCATATCCATAATTTTTAAACCATCGAGTTTCTCAACGATCCATCCGCCACCAACGAGTTGTTTTTCACGATAGAAAACTGCCGCTTGTCCTGGAGTCACTGATCTTTGTGGCTCGTCAAATTCAAGAATAGCGCTCGTCGGAGTCGTGCGCCCAGCTGCTTTTTCAGCGTCAGTTAAATCGTTAAATAAAACCGTCGCTGATGAACCTTGGTGAGCATAACGAATCTTCACACGCAATTTCTCACCGTGGCGGGCGCCATTCAGCCAATTGATATCTGTCACCTGAAGACAGCGCGAGAATAAATACTGCTCATCACCGAGCCAAACTGTTCCGGTCTCGTGATCAATTTGGATAACGTAGGCTGGAGTGCCCGTCGCAACCCCAAGACCTTTACGCTGACCGATTGTGAAGCGATGGATACCATCGTGCTCGCCGAGTACTTCACCACTTGGGTAAAGACGAATAGATCCAGGGCGAAGCTGATCTTTCTCGATACGCTCTTCGATAAATGCAGCATGGCCTTTAGGGCCAATAAAACAAATACCAGTAGAGTCTTTTTTGCGAGCCACACGTAGACCTTTTTCTTCAGCATATTTACGAAGCTCAGGTTTCTGCCATGATCCGATTGGGAACATCAATTTCGGCAAGATTGATTTATCGAGAGTGAATAAGAAATAAGTTTGATCTTTCCAGTCATCAGAACTTGTTACGATTGTGGGCTCACCATTTGAATCACTCACAAGCTGAGCGTAGTGACCTGTGGCTAAGTAATCACAGTTGAGTTCTTTCATTTTCTGAATCAAGTGATCAAATTTCAAATACGTATTGCAATTTACACACGGAATCGGTGTTTTGCCGTTCAGATAATCATTCACAAAACTATCGATCACTGTTTTTTTAAATTTCGCTTCGCAGTTGATCACATAAAAAGGGATATCGAGCTGATCAGCTACGGCGCGAGCGTCATCTACATCGATACTCGAGCAGCATGTTCCGTTACCTTCTTCGATGGCACAATTCTCTGCGCTTGTATTAGAGCTTGAATAGTCCCAGACCTGCATGGTGACGCCGATCACTTCATAGCCTTGCTCTTTTAAAAGCGCGGCGACCACAGAGCTGTCCACTCCACCACTCATGGCAACTAATACGCGACCTTTTGAACCCGTAGACGTTCTAGCTAAATTCATTACGAAACCTCTTCTTTTTTACTATTCGCATACTCATCGCGGAGCGTACGCAAACGCTGCACAACTTTAATTAAAGATTCAATAAAGGCATCGACCTGTTCGCGCGTCGATGACCAACCAAAAGACACACGGAGCGACGACTGAGCTTCTGAGCGTGAAAGCCCTATAGCCAGTAACGTCGGCGAAGGCTCTGGATTACCCGAGCTGCAAGCGGCTCCGGTAGAGACAGAGAATCCTTCAATATCTAAATTGATCAGAAGGCTTTCGCCGTCTGTATTTTCAATCAGCAAACTTGATGTGTTCGGAATACGCTGAGAATTCTGAGCGTTGATAACAACACCCGTAAGACGCTTTTGAATCTCTTGTTCGAAATAATCGCGAAGCCTCATCATTTGATCAGATTTTTTTGTCAACGATTCGTCTGAGCTGAGATCTTGAACTGAATCAGAAAATTTTTTTGCCATAAAGCCTAGCGCTGCAAGTGCCAAAGTGTTTTCAGTACCGGCTCTGCGACCACGCTCTTGCCCACCACCGTGAATTAAGCTTACAAGGGGTGTGTTTTTCTTAATGTAAAGAGCGCCAGCGCCTTTGAGAGAATAAAACTTATGACCTGAGAAACTGGCGTAATCGACACCGAGATCGCGAACATTGACTTGAAGTTTACCGAGGGCTTGCACGCCATCGGTGTGCACTAATGCTCCTGCCGCATGCGAGAGTTCAGTGATTTCTTTGATCGGAAAGATCGAGCCGATTTCATTATTTGCCATCATCACTGATACTAAAGCTGTTGGAGTTTTTAATAACTCTTTGAGCTCATCAAGATTCATAAGACCATCGCGGCCGACACTCAGAAATTGCACCTCGAGACCACGATCACGTAGGTACTCAACGGTTTTTGTAATGCTTGGATGCTCTAAACGAGTTGTGATAAGACGTCTTTTCGGCCACTTACTAATATCATGACCCCAAACAGATTTTTGCGCTTCAAAGAAGCCTTTTAAAGCTGTGTTATTGGCTTCACTGCCACCACTTGTAAAAATAATTTCTAGAGAACTGCAACCAATGAGTTTCGCGAAATTTTCGCGCGCCTCACGAATCAAAGTTTTTGGGCCGCGACCGTGTTGGTGAATACTGCTGGGGTTGCCCCACTCTGAGAGGAGTGTTGTAAGATAAGGATGAAGTTCTGCCGCCAAAGGAGTCGTAGCATTGTGATCAAAATACGTGCGGCCGCTTCCCCTCAAGTTGAAGGCTTGGGTGATTGGGCTATTCATGGTGTGGATTTATACACAGAACTCGGGGGTTCAGCAACCCGAGCACGAAATTTTGCCCGCTTCGTCTGTAATAACGTCAATTTATGGCAAAAGCATATAATTAAAGCGTCTTTAAATACATTACAGCTGCACAAGTACAGGCAGGAGCTTTACAGCCCGGGCAATCAAAGGGATGTTTTTTGGCGTACTCGGTGTAAAAGCCCTCAACCTTCTTCACAGGCTTAAAACCCATCTTCTCAAAAACGCGGTCTGAAGTGTGTTTAAGACCGCTCACCCATGAAACTCCGATGATGTAATCGGCCTTCATCTCTTTCAGCCAATTGAGGCGTGCCTGTGAAAGCTTTTGGCCAATGCCTTGGCCTTGATATTTCTCATGAACAGTCATGGTGGCAAAAGAGCCAACGATTTTACCCGCGAACTTTTCATTTAAATTGGCTTCGAAGGGAAGGTAGTAATCATAGTTGCTGATGAGTTCAGCTCCTGCTGCTCCGATTAAATTGGCTTCGGAAAAAACATCGTGAGTGGCGGGTTTCGTAACAGCTGTCTTAGGCTGATTATTCTCAAAAGCTAAAAACATTCGACCTTTGCAGTTATCGCGGCCAGACTTATCTTTTGCACCACTTGAAGTCTCCTCATTTAAGAAACCCGTGTTGATAAACTTCTCAACGTATGCAGTATTAAATAAGCCCTGGCCTTGAGTGCGGTTAAGAAGATCGAGAATCTCAGGCAATAGATGACGCTCAGCTAAAGTAAGATGCCGAATTTTAATTTTATCTAATTCTGGTTTTCTGCTTTTCACTTGCTCCTCATTATCCAGATACAGCTTTCACTTTTTTGAGCTTATACAAAAACTGATTCCATTTTCTTAGATACTCTACACGCGCCGAATAACCTAAATCTTTTTCTCTTTGATTGCCCTCAAAATAAATTTTGAGACCCAATTCTTCAAGCTTAGACATAAGTACTCGAGTAAACGCCAATCCATCCCAAAAACGACCAAATTTAGTCCCACGATGAGCATTGGTAAGTTTACGAGGTAACTGGCCACAAAAGGCCCGCATAAAATTTTTGAATCGTGAGGCATCTTTAAAACGCACCTTTAAGTGCAGATGGTTCCCCATATTTACATAATCGAGAATCTCAATAAAATACCGCCGAGCCAGCTGCTTCAAAAGAGTATCGACGGTCTTTTTATGACGATAAAGACTCAAGCTGCCTTTAGCCTTTGCTGACTTAAAAACTACATGAGTTGTCGCTCGGGGCACTAGTGGCCTCGCTACTTTACGACGCTTTTTTAATGAGGTGCCACCATGAGTGCGGCTTTTCATATAGCGTAAATCTTCTTTTGTAAGCAAAGTATTTTGCATTTGGGGCAATGTATTTAAATGAGAGATAGGAGTCAATAATTAGCTTTAAAACTTTAGTTTTTTTACTGGAGAGCCTACGACTCTTCGATTTTTTATGAATTTGAGGTTTGTGAATCTAGTTTAGACATCACCCGGCTAAACCTAAACCTCGGCTAAAAATTGAACCCCAGCCCAATTGTTCCGTAAGCCACGGCGAGACCAATTGATTTACCTGTTGGAGCACCAGTGTCTGGATCAATGACGCCCAGCTTAGAATCTTCCCAAGCAAAGTTTTTTAAACCGAAGCCGGCTTCACCGAAGAATTTTGGTGTCCACTGAATTTTACCGTGGAAATTAAAGGCCAAAGTGAAAACTGATTTTTGTGAGGCGTCAGTTGTGATCGGATATAGAATTGCTTCCATATCCACCCATTTCGGATAACGCAAAAACGGCACGATATTGAAGAGATCATCAAAGATCTTCGGCATTGAACGGGCCCAGAAAACCCCACCGCCCAGCATCTGTGTTTCAGCGACCGAAGTTGTGCCGCCTGATTTAAATTCATATTCGATTTTCTGACTGGCAAAAATTAAACCCACTGATGGATCACGAGCCCAGATGCCTGGGTCGAGACGATATTTTAAATCGATGTTAAGAACATTCAGACTTGAGAAACCGCTATCGGCCGGAGACTCAACCATAAGTGTATCAAAGTACTTGGCCGAAACACCCCAACGTAATTTACTAAAACGATAATTATCCCAGCCTAAGAGTTTTTCAAACCAGTACTGACCCGCCACTTCACCAAGAAAAATTAAATCCAAGTCTGCCGAAATAATGCCGGTGGCGCGTGCCGAAAGTTCAGCGGCATAACCACGATAAATTTGGTAATCTGCCGTGTATTTCTGACCACCCTCATAAACATAAACCTCATCAGTGTTCAGCTGACCGGGTAATGGCGCATTGAACTCCCACTCGAACTTGGTGGGTGAAATACGCTCCACCGACTTGTCTTTACCCGCCACTTTAAATTTCGGATTCACATCCGCCTCAAGTGTTGGTGAAGAGTTATAAGTCGATTTTTGTGTGGTCACAGAAAGTTCTAGGCGAGCCTCTTTAGGTGGAAGATTCTTAAACACAAAGCGCTGGCGAAATGGCACTCCCCCTTCACCTTTTAAATAAACCACTGGATTCTCGTAGGGAATAAAAGCCCGCCAGTATTTGCGTTTATCACCAATAGTGGGCATAAAATTCAAGAAACTCCACATCACGCTATCACTGTAAATATCTTTCTCAACTTCGCCGATCGGAGCGTCCCCGTAACCTAAAACTTCAACTTTGCCTGTTTCACGATTGTGTAAAAGTTCGATCAGAGAAATCTCTTTCGGTCGCGCCACGAACTCGTAATAAGTTCCATTTTTAGTGAGCGCTGAAAACTTAACAGGAGTTTCATAATCGAGAAAAATTGCTGTTCCTTTTAAAGTGACAGCCCGATCATTCACTAAAACTCTGGGTCGCACCTGCTGCGAAATTGTTTTAAGGCTGTACTGGCCAAACTCGCGGGCGAACTCATAACGACGCGAGCAGAGACCTACGCGTCCACCGGCATCTTCTTTGCTAATACAAAAACGGAAAGGCTCTTTAATTTGGCCGATCGGAAGCTCAAATACACCTTTATACGCAAAACCGAACTGACTTCTTGAATGAAGCGCATTGAGTGTTTCTGGGCGACTGAAATTTAAGCGCTCGGGCGTTTGTTTGGCTTTACTGCGTCCTGCTTGAGCCTGAATCAGTTCATTCAATCTTTCTTTGGTCATTTTCACTCGTTTTTTTTGTTCTTCAACGAGAGTTTTCCAGTCCTTGATATCTTGTTCGACTACAAGACGCTTCCAGATCACTTCGCCTTTATCGTTTTGAATTTCGAGGTGACCTTCATTGATATAATCTATCGGCCAACGAAAACTGGCCACGTACATCGGGCCAATTCGGCGCTTAATTTCAATACCAAATTCAACGTCAACGAATTCCCCTTGTTCTTTGGTGAGGTACATCGCCACATCATCAGAAGATAAAAAATAAGGGCCGACACGAAGTGAAGTTTCATTGGTTAAATCGTAATCGATTTGCTGCCTTTCAAGGGTCACACCGTTTTTCAGTGGATTGTAAAACATAGTGAAAGGCGAAATTCGGTCACCCGAAATGGTATCTTTGACTTTGATTAATTCTTGTCCGTGCGCAGAAAAGACTGTGAGCAGTAACGCATCAACTAATAGGAAGTGTCTCAATTTGAAAAAAAACTGATGCCAGACCAAAGGTGTATATCCTCTAACTTTATTTAATTAGTCTATAGAACTTAACGCCTCCTCACAAGAACTCAGCCCCTCTCATTCTGAACCCAGACATTCGTCAGACCCAAACTTTTCGCCACTTAAGCTCATTAAACTGCTCAGCAATTCCGATACTTCTATTGATGAAGAAAGTAAGACCATGGGTGGAAGCCCTGGGTATAGCAGAAGAAGATTATCAGCGTTGGTGCTCATCAGTTCCAGCTGATGAATCAGTGACTTTTCGCTGTCTACGCGAAGGGCGCATTCCCATTGAGGCTTACCTCGATTGGGCCTGCAATTTTTATGAACTCCCTATTCTTCAGAAAGCTTTCTTTGAAAACCCACCGGACGCTCAAATCTTTAGTAAATTAAAAACTATTGGTTCATGGTCACGTGAAATGATGCCAGTGGGTGAATGGGACGGCGTTATTTACGTCGCTTGCACCGAGCCAGTTGAAGAAATCACGTGGAGCTTTAACGTTTGTTATCTATTAGCTCAACCAGAACATCTTGAAGCTCACTGGAAAATTTTAAATGGTATTAAACCGCTTGCGACTCCTCCCCTTCCGGGTATCGATGAAATCACAAAAACGGCTTTCCCGAAAATTCCTGATGTGCCGGTGCCGATGGATGTACCTGTAGAAAATCCAGTTGCACTTTTAAAACCAAAAAAAGCTCCCGTGGTCGCCCAAGCTCCGGCCGCGTCTGCTCCTCCGGCAATGCCAGAGACGACAGCGGTGACTTCATTTGCAAATATTGAAGAGGCTGCATCAGCGCCGATGGTCGCTACTGAAGCCGCCTCAACAGTACCGACGACTCCTGCTAAAGAAATGGATCCTTTTGCTTCACTTGAAATGGAATTAACGAAAACTTCAGCTCCTGTGGCAGCAGTGATGGCGCCTGAAGGCGTGTCTCTATCTACGGCCCCAGCGGTCGCAGAAATGCCTGCAGGCTTGGATGCTCCTGCAGGGCTCGAGGCACCAGCGTCTGTTTCGCAAGATAGCGGCATTAGCAAAGTCGATGTAGCACCTGAAGGCTTATCAATGCCAGAGATGCCTGAAAATACTTCGGTCACTTCGATCTCGCCGAAAATTCAAGCCAATGTCGTGGCGAGCGCTTCGATTTCGACAGATGCGAATGCTATGCAAGCTATGGCTCAAGAGTTCTTTAAAGAATTAAAAAATGATTTCTTAGGCTGCATGCTTCTTTCATTCGACGGCGACAATTTAAAACCAATGGCGTGGGACGAAAAATGGAAATCTGTGGGGGCGACTCAAGCCTTTATTTCTCTCTCAAATGCGAGTGCTTTCAGAGTCGTATTTAGAACTAAAATGCCTTATCTCGGTCACGTGGTTAATACAGCTTCAAATACAGATTTCTTTAAGTCTTGGGGCAACGAACAGTTGCCTGAGAATATTTTAGTTCAACCGATTATCGAGAACGGTAAATGGTACGGTATGCTTTTACTCTTAGCTGATAAGAATAAAAAGCAGGCTTCCCTCTTAACTCTTGCTGAGCAAATTTCAGCTCGTCTGGCCAATGTTATGGCAAAATCTACGGCTAAAAAAGTCGCTTAATAGGTCACAACTTCAAAAGAACGCTCTTCGTTTTCACTGCCCTTTTGAACACGTTCGACTTTGACGTGCGTGAGAGCCCAGCTCTTGGGCAGATGGCGCCAGTTGATGCGCTCAGGCCACTCAATGATCACCCAGCCTGTTGCACTGGCAAAGATATCCCAAAAGCCAATAGACTCTAAATCGGCATCGGATTGGATACGATCAAGATCGAAGTGCTCAATATTGCCATGAGCCCCCGCATAGCGATTGTGAAAGGCATAGGTTGGGCTTTGTGCTTCGGTATTAGTATTTGCAGCCGCCAAAGCATACTGCTGCGCGAGCCACGTCACGAGCTGAGTTTTACCAGCCCCCATCTCCCCTTGCAGAAGTAAAATCTGACGTTTGTGAAAGGTCTTCGCCAAATTCACGATGAACTCTCGAGCTTCAGATTTATTTTTAATCATCAATTTTTCTTGAGAGACGATGGGGCGATTCAACGAATTCACTATTTACCGAGGTGAGATTGCAAGAACGAAGCGATCTCTTCGGCGTACTCAGTAATTTGTTTTTGATCAGGGCCTTCAACTAAAACGCGAACCACCGGCTCGGTGCCTGAGAAGCGAATAAAAGTACGGCCTTTGCCGTTCAGCTTTTTATTAATTGAATCCACTAAAGCCGTGTAGCCCGGAAGCGACGCTAAATCTTGTTTGGCTTTGACCCGCGTGTTGATCAAGATCTGCGGCATATCTACGAAAAGATCATTGAGTTCGCTGAGCTTTTTCTCTTGCTCTTGCATAACCGCCAGAACTTCAAGAGCTGCAATACAGCCATCACCAGTCGTTGAGTGATCAAGACAGATAATATGACCTGATTGTTCGCCGCCTAAGTTATAACCCGAGCGACGCATTTCATCGACCACGTATTTATCACCCACATCGGTACGAAGAAGTTTAATGCCGTGTTCACGAAGCTTCACATCCAAACCCACGTTACTCATTTCTGTAGCAACGATAGTTGAATTTTTCAGAAGACCTTTTTGGTGCTTATGTAAACCCACGATAGCTAAAATATGATCGCCGTTTACTATACGACCGAGATCATCAATCATAATCACGCGATCAGCGTCTCCATCGAGAGTGATCCCTACATCGGCACGGTAACGCAAAACTTCTTCAGCTGTTTTAGCCGGATAAAGTGCACCCACTTTATCATTGATGTTGCGACCATTGGGTTGGTTCGCTAGCACAATGACTTCAGCTCCGAGCTCTTCAAAAATAGCCGGAGCCACTTTGTAAGCCGCACCATGAGCGCAATCTAAAACGATACGCAAACCATCTAAGCTTTTATTCAGCGGAAAAGTATTTTTAGCGAAAACAATGTATCGACCGCTGGCATCGTCAATACGGCGAGAGCGACCGATTTCATTGGGCTCAGAAAGATGAGCTGTTAAATCCTCACCTAAAACTAAACGTTCGATTTCTTCTTCCATAGCTGCTGGAATTTTAAACCCATCCGCTCCGAAAATTTTAATACCGTTATCTTGAAAAGCATTGTGCGAAGCTGAAATAACAACGCCCGCATCGGCGCGCATATTCTGCGCCACAAAACCAATTCCAGGAGTTGGAAGCGGCCCAGTTAAAAGCACGCGCACGCCCATTGAATTGAGTCCACTCGCGATGGCCTGCTCAATCATATAACCAGAAAGACGCGTGTCTTTACCGATCAAAACTGTGCGCTTATTATCTTTATTGCGATTGGGCTGTTTCATTAAAACGTAGCCAAGAGCTTGGCCCACTTTAATTGCAATTTGCGGAGTGATCGGAAATTTATTGGCCGTGCCGCGAATACCATCCGTTCCAAAAAGCTTTACGGGCTTTTTAGACGACGTGTCTTCTTTTTTGGGAGCTTTATCGGCTCCATTGCCCTTCGCTGCTGCCATGCTAGTTTCCATCCGTTGTGACCTCTTTTATATCGACTTTTAATCGATTGGGCGTAACGGATAACAGCTTAACTGCTGGAGGTAAGTCGAGGGTTCTCGACGAAATCTCGACCTCTTTTAGTCCAACAGACTCATCTGAGAGATTCACTGAAACTACATTTGAAACCTGAACGAATCTTTTAAGTGAAGAACGTGGGCCCGCCACTTTTACTTTCACTGTGCGATCCACCACATTTGAGATTTGGTGATTGGCGCGAAGAAGAAATTCAATATCCATGTCGCGAACTAAAATGGCGTCTTTACGACTCCAAAGAGTGGATGTCCAAATCACGATGGCCACGATTAAAGCGACAGTTTTATAAATCCCATTACTTGCAATTCTCTCTTTAAGAGCCGGAAGTTGCTTCTTCATAGTGCTGGTACCTTCGTCTCAGGTTTTGCAGTTACGCCTAAGAGTGAATAAAGCTGTCCACGCAGCTCAGCGTGGTCCATACGAGTTGTATAGTGACCGGCATGGAAGAGACCTACTGAGCGAGTTTCTTCACTGACCACAATAATAATGGCATCGGTTTGCTCGGCCAAACCCATGGCCGCGCGGTGACGTGTCCCCCAGTTGCGATCCGAAGCGGGGTTTTGACTGAGTGGCAAGAAACAGCCGGCTGAATAAATACGCCCACCGCGAACGATAGACGCTCCATCATGAAGCGGACTGTTCGGCGCAAATAGTGAACAGAGAACTTCTGCTGAAAGTGCTGCGTCTACTTCTGTCCCCTGCTCGATAAAATAATCGATGACGATTTCACGCTCGATAACAATGAGTGCGCCCCAACCCTTTTGGGCTAGCTGAACAGCTCCTTGAGCGAGCTCTTCAATATTGTGACGGGTTTCAATTGTGGACGAACCGAAGAAGAATGGATTCGAGCCGATTTGTGCTAAGGCACGACGAATCTCGGCCTGAAATAGAATCACCACGATCAAGAATAAATTTGAGAAAATAAGTTCGAGAATCCAATTGAATGTGGTGAGATCTAACCAAATGCTGACAAAATAAATGATGGCTAAAACTCCCATTCCTGAGAGAATTTGCACGGCGCCAGATTTTTTTGTGAGAAGCAAGGCACGATAGACGACGTACCATACTAAAACCAAATCCAAAAAATCTTTGGGCTCAAGTTGCGAGATAAAAAAACGACTGTTTTCAGCGATATCTACGAATAACAAACGTGAGCCCTTTATAAAAAACTAATAAACTAAAAAAACTATAAACTAAAAATCTAAGCTGTTACAGGACCCGTGTTGCCAACAGGATCAGAACCACCCGATGCTTTTTTCTTCTCTTCTTCTGCCGTTTGAGCGGCAGCAGCCTTCTGCTCAAGCTCCATTTTAGATTTGAAATCGTCACGACGATTTTTAATTTCTTCTAAAGTCATGCCCTTCATAAGGCCTTCTACTTCATCAGCATCAATTGTTTCATGCTCAAGAAGAGCATTCGACATGTTATGGAGAATAGTCATGTTCTCTTTAAGAATTTTAACAGCTTTATCATGACCTTCGGTGATGATACGGCGAACTTCGGCATCAATCTCTTGGGCCTTAATATCTGAGTAATGAATACTCGCGGCCTGCTGCATTCCTAAGAACACAGGGCCTTCACGCTTTTCAAGAGCTAAAGGACCAATCTTATCGCTCATACCCCATTCACAAACCATGCGGCGGGCGATATCTGTTGCGCGCTCAATATCGTTGCTGGCACCAGTCGTCACATCTTTAAAGATCACTTCTTCAGCGGCACGACCACCGAATAAAAAGGCGATTGAGTTCTCGGCACGACTCTTCGTCATACTGAGAGTGTCTTCTTTAGGAAGGGTCATTGTCACTCCCAGCGCCATACCACGAGGGATAATCGACACTTTGTGAACAGGATCCATTCCCGGAAGAATTTTACCCACGATGGTGTGGCCGGCTTCGTGATAAGCCGTAAGCTTTTTATCTTCTTCGCTCACAATCATCGAGCGACGTTCAGAACCCATAAGGATTTTATCTTTCGCCATTTCGAAATCGTGCATTTCAAGTTTATTTTTATTGAGACGAGCGGCCACAAGAGCGGCTTCGTTCACAAGATTTTCTAAATCAGCACCGCTGAAACCTGGAGTTCCGCGAGCAATGCGATTCACATCAACGTTTGAAGCCAGTGGAGTTTTACGCATGTGAACTTTTAAAATCTGCTCACGACCTAAAAGATCTGGGCGATTGACGACTACGCGGCGATCGAAACGACCTGGACGAAGAAGGGCCGGATCTAATACATCTGGACGGTTTGTTGCGGCGATCAAGATCACGCCTTCATTACTTTCAAAACCATCCATCTCAACTAGTAACTGATTGAGTGTTTGTTCACGTTCGTCATGACCACCGCCCATGCCGGCGCCACGATGGCGCCCTACCGCATCGATCTCATCGATGAAGATCAAGCAAGGTGCACTTTTCTTACCTTGTTCAAATAAATCACGAACGCGGCTTGCGCCCACGCCCACGAACATTTCAACGAAGTCAGAACCTGAAATAGTAAAGAACGGAACATTCGCTTCACCGGCAACGGCACGAGCGAGCAATGTTTTACCTGTACCAGGAGATCCCACCAAGAGAACACCTTTAGGAATACGACCACCAAGGCGAGTGAATTTTTTCGGATCTCTTAAGAAATCAACGATCTCGACAAGCTCTTGTTTTGCCTCTTCAACACCAGCCACATCTTTAAATGTCACTTTGAGTTTATTCTCAGTGAGAAGACGTGCACGACTCTTACCAAAGCTCATAGCTTTACCGCCGCCCGCTTGCAGCTGACGGAAGAAGAAAAGAAAGAGAAGAATAATTAAAATAAGTGGCAACCAGTTTAAGAAAAGCTGTGCAACTAACGAATTGTCGTTCTTTTCATAATTTGGAGTGATATTGTTTTCTTGTAGAAACTTAATGCCGCTCTCACCTGTGTTACCAATAATTTGAAAACGAGTGGCGTTGTTGTATTTAGTTTTAAAATCGTCTTTGATCTCACCAAGAATTTCAGAATCACGAAAAACAACACTCTTCACTTCATTGGCTTTTACAGCTTCAACGAATTTAGAATAGTTAAAATCACGAATCATTGTTTGTCGCTGCGTTTGATACATCTGCCAGAAAAGCACACCGAGAACCATAAATGCAGCCCAGAGTGCCATTGTCTTTTGCGAATTTTTCATTAATTCCACCTTGTCGCGACTCATTTTGCTCTATGAGTCTTCTCTAATAGTAGCATGGGAATTTAAAACTGCATCCCTTTAAGAAGGCCCACAAAAAATGTGCTGTGCATTAATAAACCATTCACGCTTAAGCATATTAAATCTGAGTTCTCTTCGACCTGTGTCAAGCTGCTTCAAAATTTCTGTGATGTGGTTTTTTGAATAGTTACGTAAATTTAACTTATGCATGTAATAAGCGAGCACCGCTTCTTTCTGATCGCGCGCGAGCGTTAGAAACTCTTGCAGCTCAATTTTATTTTCATCAATCAGCCTCTCCGCCAACTCAGAAGTCACGACTGGTTGCGCTTTTGAAAGCATCGTCAAAGAGCGAGCCAGGCTTGCCTTTAGTCCAGCATTCTTCTTCTCAAGTGGAGCGATCCACTTATGACGCAGCCAGTTGCGCAATGGTTCACTCGAGCTATTCGATACATCTTCAAACCATTTTAATTTGCTACGCTTCGCATAGGCTAAAATTTGCTGTCGCGACAGCTCAAGCAAGGGACGAATTCGTAGCGACGATGAGCTGTAAGCCACTGATGTCATTCCCTCTACACCCTGCAAACCTGTTCCTCTGAGCAAGCGAATCAATTGAGTTTCAATTAAATCATCGAGGTGATGAGCCGTTGCGACAACAGCTAGAGTGGCGTGGCCAGCTGAGTGAACTTGAGTTAGATCAGCCCCAATAAGTTGAGAAATTTGCTCCCAGCGAAAATTGCGCAAGTCCTCTTCTGATTTGAAGACGGTTTTTACAGACTTTACGCCGCTTTTTTTTGCCATAGCGATATTGGTAAGAAATGGCAGCTTTTTATCTGCGGCCAGTTTTTGAACGAACTTTTGCGCTTCAGTGCGCCGCTTGAGACGACCGTGATGAATATGAACAACTTTAAGCTCGAGTTTTAAGAGCCGTGACCATTTGCTTAAAACCTCGAGAAGAACCACCGAATCAACGCCACCAGAGACCGCGACATAGATAGTTTTAGAGTTCATTCCATGAGCTTTCAGCCAGCGTAGAACCGTCTGATCGAAGGAGCGCACTGAGAATGAGGCATCGGCTTTTAATTTGTTCACAAATCACCTATAGCAGCATTTTACAGAAGGCGCCATAGGTGTTAAAAGCTAGCATGTTCAATGACTCAAAACTCGCAAAATGTGAACCTCCACTCTGGGCCCGCAGCGGACACCTGCAAACTATTTTTGGACACATTTTACCCTCTGATTTAGTCACTAAGTCGTCACAAAATGCAGTCATTGAACTCTCGGACAGAGAAAAATTAACCGCGCAAGTATATCATGGCACAACCCCGTTTATGGTTCTGATTTTTCACGGGCTCACAGGGTCTACTGAGTCGGGATACATGCAGCGATCGGCGCAGGCCGTTTTAGCGCAAGGTCACGGTTGCGTACTCGTTAATCATCGAGGCTGCGGCTCAGGCCGTGGACTCGCGAGCAAACCTTATCACTCTGGGCGCGGCGATGATGTTTCTGATGTGGTGAAATGGGCGCGGCTGACATTTAAAAATAAAAAAATCATCACTCTTGGATTTTCACTGAGCGCTAATGCAATTTTGACTTTACTCACAGGTTTGCGCGGCACGGAGCTCCCCGATTTAGCTATGATTGTGAATGGTCCGATTGATCTAACGGCCGCGTCAATGGCTCTTAAAAAAGGTCTCAATCGTCTTTATGATTATCGTTTTGTACAGCAGTGCCGCGAAGATATTTTCTATCGTAAAAATGCCGGACTTATTCAGTTTGAGGGCGAAATTCCGAAACGATCTTATTTAGCTGATGTAGATGAGCTCTATACAGCTCCGCAAGCGGGATACAAAAATGCCCAAGATTATTACGATACATGTTCAACCGCTCCTCACCTTTTGAATATTAACACTCCCACCGTTTTACTTATGGCCAAAGATGATCCGTTTATTCCATGGAAGCCTTACGAGCTCGCCAAGCTCAATCCGAATCTGCATTTACGCCTCGAAGATCATGGGGGCCACATGGGGTATTTAGCGCGCAGTGATCGCAAAGGCCGTCACTACACACGCTGGCAAGATCGAGCTGTGGACCACTTCATCAGAGAACTCACCCAGTAGTTGCTATTTCTGTAAGGCTTTCAATTTTGCAGCTGTTTTTGGGCACTTTTCAGAGCCAAATCCATGCAGAATTAGCCTTGTGAATTCAAACACTTCGCATACAAATTGCACTGTTTTGAGCTAGGCATGAAACACTCTTTAAAACTTCTTTTTATTTTGACTCTAGCGGCGCTGAATATCAACGCCCAGTCACCCCTTGATCGTCGCCCTCGCTATCAGGTTTCACCGGCCGAACAAGTTCAAAAAATTATCAATATTTTGCGTGCGAACAAAATAAGATTTATTGAAAGACAGGCGGTTTTAGAAAAAGATCTGGTGGCAAATGCCGCTGAAATTGAAATTGGCCAAAGAGTGATTTCAATTTACGATCGTTTAATCTTTGCCCTCAGCGCTCGTTATAAAACTGGCGATGTGGATGATTTCTTAGCTGACTACTGCCTCACTCTCGCCGAGAGCGAACATAGAGATAAGCGCCCACTTATAAAATTCTACGTGCATTTAGCTGACGTGATTAAGAACGCGAAGAGCGAACGGGATGATTTAGGCTCAACAATAGAAAATTATATTCACGCCGCACCCGTCACCGACCCCATGACTGCAGCCCGATTTATTCTCAATAATAGCTATTCAAATGGTCAAAATAATCAGCGTGCAAGCGGCGTAGGACGCGATGATTTAAGCCCCAACGAACCCGAACTGGTTGTCCAAAAAGTAACAGATTTTGAATTTAGCGGAGAAGTTGAAGATTGGTTCGCCAGAAATTTAAAAGCAGATGAGCCGGTTGAAGAGATAGAACCTGAAGTGAGCGCGACTCCGACTACGCCGCCTGAAGGTACAGAGCCACAAACGAATGAGCTAAACTCACCGCAAATACCACAGTTAGAATCAGCCACGACACCACTCGATAGCTCTTCCCCAAGCGATAGGCCCGCCGAGAGTACTTCGATACTACAGCCGCCAGCTGAGAACTCTCAAACCACGACTGCATCAGCATCCGAGCCGACACCAGAAACAAAGTAAAAGAAATTAGAAAATAAAGAATTTCACCCATACCTTTTAATCGGCCCATAACGAGACAAACTTAACTCGACGAAGATCCCCTAGCCTCAGCTGTTGTCCGGCTTGCAGCTTGCAGAGACCTATTTGCTTTCCCCACACCCAATTTCTTCAGGAGAAGCAATGAGCCGACACAGACTTTATTATCACGAGCCCAAAGATGTACGCGATGCTCTTCGTGCAGCTCACACAAAAGCAGACGAGATACACAGGCTGGAGGCAGAACTTATCAAGATGCTGACAGACATTGACCGGAATCACTTTTTTGTCCGACTCGGATTCAGATCACTCCGTCCATTTTTAATCACATGGCTGAAATTCAGTCGCACCCAAGCTCAAAGAATTACTACCGAAGTTCGACGCACACAGACGACGTTCGATAGTGAGCAACAGCACCACCCCCTGCCCGTGCCCGCTATCGAACGTCGTCTGTGTGCATCACAAATGCCACCAGATAAAGCAAATGCACAGGACGAAGATTCAGACGAAGGGTTAGAAAGCCAGTCTGATACATCGACAGAAAGCGACCTCGTCGACAAAGAACTAAATGCACGGCTTGATGAAATGACTAAATATGAAATTGATCATGACAAGAGAGAAAACTTCAGGCCTACGAGACCGCCAGTTATTGTGAGATTTCCTAAATGAACCTTCGGAAGCTAACCTTCGGTTTTTTTGATGTCGACGCTGACGGCACCTTTTTTGACAACATCAATTTCGGCGGTGATGCGGAATTTGTGCTCTTCGACGAAGCGTGAGGCTTCTTTGACGAAGTCGATCTTACTCACGATCTTAATGACCTCGTTGCCCACTTTGTTCATGAGCTCTTCTTTGGACTTTGTTGCTCCTTGAAGAAGAAGTTGGATCACGTCTTTTGGTAATTTTAAATCAGTTAAGTAACTGCGAATATGCTCTTCAGTCATGAAGGCGGCGCCGATACCAGTAGTTAAAATTTTCTTTAAAACTTCAACTACCTTCGGGTCGCTCTTCTCGCCCTTTTCACCATCATTTGCCATAAATCTCTTTCACGCGCTTGTGATATGAGCTCACCATATTAGGAAGGTTCACGCTCACCAAGGCTTTTGCAATTGGTCCTGGTACAAATAAAGTAAATTTCGCCTCTACGGCATAAGTAGCACGAGTCTTACCCGCCTCTTCTTTTAAAACCCAAGACCCGTTTGAAACTTTAAAAATATCACCAGATTCAAAAACCCATGAAATTTTATTCATTGGCTCTTCAGTCATCCAAAGACGGTATTTAAATTCTTTGATCATGAAAACTGTGAACTCAACGAGCTTACGCGAGCCATCTGCTTTTAAAACTTTGCAGTCACGAACTTCATTTAAGAACTCAGGATACTTTTCATAATCTGAAATAATCTTGTAGAATTCATCGGTAGAACAGTTGAACAGCTCTGTAGTTTGAGCTTCTGCCATTGGGTGTCCCTTCAGTGATGATATCAAGCTCAGCGAGAGCGAGATCAGCGTTGTCTTGAACCAGTTGCGCCGATTCAATCATATTGCTTGAAAGGTTGAGAACCACTTCAAACTTTTCTGCTTCAACAAAAACGTCTTGACCTTCGTTCACCGACCAAGCGGCATTCCACTGCTGAGTCTGACGTGAAGTGTGATCTAAAAGACCAACCGTAATACTCAAGGCTTCCGAACTCATTTCGAAGAATTTCTCAAAAGCGCCTTCAATTTGAACTTTCTTGTTTTTATTGGCTGAGCACTTCGTGTAGTTCTGGCTAAAACTTGAAAACTTCTCATTGAAGTCTTCTAACCAGAGCGACATTTTCTCTGATGACACCGAGATATTTGAGGCCGAAACTTTTAAAGGCTCAAACTGCCCTACTGGGAACTGTACAGTTTTATTGGCTGAAGGGCTTAGAACCGCATGCCAGGCTTCTGCTGATGAGCCGAGCACCGTTAAATAATTCTTAATGTGAGTGATGCCCGCTGAGTATTCGTTGCGCATGGCCACAATCGTCTTTTCGACCTGGTTGCAGTCGACCGCAAGATTAGACAACACAAAATCATCCATCACCGGTGCCACCTGTAATGGCGATGTGTGAACCAACAAAGTAGATCTACCTTCGTCAGCCGAAGCTTGATGTAAGTAGGCCCAAAAAATAAACGTGAATAATGATAGAAGGAGCAGTTTTTTTGTTCTCACAGACAGATCTAATTATTTTGTTCGAATCCAGTCAATGATAAAGGCGCGTTTTTGGGCACCGAAAGGGGGCCTTAGACAGCCCCCACCCCCGCAGAGCGGGTAAAATCCGCCTAAATCGCCCTACAGCACCACTCAAATGCGCACAGCTCTTGCAAACTCATGAGGCATATCCACGAGGAGGATCTCATGACCCGTTCTATTATTAACGCAACATTGTTGCTACTTTGTGTTTCTGCACTCAGCGCTTGCGGCCAAGGTGGTGAGAAGAAAAACTCTAGAGTTCGTGTCAATGCTCAAGCTCGTATGGCTAAAACGGCTCAGCAAAAAGCCCAGGCCGAAAAATTACAAGAAGAAAGACAAATGGCCGCTAACGCTCCTTGTATGCTTGAGTCGCCAGAATCTTGCTCGGCTATCCGTGCTGCCATTTTAGAAGGTGGAGTCCTTAAATTCTCAGATAATAGTCAAACAGCTAACGTGCAGGCGGCTTTCGACCTAGCTAAATCTGAAAATCAGGCCGCAAAAACAAATGAAAATGGTGTTATTTCTTACGCCTCTAGAATCGATGCTGATGATCAAGTTAAAAAACTTGTGGTGATTGCAGCTTCACAAAATGAATCAGCTCCACTTGATAAACTTATGCTAGATGCCAAGCTTCAAAGCTTTTCAAACATTCGCACCATGAAATACGTGATCAGCGAAAATAAAGATGAAGCGGCAGCCGCAAAGCGTTTTGATATTAAAGATGATGAAACTGTTTTGATCGTTTATCTAGCTAACAACAGCGTTTTAGGCACTAAAGTTTCAAACGTGCTTAAAAAGGCGAAAGTGAACGCTCAGAAAATCAAAACTTATATGTTAACTGAGGCTCCAGACGCTTACCAAATCGAAAATAGTGCTCTACAAATCGTAGGCACAACTGTTTACCTTCATTATATTTTACCAGAGAAAGCTTCTGAGATTGATCTCACAACCGTGACTCTTAAAGCAGGTACTGAGCTCGCTAAACGTGACTCTGATTTTGACGTCGATAGCTCTGGCGACAATGCAAAAGTTCGCATTCTTAAGCCCAGCAATATTCTGAAGAACGTTAAAGATGTAGTGAAAATTAGCTATACACTTAAGAAAACGTCAACTGAACAAAAGCCAGCTGATCAGACGGCTAAGCCTGAATAATTAGCTATTCTTCTTAAATAAAGCCTCGGCGGCCGCGAGCAGGGCGTCCTTCGAGGATGTACCTGCGACGCCAGTCTTAGGCGAATAATAATCGCACACATTACTACGTTCTTTTTCGCGAATGGGGTCCGCCTGAGTTTCGCGGCATTCGTTATAAACTTTCGGATCATAAAAAGCGCAGTTCTTACAAACGCGCACATCCGCTCGGCATTTTGGGCATTCTTCACGACGTGAAATAGGCAAAAGTAGCTTCAGCTTTTCTCCGCATGAGAAGCACTCAATTTCAGCTGTACCTGACATCAAAACCTCTAAATTCCGCGACTGGTAACATCTTTGATATTGAGATTATGAATAGCCTCAATATGGCGGATCGTACCCGTCTGCGAGCGCATAACAACTGAGTGAGTCGAAAGTCGATTGCCCGGTAGTGGACGCACGCCTTTTAGTAAAGGCCCATCAGTTACACCCGTGGCGCAGAATAAACAGGGGCCTTTTACGAGCTCATCGATTTTATAGATTTTGTCGAAGTCTTTAATGCCCATTTTTGAAGCGCGGCCTTTTTCGTCGTCATTTCTGAAAACTAAACGGCCTTGAAAATCGCCGCCCATGCACTGAATCGCAGCCGCTGTAATCACACCTTCTGGTGCGCCACCTGTGCCGAGAAGTAAATCAATACCTGTGTCTTCCCAGCACGTGGCAATGCCGGCCGAAACATCGCCATCACCGATCAAACGAATGCGGGCCCCAAGCTCACGCACTTCTTCAATGATTTTGGCGTGACGAGGGCGATCGAGAACCATAACGGTCATATATGAAATTGATTTGCCTAAAGCTTCGGCCACAGCGAAGAGATTTTGCTTTACTGATTTATCGAGACCAATGACTCCTTTAGCTTTTGGGCCACAGGCGATTTTTTCCATGTAAGTGTCGGGAGCGTGCAAAAAGTCACCGCGACCAGCCGCCGCAATAACTGATGTGGCACCTTCGGTACCTTGAGCGCAAATGGTTGTGCCTTCAAGTGGGTCAAGAGCAATATCAACTGCTAAAGAATTCGGGCCTTTTTGCCCAACTTTCTCGCCGATATAGAGCATTGGAGCTTCATCGCGCTCGCCTTCACCGATAACAACGGTCCCGTCAATATCGACTGAATCGAAAGCTTTTCTCATGGCATCTACGGCCGCTTGATCTGCTGCTTTTTCGTTGCCACGTCCCATAAATCTGGCGCTCGCTAAGGCGGCGGCTTCAGTAATACGAACAAATTCAAGGGCCAAGTTGCGATTCATTTTTTTACCTCGTGGGATTGCCGTTTCGCCCTCGAAAATTCATTTTCGATATACGACCTAAGCAAACCTGAAATTTTTTGGATAACCACCTCTAAACCGAACTTCACGAAGAACTGCGGCATAGGTAGATCTTTGTAGCGATAGCCAGCGAAAAAGCCAATCTCACTTTTTAGCGGCTCAATTTCTGAAAAAATGACCTGCCCTTGCATTCCGAGAAATAGGCCCTCAATGACGGTAAACCTGAGCTGATTCTCTGTTTCAGTCTCTTTGAAATCCAGTTTGAGCTTCATTTTGGCGTGATAATTAAAAGCTTCAGTGTGCAGATAAAGCGTCTGATCGTTCGCGTTATAATTGGCCTCGCGGATGTGCGAACTCACCTTTTTTAGGTTCGAAAAGTTGCGAGCTTGATCATAAGCAAACTTTTGCGGAACTCCGATATGTCCGCCACCAGTCATTTGCAATATTTTCGGCTTTTTTACATCTGTTTGAGCGTCCTCTATCACGTTCACCGAAACGATAATAGCGCGCTCTTCGCGAATTTTTTTGTAGACCTTTTCTTTCGTTTTCCAGAATGCGGGCTGCGGCGGCAAAATCGGCGCTGCTGATGACACCACCGGAGATACTGTCAAGAGCGGCATCACTAGAAAAAATGAAAAAATTAAGAATAAAAAAAACTTCATTAAATCCTTCATCAGAGTTGACACTCTTTGACGGCCCAGACGAATATCATACACATGACGAGACCGGTTTGGCAGAAAAAATTACCAATGATTGCGACGTATTCACGCATCGCGCTCACGCCTGTAATTTTTGGACTTGCCTACCATGATGCACCTTGGGCGCTGCCACTCACCGCACTCATTTTTATCATCGGCTCCATCACTGATTATTTCGATGGGTACTTAGCGCGCAAATACAATACGGTTTCTAACGAAGGCCGCTTGATGGATCCGATTGCGGATAAAATCATGGTGCTCGCAGCACTCATCATTTTACTCGACATGGATCGCGTGGGCCCGGTGATTGTAACGCTATTCTTAGCCCGCGATATTTTAATCGGCGGTATTCGCTCGATTGCGGCGGCTGAGAACATTATTATTTCTGCTGAAAAAACAGGTAAGTGGAAAGCCGCACTTCAGATGATTTCGATCCCGTGTTTATTTATTTATGACAATTCATTTTTGCAACTCCCCTTTGAACTGCCATTGAAAGACATAGGTTATTACGGCCTCTTAGTGAGCGTCGTCCTCAGTTCTCTCTCTGGTTACAACTACGTGATGGGCTATCTCAGAGGTAAAAAACAAGCATGATTAAATTTATTAAAAAAAATATTTGGGAAATCGAACGGTCGAACAGCTTACTTGTACTGGGAATCATTTTTTCAGTTTTAAATATTCTGGTTTATATATTTTGGCGCCAAACACCTGGCATAGTTTCAGATAACACCATATCGCCTCTTCTCTGCTGGGAGTTCTTTCCGAACTGCACGCAGATCAGAATTATTCCGCCCGGCCTGACACAAATTGTTTTCATCTTCTTTTTAATCTTGAACACCGTTGCGACTCTCATGTTTATGGCGAAGCGTGGGCTCACCGCCGCCTGGACCTGTCTCTTCTTAAGCTTAATTATTCAGCTGAGTTATTATGTCCAAGATGCCAGCTTGCAGTCGAACTTTCATAGTTTAGTGCTGATGCTTCAGTTTTGCTTCTTGCTCATTCCAAATAAAAGTAATTTGATTCGCTTCTTTATTTTCTGCAGTTATTTAATTTCTGGGGTGAACCGCTTAAATCCTGAATGGCTTTCGGGCGTGAGCATTCCACAAAAGCTGCAGATTCCACTTAAAGGTTATGAGTGGATTGCCGTCTTCTCAGTTTTGATTGAGCTTTTGATGCCTTGGCTTTTAATTTCTCGCGAGCGCATCCGTCTCGCTTATGGATTTGGCGCTCTCTTTGTTTATCACCTCTTCCATTTCTATTTCTGGCGTCAGTACGACCAAGTGGGCGCGGCCATTCTGATTATCTTTATCGCCTTTGAACACTTTGAGCAGGCCCGCCGCGAGCGCGAGTCTTTCTATCGCTCTTACGAACACCCAGAGCCTTCAAAAATGTGGTGGCCGGTGATTATTGGTATTTTCATAGCGGCCCAGCTGCCGCTATCGGCACACACCCCACTCACCGTGCTTAAACTTGAAAAAGCCAATGCCTATAGTGAATGCCAACAGTTTGCATTCTTAAATTTTGCTGATCGTGTAGAGCAAATAGAGTTCAATGCATCCACTGATCTTTCACCACAGCTTCGTTGTCATCCAACGGTGGCCTTCAATCGCATCAAAGGCCTTTGTGCAAAACACAAAGATGAGGTCGGCTTTAAAAATGCGACAAGCTTCTTCTTGTCACGTGGCATGGCCGAAACAGATTACAAAATGGTTTTCTCATCTGCTGATTTCTGCAATCCAGATTTCACCCTTTCAAATGCAAAGGAGATTCAATAATGAGACAACCCTATAGCCCTTTACGTTTTTTGTTCTTCCCATTTTTAATCGCTCTTACTATGGGTTGCCTTTACGCCATTTATCAACAGAACCCCCACCTGATGGCCCAAGAGACTTTATTTGATCAGCTTCGTTTAAAACGCGGCAGTGATGTGACGTCGGTTAAAGTCCCGGGTGAACTGAGCGCTGAAAACTTGAGCCCTGTCGCAATGCCAGGTCAAAATCTTCAGCGGAACCATATGTACAGCGAAGTTATTCGCCCCACTCACCGCTGGACTTTCTTTAAATCAGCCAAACTCGCTGATCTCGAGGAAAAGTTTAATGAAAAAACACATTCTCTCGCCATTGACTCAGCCGGAGTTTATCTTTTAACTCCGAAAAAGTTTTCCACTTATAAACTTTCTGGCGAATCAGTTTGGCATTTTAATGCTCCAAACAATGATAGTTTTGCGACCGGACCAATCGCGACCACACAAAAAACGGTGACTCTCGCGACTGCTAAAGGCTCTGTTTATAATTTCGATAAAACTACAGGTGACTTGATTTGGTATTCAAAATCTAACGAGCATTACTTGCGCACACCTGTTTTTGGTAAGAAGAATCTCTATCTATATTCAGAACTGAAAAGCGGCCAGCTTTGGAATTTATTAATTGCCGATCCGGCAACAGGTGAAGTGAAAAAGAAAATCTCTTCGCTTGAAGAGCCTGTAACTGGTGAGCTGGCATTTAACGACACTGAAACAATGGCTTACTACAATACTGAAAGTGGACGTCTCTATGCTTTGAGCCTTGAAAAAGGCGAAGCCGCTTGGTCGGTTGAAAGTGAATTTGGTTTTGAGTCGGGCCCTTCAATTTCAGGTGATCGAATTTACACTGTGAACAGCCAAGGCGGTCTCACAGCTTATGATAATCGCAACGCTCGTTTGATCTGGACGCTCCCACTTGAGAGTAAAGTGAGCGGCGGCGTGTCGCTTTTACCGGATGGCTTTAAGGCCTACGTTTTAGATAAAGGCGGATACATTCACGCCGTTAACACGCGCACTGGTAAACGCGACTGGCGCTTCAGCACAAGCCAAGCGAACCCAATTCAAAATGTCATGATGCTTCGTATGCGCGGCTCGAGCTTTGCCGATTTAAAAGTGCAACCGCACATTCGTTATTGGACGATTTGGACTTTCTGCGCCGGCTTCAGACTTTGCATTTTCGACCCGAAAGATGGTCAGCCTTATGTTCGTCTTGATCTCAAAGACACTTCGCTCATAGAGCCTTATCTCGACCGCGAAGGTGAAGATATGTGGTACATTGGTAGCGAGGGCTCGGCCCTTACGGTCTACCATTACATGGAGGACAAGAAGCTCAAGGCCATGAAAGAAGCCGAGAAGGCGGCCGCAGAGGCTGAGAAGGCCGCGGCTGAAGCCGAAAAAGCTGCGGCTAAAGCTGCAGCGGCTCAACCGAATGCAGCCCCGAGCTCGACCCCTGCCACACCAGCCCAATAAATATTCACAAGTTGTAGATGCGCTCTGGCTCATGTTAAATGAAAGCCAATTGAAAAAAGGAGTGCATCTATGTCAAACAATGAAAACGCAAGCCGTCGCTTGTTCTTTAAACAGATCGCTCTAGCCACAGCGGCTGGAAGCTTTTTTACATTTTTAGGTCAGTCATTTGGACAAGTAAAAGCCGAAATGATTGATATGACTTTGAAGAAACGTAAAGACGCGACAAACGCGACTTGCGTAACGGCCGCAAAAAACCTGAAGTACAATGATGATGCAAAAGCATTAGCGAAAGACTTCAATACGGGCAAACTTCCAAAACCTGGTTCATTCAAAGATAAAGCGGGTAAAGAAATTGCTTACGAAGCACGCACTTGCGAGAAATGTGCTTTGTTCGGTTTGCCAGATCCGAAAGTTCACAACTGCGCACTAATCCCGGGCTGCCTAGTGTCTGCAAAAGGCAGCTGCGTTTCTTGGAGCCCAAAGGCTTAAAGGTACGGACTTCTTTTTTGGCGTCCGGGCGGACCGGACAAATCGGAATGTCTTTAAAAGCATTGGTCATCAAAATAAAAAAGCCGAACGAAAGTTCGGCTTTTTTTATTCAAAGAAGTATTTGTCCGCTTCTGGTGTCCGCCCGGACGCCAAAAAAGAAGTCCGCGCCCTACGCTTTGTTAAGACCCGCCGTCCATCCACTGATCTTCTCAAGTGTTGACTGGCGAGTTTCTTGGAAGGCCACACCGTAGGCGCGGTTCGCTTCGCTCCATACCACTTTACCTTGCACTTCAATGACATCCTTGCCGTCTGGGCTTTGGATAGACATCTTAACGATACCGCCCTGATCAAGCATTGCATTCGTATTGAGCTGCACACCACCGAGAGAGATACTTGATACCGAGCCAATAAGCTCTTTGTCGCCAAGCTTAATCTTAACTTCAGAGTCGATGGCGAAGCGCTCGTGCTTACGACGCGATTCTGGCTCAAGAGATTTCAAGTACGAGATCACGACGATTGGTAAAAGCATAAGTGCGAGGACAACGAAGATGCCCCAGCTTTCAGTGCCTGCGGCGCCAAAACCTAAACCACTACCGCCACCCTTCATCAAAGTTGAAACAGTGCCGCAACCACCGGCTGCAGCTGGTGCGCGATCATAGTTTGTGAATGTGTAACTTGGTTGTGAAGACATAATAGACGCTGAGTTCGCCGCCATGATTGAATCGTAAGCGTTCATGCGACCTTGAGTTTGAACTTTAGTCGCGAGGCCAGTGACAGCGTCAGTGTTAGACATAATAATTTCTTTAACTTGATAACCTAAAATTGTCGGTTGCTGCTTTACAAGAATCGCTGCAAGACCCGCAACAAACGGACTCGCCATACTTGTACCTGACGAAATACCAAATGAGTTGCCTGGGTACGTACTATAAATACGATAGCCCGGACTAGCGAGACCCACAGTGTTGCGACCATAGTTTGAGAATGAAGCCAGGTTGTCAGCATCAGTTGTTGCTGCAACAGAAATCACATTCGGCACATCATAGCCAGCTGGATAAATCGCAACGGCATCGTTATCGTTCGTTTCATTACCTGCGGCGGCGATAAACGCGACACCAGCATCGTAAGAATAAGTCACAGCTTCATGTAAAGCGGCGCTATAGCTGTAACCGCCCCAAGAGTTGTTCATAACACTGGCGCCGTTATTAACCGCATAATAAATAGCTTTGATGGCGTCAGAAGTTTTACCCGAGCCGGCACCATTCAAGAACTTCAAAGGCATAATTTTAATCGGCGATTGGCCCGGAGTTGAGGCGTAAATATTAAGCCCTACGCCAAGTGTGATACCTGCGACGTGCGTGCCGTGACCGTTATTATCAAATACATTGTTAGAGTTAGAAACAAAATTCCAACCGTTGTAGTCGTCGATGTAGCCATTGCCATCGTCATCAACGCCATTCGTTCTTTTATTATTGCCATTACCATCAGTGCCGTTTTCGCCTGGGTTCTGCCAAATAGCATTCGAGGCTGTGAAAACACTGTGACCCGTATCAACACCAGTATCAATAATGGCGACGATGGGCACTGATGTGCCTGTAATCAAAGCCCAGCTGTCAGTCACTTGAATAGGTGCTGATGTGGCTTGATAAGAACCCGATGACATGTTCACCATTTCATCTTTAGTGACAATATCACTGAAGCCGCCCACATCGAGCTTATTTAAATAGTAGTTCGGCTCAACGTATTCAACGTCTGGATCTTGACGAAGTTCTGCCATCGCGTCGTTGAGTTTTTGTCCTGGCTTTAAACCGAAGTGGTACATGCCCATTCGGCTCCATGAATTTTTAAGATTGAGGCCTTTTTGTGATTGAGCTTTACTGACGAAAGTTTCAACCTGACCACCACGACGGTCACCCTTCATCTTCACAATCACTTCATCTGGAGCGTAAGTTGACGGAGCCGGCGTCTGCCCGTGAGCGTACGATGAATAAGATAGAGATAATAAGATGAATAGCGAATACTTCGCTAATATGCGACCCATGTTTAATCTATCGGACAAAGATCTAGACAGTTTGAGTGAAATTTAAGCCGGGCTCAAATAGGTTTGAGCTGGTGGAAATTATTTTCGCCTCAGAATGAGATTTTGTAAATTTCGTTTTGGACTGAGACGGTGACAAAATAGTTCTGGGAGCTGTTATGAGATTTGGGGGACAAAGTTAGACCATCGCCTTGTGAATTCTCAATTTGAGTCAGCCGATAGAGTTACTGATGAAAAGATGGATTCGATCGACGATTCAATTATGGCTTTTTGCGCTCTGCTCAACACTCACTATCAGTGTGCATGCGGCTGTCATCGATATGAACGTTTTCTATTTTACCGACACAACTTCAGGGGAGACCGACAGTTCGCATTCGGTTACGGCTTATGCATTTTACTTTGGCTTCTCGATCGATAAAAAAGGCAGGTATGTTGCCGGCTGGAACTACGCCAGTTACACCACGGCGACCGAAGACGATGCGACAACAATCGATTACTCGAGTACGCAAATGGGGCCTGCTTTTATCATTTACTTAGACCGTGATCACAATTGGCGCCTGGGCCTTGCTTACAATCTCGAAACGAACGCCACATATGAAAGAACCGGCGCAGCCGAAGAAGAGTGGCGCGGCACCGGCATCGCCGCCGATATCGGCTATCAGTTTTATTTTTCAGAAATGTTTTCACTTGGCGCGCGGCTGAACTACCAGCAATCGAGCTACAGCGAGACAGTGACGGATACGACCAAAGAAGACGTGTCTTATTCAAAAGATCTCATCTACCCTTCAATGGGACTTTCTTTTACTTTTTAACATCGGCCGCCAAATTTAGCTATAAGAGCTAGGTAAATTCCGCACGGTAATGGTCGCCATGCCCGCCTCACGGCGGACTATGCCTTCTGAGTAAAGAAGAAAGTCACATCGTCCTTCAACTGTGCCTCACCTCTAAATTGTCGCAATTTATCCCGAAGCAGACTGCGCATACGTGAAATTTCATTTTCTTCAAATAGGGTCTCGGCCAACATGTTAATAAACATTCGCTCACCAAGAATTTTGCCATCTTCAGCGACCATTTCTGGGAGGCCATCGGTGTAACAAAACAAATAGTCCTTGGACTGTACGCTGTGCAAAGATTCAGTTAAAGCTGGTGACTTTTGTGCTCCTAAAGCTGGGCCACTTAGGCTATCAAGAAAAGTAATTTCTTTGCGAAAACGCTTGTTAGCCGCCAACCGATCTGTTCGCGATAAAACTCTAAGCTCCTCAATCCACTCCCAAGGAATGTGTATGGTGGGTTCATGACTATTATTACAATAAGTAAACTGATTTTTTTCTTTATCATAAACCGCCAGAAACATCGTCATGTTAATTTCGCCTTTTGATGTTTGGCTAACTGAATTATTCAATAGGCGAATAATTTGCACCGCGGATATTTCACTTAAAAATTCAACGCTGGCCATAGCAGACCTGACAGCACTTGTAATAAGTGCTGCAGATACGCCATGCCCCGTTGCATCGCCAATACAAAAATAATTTAAAGATCCGAAACTACCATAATGCCACCAATCTCCACCACATTCAGAAGCCGCTTCAATCGAACCCGATATTTGAAAGTCAGAAATTTTTCCATCTGGGATTTCAAACAGCGTATTCTGCACAGTTTGAGCGACTCGAAGCTCGCCTTCCATACGCATCTTTTCTTGCTCTTGATCAAAGAGCCGAGCATTTTCAAATGATATTGAAGCTTGCGCCGCCAAGAGCTCAAGAACTTCAGCCCGCTGATTATCAAAAACTCCAGTGGCAGAATTGTTCTCTAGCCAAATAACACCCAACAACTGGCCCTTATTTAAAATCGGCAGACATAAAATTGATTTGCATCCCGCCATGCGAACATACATATCATTTCTGACCATCTCATTGATTTGAGCATCTTCAACAATTACAGATTCATGGGAAAGTTCGACATACTTCACTAAAGATAGAGATGCCGTATCAACAGACTCCAACTTACGATTCAGAATCTGCACATCTTCTGGGCGCTTACCTAATGACGTGGCACGAAGAAACAGCTCGTTGTTTGTTTTTAAGAAAATATGACCCTTCTCGGCCCCAGCATTTTCGATCAACAGAAAGACTATCTGACTCAAAAGCTTTGATATGTCCATTTCATTACCAATAATTTGGCAAGATTTAATTACCGAAAGAACATCAAGAGTTTTTGTATTTACAACTTCATTAGACGTACTTGTAGCCTCTAAGCCTGACTCCAATTGAACCATTCTCAGGGCTGGAAATTCGGCTTGCATTTGCTCAACTTTTACCTTGGCTTGCCAATCATTATAAGAATGCAATGATGAAGTTAAACAACTATAACCAAGACTCATTTTTTTCTCAGATAAGCAATATCTGCCAAAACGTTCATTTGCAAAGGCCTGAAACAATAGGTTACCCGACCGCATGGCACTCTCTATACACTCAATATAAAATGCAGAAGCTTTAGAGAAATCACCTTCGGCAATATAAGACTCTGCCTGAAACATGGTCCAAAAAGGTTCAAATGTAAGTGGGTTAACCTCTGCCCATTTCTTGAGCTTATTTCGGCTCACTTTGAGTTTATTTTGTATTGATTTTTTTGTGATGCGCCCTTGGGTTATCTCATCAAAATAGTAAAGACTTGAAAAGAGATAATAATTAGAGATAGTAAATGAAAAGGGTGTCGCATCAACACTGATTTCAGCTAATTTTAAAGATCGAGCGATACCCTCTCGATCTTGCAGAATTGTATCTACCATTAGAGTCTGAGTACCATACCAAGCCTTAATATTCTCAACATTCGAACCCAGCACACGCACTATAAAAGCAGAAGATGAGCCATCTGCACTTTTGCTAAAATACTCTTCAATATTTTCGCCTAAGAGTCGTGAACATGAAATCATAGTGGGCACTAAACAGTCCACGATTGTCGAGTCTCCAGATTTAGCCACCTCTTTTAGCATTCTCTTAGTTTCTTCTTGAACGGCAATCAATGGTTCGCCAGATTGAAACCTTAATGTGCTTATATAGAGGGACACAAAATTTGAAATGACTGGATCGCCGAGGCGCTTGAGTTGCACAAATACACGATCCAGAGTCTCAATGGCTTCTGATAACGGGCGTACCCACGGCAACATAAATCCGCCCAAACCAAAAATACCACGACCTGAATTGGGTATGCCATCCAAGCGCTCATAAAGCTCTTGGCACTTTAAAGCGAGCCTAAAATTTTCTTCATACTTGTTAAATTTATGCGCAATAAAAACAGAATAGAAAATTGCAGTTGACGCAGCAGAAGGATTTGCGCCGTAAATGAGCATAAACCGCATGATCTTAATCACAGAATAGGCATAGAAAGGTTTATCAAAAAAGTATCCTGCACTTCCAATACGAGCGTAAATCTCTTGAATTAAAGCCACTTTTTGGTCTTCGACTCGTTTTATTTTTGCAACATTATCAATGCCAATTTTTTTTAGCTTAATCTGCGTCAGCAAAATATTCCAAATAATTCTAATTTTTTTAATTTTGTGTGGCAGCTGAATACCGAATAATGCCAATGCTTTTCGCCCGAAAATCAACACTGATCTAAAATCGCTAGTTGTATGCAGCAAATCCATATAAACGATATAAAGGCTGGCTTTTTTAGTATTTAAAACTCTAATTTTTTCAAGTTTACTAAATATTTCTGCAGCTTCTTTAAGCTCACCTTTTAAAAAAATGCATTCTGCAATAATAAGCTTAAGATCAAAATAAAGATCAGAGTGCTCCTTCTCTTCAAGACCTACTAATGCCCCAATACCCTTGTCTGCAAAGTGATGGGCCACATCAAAAGCACTGACCGCCCGAGCTTGTCGAGCCACTTCAGAATTCATTCTTGCCAGCGCTAAGCGCTTTTCTACAGAAAGCGTAACATCAAAGCTCTCATTCAGATGGCTCGTGGCCTTCAACAAAACCTCTTGAGTTTTTTTGGCCTCATACTCTATAAGAAGCTTTTCACCAATTGTTGCGTGAACTTTACGCTTTTCGACTTGTGATAATAGCCCATAAGCTGCCTCACGAATACGGTCATGAAATATATAAAAGTTACTCTCTTTATCCGAATAAATGTAATTTTCAGACTCAAGTACAATGAGGGCACGATTTAAAAAATAATCTTCATATTCAAACCAACTTGTGAGTTGGTTACGAGTGAACCAACCGTCAAAGCATGAAACTCTTAACAACAAATTACGCACATCGCTTGGTAATTGCTCAATTCGCCCCTCGAGCAACTCAATTACAGTTGCCACAGCTTTAAGTGCGACGATTTTCTCATTATCCCATGTCCAGGCCCAATTATTATTTCTTTTCAAAATTCCCTGGTCAAAAATATGATAAAGGAATTGCTTAACAAAAAATGGATTTCCGCCTGTCTTAATCTCGATCAGCTTAACAAATGCCTCTACGTCTCCCACAACTGGGTCTAATGAATCTTTAACCAATGCGGCGATTTCAGAATTCTCAATTGATGAAAGCTCTATTTCTGAATAAGATTTTTCTATTTTTTTCAAGCTTTTAAGCAGCTGTGTAACTTCATGGGTTTCACTGATATGTTCACCCCTGTAAGAGCACATCAACAAGATATTTTGTGAAGTCTCTTCTGAAGCCAGCTTCAGAATTACATCTTTACTCCCTTGATCAAACCATTGAATGTCATCAAAGAAGAGAATCAATGGATTTTCTTTTGTCGCAGACGAAATGATAAATCTATGTACTGCTTCAATGAGCCGTATTCTCATCTCAGATGGAGTTAAACTTAAATCCATTGGCTTACGCGCCAATAGGGTCTCGAGACCCGGTAGAATCTGCGTAATCACGCCCCAGTTATCACCTATGCTTTCACTCGTGCGCGCTAGCCAGGCTGACCGTTCAATATCGGAGCTGATCAACTTACGTCTAATAATTTGTTCACAGGCATGTATAATGCCACGAAAATACTCATTTTGCTCAAGTTCACGATATTTACCAGACACGAAAAGGTAGCGATCTAGGTCAAGCTGACTCATGAACTCTTTAATTAAAGAGGACTTCCCGATACCAGAGGGACCCTTAATAAAAACAAGTTCAATTCCCGTAAAATCAATTTTTGCCAGTTGTGTCCGCAAAGCTTCCAGCTCGGTTTTTCGCCCGTATAATTCTTGAGAAAGCACCAAGTCACTTGAGTAGTCTTGTGAGGCAATAGGGATTTCTGAGATATCTTCCTTTTGGTTCAGACGATCGCGAATCTGAGTTAAATCGTATTGAACGCCCAACGCCGATTGATAGCGCTCATCTTTTGGCTTCGCAGTCATTTTACCTAGAATTTTATTGAGTACAGTCGATAGATTATGATTTTCTAGGTTCAGCTTTGGCAAAGAGAAGGCCATATGAAAATGTACAGCTCGCATTATATCGTTTGGACTGACCGGATACTCACCTGCAAACAAATGATAGAGTGACATACCAGCAACATAAATATCTGAACGTTCGTCAATGGCACGATTTGATCGCCCTGTCTGTTCAGGAGAACAATATGCGATATTACGCGGAACTTGTTTCGCTACAATACCATCTTTTGCTTTTTTCATCATCGGCAAAAGATCGATTAAATGGATTAATTTTTTTTCACGATTCCAAATTATCTTAGAGAAATTAAAATCAAGTAAAAGCCAACGCTGTTTATGTAATTCGGCTATTAAATTCAAAAGTCCTATGGCAATTTCTAATTTTTCATTTAATGAAATTTTATTATTTAATACTTCTGATAGAAAAATTCCATCCGGTCGTTCAATAACCAGGTATGATACCCCTCCCTCTTGGGTCATCTCAATCAGCAGAGGCACATGGGGCAAATTGGCTTCTTTAAAATATGTCGCCTCAGTACTAACTGCCTCTGATGCCGACTGCATTTGTATTGATTTTTTATAGGACTTTAACAAAACCGCTTTTTCAGTCTTTTGACAAAAACCTTCGTACAAAACCTCAAAAGGGCTTTCAAGTATGGTTCTATCTATTTTATAATGCTGAATCTGACGTCCGACCGTATGCCCCATAAACCCAACTGTTAAATGTAAGTTTACATTGTATTATTCTACTAATTAGAAAATCATTATATTAACTATGAGAAATGATAGTTTACATCTTTGGCTAGTACGGGCTTATTATGAAAACATTCACAATTGAAAAAAAGATGGTTGGAAGCGAACTGAAAGTTTCTATTTCAGGATATATCGACGAAAATGCTATTTTTTTACCTATCACAGAAACGCCTCAATCAATGGTTATAGACTTAGGTCAAGCTACCGGGATTAATTCTGTGGGCACTAAAAATTGGTGCAAGTGGGTTCAAGATATTCGCCCACCCACAATCGCCAGTATTGAAAACTGTCCGGTCATTTTTATTAAAACGTTCAATAATGTTATTGGAACTTTATCTAAAAATGTAAAAATACGTTCTTTTTTCGTACCCCATCTATCAACGGATGGGTCTGGCGTAAGAAAAGACGTACTGTTTACATTGGGTAAAGAAATCGATGCGTCTCATGTCATTCACTCGCCGAAAGTCTTCGACGATAACAAAAAGGAAATGGAGATGGACGTGCTTCCTAATTTCTTCAATTTTCTTAAAAAATGAAATATGTATTTCATGAGTTCAAATCAATTTGGCCAGTATCAAGCCACAAGAATCTAGAAAGTCTGATCACTGGCGTACGCTACCTTTATTACCCTGACGATTTTAAAAATATAGCTACTTTTCGCAATCCAGAAACCTTTGTTGTAGTCATGCGGAGCGGCGACTTAAAAAGCATGTCAGAAATAATCAAAGCTGGGTTTATTCACATCGTACAAATAAATCGTCCAGATTTTGCTCAAGAAATTTTAACTTCTGCACTTATGATCGCACGACCCATGTCTTTTTTAAATAATCCTCTGCCTTTTATTCTATCCGGGGGGACTACTACCGAAGAAGATAAAAACTCAGAGCTCATTTTACCTTTTTCATCAACTGAAAATCGCGGCTTTTTGCTCACCGAACTTGAAGACTTCTTAAAAAAGAAGCCAAAAACAGCTGGAGTTTTGGATCTCTGCATACAAACTGCCGATGAGCTTATAACTAATGCGCTTTTTCATGCCCCTGTGAACTCGAAGGGCGAACATATTTATCAGTATGTCCACCGCACAGAGGTTATTCGTTTGCCCGATGATAAAAAGGCGAATCTATTTTGTAAATTTACTGATTATCGAATCGTCGTAGGATGCGAAGATTTTTATGGCTCTATAAATAGAGGCGCTGTTATCAATCATCTTGTAGCCACGCTTGAACCCGAGCAAATCAAACCCAAAAGTGGACTCAATTCTGGCGCAGGTATGGGCCTGCGCTTTATGATTGGAAACAGTGCCAATTTTTATATGTACTGTAATCCTCAAAAACAAACGTTGGTGGCTTGTGCCTTTTTAACTGAAGGAATGAAAGCCAACTTGAATGCATTAAAGAACATACACATTGGCCTGAGATAATCTTACATCATCGCATTATTAATCTGAATCTTAGCTTTCTCTTTCACCGAGCGTGACCAATTGTTCAGCGCCTCGAATGGAGCTAACGAGAATGGGCTTGGTGTCGCATCTGTTTTAGCCGTTGCTACAGATAGGCTCTTAAGCTTCACGATAAACATTTGTGGGCCTGAGCGCACAACGTGTCCGACCACTTGGCCGGGTTTTACGCCTAAAGCAGCGTCCACAACATTTTGATGCTCACCTAAGTTTGGTAAAAAGCTGCTATTGCCTAGGTCAACCGAACCCGTTTCTTGCCATTTCAATTTATTAGCTGCAATAAAGGCCTCTGGTGATTGACCTACTTTTAGCGTTTCTTCTAAAGCCGCCAATTTATCAGCCGGAACCGAATCGGCCGCAAACTGGGCAAACTCAATATTGAGCTTCGTTTCACGAAGTTCACTTTCAAGCTGACTCAGTGGCTCGGGGCTCTTTAAAGCTCTGAAAAAAGCCTGGCGAAGCTGATTGTCGATCACCTGACGGCGAACTTTATCTTCAAACTCACCTGGAGTTGATCGGCTGAAGTTCAAGTATTGGTCATAACGTAAACGATCAAACTGTCCGCCATCTTGAAAGGCCGGGATACTCGTAATTTGGTCTCGAACCGCATTGTCCGGGGCTGTAATACCCGCTTCCTGCGCGGCTTGCGCGATCAGCTGCTGGTCCACAAGCTCATTGATTGTACGAGCTCGCATCTCAGAAGCTCGAGCTTGGCGCTCAGCAGCAGAACCCTGATTAGCCATTCCTCCACTTTGTCGCTCGTTATACTCTAAACGCTCACGAAACTCCCCAACTGAGATCACCGCACTATTCACATACGCTACGGCTCCTGCACCCTGAAAACCGTTGTTTTGACCTGGAGTCAGACCCATAAACACGAAACTGAGGCAAATCATACCGAATAAGACGACGGCGAAGATCTTTTTGTAGCTGCGCTCTTTATTGGGGTTTCTGATTTTATCGAACATGAAGGACTCCTTTGATAGATTGAGTTAGATTCGTTTCTTTTTATTTATTTTTCAAGGGGATTTGTTACCTTATTTAGATATGAATTTTCTCAACTTTGATATTCGCAAAATTTTGACCCTTGCTTTCTTGCTCGCTATCCCGGTTTTTTCAGTGAACATGCAGAAATCGTCTAAAAACGAGCCTTGGATCTTTCGCCCCTTCTTTTTTCTATCGGGCATAACGCAAAACTCCTTTTCGTCTTTGACGTCAGGCGTCCGCTCTACAACTGACCTGTATTTAAACCTAGTGGATATTAAGACCACGAACCGTGAACTCAACCAAGAATTAGCGCAACTGAAAGCCCGCCTGAGCTCTTTAACAGAACTGACCCTCGAGAATGAGCGCCTGAATAAGCTCATCGATTTTAAGCAAACTACAAAAATGAATCTGATCGCGGCTCGTATTGTGGCCCGTGATCTTTTCTCTGATTACGACACCATTACAGTGAACCGCGGCGAAAAACATGGCGTTAAAAAAGGCATGGCCGCTATCACTGTTAACGGAGCCGTGGGTTACACCGTTCAAGTTGAACCCTACACTTCACAGATTTTACTTCTGACTGATCGTTATGCGGTGATCGATGCCATCGTTCAAAGATCTCGCGCCCGTGGTATTATTCAAGGCGGCCCGAAAGATACGTGCAGCCTCAACTATCTCAAGCGCAGTGAAGATGTGCAAGTGGGCGACACCGTTGTATCCAGCGGTCTAGATAATATCTTTCCTAAAGGCTTCCCTATCGGAACGGTCACGAACGTAGAAAAAGATGAATACGGTCTCGGCCAGAAAGTCGACGTTCAACCGATTATTGCGGCGGCAAACTTAGAAGAACTTTTCATTGTTATCGATGCTCAGCAAGTGGATTTCGAGCCTGAACAGCCAGTAGAAGCCGCCGATGTCGGAGCTAAAAAAGAATGAGAGAGCTTTCGTTTCAGGTCATTAACTACATTTGCTTTATTTTGATCGCCATCCTTCTCGGTGCGATTCAATCGGCATTATGGTTACAAGTCTTTGGCTACACGCCTGCGCCCTATCTTTGGATGACCATTACCAATTACTGGATTATGTTCCGCTCACCCGTGCGCGCCATGATCATGAGCTACCTTGTGGCTTACGTACTTTTCTCAATGAGCGGAATGCCTTTAAGTGTGATCTTCGTCGTTCTTATGGTGAACTTCGGATTCCTTTATATTCTTCGTGATCGCGTTCTCTGGGCGGGACCTACACAGTTTATGCTCGCTTGCGGCGGCCTGGCGTTCGTTGTGCCGATCTCATCAATGATTGGAGCCTACTTTTTTGAAACCGCTCCGAATGTTGAGTTTCATTTTTTCAGCTGGATCGTGAGCGCGCTTTTCACCGCTCTCAGCGCTTTACCAATTTATTACATACTCGTAGTTATAGATAAACTGACGCAACAAGAAGCTCCGAAAAATACAAGCTCGGAGTTAATTTAATTTATGGCAGATTTTGCAACACATGATGATGACGCCCGAGATTTAGGCCCGCGCTTTCGTGTGGTTTATTTCGCACTCGCTATAGTGGCTACGATTATTTTCACACGTCTTTGGTTTTTACAAATTGTCGATGGCCGCGAACTGAGAGAGTATTCAGAGAAGAACCGTTTAAAAGAAAACCGCATTCCCTCTCCCCGTGGTTTAATTCTTGATCGTGAAGGCCGCATTCTTGTTGATAATACAATGGGCTTCGATGCAACAATCTCTCCGCAGTACGCCACAAAACTTGAAGAAACAGCGGCGGCTATCAGTCCGATTATTGGCCAGACTCCAGAGAAAATTGTTGAGAACGTAAAAACTAGCCGGCGCAAAAATGGTCCTTTCATGCCCGTGCGCTTAAAAGAGAATTTAACTCTTGATGAGGTGTTTCGTCTAAAAATGCTTCGTATCGATAACCCAGGACTGAATGTTCAAGAGACTGTTTTGCGTTACTACCCTCTTGAGCAAAATGGCGCGCAGCTTTTCGGCTACGTGGGTGAAATTTCAAAACGACAAATGGACAGCCTCAACAAAAAACGTGCGGCGCAGATTCCATTTCAACAGGGTGATATTATCGGTCAAAGCGGTATTGAAGAGGTTTGGGATCTTCGCCTCCGCGGTCGCGACGGGCTCGATTTCACTGAAGTCGATGCTCACGGCCGAGAATCGACAAAAGATGAATCCCAGTTCACTGAACTTAAAGCCCAGAAAGAAGTTCCGGGTCACAATTTAGTTTTAACTATTGATAAAGATATTCAAGAAGCCGCTTACAAAGCGATGTCTGAACAAAAAGATGCAACGGGCCCTCGTATTGGAGCCGTTGTAGCCATGAAAACTAACGGTGAGATTTTAGCTTGGGTTGTGACCCCAACGTTCAATCCGAATAAATTTGCAAAAGGCATTACTCCTGAAGTTTGGTCTCAACTGATCAACGACCCTTATAAGCCTTTACGCAATAAACCTATTCAAGATCACTACTCACCAGGTTCGGCCCTTAAACCATTTATCGCAGCCGCTGCTCTTCAAGAGAAAGTGATTACACCCAATACAATCGTTAGCGCACCGGGCATGATGATGTTCGGTGGCCGTCCGTACCATGACTCAATTAAGGGTGGTCACGGCAACATCAATGTGGCGACGGCACTTGAGCGCTCATCAAATATTTTCTTTTATAAATTAGGTATCCAGCTTGGTATCGACAACATGTACAAGTACGCAACACTTTTCGGTCTCGGCCAAAAAGCTAAAGTACAAATTGCCAACGAAGTGGCCGGAGTCTTCCCAAGCAAAGAATGGAAGTTAAAAGTCACTGGCGAGCCTTGGCAACCCGGCGAAAATTTATCAAATGCCATCGGCCAAGGTTTCGTGCGCGTAACGCTGATGCAGCTTCTCTTGGGCTACAATGCCATCGGTAATGGTGGTCAGCTGGTTCGTCCTCTTCTTGTTAAAAAAATTCTCTCTGAAGATCACCAGGTAGTGGAGGAGTTTGAGCCAGAACTGATTCGTGATGTGACTGTTCCTGATGAGAATGGCACGCGTGTTTCACCTGAAACTTTAGCATCTGTTCGCAAAGGCCTTTGGCAAGTGGCCAACGGAGAGCGCGGCACCGCCCATTGGTGGAAAATTCCGGGAGTTGAATTCGCCGGCAAAACCGGTACAACTCAGCTTCAATCTTACAGCGCTACCGAAATTTATGATCGCTGTGAAAATCGTCCTCTACAAATGCGTCACCATGGAACATTCGTGGGTTATCTTCCGGCCGACAAACCTGAGATTGCAATTGCTGTTTTAACTGAACATGCGTGTCACGGTAACACTGGCGGCGTACCTGTTTTCAGAGATATTGCTCGCGCTTACATTGAGAAATACCGCCCCGAACTTATAAAAGATAAATCGAAAAAGCCGCTTCCGGTGCCTACCAAAGTTGAGGTGGATGAATGAAATATAATTTGCAGGTTGAGCAGCGCACGCTCTTTCACCGCCTCGACATGAACTTGATTTTTGTGATTGTGGCTTTGAACATTATTGGTCTTATCAATCTTTACAGCGCCACTCACGGCGCCCTTCATGCTGAAAACTCAAACCTCTTTTGGCAGCAAATTGTTTGGCTGTTTATCGGCTGGGGCATTTTCTTTAGCGTCACTTGGTTCGATTATGATTGGTTCAAACGCGCTTCATGGTTTTTATATGCAATGAATGTGGCGGCTCTTCTTGCTGTTGATATTATAGGCGTGATCGCTTACGGCGCTCAGCGCTGGCTCAATTTAGGGTTTATGCGCTACCAACCTTCTGAGACGATGAAGATCGTTCTTGTTTTCGTTATGGCTCGTATCCTAGCCGAACGCGCAAAACCTGAAGGTTTAGGTTTCAGAGACCTTTTCTGGCCCACAGTAGTCGCTTTAGTTCCCGCTGCTTTGACAATTAAACAGCCAGATTTGGGTACGGGCATGATGTTACTTTTTGTTTTCACCTCAATGGTGGTTTTCGTAAAAGTAAAAAGATCGGTGTTTATTTTTCTCTTCGTAATCGGCTTGATTGCAACGCCATTAGTTTGGTCGTTCGGCCTTAAGCAGTATCAAAAAAATCGTGTCCTCACTTTCTTGAATCCTGGTAAAGATGCTCGCGGAGCTGGTTACAACAGCATTCAATCGAAAATTGCCGTGGGCAGTGGCCAAGTGATCGGCAAAGGTTTCAGAAAAGGAACTCAATCCCAGCTCGAATTCTTACCAGAGCGCCACACCGATTTTATTTTCTCGGTTCTCAGCGAAGAGCATGGATTTATCGGCAGCATTACCACTTGCGGATTATTTATCGTGCTTTTATTCATGGGATTTAGAATCGCCTCCCAAGCGAAAGATCGCTACGGTTGCATTCTTGCCGTGGGCGCTATTTCAGTTATTTTCTGGCACATGACCATTAATATTTGCATGGTTATGGGACTTTTACCCATCGTGGGCGTCCCACTTCCACTTTTGTCATACGGCGGATCAATTATGATCACCACCATGCTCTGCTTAGGCGTAGTTTCATCCGTCGCTTCAAGAAAATTTTTATTCTAAGTACGGTAACTTTAGCTCAAGCACAAAAAGTAAGTTGCCGAACTGAGCAAAATCCGCTCTTAACTAGGGTAAAACTGAGTTGAAATCTAATAGAACCTGCATGCACATGAATTTTGCTCAGCTCGGCAACTCTTCATTTGTTGGAAGTATGAAGAACCAACTTCGCTGAAATTTAATTAAAAACCCACATCTGATAAAAGATGTGGGCAATAGAGACTCACTGGCTTAGCTTCGGATTTCGGCCACTAGACGTGTTTTTTGATCATATCGACGATGTTTTCTTTTGGTAGGTTGCCAAGAAGTTGCTCAACTTGTTGGCCACCTTTGAAAAGAATCATTGTTGGAATGCTGCGGATTCCGAATTTTTGCGGAGTTCCTTGGTTCTCATCGATGTTGATTTTTACAATTTTAACTTTGCCAGTTAATTCAGTGCCAATCTCTTCAAGTTTTGGAGCTAATCCACGGCAAGGTCCACACCACTCAGCCCAAAAATCAACAAGGGTCGGTGTTGATGATTGAAGAACTTCTTTTTCAAATGTTGCGTCTGTTACTGATTCTGTGGCCATTTTGGACTCCTTAATTTATGTCTAAATTTTGTTTTAGCACTGCTTCAGGTCTGACTCAATGTTTCTGAGACCCTAAGACCCGGACTAATGTCTAAATCATACCACAAAAGGCCATGACGCGCTTCAAAAGCCCCCTAAAGTTTAAAAAGACGCCATAAGTTTCCGATAGATAGGTAGATGCAGAAGTCGCAAATTAAAATCCTTATTATTGAAGACGACCAGACATTGGGTCGAGCCATTGAAACGGCTCTGCAGCGGGCTGGCTACACCACTCAATTAGTCACAAACTATGCGGCGGCCAAGTCGGCTTTTGCCCTTAATAATTTCTACGGAATCGTATCAGATTGTATGCTCCCTTCAAAGAGCGGCATCGACGTGGTGGTGGAGCTCAATCAAACCGCCAGTCAACCGCCTGTGACAATTATGACTTCTGGTATCTTTCGCGATAAAGCATTTGCTCAAGATGCAAAACATCGCACCAAAGCCCGCAACTTTCTCTTCAAACCTTTTGATATTGAAGACCTGGTTAAAGAATTTGACGAAGCTTTCTCTTCTGAAATTGAAATTTTAAAAGACCCTATTTTTGAGCTTTTAAAAGTGAAACTGTTCTCTACCCAAGACAAGCTCAATGCTCTGGCGCAAACACCTTCTTTTCATGGTTACGATTTACCATTTATCTACTCTCTGCTTATGGATCACAACATCTGCGGCGAGCTTGAAATTCAGTACGACGAAAAACGTAAATCTATGATTGAATTCAATCACGGTAAAATTACGAATGTTGTTCATGCTGATACCGAATCTTATTTTGGTATCTTGCTTGTTGAAAGAGGCTTTTGCACCCATGAAGATGTGAATTTCTATTTGAGCGTAGACCCGCAAAAGAAAATCGGCACTAAGTTAGTTGAAGCTTCGGCGATTTCTCCCCACGCTATTCAAGTGGTTCAGCATGATCAAATGGTTATTCGTATTTCTAAAACGATTCAGGATACTTCAGTCCAACTTAAATTTACGGAGAGCGATAAACGCGAACCCGCTGTTTATATCGATGGCCTCGAGTTCACCCATCTCTTAAGCGACTGGATTCTTTCTAAAGTGACAGATGATTGGTTTGAAAAATTCTATGCTCACTGGCATGACAACGCTTTACTAGAGGGCGCCGATTTCAGTCGCGCTTCACTTTTACAGTCCATTCCGGTGTTAAAGCCTTTTGTGAATACGCTGATGAATGGCAACTGGCCCCACTCTATTGCGGATGCGCTTAAGAATGCTCCTGGTCAGCAGGCTCACTTGCTGCGTGCAGTTCACTTCTTATTACTTCAGCGTGTATTTGTACTCGAAGCGAAAAAGTCTTCAAAAATTGATTTTGACGAGCAACTGAGTCGTATCAAGAAAATTCGCGAAACGATTGCCTCACAAAATTATTTTGAAATTTTCAATTTGAATAACAAATCTAGAATTAGTGAGTTCACAAAAGCTTATCATAATTTAGCCAAGACACTTCATCCGGATAAGGTGGACCCTACGGCCCCGGATGCGCTCAAGAATATGACGCACGAAGTGTTTGCCCGAATCACTGAAGCCTACCAAGTTTTAATTAACGACGTTAGGCGCAAAGAGTATGAGACCACTCTTCAATTAGGTCAGGCTCAGGATGTCCTCAAGGCAGAATCAGCTTTTGATGACGGCTTTAATCTTCTTGAGCGCGCGCGCTTTAGAGATGCCCGCAAGACTTTTGAAAAGTGCATGCGCATGAAGGGTCATCGCTCTGACACCATGATCTATTTGATTTGGGCTTTGATCAGAGAGAAAAAATCAACTGTGATTCATGAAGAGCTGGCCGAAAAAGTAAATCAGCTTTTCAACCAAGTGCCTCACGAAGATCGCCACAGCCCACAGTATTTTTTCGTTAAAGGTCTACAATTTGAATTAATGAAAGAGGCGCAGCGCGCTTACTCTCACTTTAAACACGCCTACACCATGGACCCTGGCTTTCTTGAAGCTAAGAAAGAAATGGCTTTTATTAAACGCATGTATGGCCAACAAAAGACGTCCATTGCTGACGATCTTTCTCATGTCGTAACTAAATTCTTTAAAAATCGCACTGGATAAATCTGTTATTTTTTAGTGAAAAGATGGCGCACAAACTCTTTGCGATCGTGCTCTATTTCTTTAATATCCTCTGGCGGTTGAGCCGAACGGATTTTCTTATTCATTTGCAAGATGCGATCACGACTGTAGCTGGTCGAATTCGGTGATTTCAGCGGCTCAATTTTAGCCAAATATTCTTGGTATTTAGCCGAACGCTCAGTGACAGCAGCCGCTACTTGCGCCACAGCTGCGGCAGCATCATCTGCAGGAGAAATATCAAGCGGTGCTGAGGCCATAGAATTCACATCTTTTTTCAGCTTAAATGAAGCGCCCGGTGCTGACGAGGTGGGCTCGCTAGCACCCTGGTCACGAAATGAAAAGCGTGGTGTCTCGCCAATAATCGGAGCTTCCTCTTGGCCGACAAGCTGAATGCTCTCATCAATGACAAAACCGCTAGCCTGAAGCTTTTCAAATTTTTCTAAAAGAATTTTTTCGTCCACATTCCCCACCTGGGAGATGGCCATGATCATATTCTTCGGATTCACGGGGCTCATAAGAAATTGATCGACCATTGTGTATTGATCTGTCTCTTGCTTAGAGAGAGGACGCTCAGGTGTCGTCAAAACTAAGATTTTGGGGTATCCACGAACACGGTGTAGGTTCTTAATAAACTCTAAACCATTCACTTTTTTGCCAAAGGCAGATGTGATCAGGATTTGCGGGTTAAAGCCAAGACTCAGTTCTTCGTACTTTTTAACGTTTTGGAGTCCCTCAACGTCAATGCCGATTTTACGCAGAATGGTCTGCAAATAGATAAGTTCATTATAATCGTCTAAAACGAGTGCGACCCGGAGCATACTTAATTATTTAAGTGCATGAAAATCCAGTCAAGTCGTATAATCGAAACAGTGTTTGATCTAGGCCGAGGCCGTTTAGTGGCCAAATACATTTTGTTCGAGTTATTGCCCACTTTTGTGTTTTCAGTGGCGGGCTTCGTATTTTTACTCACTATGGCGCAGACTTTCCGCCTCGGTGAATACATCCTCATTCACCGGGCGCAAGTGGGCATGATCGGCGAACTTCTCTTCTACATGACGCTCAATACCCTCTCTATGGTCTTACCGATGGCCATGCTCTTCTCTGTTCTTCTTACTTACGGACGCATGAGCCAAGACTCTGAGATTGTCGCCTTTAAAGCATTAGGTCTAGGTTTGCGCCACCTTCTAGTGCCAGCATTAGTAATGGGAGTTGTTGTGACCATCTTAGCCGCTCAGCTCACCATCAATGTGGCACCCTGGGGCAGTCGTAAGTCTGAAGAGCTCGCTCACCAAATGCGGCGCTTTCAACCCATGGCGGCTATTCGTGAAGGTGTTTTTTCAGAAGGCTTCTTTGATTTAGTTGTGTATGCCAATAAGGTCGATCCAAAAACAGGTCTACTCAGCAAAATTTTTATTTTCGATGACCGCGCCAGCTCTCCGGTGACCATTGTGGCTCCCGAAGGTCGTCTTGTGAGCGAAACTGTCGGATTAAAATCAAAAGCTTTCTTACGTCTTTATAACGGCGACCTTCACCGCTCAGCCGATGAATTCTATACAAAAATTAATTTTGAAAATTACGATATTAACTTTTTTGATGAACGCCAATTAGGTGCTATCGATCGTGGCGCCGATTCTCTTACCATGCAAGAAATTGATGAGGCTATCCCCAAAGCTACTGAACCTAAAAAAATTAATGAACTTCGCCTCGAATGGCATCGCCGCCTGACTTTACCATTTGCTACGCTTATCTTTACTCTCATCGGTGTTGGTCTCGGAACCGTCACCAACCGCCGTGCCGCTAAATCTGGCAATGTGGTGATGAGTATTTCGATTTTCGTAACTTACTGGCTCTGCTACGCCACGGCGGAAAGTTTCGGCCGTGGAGACGCGCTCCCAATGGGAGTCATGGTTTGGATTCCTAACATTCTATTTTTGGGGATTGGTATTCATCTCCTGCGCCGTGCAGCCCGCGCGTAATACAACTCACCAAAGATCTTTCAAAAGCTTGATTTAGATCGTAACGATCGCGAATGACTAACGCTCCACCATCAATGATTAAATCTAAACCACCAAGCCCCGGCACTAAAGGTGAGCACGGGAGTACAGCCAGCTCGCGGTCGAGCATTTTCACCCAGCGAGCGGTGATCATTGTGCCACTTCGTCTTTTCGCTTCGACCACAAAGGTCAGCGGCGACCAATTGGCGATATAGCGGTTTCGCTCGAGAAAGAAGCGTTTCTGCATTTCGGCAAATGGACTGAGCGAACTTACAATGGCGCCGCCGGTGCTGAGCATTTCGGACTTTACATTTATTAAATCGCGCGGATAAATTTGCGCCAAGCCTGAAGGTAAAAGACAAACTGTAGCGCGACCATTTCTAAGAGCTAAAAAATGGGCTTTCTGATCGACGCCGTGAGCACCGCCCGAAACCACCACGAGATCTTTTTTAACTTTAAAAAATGCATCCAGCTCGCTCTCCATCCATTCAATTGAGTAGCGTGACGGATGACGAGTGCCGACCACAGAGACGCAAGGGGCATCGGCCGTATTTAGTTCTCCCCAATAAGTAATCAAAGTGGGAGCATTATCTAAGTGGGAAAATGCCATCGGAAAGTCAGAATCAAAGATCGTCGAAATTTTTATATGATTATTACTGATCCAAACCCATTCTTTCGCGGCCTCATCGTACCAGCGTTTCGACATGGCCGTCGGTACGGCAAAGACTTGGCGCATGACTTCGGCAAAATCAATAGCATTTAAACTGTCAGGGGCCTGCTGATAGGCTTCTGACAGTTTTACAAATGAGGTTTTAAGGCCACGCCAACAAAGAGATGAAATTAGAAATTTTCTTGGTATTTTCATAACAGCTGGCTTCTGCAAAAAACGAAACCAGCCTGGCTGAAGTTATAAGGGCCAGGGACTGTCCGAGGCGGACGAATCTTTATTCTTCGAAAGTCGTCCCGTCATCAGTGAAGTCGGCGCCATCATCTAGATCATCACCCTCTTCACTATTCTCTTCCGTTCCGCCTATTGGATCTTCAACTGAGCCACCGTCATCGAGCTCATCCATTAGAGAGCCTTTAGCCGTTTGTGTATTATCAAGATCTTCCATACCCGACTGAGACATATCCATCTCACCGGCGCCTGTGAAGTCGCCGGTGGCAATACCTTCCCAAGCCCGTAAGATCACTGCGGTGGCAAACTTCGGAGTTGTTTTAACGATTTTTAGCCAACCAATGGCGCGAACGTTAGCCAAAACTTGCGACGACTGATCGCGAGCTTTTCTGTTGAGGCGAATAGGCAGAACTTGACCCACAGCTAAACCGTCATTCTCGCCTTTATTTAAGAAGGCAAAAGATTGTGGTCCGTAAAGCTTACGCTCGTTTGAAAACTGACCACCGATAATCTGCGCCACAATTTGTGAGCGCGAACCTTTTTCAGACAGATTCACTTGTTCTATCTGCGCTGGAATCAAAGCTGAACCGACGGAGACCGGGCTTACAGTTTTTGTTACAAGAGCGCGATATACATCGCCGTCATTTTGATTTTTTTTCTCGCTGTTTACTTTTTCTAAGAGCTGAACTTCTCCCAGAACTTCAATACCAAAACCTAAATTCCTTTGCTTCACCACATCTGCATCGACTTTAATTGCACCGCGATCCATCACCGAAAGATAAGTGGCTCCCACTTCGCCTTCGCCGCGATTCATACGCACATATACATATTGTAATGATGAAGCTAAGTTAAAGCCCGTCTCAACTTCTGAAACCACACCGAGAGGTTTTGGTTTCGTATCATCAATATAGGCCGAAAGCGGAACCTGATCGACGAGGTCGATAATTTTTCTACGACCATATTCAATACCAGCTTCATCATATATGCCGCTGCCCATAGCTGACGGATCTTGATACGCCGGCAAACTTGGTGGAAGTTTTTTAACAACCGGATTATATCGCCTTGACGGCGGTGGAATCTCTGGACCTTCATCATTCTGCGTGATGGTTGTCGTCGTCGAAGATTCTTCTTCGCCTTCTGTCACCGTAAAGGCTGGTGGACCTGACTCATCACCCAAAATAAAACGAATCACGTTATTCGGGCGAATCAAGTGGGGATTAGTAATTGAACTGTTCAGTGACCAAATTTTTGGCCAGTAGTTACCATCACCGAATAAAGTTTGGCTGATATCCCAAAGCGTATCGCCGCGCTGAATGCGGTAACGCTGATCAGATCTTGAACCAACAACTCGGCCCCACTCTTCTTCAGAGGTGCTTCTTGAAAGGTGACGCACAAAAATATCGTTCAAACGCGCTTCGTATTCTAAATCTGGGCCGCCATCGCTATCAGCTGAAAGCGATGTGAAGTCAGAATTTGGGGTGCTAGTATCAGCCGATGTTGCTGGCTCATCAGACGTTGGGTCGCCGAGCGGTGCAGGAGTCGCAATGGCCGGGGCTTCATCTGCTGACTTCGGAATATCCTCACTCAGTTGCGGAGGGTCTTCAGCTAAAGGCTCAAGAGCACCATCATCGGCTGGCGCCTCAGTTGTCGTTTCAGCTGTTTTATCTTCGGTCGATTGCGGTGCTTCTTCGTCAGCGAACTCTTCATCAATGTCGGCATCGCTCAAATCATCTTCAGCCGCCGCGCCATCAGCAGTTGTTTCCTCATCTAACTCAACGTCTTCAAAATCGATGACATCATCGTCTTGCGCATAAGCGGTATGAAGTGAATACGATGATGTCATTAATCCCATCATCGCTAGAAATAAAATGACTCGCGTTGTCTTTAACATTCGATGAACTTCCTTGTTCGTCAATTGTGTATTCAGTTTTAGAGCTAACCGGCTTTTTGAACCTCAATTAATTTAAGCTCTAAATCACACCGCTCAGCCTCAGGGCTGCCCGGATACTGTTTCTTAATTTGTTTAAAAGTTTTCTCAGATACATCGTAAAGACTGAGCTTGCGGTAAGCTTGGGCTTTACTAAACAGCGCCGAAACCATCTTGTTTGAGCGCGGATAAAGATCACCAATCTTTTGGAACTCCCGAATCGCTTCCGTGTACTGCCGATTCTGCATCATCGCTTGACCACGTAAGTAAATGGCATTGTCCGCATATGAGCTTTTTGGATACTCTTTTAAAAGAATGTCTACATGCTTGCGAAGCGCCAATTGATTACGTAAACGAAAGCTTTTGATCACATCAATGTAGACTTGCTCTTCGTTTTGCTGTGCAGCAAGAGAAGGTTGCGACAAAACTAAAATAGAAAATAGAACGACTTTTAAAAAGTTCATAAATAACGTGCCCTCCCACATATAATAAGCGTAACGAATTTGGACCGGTCTGAGAAGCGAATATCGGACGGTCAACGTTCACATTTAGGACTTATAAAATAGTTATCCACATGTTTTGTGGACCCCCACACCTTCCAGACCTTAGACGTGTTATCAGATAAGGTTTTCACCAATTTGCTTAAATATTAAGCACAGATAAATATATGAAAATACATATATAATATTGTTTTAAGCAACATTTGAGTTACATATTAAATTGAATCTTAAATTTAGACCTGTCTAAACCTTAAATGGGTTTTGTAAGAAATGAAAATGCGTCCGGCGCGTTAAATGCAATGTAAGCCATTCCTATGGTCATTTTTTTATTAATTGCGTTGTCAGCCCTGAATTGGTTTTTTGGTTTGCCTATAAATGAAGCAGAGTTCGCCTTGTTCTTTCAAAATATTTGTAAGAATATGTCGCCTCACACTTCTGAATATAACGTTCTTTACGCCGCTACGATTTGCGGCCTCAATCCTCCGCCATCATCCATGATTTGGGATTTTAGAAATTCCGGTCTTTATCATTTGATCGTTGTCTCTGGTGCGCATTTAATTTTCTGCTCCGTTCTGCTCGATAAGATTTTATTTTTTCGTCCCTGTGTCTTTAAAACATCTTTGAAGTTTGCTTTTCTTCTCGGATATTCACTTTTTTCAGGAATGAATCCTCCTGTTGTGCGCGCACTTGTTGGCCTGGTGCTGGCTTCACAAGCCGAACATTACAAACTCAACTGGAGCGGATCCATCACAGTTTTATTCTCTGGTTTCGTTTGCTTAGCTCTCTTTCCGGCGTGGTGGGATTCTCTTTCATTCTTAATGAGCTGGTCAGCAGCCTTTGCCCTCACCACAGCTTCATCAGCACTCAAGAAATCAGCCGCAGTATATATAGTCATGCTCGTGCCTATGCTTGGCTTAGGGCTCAATTCTCCAGCAACAATATTAATGAACTGGTTAATGGCCCCCATTCTTGGCTTTATTCTTCTTCCAGTTTCGTTTCTGCCTTTTATCCATTCTAGTTTTTTGGGATTCAGCGATTGGGTGTGGGCGATCTTGATTTATATCATTAGTTTTCTCAGCCAGTTCAGCGCTAGCGCCAACGCCACTTATCAAATCCCGACCTTTATGATGTGGATTTTCTTACTTGGCCTGCAGTTCGCGCTTTATCAATACATCGTTACACGAAGAAAAAAGGAGCTCTAATGATCTTAAGATGGGCAATTATTCTCTTCTTCACGCTCTCACTAGCCGCCTCAACCTCAAAGGTCGAACGAGATCGTCTATATATATGGAGCGTAGGCCAAGGTAGCTGGGGCACTTTGATTTCGGTCAAATACTGCCTCCACTTCGACATGGGCGGAGAATTCTTCGTTCGCCATTCAGCTTTAAATTTGTGCCGGCAGAAACTGAATGTGCTTTATATCAGTCATTTGGACTCAGATCATATCTCGCTGATTAAACCAGCTTCGCGTTTGTTTCGAGAGCTGTGCTTAGTGAACAAGGCTTCACTGCTGCGAATCTCACGGGAGATCATTGAGGCCGAACGAATGCAGAAGCTCTCCACCGGAAAATCGTTAAATATCTTTGCCCAGCGAAAATACCAAGCTGGCCTCCGCAAGATTGATATGATCAGAGGCATTTCAGATTGTGATCGTGCGCAAATTCCGAAACGAGCGAGAAATATTATGTTTCGCACCTCGCCTGGATTTTTAAAAACCACCAATGATGCCAGCGAAATCTACACACTCGATAAGCGCTGGCTTTTTTCTGGCGACAGCCCAAAGAAGGCCGAGAAAATTTGGGCGCCGCTGCTGGGGGGTCAACCGACTGACACCAAAAAAAATATAAGCATCAACTCGTCTAAGTCGAAAATCGAATTTCTTATCGTCGGGCATCACGGCAGTCGAACAAGCACATCAGAAGAACTAATCGCGGCACTTCCTAACCTCAAAATGGCCGTCGTATCTGCACGCAGAAAAAAGTATAGGCATCCTCATTTTGAAGTGGTCGAACTCTTTCAGAAAAATAAAACCCCACTTCTTTTAACAGAAAAGTGGGGACACTTAATTTTTGAACTTTAAGGTTTAAATTTATCTTAGAAACTATACCGCTAACTAAATAGCGACTGGCCCCTCAGGCACACCCGAACCTAATTCAAGTAAGTGATATGATGATGGAGTCTCAAGAATTTTGCGAACGAGGCGATTCATTAAATCGTGACCAGCTTTAAATAAAACCACGTGGCCCATTAAAGGCATACCTAGGGTAACGAGATCACCTAGGGCGTCCAAAACTTTATGGCGAACAAATTCGTCTTCATAACGAAGTCCATTTGGATTTAAAATTTCTTTTTCGTCTAAGACAATGGCATTGTCCATGCTCCCACCGAGAGCGAGACCTTTCGAGCGCATCATCTCAACGTCTTTCATAAAACCGAAAGTGCGAGCGCCAGCAATGTCGCGCGAGAAAGATTGCTCGTTGATATCGATGTCCATCACCTGGCGACCAATTTTTGGATGAGCAAAATCTATAGTCGCTGTGACACGAAGGCCATTGTAGGGCGTAATATAGGCGTGTTTGTTGCTATCGCCAAAATAAATAGTCTGATTCACGTAAGCATATTTGCGCGGCTCTTCTTGCTCGATCATTCCCACTTTGGTGAGAGCTTCGAGAAAGTTTTTAGCACTGCCATCACAGATCGGAATTTCTGGTCCGTCGAGTTCGATAATCACATTGTCGATACGAAAAGCTGAGAGAGTTGAAAGGCAGTGCTCAATTGTTGAAACCGAAAAAGCGGGGCCCGCCACCGTGGTCGCTAAAGTCGTCGCGTTCACCGATAAAGCATGAGCTCTAAGCGAAGGTCGGCCAGGAAGATCAGAGCGCACAAAGTGAACTCCTGTATTTGGTGGCGCCGGACAAAACGTCAGCTTCGCCGATTTACCAGTGTGGAGACCTATACCTTGCACTTCTGCTCTTGTTCGAATCGTTCTTTGTAAAAACATATTCCCTATCTAATACAAAATATGGGCCAGCTAAAATCTCGAAACAAGATCAAGGTCCAGTCGCCATCTATTTGAAATTCCTGATATTTAAATTCTAGGTCCAAACGTATCGCGTTGTCCAGTGTATTAAAAAAGCAACGGTGTTGTAGAAAAGATTCAAGAAGCAAGCGAGAGGTCTTCGAGACAATTATCTTACTAGACCCGATCTTTCAGCGACGGTTTTTTCAAGTCATAATAAAGAAGGATGCATGAATATAGAATTTTCTCATTAATGTTTCTACTCGCGGTCATTTTGGTAGTGACCACAGGTTGTGCTATAGGAGACTCAAGAGATTCTCAAGGCTATAGTGAGCCCGCTGAGGGTTCACGCCAACACCCATCTTCATATTTTATTGATCGCTTTCAGGTACAAAAAGAGATTCCAAAAAACCGGCAATCGAATGTTCCGTTTTATTTTAAAAAATGCAGCGAAGTTGGCGAGCGTTACCCTTCCCGAACATCTTACGATTGCGACTACCCTTTTTAATTAACGAGAACTTGGTGCTGTAAAAGAAATTCCAGGGGACCAGCGAATTCCAACTCGGTATTCAATACCGTCAGAGCCTGCATTGTAAGCGGCGTTTTGATTTTTTGTTCTTTCAGAAAAGCCTTTGTTATAGTCAGCTTCTAAACTGAGTGCAAATGTGTCGCCGATGCGAATGACATCTATCCCGATTCCCATAGCTACAGAGGTCGGGTTTAATTCAGTCTCAATAAGACTGTCAGCAACTGTAATTTTCTTTTCTGAATACTTGGCACTTAAATATAAAAAGCGATTCATATATTGAGCGAGCCCATATGAAACCTGCGACCATTTTATTTTTTCACTTGAGTCCGTCTCATTTGCGCCTTCACTCACAGAAAAGTCAGCAGTGATTGAAAGACCTGGCAACCAGTTTGGAAACGGACTCACTCCCAATCTTAAACCATACCCATCACCTTCAAACTTTGCCAATTGACCGCTAGAAGTTGTAAGTCGATCAGAAGAGCTCACATAATAAGGTAGGAAATAAAAAAATCCGCTCTTGGTGAAGACTTGATCTTGCTGCTGAGCTTTAGCAAAACCTCCTACTAAAAGAAAAGAGACAAAGAACGCTATCCTCATTCAGCCACCGCAATAGCAGCTGGATTCAGAGTGTTAATCGAAGGGCCCGCAAATGGACCAGCTAAAGCTCGAGTCGCTGCGCCAGTTCCTGACCAATAAAGTTTTTCGACCGTATCTGTTCCATCACTTCCGACATAAATATTCCCCTCAGAATCACACGCCACAGATCGCGGAGTATTGATAAGCGAAGAATTTAAAAAAATCTGTGTTGGGCTAGCGCCCGTTTCACTAACAGCATAAATGGCATGAGTAGTAGCAAATGTAATAATCCATTTTCCACTGAGTGAGTGATAGGCAATTCCTGTAGGCGTGCCTGAGTTAAATGGTGCGGCCGTCGTGTGGGTGTTACATGTGCCATCTGAGTTATAAAGTGAAAAACGGCCCGAAGCGGCTGAGCTGATAACAGCAAAGCGATTGTTAGTGGGATTCACTGCTATTCCCCATGGAGAAGCCAGCACGCACGAACCTGTTGTCGTTGCAATAAATGGGTTTCCAACTCGCGAACCACTCACATCAAATTTTTCAATGCTATTTGTATTGGCTTCGACAACGAAAAGTGATTTCTGAGAATCAGTGGCAATATTACGCATTGGCGCAGCCGTTAATGCAGCATTAGTTATCGAGCTGATAGTGCCCGACAACATATCAATTTTATCGATTCGGTCAGTACCATCAACAGACACACCGAAAATCAACCCACCAATGTGAGTGAGGCCAGCGCCATACTCTGCACCATTGGACGCATAATCTCGGAGTACATTTACAAGTGTGCCACTACGATCATAAACCGTCACAATTCCCGGACCCGTCGCTGGTCCGGTGGTCACACTTGAAATCACAACGTAAGGACCATTTTTAACCAGGCTTACCTCGTCACTCGAACAGCTGGAGACAAAAACCACGAATGAAAAAAGAATAATTTTTAAGCGAAAATTCATCCTGGGATCCTCCATGGAATGCCTATCGACTTAAAACGATAAAATTCTTAACAATGTTGTTAAATTTGGGGAAGATTTTTAATATTTATATAGATTTCAAGACGGCAGCCCAGGCCAGTCGAGCCGACGTAAGAACGGCGAGGGATAGGCTTCGTCAATTAGACGATAAATGCAGATAAGAAATTAGCATTTTTTCGGTCTCAGCCTGTACGGCTGAGACCTTTTCATCGCTGATATCTATAAAGGCGATGGATTCTAAAACTCCGGCGACAGAAGTCACCGTCACCCAAGCCATTGCTTCAGCCCGCTCGGTAGCTAATGAAGGTTGGGATTTTAAAATAGAGCGAGCAATGGCATCTTTAATCCCTAATCGTGTTTTTACTAAATTCTCAAATTGATTAATGCGAAATACGTGACGACCTAGAACGCGAAACAAAGTTCGATGCTTCATAAAGTGCGAGAAAAAATAATCGAGAGTGATTTTAATTTTTTCTTCGGGACCAGCATTAGGATTTTTCTTCTCAAGCTCTTCATCAAATCGTGCATGCACTTCAAGAATTTTTGCCATCACTGCGCTCGCTAAAGATTCTTTATTTGGAAAGTACTGATAAAAAGATCCAATACTAATGCCAGCAAGTTCAGCGATCTGATTGGTCGAGGTTTCATCGAGTTCGCGTTTTGATAAAATGCGAGTCGCGGTTTCTAAAAGTGCATCCACAAGCACCGATGAGCGTTTTTGCTTCGGATCTTTTCTCTTAAGTTTCGCAGCTTTAGCTGCCTTGCCTGCCGCGGGCATACACCCTCCTGAAAGCGAGTCAAAGTCGTGAACTTTTCATGTCATAACAGTAGCAGGTGGAGGTTACAAATGGATTCTATGGTACACGGGTCAGCCTGGGAGACTTTCTGGCTCTTCTCTCTCGCAATGGGAATACGCTATTGGGTGATTGCCGGTGGTTTACATTTATTAGTTTGGTATGGTTTGCGTAACAGATTTGCATCAGCACTCATTCGTCCCAATCCACCAGCTTTTAGCACTATGAAAAGAGAAATGTTTTGGTCGATGCTCGCCATTCCAGTGTTTGGCTCAACTGCATTTTTCTTACACTGGTCGAATGGCATCGGCCTCACTTCAGTTGATATCGGATCTTTCGCTGATCATGGCTGGGTAAAAGCTGCATTTTATTTTGTCGCTTTAATACTTATGCACGACACTTACTTCTACTGGGTTCATCGCTGGATGCATCACCCAGCTGTTTTCAAACGCGTACATAAAGTGCATCACTTATCTAATTATCCTTCGGCTTTTGCTGCCTACTCATTTCATCCACTCGAAACTGTGATCGAGATGATGTTCTTTCCGCTCGCAATTGTTTTGTTGCCAGGTGTTCACTTCTATACTGTTGTGGCATTCTTTAGTTTTGATTTCTTTATTAATACGCTCGCTCACACCGGTATTGAATATATGTCAGCAAGTGTTCGTGAATCACGTTGGGGTCGCTGGCTGAACACGGCAACCCTGCACAGCCACCATCATGCGAACTCGCAAGGCAATTACGGCTTCTTTTTTTCTTTTTGGGATCGTGTGTGCGGAACTTTGCGCCCGGGTTAAATGACCACTTCATTAAAAAAAAGTTCCGACACATACAGACGACGTTCAATAGCGGGCAAAGGCAGTAGGTATAGCTCGTGCCCGTTATCGAACGTCGTCTGTAGGCGTTAATCAACCTGCCCTAATAGTTTATTTATTCTCTTAATACTTCTCTTCAAGTCGATCCATCCGCTCTCTGATCAATACAATCTCGTCCATAACATGGCGAGCGCCATCCATAGCGATTAAGTTTTCTCGTTTTTGATTTTCAGATAGAAAACGTACCTCATGAGTATCAGCTTTCACATGAGCCAGATCGGATTTTATTTGTGCAATATCGATTTCAATTCTCTCTAAGCGCGACTCGAGCCTTGCAATACGCACATCGAGCTTCGCAATCTCAAAAATAATATCTTTACGTAAACTTTGGATCCCTTGATGTAGGCTTTGGACCTCAACCCCAATCTTATCCTTAAAAACTTGAAATTCTTGGCGCAGCCCCTGAAACTCTCCACGGATCTCAGCCTTAAATTCCTGCATGTCACCACGTATCTCGGCTTTGAATTCCTGCATTTCAGTCCTGAAATCCTGGATATCAGCACGAACTTCTGATTTGAATTCATACATATCTGTTTTCAGCTCTGCTCGCAGGCCATCAAAACGAGAATTAATGAGCTCAAAAAGCTCATTCTTAAAATCGAAAAACATCTGTTTATTTATCGCCATTTCCATATCGCGTGGAATCCTTTTGGTCATTTTCTGAGGTGCTCCAGTTTTAGCAAATTAAGGGCTTGAGCCAAGCAAAAACCAAATTGCAAAACTGATACCGTGAAAAAATAAGGCTATATTGAATTAAGCTAGTTTAGAGCGTCCGCACCGGACACGCAGAGCGGCGGACACTTAAAAAGTGTCCGCTAGATATAGTGATTTAAATTATGTGAAAACTAGCGGACAGCTAAGTCTCGATATCGAAACCAGTTTGTGAAGCTACGCCATTACGAATCGTCACTGTACGAGGCAATCCATAAACGGTCACTAAATGCTCAATCGTTAATGATGTGACCATACGACCGCGAGGAGTCTTCTGCAGCAAACCTTCTTGAATCAAGAATGGCTCGTAAACTTCTTCGAGAGTATCTGTCTCTTCGCTGAGCGCCGACGACATTGTATCGATGCCCACTGGGCCGCCGCCGAATTTTTCATAGATTAAGAAAAGAATTTTGCGATCCATCGGATCGAGTCCGAGCTGATCGACTTCGAGTTGATCGAGAGCGTACTTCGCGAGTTCAGTTGTGATTTTACCATCACCCTTCACTTCAGCGTAATCACGCACCCGTCTTAAGAGACGATTGGCAATACGTGGAGTACCGCGACTGCGTTTCGCGATTTCTTCTGCACCTTCGGCAGTGAGATTTGTTTTCAAACGATCGGCTGAGTGCTCAAGAATCTGAACCAGTGATGCACGGTCGTAGAAATTCAAGCGCTCAACGATTCCGAATCGGTCACGAAATGGAGCTTTCAATAAACCGGCGCGAGTTGTGGCTCCAACAAGAGTGAAAGGCACGAGTTGAAAACGCATTGTGCGGGCACCAAGCCCATCACCTGTTACAATATCAAGAGCGAAGTCTTCCATGGCGCTGTAGAGATACTCTTCAACGTCACGGCTCAAGCGATGAATTTCATCGATGAATAAAATAGAATTCGGCTTCATGCTTGTCAAAATCGCAGCGATATCACCCTTACGGTTGATTGCTGGGCCTGATGTCACTTTGATTTCAGTGTCCATGTGGTGAGCGATAATATGCGCCAGAGTTGTTTTACCCAAGCCCGGGGGGCCACACAAAAGCGTATGATCAAGGGGCTCGCCACGCCTCTTCGCCGCTTCAACGAACACTTTGATTTTATCTTTTACTTTTTCTTGGCCCGTAAACTCAGTGAAATTTTTTGGGCGCAAACTGAGTTCGACTTCTTTTTCGCTCTCGAATTTATCGCCAGTGATTAAACGTGATGACATACTAGAACCCCGCCGTCAGATGTTTAAGGCCTGATCGCACGCCCTCTTGTAGATCAGTTTGCGCATCCATATCGTTCACTACTTTTTCAACTTCAGAAAGTTTGAAACCTAAATTCACAAGAGCTGAGACAATATCTGCCCGTGCCGCAAATGCAGGAGTGTACTTCTCTTCGCCAGCCATAACGAGCTTACCCTTGAGCTCAAGAATAATCTGCTCAGCTGTCTTCTTACCCACTTTTGGCAGCTGTGAAAGCCCACGCACATCAGAGTCTTCAATCATACTGATCAAAGCTTCAATAGGAGCTGCACCTAAAATTTTGAGAGCCACTTTAGGGCCAATGCCGTTCACTTTGAGTAAGGATAAGAAGAATTGTTTTTCACTTTTTGTGAGAAAACCAAAGAGTGAAAGCTGATCTTCACGAACGTGCGTGTGAATCCAAAATTCAGTGCGAGTTTCACCGATGAGTTTCGTTAACACTTGTTCACTACAGAAAACTTCGTAACCCACGCTGTTCACATTGAGAAGAACTTGATCATCACCAGCCTGAAGAATGTCGCCTTTTAAATATCCAATCATAAATCGATCTCTTTCATTTTCTTGAGCTTTAACGTCTTTAAAATCGTCGCATCGCTATAAGAGTGGGCAATGGCCACCGCTAAAGCATCACTGGCATCGAGATAAGGGCAACGCATCTTAAGCATTCCTTCGACGACGATTTTCACTTGTTCTTTCTCAGCCGCCCCCGAACCTGTCACCGTTTTTTTAACAGAACGAGTGGCATACTCAAATACTTCTGCATTAAACTCAGCAGCAATCTGCAAGCACACTCCTCGAGCGTGACCGAGCTTAAAAGCGCTATCTGGGTTTTTGCCCAAAAAGATCTTCTCAACTGCCACTTGCGTGGGTTTGTACTGCTTAAAAATAGTTCTTAAGTTTTTAGCTAATTCGTTCAGTCTCTGAGGCAGAGATTCACTCTCGCCGAGGTCGATCACTCCGCAGGCCAGGCCTTCTAAGTGACGATCTTCCGAGCGAATGACTCCGTAACCTGTCACTCTTGAACCCGGATCAATTCCGATTATTACTGACAATGGACCCCCAGTGTCTCCCCTGAAACTAGAAGTTCAGTATTGAAAAGAAGCTTCGAGTCTGTCACTATAAAAAAAGTGATGGATGAAATAAACCCAGATGTTATTGAGCGCTACCAAAAGATTTACGAACAAGATCCTCGTTCGAAAGTTTTTGCGCCGTTAGCAGAGGCCTATCGCAAAATGGGAATGCTCAAAGAAGCCCATGAAGTTGCGACACAAGGCGTTCGCCTTCACCCTCAATTCGCCGGAGGACGCATTGCGTTGGCACGCATTCTTCTCTCTCAGCAGAAATATCAAGAATCGATTATTCAATTTAATAAAGTCATCGAACTCGCACCTGAAAATATTTTAGCTTATTCACTTCTTGCTGAGGCTTATTTACATTTGAAACAGCCAAAAGAAGCTCTTAAAGCTTTTAAGAGACTGTTGTTTTTAAGTCCCGAAAGCGAAAAAGCTCAGAACGCGGTCAAAAAACTCGAAAGCTTAACGGCCGATGAATATGCTGCGGATATTTTTGCTTTAAAACCGTTAAAACAAGCGGTTGAAGAATGGGATGAGATTCATCTCGATGACACAACATCCACAGATTCTTCACGTAAAGAAAAGAAATTAAAGACTCTTGAGCGCATGATTTCCCTCGCAGATGCTTACATTGTCCGCAACGATCATGATCGCGCGGTTGAAGCTTTAAATGAAGCTGAGCGCCTGTTTGGCGCTCAAACTGAAATTGTAAAACGCTTAAAAATTATTCATCAACGAACCCTTGAGAACATCGATGTTCCCATGAAAAAAGAAGATTTAGAGGCTCCCGTCCCACGTGAAGCCCTGATTATTGATGATCAAATAGCGACCCTGAAAGGTCTTCTGTCCTCTTTACAACGCAAAAGAGTTTAGGTACAAAAAAGGCCTAACAAGAGGTTCCTAATGTATTCTACGAGCGACTTTAAAAAAGGCTTAAACATTCTGATTGAAGATCAACCCTATACCGTTGTTGATTTTCAACACGTGAAGCCTGGTAAAGGGAATCAATTCACGCGCACAAAAGTTCGCAATCTTTTGACCGCTCAATTACTTGAAAAAACCTTCAAATCAGGTGAAAAGTTCGGAATTCCCGACGTAATGTTCAAAGATATGAGCTTTATGTACAAAGACGAGCATGGCTTCAACTTCATGTCTCAAGAAGATTACGAGCAAATTACCCTGTCCCAAAATCTAGTTGGTGACAGTGTCAACTATCTCATTGAGAACATGAAGACGAAGATCTGCTTCTTCAATGATCGCGCCGTAGGTATTGACCTGCCAGCATCAGTAAACTTGAAAGTTGTCTCTACAGAGCCCGGATTCAAAGGAAACACTGTTACAGGCACTTATAAACCTGCAACTCTTGAGACTGGCTTAGTTGTGCAAGTTCCACTTCACACGAACGTCGGTGACCTTCTCAAAATCGACACAGAAACTGGCCTTTATAAAGAGCGAGTGAACGAAAAATAATGCGCTGTATTAGGTCTCGAGAGATTCCAAAAACCCAAGGAGAATAAAAGGGTTAGGAATTTACGGAGACTTAATTTTGCAACCTGAAATCGAACTCGTTATCCGTGATTTATTGTTAGCCCATAAAGATAACAAAATCGTGGCGCAAAAAATCATCGAGCGACTAAAAACTGAGAAGATGAATCGCAACGAAAAAAAAACCTTCGTGGCGTTTTTAATTAATCAGGGAATGTACCGTGAAGTTTACGCGCTTTTCACGGACTGGTTCACTGAGAAAAAAAGAATCCCACTTCGTCATTTTTTATTTACGCTTAATCGCTCTGGGTTTCGCCCCGGTCGCGATTTTTTGCGCTACCTTTTTGAAGCGCAAAATGAACTTGAAGAAAAAGATCGCTTTAGAACTTTTGCTCCCTGGGAAGACCTTTCTTCACAAATCAGTCAGATGCGTGCCGACTTAGTTCGCGATCTTGAAGAGCGAATGGTCAAACGCCGCCGTGAGTATTTTGATAAACTCGAGTTTTTACGCGATCAGCGGATGATTAAAGAAGAAGAGAGGTTATTAAAGAAACTTGCTGAGCGTTATCCTGAAGATCAAGAAATTGTTCGTCGCGAACAAGAGTTCAAAGAGCGCTGGGCCAGACATCTATTAGCTGAAAAAGCGCTTGAAGCCGTGCAAAAAGATATCTTCGAGCGCCGTCACACTTTAACCGCTGAGCAGCTGAAGTGGGCCGATGAATTCAGTGAGCTGATGGAAGAGTGCCTTGTTGATCATCCATCACAAGCTTATAACTTCTCTTTAGGACTTTATTTTATCGAACTTTACGAGCAAGCTCTCATTCTTCTTCGTCATGCACAAAAAGACGCTTCGACGCTTTGGTTCCGCTTAGAAATCTTGCTGAAGGCTCGCCGCTTTATTGAGTGCCTCGATGATATTATGCATATCGAAGACGAACTTTCAGATAACCCCGAAACGACTTTTGCTTCGACTTATCTAAGGGCTCAAGTTCTTAAGGGCTTAGGTCAAACTTCAAAAGCTATCGAACTTTTAAAAAGTATCGTCGCCATTCGCCCTCATTATCGATCAGCTCATAGCTTATTGCTTGAATGGTCAGCGGGGAGCACAATTTGAATCGCCTGAGCCACATTCGCGTTCTTAGATATACGCTGGCATTAGCTTTGCTCATCTCAATGGCGACTTTTATTGAACTTTATCATGTGCCCAAACTGAAAAGCTGGATTCTCTTTGAAGTTCAGCGCTTCTCTAAAAAAAGCCTCCCGGTTGATATTATGGCGAACGAAGTTCGTTTTCGTTTTTGGCCTCCCGGAATTGAATTCAGAGACGTGGGTGTTACGCCAAAAGGTGAACTCTCAAACACCCTGCTCCCGCTACGCATAGAGAGAGTTGTCGCAACAGTCAGTCCACTGGGACTTCTTAAGGGCCAATTACGGGTGGGCCGCCTGCTTTTACAAAATGCTGAAGTGCGATTATTTATTCGTGAAACTGCAAATAAGGTAGCCACTCCGACTAAAATTGATTGGAACAGTATTTACCAGCTTCCGGTGGAGCAAATCGCCCTCAGTCGTATTCGCCTCGCGCTCAACAGCGAAGTCGGAGGATTTAAAGGCTCCATTCAAAAGCTCGCTGTACGAGTTCACAATCAAAACCAGTCTTTGCGCTTTCGCATTCTCGCCGACAATCTTCATTTGCAAAAAGATCAAAATGAAATTGATTTTGATTTGATCAGCGATTTCATGGCCGACGAAAATGGTATTTATTTTCAAGGCGTGCGACTTCGCCGCGAAAGCTCGTTTCTATTTGCTTCAGGACGTATTGACGGGAATATGAGCGCTTTAAAATTTGAAAAATCAGATTTTAAAATTCGCTCGCAATTTAATTTAAAACAGATCACTTTGCTTCTTCGCGATATTTTAGGGCAACAAAAAATTCCACAACTAGGCGGCACGGCACTTATTAACTCAGATATTCAGTATGATTTTAAAAATCTACCAAACGCCGTCACTCAACTTCAAGGAACTGATATCTCTATTAACCAATTCAATATTGGTAATGTGCTTTTTCATGCTGACGTTAAGAATCAAGAGCTAAAAATTCAAAGCTTAAAAATTGCGAACCCGGGCGCCACTCTTGAACTTAAAAAAGTCCAAGTTCAAACGGCAAGCCCTTACAAGTTTCAAACCGAAGTCGTAGGAGAAAAAGTTCACATCAATCGACTTCTCACCAGCTTAGGCATCAAGAATGTGCCAGTTGAATCCAGCTTCTCTTTTGCTATTCCCTGCTCAGGTCATATTGACCCTACGCCAGAGCTGAACTGCGAAGGGGGCTTGCGCGAAGGTTGGACAAAAGTCACTTCAGATGGCGGCAAGACAATCGTTGAATTTGAAAAAGCCGAAGCGGATGGCAAATTTAAAGTGACCAAACAACAAGTGGCTTACAATGCCACAGTTCGCATTGGCAAGAGCCGAGCTAAAACCGAAGGCGTCATTAATTACGAAAAAGGTTTTGCGATCAGTTATGAGTCAGATATGGCTCGCTTTGAAGATTTCAAAAACTTAGTGAACTTAAAACTCACGGGCGAAACTCAGCTCAAAGGTAAAACTCAAGGCACTAGTAAAAGCGCCACTTTCCAGATGAAAATCAATGGTCAGAATATTTGGTTCGATGATTTTGGCCTGGGTGACCTCACCACTGACCTTTCTTATAAAGCCGGTAATCTTTATTTCACAGATGCACAAGGCAAAATGAATCAAACCCACTATCAAGGACAAATTCGTTTTGATATAACAAAAAATATTCTTGATATTTCTGGTCGCGCCCCATTTGTCGCCATTGAAGACATTCAGCTGATGACTGAACGCCGCGTCCCTCTGCCCGTTAAAATCGCCGGCACTGGCTCGGCGACGTTCAAAATTCGTGGTCCGCCAGAACTGAATAAGCTTTCAAGCAATATCAATGCTTCATTTTTCAGAGGCGATATTAGCGGAGAATCTTATGATCAAATGCATTTATCGTTTCAATCACTAGAAGGTTTTTTAACTACTGATCGTGTCCAGATTATTAAAGGCCCAAGTATCGCGAGCCTTTCAGGCACGCTGTCTCCAAAAGGTGAAGTGAAAGCCTATGCGACAGCTAAGAATTTTTACATCGACCAATCTGAATTCTTAAAGAGTCTCAATCTGAATGTGGCCGGCAACTTAAATATGGAAGCCGAATTCGGTGGATTCTTTATGAAGCCCGAAATTAAAGCCAAAGGCTCAATCGTTAATATGCTTGTTGGCGATCGTTCGGCCAACAATTCAAATTTTGATTTCAAACTGAACAGTAAAGATATCGAAGGTCATGCCACTTTAATGGGCGAAAACATTCTAGTGAACTACAAGTGGCCGTTTAGCCATACCGACCCTTATTACTTGAACGTAAAGGCGAATCGCTGGAATTTTGCCCAGTTCTTTAACATCACTAATGATACTCCTCGCGCCATCACTCATCATACTGAACTTACTGCCGAAGTGAGCCTCGAGGGTCCGCGCCCAGAAGCGAACGTAACATCGGGCTTCGTTAAAATTGACAAGCTCATTATAAGAAATGGCAACTCTGAAATTGCGTCTGAGAAGCCAATCACACTTGATATTAAAAACGGGATGCTTGCCGACCGTGAATTTACCGTATCTGGCGGCTCAAATTATTTTAAATTTACCTCTAATAAATCATCTCTAGATCATTTAGATGTGAAGGTTGATGGCCGCCTCGATCTTCTGCTCGTTTCAATTTTAACGCCGTTCTTAGACGATCTGCGCGGCAACATCTCAATCAACGTAGGAATCAATGGCCCTATCACGAGCCCGAACTTGATGGGCTCCCTCGTTGTTCAAGATGGCTTCGTTAGAATTAAAAACTTCCCCCATCCTTTTGAGCAAATTAAGGGAGATCTTCTCTTCAGTCAGAAAAAGCTTTTAATCAACTCTGTTCGCGGACGCTTAGCCGGAGGGATTGTTTCTGGTGGTGGCCAAGTTGAGTTTATCTCTTCAGATAATATTCCTATCGATATTCGCGGCGCCTTTCAAGACTGCGTATTTAATGTTCCTGAGGGCATGAGCACTCGCGGTAGTGGCGAGTACTATATTCATGGCAATTATGTTCCTTACACTTTGGGCGGCATCTATTCGATCTACTCGGGTTCATTTGAGAAAAAGATCAATGCCTCTGAAGAAGCGACTCGCGAAGTAAGACCAAGTCCTTATTTACCAAAATTCTTAGTTGAGAAACAAACAAGTCCCATTCATCTTGATTTAGAAACAATTTTGCAAAATCCGGTGTCTATCACCCTTCAGATGCCACAAGTCGTAATTAAAACGGCAGTTGATGGCCGCTTGGTTATTAAAGGTCCACCGGCCTCAACTTTGCTCACGGGCCGCCTCTCTTTGAGCGTCCCAAGTACAATTACTGTTCGTGACAATGTCTTTAACGTGACTAACGGAACTGTCGAATACAAAAGTTTCCCTCCTGAAAATCCTGAGCTTAATGTAAGTGCTGAAAGCCGCATCAGTTTAGTTTTAAAAGATAATATTGAGCGCGAATATGACGTTTACGCTCGCTTTACAGGTCCGGCACAAAAATTAAATATTCAAATGTCGAGTCAGCCACAACTCTCAGAACAAGAGTTGATCTCTCTTGTTACTTTGGGCTTTGTAAATGAAGCCGATAACGCCACTGACGTAAATAACCCGAGCGCTCAAGCTTCTTCGACGGGCTACCAAATCGGCTCGCAGTTCTTAGATGAGCAATTGGGCATCAATCGCCGTCTTGAGAAAAGCCTAGGTGTGAACTTTAAATACTCTTCATCTTTAGATGCAGATCAAGCCGCTCGTCATACATTTATTCTGAAGAAACAATGGACGCCTCGCTTCGGCACATCAGCTAGTCGCTCAATAGGAAAAAGTGATACAAATAATGTGAAGGCTGAATACAAGCTCAATCGCAATACGTCCGTTATCGGTAGTTGGGAAGGCAAAGAGCAAACTGGTGCAGATAAATCAGAAGATGAACAAGGTGAGAAAAATATTTTTGGACTCGACCTTGAATTTAAGCGGGAGTTTAAATGATGAAAAAAGGTCTGCTTTGCGCAGCTCTCTTCATTTCGACCGCTTTCGCCACAGCCCAGGCCGACGTACAACTCAAAGGTCTGCTTGAAAAAGATGTACAAGCACTTAAAGAAAATTTCTTAGGAATCACCAGCAAAAACTTAAAGCCTCATGAGGCTGATGAAGTGATTCAATTTCTTATGAAAGACCAAGCTTATGAAACTCTCGACATTGTCGAGGTCTCACCGGGCCATTTTTTACTTCGCGCTGTACCACTTAAAAAAGTGGCTGAGATAAAAGTCACTGGGAATAAAAAGGTCGAAGACTCGACTGTACTCTCAGCCTTTAATATTAAAGTAGGCTCTAGCTTCAATGCGACTCAGATCTCAACTGGCGCCGAAAAGATTAAAGAACTATATGGGCGCGAAGGTTACTTTAATACCTCTATTGGCTTTTCTTACATCGATAAAGATCCTAGCAATGCTATCCTTGATATTACTATTGGTGAAGGCGAGCCTTGCCGTATTACAAATATTCAGTTTGAGAGCAGTAACAAAACATTAATCAAAAAACTCCAGAGTGAAATTAAAGGATTCCGTGGCGATATTTTTACGGAGGCCTCTGTTTTAGAGATCGAGAGAGCGCTTTCAACCTACTTAAGAGAACATCGTTATCTAAATGCAAAAGTTGAACAAAAGGATGCCTTTTACAATCCTGAAAAGACGCGAGCCTCGCTTGTTTACCGGGTACTAGATGTTTATCGCTACGAAGTTTCTTTTAGCGGAAACAAATCTTATAGCACTGGCGATTTAATGCGCTCTCTCAAGCTGAATGAATTTGATGCAGGCAGTGTCGACCCGAGCTCTGATATTGCTAAGATTATTTTAGATAAATATATATCAACTGGTTACGCCTTCGCCAAAGTTTCTGTTGAAGAAAAAATTGACGAACTCAATTACATTCGCCGGCTTCAAGTTAAAGTGAACGAAGGCCCACAAGTGAAAATCAAGAAATATGATATCACCGGGCGACTTTCTCGCTCGCCTCGTCATTATGCGCAGTTTATCGAGGACAATAGCTCAGACGCTGTTGATGACGACTTATATGTGAGGGCAGACATTGAAAATGGCCTTAAAAACTTACTCGCATCCCTCAATAATGCAGGTTTTTTAAAAGCTCGTGTCCAGTCGATACGCTATGAGTTCGCCAAAGAAAATAAAGAAGCCACAATCAAGCTTGTCCTTGATGAGGGCCCGCTGACTCAGCTCCGCGCGATTAATTTTGAAGGCAATATCGCATTTACCAATGAGCAGCTTTTAAAGGTTATCGCGCTCAACCCCAATGAGCCGCTTCGCTTAGACCAACTTGAAAACAGTATCCAAGAGCTTATTGCTCACTACCAAAATAATGGATTTATTGAAATGCGTTTAGAGAATCGCGATGATCAATTTATCCAATATGATGAAAAAGGGGCCCAAGCTAATATTCTATTTAAAATTTATGAAGGTCCCCTCGTTCGCGTGCAGAATATTTTAATTGAAGGCAATAGCTTTACTAAAGATAGCGTCATCCTACGCAAACTTGAAATTCAAAAAGGTCAGGTTCTCACTCTTTACAATCTCGATGAGTCACGAAAACGTCTTGAGCGCATGGGCATTTTCTCGCGCGTTGAAATCCGTACTCTTGAAGCGAACACAAAAGTGGCAGAACGAACCCTTATCGTGAGCGTCACCGAACAAGATCCTGGTATTTTTAGAATTGGTTTTGGCGTGAACAATAACCGAGAATTAACACTTCGTGGGTTCACCGGAGCTTCTTATAATAATATTAACGGCACAGCTCGCGCGGTTTCTGGTCGAATTAATATCGAAAACAGCGTTCTAAAAACTAAATTTAACGAATACGAAGCTTCACTTTCGTATCTAGAGCCCTTCATTATTCGCTCAAAATTCAGAGGTCGCGTGAATTACACACGACAGGTCAAAGTTGTCGATGCTAAACCTCAGTACGATTACAAGCAGCTTCAAGTACAGAAATCAGATAAGCTGAGCTTTATTGCTGAACGTGATATCACATCGAATATTCGTTTCGCCTGGACGGCTTGGAGCTTTGAAACTGTACGCGAATATGTTCAAGGTAAAAACTTTGATAACATTCAAAATACCGAGCAAAAAATAGCCACCATCGGCCCAGTTTTCGATTTTGAATTCCGCGACAACCCACTTTTACCTACACGCGGATCTTTCGCCCGCGTTGAAGCCGATTTCTCTGATCCCTCGCTGGGCAGCTCAAGTAAAATTAATTTTGTAAGAGCGCAAACGACGGTCTCTCATTATCTTCGCCTCTTCAGTCCGAACTGGGTTTGGGCGAATTCAGTGCGCGGAGGCTACGGCCGCAATCTCAGTGATGAAAATGGCTCTGGTATTCCTGAGTCTTATTCATACTTCTTAGGCGGCTTTGCCACCATGCGGGGCTACTCAGGCACGCCGCGAGATCGTATCCCGAACGTGGCCGCCTTTCCAATCCCTGATGGCAATCAGCTTATTATTCCTAAAGAAACTTCGTTCTTCCTTGTTAAGTCTGAAGTTCGCTTTCCACTTTATGGAGTCATCGGTGGCGTTCTTTTTACCGATATTGGTAACGTACGCATCAATCATAGCGGTAGTAATAATGGTTACGATGGTCCAACTAAACAATCGTACGGCCTAGGGCTGCGTGTGAACACTCCGGTAGGCCCTTTGTCTTTAGATTACGCTCGTAAGGCAGACTATGATCGCAGAACTGATGAGTCTCCCGACCAATGGCACCTCTCGATTGGTACATTTTAAAGGCCAATACCTCACCTAACGTAAAGTCCAAATAAATCAAAACCGAATAGTTGCTAGCACTCTTAAGGAGCAACTATGCGTATTTCATCAAAAATATTTTTATCTTTATTAATATCTGCCAGCCTAGTTGCTTGTTCACAAGATGGCGAAGGTAAGAATAAGAAATCGAAAAAGAACATTGATGAAGTCACTGAAAATACACCTCCACAAGAGGCGCTCACCCCTTGTGTAAAGAAAGATTTAGTTGAAAGTTCAACGAGCGGAAAACTCAAAGCCAAAGTGATTTATGGCGACGACAATCGTTTGGAGTATTGTGAAACATCAAACGTTCAAAATATGGCTCTTTCAGATTCAACAGCCGTGCTTGTACGAACGACCGATCTTGTACAAAAAACAGCGGACGTATTTAAATTTGATGCCCCTACGTATGCACAGCAGTTTAACCTCTGCAAAGAAGAACCATTCCGCGATCAGCTTTCATTAGGTTTTTGCTCGGGCTTTCTTGTTGCGCCCGACACAATGGTCACAGCCGGTCACTGCATTCGTACTGAATCCGCTTGCAGCTCAACTTCATTTGTTTTCGGCTTCAACGTTCAAAATGCAGGAGCTTACCCAACTGAAACTCCGGCAGACCAAGTCTATAAATGTGCGAAGCTTGTAAATTCGGTGGTTGAGTCTGCAGGTAAGGACTACGCCGTTGTGAAACTCGATCGCCCTGTGGTCGGTCACAACCCACTTAAGCTTCGCCAGAGCGGCGCTATTCAAGTGAGCGACGCCGTTGTTGTGATGGGTTACCCATCAGGCATTCCACTTAAAATTTCTGGTGGAGCGAAAGTTCGCAGCGTTCAAACAGGTTTCTTCGTAGCTAACTTAGACACATACGGCGGCAACTCAGGTTCGGCTGTATTTAATGAAACGACTGGTGAAGTCGAAGGCATTCTCGTGCGCGGAGAAGCGGACTTCGTAACTCAAGGCAGCTGCCGAGTTTCAAATCGCTGCGCCGACAGCGATTGCCGCGGCGAAGACGTAACAAGAATCACTGAAGTTCTTAAAGATCTCTAGTTACTGCAGTTTTGCAGCAAACCATCGGCGCAAGCTTGTGCCGCCACACCTGATGACGAAGCCCACATACTATCTGTCGAAGCTAAAGCCGTAGAATCTGCGGCTGTTGTCGTTGATGATGTTGTCCCATCAGAAGAAATAACCGAAGACATAGAGACTGATGAGCCATCGCCATAATCAGGCGTAGTCGTAGTGCCAGCTCCCGTTCCTGTCGATTCTGTTGTAGTGGTAGTTGCCGCAGTTGTGGTACTCGACGAGCCACCACCCTGAACGACAATACGCCCACCAGTATGAGCCGCACAAAGCGGGTCACTTGGGTAGTTAGCACAAGCGAGAGTCAAAGCATCAGCGGAACCACTATAAAGACATGAAACCTGCTCAGGATTAGATTTACATTCAGAAGAACGCGCATTCGCCCACTGACAGGCAGGAGAAGAAGCAATCACCGAACCTGTTTGCGAACAGTATGTTTTTGAATCTGCATATAAGCAGTAATTGCTACCCGAACCTGTCGAAGCACAATAATTCGAGTTAAAGGCTTTGCAACCAGCAGTATCTGCTTTACCTGCTTGGCAAAGACCAAGCATAGTTTGGTTACACTCAAGGCGCATATAGTTTTGCTCAGAGAAACAAGCCAGATCGTTACCATCAGCATCTTTGATAATGCCTTCGGCTAACTTCTTCTTCGCCTCTTCTTCTTTTTTCTCTTTCTTTTTTTCTTTTTTATCGCCGATGTGATCCATTAGTAAAAGACCGCCGCCAAGAACAGCTCCGCCAATTGCGACTTTCGTTAAAAGTGATCCCTTTGCTTTCTTAGCTTGCATACAAGTAGCCATGTTCATCGACATGCCACCTTTATAGCCAACTATATAAACATTAAACTGATCACAGACATCTTCATTGAGCTCCTCAAGAAGGTTTTTTGCCTGACTTACTGAAATGTCAGTAGCAGGATCTTTCGGTTCAACAAGATTTCCAGAACACGACTGCTTACAAAAACCCATCTTGTCTGTAGCCGATTTTAATAAAAATGCATTGTCAGCAGATGTTGAAGCTGAGTAGCCACATGAATTATCTGCAACTACAGCTCCGCCCTTATCTACACCGTTTTCTAAAGCTACTTGACCGACTGCAATCCCTTGATTGATCTTTCCCTCTTCGTCTTTTTCTAATTGCGTTAGTCCTTCGACTCCGCTTTTTGCACATTTAAGTATGAGCGTGCAGTTAGGACCAGCATCCTTACCAGTACAATTGCCTTTAACTTTTTCAGCCTTAGCAACTGCTGCAGCTTTATTACGCGCCCAAGCCACGCTCGAAAAGAGCACTAAGGCTGCGGTTGCGATAAGTAAGTTACGAAGAATGACTTGAATTGAACGCATATAAATCCCACCCAAATATGAGTTATCAGACACTTATTTATCGGCCTAAAGTCGGCTCGACTTAAGTTGAGACATTAAATTATTTAAAATCAGTAAGTATATGGAATTATTAGACTATTCCATTCTCAATCTGAAGCTGCTGTGGGATTCACCAGCAAAATCCGGGAGTTGCACCTGCGGTGGTACCCTCATAGATGTCACCCCCAACACACTCCGATCGATGTCGAGGAATTCCTCGACATCGATCGGAGTGTGTTTTGATCTCTACCCACAAGCCCCAAATTGACAGCCATCACCCCTCACCGTAGAACCGCTACTTACGGGGTAAAAAATGGGCGTTTCAAATCTAGTGAGTTTGATTGGGTTACTTTCATTAACGGGTATTGCCTACTTACTTTCTGAGAACAAAAAATCTATTGATCGCTCGATTATTTGGAAAGCTCTTATCATTCAGATTATTTTTGCTCTCTTAGTTCTCGGTGTTCCAGCCTACGATATTCCCGGCCCGCTCAGATTTGTCTTTAATGCGGCCAATGATTTTATTCTCGCTGTACTTGGTTTTTCAGAAAGCGGAGCTAAATTTATTTTTGGTGATCTTGCGGACTCACAAAAATACGGCTTTATTTTTGCCTTCCAAGTTCTGCCGACAATTATTTTTATGTCGACCTTGATGGCCGTTATGTACCACTTAGGTCTTATGCAAAAAGTTGTAAATGGTCTGGCTCACTTTATGCACAAAACTTTAAAAGTTAGCGGAGCCGAATCACTCTCAACTGCAGCTAATATTTTCGTCGGGCAAACAGAAGCCCCTCTAGTGGTAAAGCCTTTCCTGAACAAAATGACCAAGTCAGAACTTTTTTGCATTATGGTCGGCGGAATGGCCAACACCGCCGGCGGAGTTCTCGCCGCTTACGTCGGATTACTGAAAGGTTCGATTCCGGATATTGCTGGGCATTTACTGACGGCCAGTGTGCTTTCTGCTCCGGCTGCACTACTTGCCGCGAAACTTATGATTCCTGAAACTGAAAAGCCTGAAACTTTAGTCCGCGTACCGACTGAGTATGAAAAAGAAAAAATCGACAGCAACGCCATAGAAGCTGCAGCTCGTGGTGCCTCTGAAGGTCTATCACTGGCTCTCAACGTAGCTGCCATGCTTATCGCTTTTATTGCTCTTGTCGCCCTCGTCGATGCCACTCTGGGTTGGGTTGGTGAGATGGTCAATTTCTCAGTTTGGGGAATAGATTTAGTCCCTGAACTTATTAGACAAGGCAAACCCGCCACACTTTCAGCTTCTCTTATTTTCGGATGGCTGTTTGCACCTTTAGCATGGATCATGGGTGTTCCGTGGAGCGAATGCGCCGTAGCGGGCTCACTGCTGGGTCAGAAAGTCGTCCTCAATGAGTTCGTGGCATACCTCAATTTATCTACAATGATGGATCAACTTTCACCGCGAACAGTGATCATTATGTCTTATGCTCTCTGCGGATTTGCGAACTTCTCATCTATCGGAATTCAGATCGGCGGTATCGGAGCCATGGCCCCTGAGCGCCGTGGTGACCTAGCCAAACTCGGCATCAGAGCGATTATTGGCGGATCAATCGCCACGTTTATGTGTGCCGCTGTGGCAGGCATGTTAATTCCGTAACGGCAGTTGAATTTTAAATTATTCTAGATCTGGCGGGAATTTACTTTCAAGTTTTGTCATCCGGTCATTCAGATTTGTATGGCCATCAAGAACATAAATATTGCGAGCATTCTGCTCTTCCATTAAAAAGCCAACATTGTGCACGGCCGCTAGAATTTTATGAATCTCAGATCTAACACCTAGAGTTTCACCTATTAAATTCTGAACAGCCGTTTTAAGTTCGTTGATATCAGCATTAGCTCTATTAGACTGCAGCTTGAAATGACTAAACTGCTCATCAATATTTAAAAAGTTCTTATCAAATCTTGAAAGGCGATCATGCACTTTTTTGAATTCCGCACGATTTTCAATATGTGATGATGTGACTATGCTTTTAAGTTGTTCGCCTAGCTTAATAACCATAGCTTTAGTGGCCGGCACGCCCATCGATTTGACCGGGTCGGACAGCTTTTTAACCTTAGCACGCTTTGTTTTCTTTTTGATCATAGGCTTTTTAGTCTTAGCAACTTTCAAGCCAGTGAATTTTAAAATTTTTGCTGCCATTTAAGCCTTCTGTTTAACTTCAGCAGCAGCCGCCATTTTCGTGTAAACGAGAACTAATCCCACACCCACGAGAACTTGAGATACAAAAGTCATGTGAAAGAATGGCAGTGCCATTAAAAAACACTGACGAAGACCTTCAGATGTTTGTGGATATAAACCACTTGAAAGCCAAACGCCGATATTGCTGAGAACAAAAAATGCAACTGCTGCAACTGCGTTCGCTATACCCACCATTCCCACTCGTGTTTTTGATGATGTCCAACCAAGAGCAAGAATCGCTACGTAACCTAGATAAACCCACTCAACGCCTGCGTAAAGGCCGATCAAAAGATCGCTCACTAACAAAGCGGCTAACGCCACCGGCAAAACAGCGCGATCGCGGACCACTAAATATCCACAAAGAAAAAGCAATCCACCCATAGCTGAAAAATTATCAGGATGTGGCAACCAGCGTGAAGCTAATGCGATAAGCGTGGCGGCGATAAAGAAGAGAATTGTAAATCTAGAATTGTTATTTGTTTTCATAGTCATTATCCTATTCCAGTATTGATACGAAGGGATACGAAATATGTCAAAATACAAAATCGTTTTAGTCCGTCACGGCGAAAGTACTTGGAACAAAGAGAACCGTTTTACGGGCTGGACAGACGTAGACTTGACTGAAAAGGGCTGTGCTGAAGCGAAAGCGGCCGGCGAACTCTTACATAAAGAAGGCTATGAGTTCGATATGGCTTTCACTTCTGTACTGAAGCGCGCCATTCGCACCCTTTGGTACATTTTAGACGAAACTGATCAAATGTGGATTCCGGTTCAGCGCGCTTGGCAATTGAACGAGCGTCATTATGGCGCTCTTCAAGGCTTAAACAAAAAAGAAACGGCCGAAAAATACGGCGATGAGCAGGTTTTTATTTGGCGCCGCAGTTACGACATCCCACCAACAAAACTCAGCGAAGTTGATGATCGTCACCCCAAACAAGACCGCCGTTATAAAAACTTAAAACCGAGCGAAATCCCTTCAACTGAGGCTTTAAAACAATGCCTTGAGCGCGTAGTCCCATTTTGGGAGTCTGAGATTGCTCCGAAAATTAAAGAAGGCAAAAGCCTTCTAGTAGTAGCCCACGGCAATTCATTAAGAGCTTTAATTAAACATTTAGACGGTATTTCTGATGAGGCCATCACAGAGCTGAATATCCCCACTGGGATTCCGCTAGTTTATGAACTTGATGCGAACTTGAAGCCAACAAAGAAGTATTATCTGGGTGACGCAGCAGCAGCCGAAGCTGCTGCCCATGCGGTTGCTAATCAGGCGAAAAAGTAACTACTCAGCAACAGTTTCTTCTGTCGCTTCTTCTGCTGGAGCAGATACTGTCTTAGCTGTCTTAGCCGAGCGAGCAGCGGCGCGTGCCGTTTCTTTAGCTTCGCGAGCGGCCTCTTTCTTTTCTTTGATTTGATGTTCACGCTCTGCAATTTCAGCATCGCAGATTTCAAGCTTTTCTTTGTACTCATCTTCACGCTTCATCAAAAGGTCTTTGTAACCTTTGAAGCGAGCCAGGCGATCATTTAAGAACTCCTCTGAAACACCGATGATTTTGTTTTTCTCATCGAGACCTACAACCCACGAATCTTCTTTATCCGTAATACGCTCAGATTTCTCAGTGAACTGAACTTTGCCAGTACCGCCAAGTTCTTTAGACGAAGCCTTCGCACGGCAAGCTTTTAGCGCGCCGTAAAGTCCATCCGACTTATATTTACGATTGCCGTAAACCTGGTCTTCAAGGCTGTACACTTCGTTTTGAATACGACGCAGCTCTTCGTTAATCATGACTTTCTTTTGCACGATCATGTTTCCATCTTTTACGCCGACATTCTCTTCGCTGTTGATTGCGGCTTGATTTTCAATTTTAGTTTCGATTTTTTCTGCTTTATGTTTGTTAGAAGAACAGCCAACAACAAACAACGACAACACCGCAAATGCGGCTAAATTCATTTTCACAGGATCCTCCTCTTGTGAGTGGTCATTGTGACGACGCTGCGACTAGTCCAACAAGCGCAAAGATTTTATAAGCGATTTATCGAGAGCATTGCGCACATCGACAGAAATGATTGTACAACGCGATGCAATAGATCCCAGCAACAGCTCCCCAAGAACCGCTTGAGTGATCGCAGATAAATGCTGCTGCTCAATGTCTTTTATGTAGGGTCTTGCGAGAATTAAACCAGACTCAAGATCAATGGCCCCACCGAACATGATTTCAACATCGTAAACTGTTTCACTTGAGCGGGTTCGAAAGAGTTTTTTGAGCATCAAACCTTTCATAGTTCGCAAGCACGATAGAGTTTCACCCTCGAAGACTTCAATGCTGACTAAAACTTTGGGCCAAAGCTTCAAAGCTTCAGCGAAAAGAAACTCAGTGATGTTTTCGAGACTCGACACTCGCCCAGAAAAATAAGCTTCGCTTTCGTCAAGGAACTTATGATCAATTTTGCGAACCAAATCCAGCGCAGGATTGGCGCTCTCTACATTAGAATTCAGTTCTAAAACCAGACGAAAATTGTGACCTAGACCTTCGCGAGAAAAAAAATCTCCATAAACGGATTTATTTTTTTCGTCGCTCCAATCTTTTCGGGCGTACCGATGGGCCGTGCTGCTGAATGCCTCTGATTTCATAACTCTTTTCTGCCATAAAAATGCTTCATTGAACATCAGACTTACTGTAGCCTAAATGAAATATAGGGAGCTTTATGTCTAAAAAGTGGTTTCAATCGTATCCCCAAGGCGCCGCCCATGAAATTAACCCCGAAGAGTACAAATCAATTGTCGATCTTTTTGAAAAAAGTATCGAAAAGTACCGCCAGAATACAGCTTACCGCTGCATGGGTGCGACTCTCACTTATGATGAGCTGGATCACCTCTCAGCTCAATTCGCCTCTTACTTACAAAATCATTGCGGACTAAAAAAAGGGGATCGCATCGCTTTGCAGATGCCCAACTTGATTCAGTATCCAATCGCCCTCTTTGGTGCGCTTCGGGCGGGCTTAATAGTTGTAAATACGAACCCGCTCTACACGGCACGCGAAATGCGATTTCAGTTTAAAGATTCAGGCGCAAAAGCCATTGTGATTTTAGCGAATTTCGCCCACATGCTAGATGAGGTGATTAAAGACACCGAAATCAAACACGTGGTCGTCACTGAAATCGGCGACATGATGGGCTTCCCGAAACGCTTATTGGTAAATGCCGTTGTTAAGTACGTTAAGAAAATGGTCCCGGCTTTTAAACTCGCAGGGCACGTGGATTTTCTCGAGGCCCTTGACTTAGGGGCTAAGAAAAAATTATCACCAGTTGAACTTAATGTACGCGATGTGGCCTTCTTGCAATACACAGGTGGAACTACCGGCGTTTCTAAAGGCGCCACGCTCACTCATAGAAATATGCTCGCTAATATGCTGCAAATTCGCGAGTGGATGAAAGGCCAATTAACTGACGGACAAGAAACTATCGTTACGGCCTTACCGCTTTACCATATTTTCAGCTTAACAGTGAATGCCCTCGCATTTATGCGTAATGGGGCAACAAACTTATTAATTACCAATCCAAAAGATATTCCTGCCTTTATTAAAACTTTGAAAACTGAGCACTACACAGTCATCACCGGCGTGAATACTCTTTTCAATGCTTTGATGAATCACAAAGATTTTAACCAGATTAATTTCTCTAAAGTTAAAATCAGCGTGGCTGGTGGCATGGCTTTACAGAAGGCTGTAGCCGAAAGATGGATGAACTTAACAAAATCAAAGCTCGTTGAGGGCTATGGCCTCACCGAGGCTTCACCGGTTGTTTGCTGTAATCCTATTGACGGCCGCGACCGCGTAGGCACGATTGGCCTGCCGCTTCCTTCAACAGATGTACGCTTGCTCGATGACGATGGAATCGAAGTCGCCGAAGGTCAGCCGGGAGAACTTTGCGTTAAAGGTCCTCAAGTGATGAAAGGCTATTGGAATCGCCCCGATGAAACAGAGAAAATACTCAATCGTGATGGATGGCTTAAAACTGGTGATATCGCGGTCATGGATAGCGATGGGTATTTTAAAATCGTCGATCGCAAAAAAGATATGATTATTGTTTCAGGCTTCAATGTTTACCCTAACGAAATTGAAGATGTGATAGCAGGACATCCAGCCGTAGCCGAAGTCGCTGCCATTGGCATCCCTGATGTGCGATCGGGTGAAGCGGTAAAAATCTTCGTGGTTAAAAAAGCTGAAGTGACTGAGCAAGAGCTTATTGATTTCTCTAAAAAAGATTTAACTGGTTATAAAGTTCCAAAGGCTGTTGAATTTAGAGCAGAACTCCCAAAAACAAATGTGGGTAAAATTCTAAGACGCGCTTTGAGGGATGAAAAACCAGCCCAATAGAAATTAAGCAGCAACGAAAGAGTCAGCGAGATCATATGGCGTACAACAAACAAATAGTGCAAACAACACGCAACAAAGCCCTTCTCATCAACAAAGAAGCCATCTTCTACGGATCATTCGCCGAAATCGGCGCCGGGCAAGAAGTCGCTCGTCACTTCTTTCAAGCGGGCTTAGCCTCTCAAACAATCGCGAAATCAATTTCTGCTTACGACAAAATATTCAGTGATACAATTTACGGTAAAGGCTCTCGTTTCGTGAGCCAAGAGCGTCTCGATCAGATGCTTGTGTATGAATACAAACTTTTAGAAGAGCGTCTGCCAGAAAGAAAAGATACAACATGCTTCTTCTCTTTCGCCAATACAGTCGCCACTTCAAGCCACCAAGAATTCCCAACCTGCCATGGCTGGATGGGAATTCGGTATCAAAACAATCCTGGTGGGCCAGTGAATGAAATTTCGCTTCATGTTCGCATGCTCGATCGTCTTCGCCTTCAGCAGCAAGAGGCCCTCGGAATTTTAGGAGTGAATCTGATCTATGCCGCTCGCTTTCTCACTAATGCTGATGCCTGCGCTAATGATGCGCATGCAACAGATATCGTCACTTCCCTCATCGATAACTTAAGCACTGATCGCATCGAAGTGAACTACATCCGCTTTACTGGTAAAGATCTCAATCACATCGACAATCGCTTGATGAGCCTAGAGCTGGTTCACCAAAATCTTTCACCGGCGGTCATGTTTAATCCAAAAGGTGAAGTGCAATTAGTTTCAGATGCTCTTTATAAAAAGCCTTCCATCGTTCAGCGCGGAACATTCAGACCCGTCACAAAAACTAATATGGAAATTTTAGATCGTGGCCTGGCCCACTTCTCTAAAGACATTAACGTTAAAAAAGAAGAAGTTGTTTCAGTTATGGAAATGACTATGAACAACTTCGCCAAAGAAGGCGCAGTTGATCGCAAAGATTTCCTTGAGCGCGTTGATACTCTCTGCGCTGTTAACCAACATGTGCTTGTGACAAACCTCCCGCTCTTCTCACAATTGAAAGTGTACTTACGTCAGCAAACAGATGGTCCAATTGCCATCGTAATCGGAGCTTCGACCCTCAATGGTCTTTTCGATAATAAGTATTACGAAAAAGTTCCTGGCGGAATTATGGGCGCTTTCTCTCAGCTCTTTGATTCAAACACCAAACTTTATGTTTACCCTTTCAAATCTCAAGACAGCTGTGCTACAGCGCAGACCTTCTACCCAGACCGAAAGCTAGCCCATCTCTTCATGTATTTGATGGAGAATAAGATGATCGTTGATATGGAAAACTGCGACGACCTCGACACCACAGTGCATTCTGAGCAAGTGCGTGAGCTTCTCGCCAAAGGCGACAAAGCCTGGGAAACAATGGTCCCCGATTCTGTGCGCGAAATTATTCAGAAAAAGAAGATGTTTTTAAGCTAGACTAGACTCCTCTAGATTGCCGTTTATGACGAATAAAACTGGCAATGAGATTTGTCCCTAACTACATAATACGAGCCTGTTTTATTATCTTGTGTGCGCCAGCTCTCGCTCAAGCTCAGCACGTTATTAGCTTCAACCTACGGAGTGAGGCTGATGAAGCTGAACGCCAAGAAGAAATAAAATCCTGGTATGAAGAGTCTGCCGGCCATGATTTTACCTACTACAGAGTGAATAAAGATATCTCTCCGATAGCCCCGAACGGAAGTCGCTATAAAATTTTTCCTGATGAATCTTTTCGCGTTTATGGCCAACCAACTCTTAACAAACATGGCCTTTACGTAGTTCGTTATCGCAGCGTGAATATTCCTGGCTGCATGTACTCTACTTGCATGATGGCTCTTCCTAAGGGCTATTTAGAAGAACAAACTTGGGCCGTAGTAAAACTTTGGAATAAAATATTCAGCGCCCCGGCCACCACTGGCACCGAGACCGCGAGCTGCAAAGCTTGCGAGACAAGACGCGAATTGCCCAGAAAACCGAAGGTCATTTCGAGACCTAAACCTCAGCCTTCGAGTGCAAAAGATCTAGATCGCTCAATTGCGTGGATGAAAAACTATATGCACTGCGATGATCATGCTGAATTAGTCAAACAACGAAAAAATCTGCTTGAAGCTGAAAAAACTTTCGGCGTTCCTGCATCTTTTATCGCTTGTTTATTTCATCGCGAGTCGCGCTGGGACATGGAAGCTGTTCAAATGAATGACAAGACTGGCAAAATGTGGGGCTCTTTCAAAGGTTTACCGCAAACTCGCGAGGCTTCACTTGAAACAGAAAGAAATTTTTTACGCACAAGCGATCGCGCTGAAGACAGAGTTATGGTGAACAGGTATTTGAGCGGCTCTGCCAATAAAGACGCCGTTGGACAACTTGTAGAATCTAATATTCATTACAAAACTGATAAATATAGCAATGGAATCCGATGGCTTCGCTGCGGACCTGCAGCCAGCACAGCGGACAAAAATAGAATCAGTCGCACATCTATCGCCTTTGCCGCGACTTATGTGAATCGCACTATCGATGCTGAGGTTCAAACTCTTTTTGAGTCTGGTCGAAAACGTGAAGCTGAAGCTTTAATGAATACTAAAAAATCAAAGTTCTTAATGGCGGCCGCTGGCTACAACGCCGGCTCAGGTCACACCTTTGATATGACACCCGCGGCAGCTTATGTAAGCGACGACACAAGTTGGATCAGCAATATGTACCCTCCTCCTTTTGTGGCTAACGCCAAAAAAAGAATTGAGAAGCAGTGCTCACAAAGCGAGCGCGCTGCTGCCAATAAAAAGAAACTTCAACCAATCAAAGTTAAAGTGAAGGTTAAAACGCCTAAGGGCAAACCCACAAAATATGTTTGGCAAAATCAGCGACCGGTTGCCGCCAATATTAAGTGTTCAAAAGAATGGCTCGCCCAAAAACTGAAACCTGGCAATTTTGCTAGTCTCGCGCGAGCGGCTGAAGAAAAAAGACAAGAGGTTCGCCCGTATGTAAAATGGGTGGATATTTGTATGACAGCCGATCAATCAAAGCAGCCACCAATGAAAGGACCAAGCTTAACAAATCCTAAATATCTCGAGCGCAAGAACGATGGCTGCTATTCATCTGATCCACTTAAATCTTGCCCGCCGAAACCGAAACCTAAGCAGAAGCCGACCGCAAAGCCTAAGCCTGCGGCAAAGCCAACACCCAAGCCTAAAGCGAAAGGAAAATGAAAGTGAAGTACAATATTTTTATCTTTTCAGTTCTTTTATTTTCTGTCACAAATGTTTTTGCGGCTCACGATCTTGAAAAGGTCTGTGAAATGGATAGAAAGAAAAAAACTGAGTTTTACCTAGGCACAAAAAAAATGATTCAAGATCAATTAGGGAAAATGAAAGACAAAAGCCCTGAGTGGAAAGAATTTGAAGATACACAGCAGTATGACTGGATCAGGTTTACAGTACCAAAGAGCTTGCCGACATTTGCGGCCCCTCATGATCGCGATATTTGTGCCGTTATGTATGAAACTTTTGTGAATGAGAGAAAACCAATCGCCTCAGCTGAAAAGTTTACGAGCTGGAAGAATTGCCTTATCAGCCAGTATCGCGAAACCATACCTGAAATGGCGCAAAAATTAGTTGATTGTCATAGCGGGGTACCAACAAAGCTGGACCCTGAAACTAAATAGATTCAGGGCTCCCGCTTTATTTAACCTAAATTCTCTAAATACCGCGCTAAGATCTGTAGAGATTGGGCGTTGCCGCCTTCACTCATCGCCCCTGCCGGGCTGTTATTCCATGACATCACATCGAAGTGAGCCCATGGCTTTTCACGCACAAAGTATTCTAAGAAAATAGCGGCCGAGATGGCTCCACCAAAACCTGAATCCGAGCAGTTTGAAAGATCAGCGAAGTTGGAATTGAGCTGATTTTTATATTTCTTAACAAGCGGCATGCGCCAAGCGAGCTCACCCGCTTCTCGACTCGCGCGCTCAAGCTCGTCTGAGAGATCATCACTGTTCGAGAAATAGCCAGCCACATCAAGGCCTAAAGAAACTCGCATGGCTCCTGTGAGGGTAGATACATCAATCACTTCAGCAGGCTCGTCTTTACCTTTTTGTGTCACTGCCACATCTAAAGCATCAGCCAGCGCTAGGCGACCTTCGGCATCAGTATTGTGAATCTCAACTGACTTACCATTACGAGCGATATGAATATCACCAGGGCGAGTGGCTTCTGCAGACACGCAGTTCTCAGCAACGGCTAAATAAAAATCACAAGGCACAGCTAATTGTCGCGAAGAAACGTAATGAGCCAGAGCCAAAACTGTTCCCGCTCCTGACATATCTTTTTTCATCCAGCGCATTCCTGAAGAAGGCTTAATATCGAGACCGCCCGTATCGAAAGTAATTCCTTTGCCCACGAAAGCGCGAGGCTTAAGACCTTTAGAGCCCGCAGGACGATAGCGAATGTGAATCATTCGAGCTGGATGTTCTGCACCCGCTCCGACCCCCAAAAGAAGGCCCATGCCTTCTTTCTTAAGCTCTGATGCTTCCCACACATCGACTTTTGTTGATTTGCGATTCTTAAAAAGATTCTTCGCAATATCAGCAAAAGTTTTTGGATTCAAATCACCGCCCGGCATATTAGTCAGATGGCGGCTGATATTAATTGAAGAGATTAAAGCATCCGCCTCGTCAGCTAATTCTTCGGCGAACTCTTTTGTGCCTTTAGTGAAGTGAAAAAGAGGTGCCTTCTTAACCATTTTCGATGTGGCCGCACGCACGACATCTGTGAATTTATACTGAGCCAGTCCAAGCCCCACCCAAACGCCTAAGATTTGATCGTCGTCGCAGTTTAAAAATTCAAAATGAATAGCGTCAGCCGGCCAATCTTTTGTCTGCCGCAACCACTGACCAGCCAAGTCGCGGGCGCGCCCGTAGTTAGAAGGCTTAAGCTTGTCGTAGTGACCCGAAATTTGATTCTCTAAATCAAAAAACTGAGGACGCAGAACCCATACCGGGCCAGTTTTTGAAGCTAGCGTATGCAGTGGAGCCGTGCTTTTCTCAAAACTCTCAAGCTGCCAAGCCGGAACTTTAGACCTCAACTTCTTCGTCAAACTTTGTGAATTATCGCTACCGTCAACATAAACCGTAGCCGTAGCCTCGCCTTTGTCACTTACTGACAATTTATTTTGCGAAAAAAAACTTTGAGTCAATTTTTGAAATGCGTCAGAACCTTTTTGCATGCAAACCTCGCTTCTGAATATGATAATGTCACAGCTTATGTTCGAGAGTCACGCACCCCCTATTCGATTTCTTCAGTTCAACGTAGAGAATCTATTTCTTTACATGGACCTCTATGACAAACAGGATCTGAGTAAAATCAATGAAGACACTTGGCAAAAGTACTCAAGCTCAGTGACGCCAAATAAGTCTCTTCATAAAACCCGTCAAGTGGCTCGCCTCATCCTAGAGTCCAAAGCTGATATCGTTATGCTCAATGAAGTGGGCGGAGAAGAGTCCATCAAAAATTTCTGCCATCACTTTCTTGGCGACGAATATATTCCGCTTTTAAAAGAAGGGAATTCAAACCGCGGGATCGATGTAGGCTATTTGCTCAGAAAAGATCTTCAGGTCAAACCTGTGCTTATTTCTCACAAAAATCGCCCGATTAACTTCTTATATCCTCGAGAGAAGCAGACGCCGGCTGGTGGCAAATCACATTACTTCAGTCGTGATGTGGCCGAGCTTCGCCTATTTGCTCCGGGAGAGAACTCTCCCCGCCTGGTGATTTTACTCACCCACTTGAAGTCAAAACTTGATCCTGAAATGAAAGATGTTGAGGGTCGTTTACGTCGCCGAGCTGAGCTTGAGACACTTGTTCAGATTTATAATGAAGTTCGCACTGAATTAAATCAGAAAGTGCCGGTGATTGTTGCCGGGGACTTTAACGGTATCGCTCGTCGTGGAGACAACGAACCTGAGTTTGAAATGCTCCACGAGAAGACAGATCTGATTGAGGTTTTAGAAGTGGCCAACGTAAATCCTGAAGAGCGCTTCAGCCAAGTGCAGATTTATACTGGCGCTCCGCTTAAGAAATTGCAGATCGACTACATTTTTGTGAGCCCCGAGCTTAAAGATCAAATCGTGCCCGAAGAAACTGGTATTCGCTTCTTTAAGAATGATCTTAATCAGCCCATTCCTGTTCCGAAGAGTTTAGAAGAGCGCAATCGCTTACCTTCTGATCACTATCCACTCCAACTGACCTTAAGAAAAATCTAAGGTACGGAGTGGGCGCATTCCCGCCAGCTTCGCTTGCTTTTTCTACTGAAGACCAAGTTAGGCACAAAAAAGCAAGTTGCCCAGCTGAGCAAAACCAGTGCCTAACTACGATAAAATTAAGTTAAAATCTAATAGAACTTGTATACACATGAAATTTGCTCAACTCGGCAACTCTTCATTTGCCAGGGGCAAGGAGTAACAAACTATTCTAATTAAAAACCCACATCCGAAGATGTGGGTAATAGAAAGGCTTTTTGAGCTTGGGGTTTTTTGTAGAGCCGAGAAAGCGCCGCTGCTTAGACAGCTAACGCTTACTTGCCGCAGACTACTTCTTAACAACTTTCAACAATTCAACGTCGAAAACTAAAACTGCGTTTGGTGGAATTTGTGGTGGTTGACCACGCTCGCCGTACGCCAAAGCTGCAGGAATCGTAAGTTCATACTTCGCTCCCTCTTTCATTAACTGAAGTGCCTCTGTCCAGCCCGGAATCACAGCTTTAACTGGAAATTGCGCTGGTTGGTTACGTGAGTAAGAGCTATCGAACTCTTTGCCATCGATTAATTTACCACGGTAGTGAACTTCAACTGTATCAGTTGCTTTTGGAGTTGCGCCTTTACCTTCAGATACAACTTTGTACTGAAGACCAGACGCAGTGACTTTCACGCCTTCTTTTGCTTTGTTCGCATCAAGAAAACCTTGGCCAATTTTAAGATTTTCTTCAGCCTGTTTCACTTCAACAGCACGGCGGCTTTCAGACATCTTACGGAGAGCATTCATTCTCTCTTCATCATTCAAACGAGCCTCTTTATTACCCATAACGTCTTGCATAGCTGCATTGAACGCCTTTGAGTCGATTTCTACGCTTTGCTCTTTCATATTTTTCGCAATTTGGTAACCGATTGCGTAACTGTATTGAGCCTTTTCATCTTTCATGTTTGGTTTATCGCAACCAAACAGAACTAAAACCGAACCTACTAAAACAAGCTTAAGTGCTGTATTCATTTCTGAACTCCTCGTATTCATTATGTTAATCTTAACGTTATAAGAGTAGCACTGCGACCTAGACCGTCAACTGCCATTTCTATTGCAAAGCGAAATGAGTCCGAACATATTAAACCCATGAAGATTGTTTTCTTTGATGGAGACTGCAACCTCTGCAACTTCTTCGTCGACTTTTTAATCAGGCACGATACCAAAAAACAGCTGAAGTTCGCTTCGCTGCAAGGCGAAACTGCCCGTCAAACAATTCCGCAGTATGCGGCACCCCCCTATTCTTCAGTTGTGTTTTACGACGGCAAAACCCCACAAATCGAGTCAGCTGCAGCCCTAGAAGCCTTAGCTGAGCTTGGTTCTGGCTGGAAGACCGTCCTCGCTTTCAAAGCTATTCCCGCTTTTATTCGCGATGCCATTTACCATTACACTGCTGAAAATCGCTATAAATGGTTCGGTAAAAAAGAGACTTGCCGTATACCTACCGCTGAAGAGAAAGATTACTTTTTGCCTTGATGCTGAACCGCAACAATCTCTTTCTTTTTCGGCTCGGTACGATTCGGCAAAGCCTTTTTAATCTCTGATTCAAGCGCTTCGAGCATTTTGGTTTTCACAAACGAACGATGAGTCACCAAACTGATTTCACGAACCGGCACCGGTTCAGCAAAAGGTTTCAAACGACTTTTCTCACTGGCAGACAGCAGATCTTCAGCTGCCAGTTCGGGTAAAATTGTGTAACCATCTGTTTCATCAACGAGTCGCTTGAGCGTTTGCAAGCTGCCGCTTTCAAAAGTGACCTTGCGGCGACCTGGCCCCTTACGAACACGACAGAGATTTAAAACTTGATCACGAAAACAATGGCCTTCGCTAAGCAAATAAACGTCATTTAACGTCAGTTCTTTTTCGTTAATTTTTTTGAGTTCGTTAAAACGATGCTCAGGACTGGCGTAAATAAAAAGCGGCTCGAAGTAAACGGACCTCTCAATCAAATCTTCATGGTGGAGCGGCGTCACTAAAAGTCCAATATCAAGGCGGTTCTCACGAAGATCTTTCACCAGTTGTTCTGTGGGCACTTCGCTAATTTCAAGCTCAATCCCCGGAAAATCTTTATTCAGCTTTCTAATGAAACGCGGGAGTAAAAACGGCGCAAGTGTGGGGATTACGCCAAGACGAAGAACTCCCGTTACTGAAAATTGCTCTTCAGAAATCATGGCTTTTATCTTATTTGCCTCTTGTAAAACCAAGCGAGCTTGCGCAATTATTTTCGCGCCCACCGGAGTCGGTGCCGCTGGTTGTTTCGAGCGATCAAAAATCATAACACCCAAAAGATTTTCAACTTTTTGTATTTGTTGACTGAGTGTCGGCTGCGTAACGAAGCAGGCTTCTGCTGCTTTTTGAAAGCTTTTAAGTCTTTCAACGGCGACAATATATTCAAGCTGGGTGAGAGTCATGATTTCTCCTAATAGCTGTTAACTATAACAGTAATTTTATTATCGAGTTTACTTATGCGGTCAAGGCATCAGAGATTAAGATAAGACTTAGATTTTATGCATACAGACGACGCTCGATAGTCGGCAAAGTCGCCCCCCATGCCCTCGTGCCCACTATCGAGCGTCGTCTGTATGCGCCATAGCTCGACTGGACTTGGGACCAACGTCTGAAAGGGAGGCTCGAGCATTTTTTTCGTCAGCTTTCGTCAAATCTATACCGAAATTAAGATGTAGGACATACGCGAGTTTTGGACAGCTAAAGCTGTCTTGCGCACAAGGGGTTTTTCAGATGTCAGTTATTGATAAAAAAGATGCTTTCACATCACCAATTAAAAAAACGGCCATGCGTATTTTCTGGGGGAATCTCAGAAAAGAAGATCGTGATGGAACCGACAACGATAAAATTAAATTCCTGAAGAAATTTCCATTTTTTCAATCCCTCAACAAAAGACAACTCACTGAAGTCTCCCACCTGGTTTACGAAAGACAGTATCAAGAAAATGAAACGCTTTTCACTTTTGGTCAGCCTGGCGCAGCTTTATTTTTTATTCAAAGCGGTGAGGTTTCAGTTGAAATTACCTCTGAAGACGGCGAAGTCCATCAATTGGCCCAACTTTCAAAATACTCATTCGTCGGAGAACTCGCCTTGCTGGATGAATCTCCACGCTCTGCAACGGCTCGTGCCATTACACCTTCGGTGGTGTTTGCCTTTTTTAAATCTGATCTCGACAAGCTTTTAGAAACGGATCCACTGATTGCGGCGCAGGTTTATAAATCTTTAGCTACAATCGTAGGCGCCCGTTTAAAAGCCACTAACGAACTTATTGAGAAAAAACAGAAGGCGGCCGCTTAATTATGCAACTCACGCGCAAAGAACTTAAAGCCCGCTCGACACGACGACTTATTGTGAACGCTATCACAATCGTTATTTCATTTACAGTTTTTGCCTTAGTTCTTTATTCGATGCAGCCTTTAATTCTGCCAGTCATCTTGGGTGTCTTCTTCGCTTATGTTTTCAGACCCCTCCTTCAATTCAAAGGCTCTGTGAGTCGGCGCTATTTTCGCGCATTTATTATCATTGGAACACTCTCGACTCTCGGCTACATGAGCGTGCGGCTCGTGCGCCAAAGCTTGCCTACCGAAAAACAAAAACTAGAACTTATGGTGCGCCTTCAGTACCAACTCAACAATCGTTATAGAAACTGGATGGGCTTGACTGAGAAACCAGAGGGCAACGCCGCTTACAAAATGTTCGCAAGCGAACTCAATCCAATGATTCACAGAGTGAACGATTACCTCTCGATGTCTCTTGAGCAACGCCAGCTTTTCTTAAAGTATGTTGGCGGCTATCAAAATGAAGAAAAAGTTTCTCAGAAATACTATGATTATTTCTTATCGAACTTAAAAATCATCCAAGAAGTAGAGGTTGAGCGTGAAATCGCCGCCGATATCGAAGCGAAAATTCAACACGATAAGGTTGTCGCCGGCGATAGTACGAAAAAAGAAAGCAGTATTGGTCACTTATTGAAACTTTTCTCAATTTGGATCGTCTTTCCGCTGACGTTTATGTTCATGATCACCGACAAAGGTCAGATTCTTCATTTTTTAATGAAACTTGTGCCTAATCGTTATTTTGAATTAACTATGAACGTGTTTGATCACGTCGACAGCGCACTTGGTAAATACATTCGCGGTACGGCCATCGAATGCGCCCTAGTGGGAGCGACCCTTATTGTGGGCTTCTGGATGGTTGGCCTTCCATTTAAGATTGCCATTCTCATTGGAATGATTGGCGGCTTAACTAATGCCATTCCTTTCGTGGGCACTCTCATCGCTTGCGCTATCGGCGCCTCTTACTCCCTTATTGTCGAAGATATTTCGCCCATCGTCCCATTTATTACAGAAAACAACTTAATGATCGCTGTGCTTGCGGTAGTTATGGTGGCTCACCTGCTTGATAATGCTATTTATCAGCCACTTGTTGTTGGTGGAGCGGTTAATATCCATCCACTTGCAGTCATCTTAGGTGTCTTCGGTGGATCATTAGCCTTTGGCTTCGCAGGCCTTCTTTTGGCTATACCAACAATCGTCGTCACTAAAGTGGTGGTGCAACAGTTCTTCAGAGGCCTCAGGGCTTATAAAATTATATGATGCAAAGACCGTCTCTTTTTTCTAGCCTCGGACGTCGCCTTCGCTTTTACAAAGCCGCCTTTGTTATTTGTATTTTTTTGAACGTCACTTGTATCGTCACAGGCACCGTCCTGGCCGTAAATTATTGGAATTCAAGTCTCTCTGGCTACAGCACTTCAGAAAAACTCACACAGAATATCATCATCACAGAAAAAATCGACTCTCACTTAAAAGAGATGGAAGAGTCTTTAGAGAAGAAAAGTAGAACTTCATTCACCCGCGAAAATCTTTTTGATGAGCTTGTGATGTGGCAGAAACTGGATGAACTACGCCTGCAAACTCAACTTGAACCCATTGATAAAAGCCAAATTCGTACACGCGATGGCTCTATAGAGTTCGTTGATAGGCTGATTAGCGAAAATCGCGCGCAGCGGGCTCGGTACTTCGATGAGTGGCAAAACTTAAGAACTCAACAAACCCGACCGATGGTGCTTTTAATCATTATTGGTTTATTTGCTCTTATTTGCGGCCTATTGCTCCCACTGTATTTTCTCAGACAGATTTCAAATCAAATTAATGAGCTTAAATCGAGCCTAGCTCGCTCGGCCCAGGACATCACTCGCGAGTGGATGCATGCCCTTACTCAGTTCGGCGATCAGCCCTTTAAGAACATTGATTTCTGGCTTCACATTGCGTTACTCGGCGCCAATTACCTCGGAAAAACCTCATATCACCCTAGCATTCAGCTTATAAGTGAGATGGCCCGGTTGATTCGCCTCGAATTGCAAAAAAACAGCACAAATTTAAATAACGACAAAGCCCCAAGGGCCTAATTTTCTTTCGACCCTCGCATTTTTCTGCTATATGTTTGGCTCTTAATTTTTCAAAGGAGCCAGTTTGTCTAATTGGGGTTCAAAACGTATTGAGAGTCTTGTTCAGTCTGATATCCGCGCGATGACTAAAGAGTGCAATCGCGTCGGTGGCATTAACTTAGGCCAAGGCTTATGTGAGCTACCGACTCCAGTTGAAGTGGTCGAAGCCGCACGCTCAGCCTTACTTGAAAGCCCAAAGAATATCTATTCTCCCGCTGAAGGCATTCTTTCGCTTCGTCAAAAAGTCGCCGAAAAACTTCGCACAGAAAATAATATTATAGCTGACCCTGAAACTGAAGTGGTGATCGTCAATGGTGCCACTGGAGGCTACGCCTCGGCTTTAATGGCGTTACTCAATCCGGGTGATGGAATCTTATTGTTTGAACCCTTTTACGGCTATCACTTAAACGCTGCTCGCTTGGCTGAAATCGAGCCCCACTTTATTAATTTCACGAATGCCGACTTAAAAATTGATGAAGCCGCCATTCGCGCAGCCATTCGCCCCAACTCTAAAGCTATCGTGATCTGCTCGCCTAATAATCCCAGTGGCAAAATGTGGACGGAATCTGAGTTAAAAATTATCGGTAAAATTGCGAAAGAAAAAGATCTCTTAGTTTTCACTGATGAAATGTACGAATACTTCCGCTTTGATGGTCGTGAACATATCTCACCCGCCAGCCTACCTGAACTTAAAGATCGCACCGTGACTATTATGGGTCTCTCTAAAACGTTTTCGATCACGGGCTGGCGCCTCGGCTACGTCGCTGCGCCAGCGGCCTTAGCGGCAAAGATTCGTCTCGCCAATGACCTCTTCTATGTTTGTGCCCCCACTCCTCTTCAATACGGGGCAGAAGCTGGCTTTGATATGGATAAATCTTATTACAAAGAACTCCGCGAAGAATTTCAAGAGCGCCGCGACCGCATGTGTGATGCTTTAGATAAAGCTGGCCTGCCGCCTATCGTACCTCAGGGCGCCTATTATGTTCTCGCCGATATTTCGCGCGCAGGGCTTAATGATTCAAAACTTTTTGCTATGAATATGCTTGAATCTGTAGGAGTGGCTGGTGTACCAGGCCGCTCGTTCTTTAACTCTGAAGCTGGCAATAATTATATTCGCTTCCACTTCGCCGTTGAAGATTCTGTTTTACAAGAAGCTTGCAACCGTATCAGCCGGTTTAAGATTTAAGGAGAAAAAATGGCTTTACTCAAATTAGAATCTGGCAAAGAGCTCTCTGACCTCAACGAAATCAGAGCTTATTTAAAACCACTTTCAATTGAACTCTCTCACTGGCCTATTGAGAAAACTGAAACAGTCGGTGGCCTACTTAAAGCCGACGCTTTAAAAGATGAAGAGAAAGAAACTCTTCTTAAAGCTCTCGATTCCCGTTTTGAAGAACAGAAAAAACTTTTCGGCTATCAAACTCGAGATCTGGTCGTGCTTCATTCAAAAGTTCCTAATATCGAGCAGATGCTTTCGATTTTTGATAAAACTCACCGCCACAGTGATGATGAAGTTCGCTATATCGTCGATGGCTCGGGTATCTTTGGTTTTGTTATGCCCAATGATGAACAAGTTCTTCTCACCGTTCAAGCTGAAGAATATATTCGAGTCCCAGCCAATACTGAGCACTGGTTTGTCTTAGACAGTAACCGCCGTATTAAAGCGGTCCGCTATTTCACTAGCAAAGAGGGCTGGGTGGCCAATTACTCAGGCACCCCCGTTCGTGTTGAGGCTCAACCTTGAGTCATTTAAAAAATCCAGAATTTTTAAAGAAAGCTCAGGAGATGGCCCAAATCGGTCGCTTCTTCGCGCAAAATAAATGGTCGCCAGCCACCAGCTCGAACTATTCGGCTCGACTTGATTCTTTACCTGGCATTTATGCACTTACAAGAAGCGGAGTCGACAAGCACGCCATTCAAGCTGAAGATGTGATTCTGGTTGATGAACACGGCACAGTCGTCGAGCCCGTGGACGCACGTCCTTCAGCTGAAACCTTAATTCACTGCTATCTCTATAAAAATCCAGAAGTAGGAGCCGTCCTCCACACTCACTCTATTTTCGCCACTCGGCTTTCAATGAAATATCTCAGCCGCGAAAAAATAGAAATTAAAGATTATGAACTATTAAAGGGCTTAGCTGGCAATACAACTCACGATATGACTGAGATCGTACCGATTCTGCCGAATGCTCAGGATATGAAGGCCTTCGTTAAAATTATGGAGCCGATATTTAGTTCTGATATGAAATTCCACGGTTTTCTCATCGCAGGCCACGGCCTTTACACTTGGGGCAAAGATCTTAAAGAGGCTCGCCGTCATGTTGAGACTTATGAATTTTTATTTGAATCCATGGCCTACTCTGAAATGGGTTTTTAATGGTTGAAGTGACCGGCGTCGATTACATTCTCACTGACATTGAAGGTACAACGTCTGATATTGCCTTCGTTAAAAACGTTCTATTCCCCTATTCGGCTCGTGAGATGCGAAATTTTATCTCTAATAACAGATCAAACCCCAAAGTAAAAGAATGTTTGAAACAGACTGAGCAAGCTGATGAAAACGGTGCCATTGAGCAACTTCTACAATGGATCAGAGACGATGTGAAGCACCCAGCTCTCAAAACCATACAAGGCATGATCTGGAAGGCGGGCTATGAAAACGGTAGTTATAAAGCCCATATGTATCCAGATGTGAAGCCCGCTTTTGAAAAATGGCAAGCCCAAGGCTTACCGATTGGCATTTATTCTTCTGGCAGCGTTGCCGCACAAAAAAACTTTTATCAATACTCTGACGTGGGCAATTTGCTTGGCTTTATCAGCCACCACTTTGACTTAGATGTGGGCGGCAAACGCGAAGTCTCTTCTTATCAGAAAATTAGCGAAGCTCTGAAAACTAAAAACGTGCTTTTTTTATCTGATATCGCCCAAGAGCTAGACGCAGCTCGAGAAGCTGGCTTTAAAACTGTGCAAATTGTACGAGAAGGCACGACAGCTTCAGATCGCCACCCGACGGCCCTAAATTTCACTCAAATTAAAATCAACTAAGGAGATCCAAGTTCTATGAGCAAAAAAATAACTAAAAAAGTAAGCGCAAACTCGGCGCAAAGCGAAGGTTCTAAAGGTCGCCTTTCAATCGACATCGGCATTCCAGAAAAGCACCGCACGAAAATCGGTGCCGATTTAGGCAAATTACTGGCTGACACCTATACGCTTTATCTTAAAACTCATAACTATCACTGGAACGTTACAGGCCCAATGTTTCAAACCCTTCATCTCATGTTTGAAACTCACTACAATGAGCTCGCTTTAGCTGTTGATTTAATTGCCGAGAGAATGCGCGCCCTTGATGTGTACGCTCCCGGAACATATGCCGCCTATTCAAAACTGGCTTCGATCAAAGAAGAAGAGGGCGTACCAGCAGCTAAAGATATGATTCGCAATTTAGTGCGCGGCCATGAAGCCGTTGTAAAAACAGCCCGCTCGATCTTTCCGCATGCAGAAAAAGGCAACGATGAAGCGACCCTTGATTTGCTTACACAAAGAATTCAAATCCACGAAAAGACAGCCTGGATGCTTCGAAGCTTACTCGAAGATTAAACCCATGCGTTGGATATTAGGCACTTACAAAAGCGATCTGGCTTTTTTTTATCTTCCCACACTACTTTGTATTGCCTTTTCTTTTGGCTGGCCCCACTTTGCTAGTGAATCTTTTTTTTACGCCTTAATCGCCACTGTCATTATTGACTCAGGTCATGTCTACACCACTCTTTGGCGCACTTACTTTCACAGCGATGAAGTCAAAACAGACCCGCTGACTTATATTCTGACGCCCCTTCTCATCGTGCTCTGCTTCTTCTTCTGGGCCTATTTGCAGTTTCCGGGCTTGTGGTCGTTTATTGTCTACGCCACTCTCTTTCATCATATTCGGCAAAACTATGGGCTTTTAAAATGGTATGAGAAGCTCAACAAGAGATCCTCAAAAGTCTCAACTTATTTTTTATGGGCCTTCAGTCTATTACCGATTATCGCCTATCATTTTAGAGAGGGAGTGTTCACGGGCTATTATTCAGGTGCCGATCTAGTGATGTTTTCAAGCCCCGTCGCTTTTCAAATCACACTTGTATTTTGGTTCGCGGCACTTGGCGCTTGGTTAACTTACGAATATGTACAATTCAAAAATAATGTTCGCGAACCTAATAGAGCCTTATTCTTACTTTTTATCGGCGCTCAATATGCTGTTTGTTTTTTCATTGGCCGAAGAGCCTACGAAGTTTTATTCCCGCTTTTAATAGCCCATGGCCTGACCTATTTTGTTTTAATGAGTCATGCTTTGGTGCGGACGCAAAAACAACGCTTTAAAACCTTCGGCTTAGCTTTAGTCGTTATTGTTTTAACCGCACTATTTTTTGGTTTCAGTGAAAATTACGTTGAAGAGCATTTTATTAATTTCAAATCCGATTTCACTTTTACTTGGCTCTCAGCCTTAGTGCTTGGGTTCTATTTGACTCCGCTCTTCACACACTTTGCCCTCGACGCTTTTATTTGGAAAAAGCATCATCGGGAAGCTCAAAATATCTATAATTGATTATGGAGCTGGTCGGCAGCAGATCGCGTAACAAGTAAGACCAGCGCTAGTTTGCTCTTGGCATTCCCAGCCACCATTCGGAAAGAGCGGGTCAACGCCGGGCTGAATAACTGTATTGATCAGGCCACACTTACAGATATCAGCATCTTGCATACCACCACCAACAACTTCATACCCTGTTGGACAACCGACTTTTCGATTGAAACCATCGCCCGGAGGCTGAGGCGGCGGGTTAGCCGGCGGATTTGTGAGTCTCACGCAATCAAGACCCGCCTGTATAATTTGGCGGTTTGTTGTGCACTCATCAATCATATTACCCGAATCAGATTTGAAAAAAATCGGAATATTCGACACAATTCTTGGCTGACTCGAAGTAGAACCTGTACGAGAAAACTCGAGGCGAATCATAAACTGCCCCCGCTTATTCGGCAGACTTATTGGCGGGACCGGCACCATAAATATATTGTCGAGACGTAATGTGCCTGCGGCATAAAGATTACCGGGCGGCGTACTTGTATAACGAACCGTGCCGGCGGAGTCCGCCAAATTTGGCAATACACCTGAAGAATTACCATCTCTAAATTTGAAGAAAGTCGTGCAGTTGGTGCCATTGCCGTAGAGTCGAGTGATATCTTGCTGAATGGCTTGGGTTTCTAATAATTGAGTCACCGAGCGCAGAGATTTTGTTTGATCTGCAAAATACTGCGAAATTATAAGTAAAACAGTGACAGACACACCAATAGAAACCATCAGCTCTACTAATGAAACACCGTTGGCATTCAATCTAAATTTATAAGCAACAGACCGCATAACACCTTTGACTACTTCTACCATTAGTTCCACAAGTCCAACCACCCGTGCCATTAGCTCCTCCTGGTGGATTTACTGGGAAAGAATAATATCTCCCCTTACCCATTCCACCATCGTACATACCTCCACCGGTAACCCTATAACCGACTGGGCAAGACACCGTTTGAGTTGTGCAATTGCAAGTACTAACCGGGTATACGCACTGCGCACCGCTATTACCAAAAGAAGCTGCACAATAAATGACATTTCTAGCGGCATCCACCCTCACCTGAAGCGGAAGAATAAATTGCATTTCTTTAGCCCCCGCCGATGTGCCTTTTTTGTTAAGTATAATGCTCATTCTCACTTCACCCTGCCCATTTGGTGGCAGAATCGGTGCGGCTGGCAACTTCTCAAGCCTTAGAAAACTTAAATTGCCACCACGAAATGGCGTGTTTGTATCGATTCGGACGGCATTAGATGCATCACGTACATCCGTACGGAATGTCAAAACACTGGTGTTCATCCCATTAAAATTGTTCAGGCAGGCTGTAGGATCTGTGACAATCTCGGCAATCATGGACTGAATGGCCGCACCCTCAATATTCTGAACCACTTCTCGAGCGCCGGCTTTCTGACTTGCAACATAAGTTGAGAAAGCCAGAATTGAAACCAAACCAACTGAAGCCAAAATAATAACTTCCATGATTGTAAAACCATGTTGATTAGATTTAATTTTATTTTCTAAACATTTCATTGGTTACCTGTTCATTTTATCTTCTATCTACAACAAATTGCCGTACACTCTAAAAAACCTGGATCAGCATTTTGACAGCGCCAGCCTCCATCAGGAAAGCCAGGTGTTCCGGGTGCTATGGGATGAGAATAAAACGCTCTCTTAGACGTATCTTGGTCAGAAATTCCGCCACCTGTTAAAGTGTAGCTGGGAGGACATGGTGTCTGCAACAATGGACAACCATTACAAGTCAGCGCTGGGCGCACACAATTGAGGGCGCTTGATACACCTTGTGTAGAACACGAAGCAACATTGTTAGCCCCGTCTGTATTAAAAAATACTGGTACATCAATGGGCATATCTACCAGGCCTGTCGCCAGACCTCGACGCTGAAAAGTCATTCGTAAAATAAACATGCCTTTACTATTCGCCACAGTCGGCGGACTGGCTGGCAAACGATCAAGAGCCGTTAGAGTGAGAAGACCACCGCCATGCAGATTGCCTTCTCTATAAATTTCGACCGCCCCAGTGCGATCAAGAAGTCGATAAAAAGTCGTGTTATTAATATTTCCAATATTCGGATCGATACCATTAAAGTTATTACCGCAAGTCGTGTTATCAGAAAGATGTTCTGTGACCTGAGCATAAGCTGTCGCGAGCTCATAAGTTTGCATCACATCGCGAGTGGCGTTTTGCTGCGACATCATCAGCTCACCTAATGCCATAATAATCACGATGCCCACTGAGCTCGCAATTATAGCTTCGATAAGACTGACGCCGCGATTATTGAACATGAGCCTTCCTGCCATCAAAAAAACGCAATAGGAATCGAGCCGTTATCTCGATAAAAATCCAATTGACCACCATATATAGTGTAAAAAGATTGGGTTCTCTTTGCAACCGAGAACTCATTGGTAGAGCTATAGCGCTCGTCACAACAAAGCTATAAAAATACACAAAGGCAAAGTTCTTGGATGTCGCAAATTGGGACACAGATTTAAAATTAGCCTGCAAATAGCGTTGCACAGCGGGTACCAAACTGAGACGAATAAAAAACACAATCCAAATAAGATGGGCCCAAAATTCAAGAGGGCTCTGGCGATACGTGAGGCAATCAAAGACATTGAGCATATCTAGATTAACTTGGTAATAGGCCCCCCAAAAAAATACACTGATCAATAAAACAATGGGCCAAATAAATCGCTCGGGCTTTGTAAATGGCAACCCGGCTTCATCACCTGTATTTTTAATGTAAGGCTTGATCCATCTTCCGCCAGAGTATGCAAAAATAGCTAATCCCATCCAAGGCAAAACCGGCCAGCCAGAAAGCCCCGCCTCGCAATTTCCGACTAAGACCATTTGCGTTCTTAAAGACAAAGTAGAGAAAAAAGAGAACTCCCAAAAAGGCACTAAAGTGAGAATAAAACCAAATAGTCCGAAGTAGATTTCTTTGATTTTGGTGAAACGCAAAACCAGTTGAATAAAAAGCAGAGAGACAGCAATAAGTGGATACACATCCCAAAAAATAAAAAGATGACTGAACCCCTCATAGGCCCAACAGAAAATAATCCATCCTAAAGCCAGAAGTGCGATCAGTGGCCCATTCACTTTGCGGCGCTCGGCGCTGAAGCCCATAAGAAAAAACGTCAGCAAAAAAATCGAGAAGCCACTGAACGAAAGAACTCGCATAAATTCATAGATAAAATTCCAGAACAGCGGATCTGTTGACATAACCGGCTGAAAAAGATCGCGATGATCACCCCAAACAGCCTCTAACAGGTGATACATAACGATCGGAATAAAACTCACTAAGCGAATAATATCCCAGCCTAAGAATCTTGCACTCTTCACGTTTAACGCCCCCCAGGCCTGAATAACGAGATAGGGTGGCCTGTCGATACATGGCGAGTGGGCGGTGCAAAATATTTTTTGCTTTCTGCACCCATATTTTGAGCTGTAGCCTCCCGGCTGATATCGAGAGATTTCACGCTAGCCAGTGCAAAGCGCGCGACTCCACCATATAAATAAACATTTTCAAAGCCACCACTTAAAAGTGAATCAGCTATACGTGATTCAATATGCCCCTCGCCTTGGCCCGGGGTATCAACAACCAAAAAACCATCGTCAACTAAAGCTCTTCTTAAAGCTTGATAGAACTCTAAACTGAAAAGCCTCATCAACTCATCATCTCGAGGGAGCGGAAAGTCCGCATAAATGGCATCATACTTTTGGCGATTTTTTAACATAAATGAAAAAGCATCAGCGACCCTAACCTGCACCGATTCTTTGCTGAAAACCGAATGATTCATGGTTAAAAGTAAAGGATGTGTTTGAGCTAAATTTAAAATAACTTCATCTAACTCAACTAAAGTAATATCGACGCTTTCATATTTTGCTAATTCAAAAGCTAAAATTCCGTCACCGCCTCCTAAAATAAGTATTTTCTTAGGAGTTTTCTGACTTAAGTTGATGGGTACATGAGCAAAGGTCTCATGATAAACATCTTGATAGTTCAACGAAACTTGTAGCTGGCTATTAATATAGAGACGATTAAATAACGTCAGCTGAGGAACTCCGGCTCGGGCCCCTTCTTCATCTGAAAGTTCAATAGCTGTTTTTTCAACAATATCGATGGTCTGATACGGCGATAAATGTCTATCAACTTTCACATACTGATGAGCCAACTCACCCAGCTCTTGAAATGATTTGGCGTAGAGTGAAGGCGAAGTTACAAAATAAGTTATTTCAGCGTGCTTTTGGTCAATTTTGAAAGCTGAAAAAGCTCCCGCCACAAAAACTCCAGAGAAGACGACGTAAAAAACGACCGGCTTCAATTTCTTAGTTAAAAATATGGCGCTTAATAAGAGGTTGCCCGAAGCAATGAAGACTCCTATCGAAACTGCAGCAAAGTGCGGCTGAAAAAAATAGGCGGCTGTGATCGCTCCCACCATAGAACCAAAGTAATGATAACCAATAACGTAAGATTCGCTTTTTTCATCACTTTGACTGAGCTTGAGCAAAAGTGGAATTTCAAAACCCGAAAAATACCCGACGGCAAAAGTCATCAATTGAGCGCAGAGAATAAATGCGTGAGGCTGACCAATAAAAATGGCTTTGTACTCAAACCACATCTTCATCAGTAAAATGATCGGAACCGCTAACAAGCCTAAAAGCGAAAGCAAGATTTCTGTATTATAAAACAAGACTCGCGTTTCTTGTTTTACATTTTCCCAAAGATGAAAAGTCATAGCACCGAACCCGAGGGCCGCTATATAGAAACCGATCGTCCACGATTGGCTGGTGACGATATCGCCTGTCAACGACCCTAAAGTGCGAGCAATAAGAAGTTCGTACGAGAGGCTACAAAAAGCGACGCAGAAAGTGATGAGCAAATAGAATTTTTTAGAATTCATAAGTACAACCAACCTCTCAGCCAATTTTCTAACCAAAAGGACTGCACCATTAAAACGAGAACAATGGCAATTAATGCCAATTCTGCAGAAATAAGAACATACCGTTTGTTAAAACGGTATCCGATCCACAAAGCGACAAGTAAATTTAAAAAACTCACTAATAATGATGTTTGCACGAGCCCAAGATGGGGCACAAACAACAAAGGGTAACAAAGCGCTGCTATAAACGAGCCGAAATAATCGAGAGAAAGTACCGTCATCTTCTTTTTAGCATTATCAAACAAACCTAGTAGAAGCGGAATTTCATAACCGGACAAAATACCGATCATAACGACAAGGCCATAGCAAAGCCCAAACAAAACCTGAGTGAACAGAGGTGAAGAAGACGTTAAACTTAAAGAGCCCAAAACACTTGTTAAAAGCGGGCTCGCAAGACCAAGCCCACAAAGGCCCAGCTCGACCTTCTCAAGCACTGGATAAATCTGATCACGAGCCACTCGAGCTGACCAGAGCGCCCCCAAACCCATACTGGCTAAAAAAACACCAATAGTAAGGGTAAAGTTGAAAACTGTGCCGCCAAAATAAAGCGATATGTATTGAGCCAGCACGAGCTCATAAATCATACTACAAAAAGCTAAGAGAAACGGAACGACAATGACCATACCCAAGCTTTGCATGGTGCATTAGTCATTTCAATTTAGAATTTCAAACCTTACCCTTAACACAAGAGGTAACGAATGAAATCTTCTCGAGTTATAATTTTTATTGCCGTCATTTTAATTTTTATTGTGATCTTTTTAAAATTTTCTCAAGATAGGGTGGCCACACTTCCAGCCCCTAAGAAATCGAACCCAGCCCCTCTTTCTCAGGCCCCATCTCAAGCTGCCGCCCCGCCCCAATCTCAGCCTACGACCCCCCCTATTTATGCTGAAACCGAAGAAGTTGATACAACCTCAGAGCCGGCAGTTTATGTCAGTGAGTACAAAGGCAAATCTCAATCTTTTATGGACTTAAAACGCAAGGTCGCCATGTATGCCCTTCGCGAATTCCTCTCTGACAAAGGCCTTCGCTTTGATCCACCAATTACTTTTTATGACTTTACTATTTTTGAATCAGACCTGAATACGGTTGGCTTTGATGGCTCACCAAATGAGTTGCAACAAGAACTGATCGCAGCCTTTCAACGCACGACTGATGCTAAAGGTTTTTTAACAGAGCTAGCCGCTGAGCGCGGCATCTCTTTAGGGGGAGAAATAGCTCCTAGACCTCTAGATGGCAGAGGAAACTTCTTTCTTATTGCGCGACCTGAGCTCAATGCTGTGTACTATGTCGGTCCTGCGAAAAGCGGTCACTCTGCCGTCATTGCACTTATTCAAAAAAATCCAATTCCGACGAGCTTGATTGAAGCTTTTAGAAACTCAATTGTTGTCGGAGGAAATTAGTTTTTTCAGTTCATTTTCAGTGACGAACCAAAACCTTGTAGTAATAATGTAGGCACATAATTATTCACTCCAAGGACGTTACAATGAATTCTTTTAACACCCTTAGTCAAATCACTGTCGGCGGAAAGACATATCAATACCACTCACTGGTGGCTCTTGAAAAAAACACCGGCATTAAACTTTCGAAATTTCCATACAGCATGAAGGTGCTCATTGAAAATTTACTGCGCCACGAAGATGGAGTGGTTGTTAAAAAAGCCGATATCGAAGCCGTTCTGAATCAAGATTTGAAAAAAGAATCAGAGATTGAAATTCAATTCACCCCTGGTCGCGTCCTCTTACAAGACTTCACAGGCGTTCCGGTTGTTTCAGATTTAGCAGCTATGCGTGACGGAATGATCGCCCGCAAAGGTGACCCTGAGCGAGTGAATCCACTTCGTCCGGTTGATTTAGTTATCGATCACTCTGTCCAGATGGATATCTACGGCGAAAAAGCGGCTCTACAAAAAAATATGAAGCTTGAATATGAGCGCAATGGCGAACGTTATGAGTTTTTAAAATGGGGCCAAGGCGCATTTAAAAACTTCCGCGTGGTTCCGCCGGGGCGAGGCATTTGTCACCAAGTGAATCTTGAATATCTCGCTCACGTTGTTATGGCGGGCGAATGGCAAAATAAAGAATTTATTTATCCCGACACTCTCGTGGGAACAGACTCCCATACAACTATGATCAACGGCCTTGGGGTTGTCGGCTGGGGGGTAGGCGGTATTGAAGCTGAAGCCGCCATGCTCGGGCAGCCTTGCACAATGCTAATACCACAAGTGATTGGCTTTGAGTTTACAGGCAAACTTCGTGCTGGTGTAACAGCCACCGATCTTGTATTAACAGCGACTCAAATTTTACGTAAACGCAATGTGGTCGGTAAATTTGTCGAGTATTTCGGCGAAGGAGTGAAGGCCCTTTCAATTGCAGACCGCGCCACAGTGGCGAATATGGCTCCAGAATATGGCGCCACAATTGGGGTCTTCCCTGTTGATGAAAAAGTTGTGGCTTATTTGCGCGAAACTAATCGTCACGAACAGGCTGATCGCGCTGAAGCCTATTGCAAAATCCAAAACTTATGGCTCGATGATAAATCACAAATGCAATTTGCTGATGTGCTCAAGCTTGATCTCTCAACTGTCGAGCCCTCTATGGCAGGCCCAGCTCGCCCACAAGATCGTGCCTCTCTTGGTCAGGTGAAAGATTCTTTTCAAAAATTTATGAGTGAGAGATACAAAGACAAGCCTCAGCCAGCGTCAATGGAAATCACCCTTGATAACGGCGTTGAATGCGAACTCGTTAACGGAGCCGTTGTCATCGCGGCTATCACCTCTTGCACAAATACTTCAAACCCTGAGCTTATGTTAGGCGCCGCTCTTATTGCCAGAAATGCAGTTAAGAAAGGCTTGAAGTCTAAACCATGGGTCAAGACAACTTTTGCACCGGGCTCAGTCGCCGTAACGGATTATATCGAATCCGCTGATCTTATGGGTTATCTCGAACAACTTGGATTCTTTATTGCTGGCTATGGTTGCGCCACATGCATCGGCAATAGCGGTCCACTTCCGGGCCCGATCCAAGCCGCTATTGATAAAAATGGTATCGCGACAGCTTCGGTTCTTTCAGGTAACCGCAATTTTGAAGCTCGCGTTCACCAATCTGTTCTGGCCAATTACCTGGCTTCACCGCTCCTCGTGGTGGCCGCCGCCATTGCTGGGAATATTAATGTGAATTTAGCGACAGATCCACTTGGTAAAAATGACAAGGGTGAATCTATTTACTTAAAAGATATTTGGCCAGATGCTGAAGAGCTCAAAGCTCTTGTTACCAAACATGTCACTGCACAAAAATTTGCTCATGTTTATAGCGATGCTTTACGTGGTGATTCTATGTGGCAGAGCACAAAAGCTCCAACTGGGATGAATTATTCATGGCAAGAGAGCTCAACTTACATTCAGCAGCCTCCATTCTTAGATCCAGAGTTTTCAAAAGTGGATTCGAATATTAAGAATGCCCGTCTATTGGCTGTTTTTGGTGATTCAGTAACAACTGACCATATTTCTCCTGCCGGCAATATCGCTCCGAAATCACCGGCTGGTAAATACCTACTTGAAAAAGGCGTCGTACAAGCCGATTTCAACTCTTATGGGTCACGTCGCGGTAATCCAGCGGTCATGATTCGCGGAACTTTTGCCAATGTTCGTATTAAGAACAAACTTTTAGATAAAGAGGGCGGATACACTAAAATTTTCCCTGAAGGAAAAGAAACAACAATTTATGAAGCCGCTCAAGAGTATGAAAAGCGCAAGACCCCACTGGTGATCTTTGCTGGTAAAGAATACGGAACAGGCTCGTCTCGCGACTGGGCTGCCAAGGGAACACGCTTACTGGGTGTTCGCGCTGTTATAGCGGAGAGTTTTGAGCGCATTCACCGCTCAAATCTAGTTGGTATGGGTGTGTTACCTTTGACTCTTATCAATTGTGACGTGACTTCACTCAAACTCACAGGTGAAGAAGAAATTCAGTTTCCTAATTTAGAAAGTATTAAACCAAAAGAAAAGCTCGAGATCACAATCGTGCGTAAGTCAGGCCCAGAAAAGATTCCGGTCATGGTTCGCATCGATACTCCGAATGAACTTGAGTACTATCGCGCGGGCGGAATTCTCCCGTACGTGTTAGCTAAACTTTAGGAATTCTTGACGTTGCAGAGTCTTCATCGGCTCTGCAACAAATTCAAATTAATCAATTCTTGTTTGCTTGTATCACTGTTTACACATAAAACATTTCAATGAGAATCCCATGGAAGTCGAGTCTTCCCCATCTTCTTCAGAGAAGCCGCTCAAGACTCGACACCACTACTTTTAGTAGCGAAGATGAGCTCCGAGACTCGGAAGCTTTTCTATCGTCTGTGATCGAAAACATTCCCAATATGATTTTTGTAAAAGAAGCGAGCACACTTAAATTTGTGAGCTTCAACCGCGCCGGAGAAAAACTCTTAGGCCGGCGCCGCGAAGATTTAATTGGTAAAAATGATTTTGATTTCTTTCCTCGAGAACAAGCCGAAGCATTTGTGGCAAAAGACCGTGAAGTCTTAGCCTCAGGCAAAGAAACTACTATTGAAGAAGAAAAAATATCGGTACCAGGTGGCATTCGCATACTTCAGACCAGAAAGCTGCCTCTTTTGGGGCCTGACGGCAAAGTCAAATATCTACTGGGGATTTCTGAAGACATCACTCAGCGAAAAGAACATGAAATTCAGAAGAGTCAACTTCAAGCCGAAATCATCGCCCGCCAAGCCGCTGAGAATATAGCTAAACGCCTGACCTTTCTCGATGCCATCAATAAAAGCTTAACCAATTCACTTAATATTAATGAAACCCTGACGGCCATTAGCAGGACTTTAACAAATGGTTTTCAGCGCGTGGCTGCTATTGAAACATTTGATTTAGAAAATATGTGCCCAACAATCTTTGAGTCACTTCGAGCTCACTTTCCGTCAGATAAGTCTCAGATATTTAATTTCGTGCAGCTTCAGTCTCTCTTCGCCACAGCTGATATTAAAAAACAAAAAGAACTTTTCTCTACAGCCGCAGTAGCGCCACTTATTTTACGCGATCAATTTTATGGTTTAATCATCCTTTTTAATAAAGAAGGCGAAAGTCTGGACGGCAACGTCTTCAATATGCTCGATCTTATTACGCCTCGTATTTCTTTAGCTATTGAAAATGCCCAGCTCTATGCCCGTGCTCGATCAGCCAGTCAGGCGAAAAGTGATTTTTTAGCCAACATCAGCCATGAGGTTCGCACACCTCTCAGTGCGATCATTGGTTTCGCTGAACTCGCTCAAGAAAAGGCCGAGCCTAATACTTTTATTGCTGAATCATTGGCCACGATTGCTCGTAATGGCAATCAGCTGCTGACACTGGTTAATGAGATTCTTGATCTTTCAAAAGTTGAATCCAAAAAGATGGAGCTTGAGCAGATGAATTTTTCAATTGTAGCGCTGCTCAAAGACGTTGTCTCAGCCTTGGCCATGAAAGCTCAGCAAAAGAATATTCAGCTCGAAATTGATTTTAAAAATTTGAAGAATGAGTACGTGATTTCTGATTCACTTCGTGTACGGCAAATTTTATTTAATCTTTTAGGCAATTCATTAAAGTTCACAAGTAAAGGACGTATTCTAGTTCGCGTGACAGAAGTGCCAATTGATATAAATCACTCAGAAATTCAATTTCAAATTGAAGATACCGGAATTGGCATGAGCCTCGCCCAACAAGAAAAACTTTTTGCGCCTTTCGAGCAAGGCGACAGCTCAGTGACGCGCAGGTATGGGGGCACAGGCTTGGGCCTTTTTCTCTCTCGCAAACTTGCTGAGCTGCTCGGTGGCGAGCTCGTACTAGTTAAATCAGCCCCAAATGAAGGTAGCACTTTTCTATTCAAATTGAAGGTGGAATTATCTCAACTTTTGAATCCTCTTCCCACTGAGCCAGCAGATCCGTTGGGCGAATTGCTACCCGCAGAGCCGATCAACGATGTTCTTGTTGTTGATGATTCTGTCGAGAATCGTATTCTTATGGACGCTTATCTCAATCGTATGCAAATTCCCCATGACTTTGCCGAGAATGGTCGCGGCGCTTTAGAGAAAATGTTCGCTCATAAATATTCAGTTGTATTTATGGATGTTCAAATGCCTGAGATGGATGGTATTACGGCTATTAAACAGGCCCGTAAAGAGGGGTACTCTGGTAAAGTCGTGGCCCTTACGGCTCACGCTATGAAAGGCGATCGAGAACATTGTATTAGCCATGGCTTTGATGATTACCTGTGTAAACCTCTTTCGCGCAAAACTCTTGAAGCCTTTTTACATTCGAAGAATCAGCCGATACACTAATTCATGTCTTTAATTGAACAGTTGAGCCTGCGCTATAAAACACCCGAACAGGTGCAGAAATTTCTCAGGCGCCTTAAGTACAATCGCGAAGAAAAAGGCGAGACTTTACGTTCGGCCGAGCAAGCTCTTAAAAAACAAACAGCTCATTGCCTTGAGGCTACATTTGTTGCAGCGGCTATTTTAGAGAAAAACGGCTATCCGCCACTTGTCGTCAGCTTTGAAAGCCAAGATGGACTTGATCACGTTATCTATGTTTTTCAAAGACGACGTCGCTGGGGCTCAGTGGCTCGCTCAAGAGATGACGGCCTACATGGCCGCCCACCGATTTATCGATCTTTACGTGACTTAGTATGGAGTTATTTTGAGCCTTATATCGATAAAACTGGTCGCATTACAGGCTTCCAGCTGGCTCATCTCGATGATTCGCAAGCCAACTGGCGTAAAAGCCTTAAAAATGTATGGAAGGCTGAGCAGTATCTTATCGATCTTAAGCATCGCCCGCTCAAATCTTCTAATAAACGCTATCAAAAAGCCTACAAATCTTATCTAAAACGAGGACCTATGCCCGCCAAATCGTACTGGTGGTAGTACCTAAAAAGGTGACAAAAAAGGTCGGTAAATTTTAAGTTCGACAGTTGAGATGGGTTATTTTTTCTCAAAAATCATCATAACAATATGATATTACTAGACTTTATACAATTATGGAAGATGGCTCCACCCTTGCTCTTAAGGAGGGTATGAAAACAAAAAACTTTATTAAGAACTTTATTCGCGTATCTCTTATCGTCCTAGTTGCTAGCGTTCAAATCGCTTGCAGCAAAGACAAGAAAGATAACAACAACAATAGTAACGGCTACTACGGACAGAACTGTTACCAAACACAACAGTATCCGAACCAACAGTACCCTAATCAACAATACCAACAGCAGTACCCGAACCAATACCCACAACAACAGTATCCAAATCAGAACTGTGGTGGCTACGGTGGTAATGGCGGAATGGGTCAACCTCAACAGTGCTATGGTTTCTACTCAACTCAACCAAACGGTATGGGTCAGAGCGGTTACTGCCAAGGACAAAACTGCGCGGGCTACTTACTTTATAACCAAAACGGCCAACCCGTTCAGTGCATGTAAAGTAAGAACTTAATCAGATTCTTAATAAAGCTTTGTTTAAAAAGACGGACTCAAAAAGTCCGTCTTTTTTATTTTCAGAATAGATTCTCTATCCCGGCTACCTTGCAGAGTTACCACTCCCTTTGATAGCACGGCGCTGGGGGCGATGTTCACCCTCGGGTCGCGGCCCTCTACGACTCTTGAATTTATCGAGTTCTTCTTGGGTCACAACTTTCTTTTCATTCACTAAGCAATTATCGAGAACAGCTCTATCTGCCTCACTTGGTGTTGAGCCCGGGCCAACAGTGATGTTGTTTTCTTCAGCGCAGGCCTTCATAGCTTCGAAGAGTTCACGTCTGTGCTCACCACGGCCTTCTCTGTCTTCAGCGTAACCGACCGAACCTAAGACTAAACTTAGGGCGATTAAATATTTCAGTTTCATAAAAACCCCTTTCGCGAGATTTGTTATTTACAGAATACCAACCGACTGTGGAGCCGTTGTGGAAGATAAAATATTTTTCTGATTTAATTTGAGATTTTTGACTACAAATGTGGAAGGAAAACTTCAATTTGAGCGCCGCTTTCCACATTCTGCGCCTTCAATTCGCCTCGAAAGGCCTCAACAATTGAGCGCATAATGACAGAGCCAAGGCCAATTGAAATTCTTTTCTCTCCGTGCACAGGCATCATTCGGCTGAACTTGCGCTGGCCGAAATCTTTTAAGGATTCAGGGCTAAACCCCGGGCCGTCATCTTTGATTTTAAAGGTGATGCCTTTATCTGCTTGATGTACCTGTATCTGAATTTTAGCTTGAGCAAAAGAGTAAGCATTCTCTAGAGCGTTTCGCACAAGGCGCTTCATAAGCGCACTATCACCCTGCACTTCAATCGATGGCTCTGAGGATTCAAAATCAACAGTGATTTTGGGGTAACGATTTCCGATAGGTGCAATTTCACTCTTTATTAAATCAATCAGATCAAAACGGCTCACATCAGATTTATACAAAGGCTCTTGCACTGAACCTAAGAAAAGTAAATCATTCACCAGACCATTGAAATAATCAATTTCACGTACAGATAAATCAAGCAGTTCAATTCTTTTCTGCTCACTCAAAGCGCCAGATTGATCACGCACAGTTTCGATCATATTTCGTAACGAAGCAATTGGCGTGCGCAGATCGTGAGCTAATTGCCTGAGCAAATCTTTGCGAGTCCCTTCGGATTTTCTTAAAGACTCGATCAAATGTTCTATTTCGTCAGCCATTTTGTTGAATGAAAACATCACTTGGCCAACTTCATCCATAATTGTAACCGGAAAGCGGGATTTAAGATTTCCACGACTGAGTTCGCGAATAATATGTTCGGCTTGTCGGGCGCGGCTGCGAAGAGAATAAATTAATATACCCATAGTGATGAGAACGGCCAAAACAATCACCGACATTTGTATGAGCGTCATCCACACGAACATTCCA
>CAYHVK010000002.1:0-61577 GCA_964360255.1 uncultured Pseudobdellovibrionaceae bacterium | reverse complement strand
GAAATACTGCTGAGGCGAGCCCGATAACTTGATAACTCTGAACTTTTCGTCTCCCAGCTCCTCTTCACCCGCTTCATTGATCCGGGTTGTGCCAAAAGCGAAGTTTTCAAAGCCTCTTGTAGATTCGGCTCCAGTCGGGAACAAAACTTTTCCGCTTGCATCTACTAAAAAAAATGGAGGACGACGATTTTCAGGGCCGCGATCTTGAATTTTCATAAGAGTCGAGGCTCTCTTCTCTGCCGGGATTTCATTAATTAAACTATCGACTATACGAAATGGAGCTCCTCGTCGAGTGAGCGAACGATCATTAAATGAGTCTCGTAACCATCCGACGACTGCGATTGAAAGCAGCATTAAGACAATAGAGATAACGGTGCCAAGAAGGGCATATCTTAAAAAAAATCGAGATTTAATCATGAGTCATCAACCTGTAGCCAACGCCATACTCTGATTTAATAATGACATCGCAGTCTTTGGCTTTTTTAAGCTTGCTGCGCACATGGCTCACATGAGAGTCAATTGTGCGATCAAAAATGTCTTCGGCTGAATCGAGCTTAGAAATCATCATTTCGCGGGTAACTACGGCTCCTGGCTGCTCAATAAGAATCTTGAGTAAATCAAATTCGCGACGATTTAAAATTAACTCTTCTTCACCTACATAAACACGGCGCTGATCGACGAGTAATAAAATTTGACCATAGCGTATCTGATTGTCGCGCAAGATCGGCTCGCGCAGAGAAGCTTTGATACGGGCTAAAAGTTCTTTTTGGCTAAATGGTTTTTTGACGTAGTCATTAGCGCCGACACGAAAACCCTCAACCACCGAGTCTTCATCAGCTTGCGCTGTTAAAATAATCACGGGTAAACGAGAGCCCTGCTCTCTCAGCTTCAGACAGAACTCAAAACCGCTGCCGTCAGGCAAGCCTAAATCTAAAAGAACTAAATTGAGTGTTTCTTTTTCATTCAACTCAAAGGCTTGTTTAAGCGACTGAGCCCAAAATATTTTATAGCCCTCGAGTTCTAAGCGCAGCTTTAGACCTTCAGCTAAAATTGGATCATCTTCTACGAGCAGCAAATGTGTCATGAGCGGTTTAACCTTATATATAAAGTCTAATATTAAAATGTTGAAAGACTGTGGAGTCTACCTAAAGTGACAATTGTGCGCGCTATAGAGCGATTTTGACACTTTTAGGGGCCTCCACGGTGTTTACACACTGTCTGAAAAATGAGGTTTTCTTGGGAGCTTGTCCCACTTTGGCACACACTGGCCCTACCCTTGCTTTTCTAGTTAGATATGAAAACAACAAACTTTATTAAAAGTATTATTCGTCTCTCACTCGTACTCGCAGCGGCCACTGCATTAGCGGCATGCAGTAAAGAGAAGAGTTCATCAACTGCTAGCGGCGTAACAAGCGGCTACTACCTGAGTAATGGCTACTGTTACTCGTCGACCACAGGGCAAATCGTCACAACGACTTACTGCTCTTCTGCAACAACGACGACTGGCTACTACTTAAGTGGCGGTTACTGCTACTCAAGCACAGGTCAAGTTGTGGCAACGTCGTACTGTACGACAACCACAACAACAACTGGTACGACTGGCGGTGTGACTTACGCTCAATGTTTAGGGACTTATTATTACTGGTCAGGTTATGGCTATCAACCCGTTTACTGCACATCAACACTTTGTCGCGGATACATGATGTACAGCCAAGCTGGTGTTGCCACTTACTGTCAGTAAAAAAACAACTCCGCCGCAAAAAAACTCTTCACCCACGAAGGCAAAAAGCGCAATATAAACGGCTATGACGGCTGAAGATATTCTAACATTCTGGTTTGAAGAGTTAACCCCAGAGGCCCATTTTAAAAAAGATCCCGCGATGGATGCTCAGATCACTGAGCGTTTTTTGCCATTACTTGAATCCGCTGAAAAAAGTGAGCTTTGGCAGTGGCGCTCTGATGCGCGCAGTTCTTTGGCCGAAATTATTGTTCTCGATCAATTTTCGCGAAACATATTTCGTGGGCAACCGCGATCTTTTCAAAACGATGCTTTCGCACTTTCTTTAGCCCAAACGGCAATTATTAAGGGTTTTGATCGCGAGCTTCCGATAAGCCAGCGCTCATTTTTATATATGCCTTACATGCACAGCGAATCTTTGAAAATTCACGAACAGGCCATGAAACTGTTTTCACAAAAAGGCTTAGAGTTTAATTTAAAATTCGAACAAGCTCATAAAGCTATTATCGAGCAATTTGGTCGCTACCCTCATCGCAATAAAATCTTAGGCCGCGAGAACACTTTAGCGGAAGCAAAGTTTTTACGTGAAAACCCTGAAGGATTTTAATTTTTAAACTGGGAGCTTATCAGCCTAGGTCTTCTTTGGCACTTCAGTTGCCGACTTCTCTAAGTGAATTCCTTCTGGAGTGATTCTAATCAAGCGTTTTTTATAAAGTCCGCCAATAGCCATTTTATATTTTTTCTTGCTGACTCCAAAGGTGTCATAAATATCTTCAGCTTGGGCTTTGTCATTGAGTGGTAAGAAACCTTCATTTTCTTGAAGGGCGACGAGAACTCTTTCTCCCAGCTCTTCCATACCTTGGTGGCCAAGTGGCTGGAGAATTAAATCAATGCTGTTATCAGGGCGAATTCTAGCAATGTAACCCGGAACCTCTTGGTGTTTATCAAGTCGCTCGAAAACTTCGTTGAAATAGAGAAGACCCTCGTCTTCACCGTTAATTTCGGCGACATAACCTAGCGGGGTTTCTCTGAGGATTCTTAAATCTACTTTTTGGCCGGCGGTGTATTTTGGGGGCATGGTATGTTTTAGCGATTGATGTTGAATACTGCAAGATCATCTTAAAGATGTATCAGCGAATATTCTATATTCCGCCCCGAGCTGCATGCTCAAGCGCGGCCAACGAAAAAAATAACTGCTCAGGAGACTGCAATAAAAAAAGTGTTTTTTGCATTTCATCGGTTCGATACTCTTGTCGGCGAATAGTATCAATGTGGAAAGGTAAGACCTGCGGCTTATTGCTCAGAGCATATTCACATTCACCGACTGAAGAGGCGATTCCTGCACCGAAAATACGACGCCCGTTAGGTGTTTCTATGAGTGCAAACTCGGCTGTAAACCAGAATACTCTTTCGAATTGACGGGAAATGACTGGTTCACGCATGTACTTCATGGCCGTTTCACCGAAACGATGAATAAAGTTGGCGTAGCGTTCACTGGCGAGAAAAGGCAGATGCCCATACAAATCATGAACCACATCCGGCGCCGGAGTATAATTCAAATCACTGCCATCGCGTATGAAACGACCCACGGGAAATTTTTTCTGAGCCAGCAATTGGCAGAAGGACTCCCAGCTTTCGAGGCCTTCTACAAATACAGCCGACCAACCCGTGAGTCGGCGAAGTCGATCACTAATTAAATCGAGATCTGGTATCCGCTGGCGATCTATTTGAAGGGAGCTGAGCCCACTCATAAAAAGTGGATGAATTTGCTCTTTGTGACGCGGATAATGGATATTCATAATCGTGGCCCAAGTGGCATCTTCTTCAGATGTGAACTGTCTTTTCGGAAGTATTTTCGCGCTCAAAATGTTCTCCGTGGAATATTTGATAGCAAAGCAAAGTCAGGGCCAGCTTGAAACATCTTATAAGTGATTTTTTTTGGTTTTGAGACGGCTGCCGAGACAGAGTGTCACGCCCATTTCAATCCACATGACAGAATGTCAAAGGAAGCTTCGAGTAGGAGCCAACATATGGCTCACTTCATGCATTCTTCATTTAAAATATTATGAGATTTAATAATTAACAACTGAGTGCTGTAACACAACCAAGTTGTCTCAACTTAATGACACTTTGTCATAAGAGCCAAGGACATGAAGATCGCTGAAATAATGCTTCGCTGCTGTAATACTAAAATTGAAATTGTCTTAGACGAAGCCGGCATATCAGCAGGATTGCCTGATGAAGTTAGAAAGAACGTTGAATGCCCAACATGTCAAAAACTTGCAATCTTATCCTTTGAGGCGATCGGCGACCAAATTGAAAATGTACATCAAGAGATAATTTGAGGTGTGTAGTTGAGAGTCTTTAAAAATGGGGCGATCGACGGGGCTTGAACCCGCGACAACCGGAATCACAATCCGGGGCTCTACCAACTGAGCTACGACCGCCACAAAGATGAACGGTCATATATAAGAAGTTTCATGCTATCTGTCACTCAAGACATGCAGACAGGAAAATAATGCTACGCAGCACTGAAAAGTAACCGGGCACCTTTTAATAATCGCAAGGGCCGACGACGGTTTTTGCTGGGTCGCAGGCGATCGAGAAGCTTGCTGGGAGACGGAATGCATCCGACCAGTTGCCGTTCGCATTACACATACGACGAATGCAATTCACCGACGGTAAATCAGTACGGCAGACCTTCTCACCTTTTGGATTATTTTCGCACTTCCAGCTGCATTGGTTCACTTTTGCAGACGGACTTTTGCAGATTTCATCAGCCGCTTCAGCCGCTGCTAAACGGCGAGCTTTTTCAGCCTCTGACAAAGCCGCGAAGGCTGTGCTTTTTTCAATTTGTGTAATTGCATTTCGATCTAATTTTGAAGCCGGCTCTAAATAAGCCCGACCATGCCAATCGGCTGCGGCGAGAGTCCCTTCGTCAGTGACGAGCTTAGCCGCTCCACGCAGAACCATTTTACTCTTTTGCTCGCGCGCGACCATTGTCGATTGAGCGTCCACTTGTGAGCTGAACTCCACTTCCCCATGAATGGTTTCAATATTCGACACCAAATCATTTTTCTCAGCACCAAAGCTCACAATAAAATCTGTACCACGAACACCGGCAACAGCCACCGGAGTTTTCACCTGATAAAAGCTCTGCTCTTTACCAGTATATTTTTGTTTTACATTGTTACGAACTTTACCCTTAATAAGATTGAGTAAAGTATTTCTCTTTGTAATGTCTTCGTTAAAGTTGAAACTGGCGAGCTCCACAATTGATTTCTCAGTAATGACAATAGAGTTGCCATCGTTAAACTGCACCATCACTTTAGATTTTTCTGCCGTTTCAATTTTATCTAATTGGCTGACTAACGCTCCCACCTTAAGAATTTCTTTGCCGTCTTTACGCTGAATCCAAACTTGGCCTTCGAGTTCTTTGACAATACCGACACGAGGCTCAACCGAAGCCGGGGCTCGCTCTTCGACCGCAGCCACGACTGCAACTGCCGCCGCTGGCGCTGTTGAATTCAAGGCCACACATTTTGCTGGAGCATTAGGCAACGCGATACATTTAGGACGTGCGCAACTTTTTACCCGGCCGTCTTTGCATTTGTCGGAGTAGAACGAAACTGAATCTTCGTATTCACAATCAAGATTACAAGCCAGCTTAGGGCAACTGCAGGAGTCCGCCGCCGCTAGAGCCGATTCTTCGGCACCTGCCTGATAGGGAGAGAACAAAAAAACTGTCACTATGAATACTTTAGACAACGTTCGCATAATTAAAGAATCGGACGAACTCGAACCCTACCTAAGGCCTGAGAGGACTTTTTTTGAAGTCACTCTGCAGCATTCTCATTTTGAGTCAGCTTTAGAGTTTTGCTGTTCATAAAGTTTTGCCCAACGCAGGAATGTTGCGAAGCTCGAGACCAGAGCCGAAATTAAACCCGGCACACCATCTAAGAATCCACGCTTTAAGAAGTAGGTCTCAATAAATTTCGATAGAGTTTTGCCTACAAGCTTGAAACTAGAAAATCTCTTACCTTTGTCAGCAAAATCTTGAGCTCTTAAGGCGGAATACTTATTCACAGTTGCGATTTGATCGAAAAGGCCATTAGCAAATGGCCAGTGCAAAATATCACCAGATATACGTTTCACGTTTTTTGCTATAATCCGCTCATGAACATTCGTGTTCAGCCAGTGAGCCCGATGACGGTGAAAAAAACGAACTTGGCGATCAGGATAATTACCGCCATGGCGAAGCCAGCGCCCGAGGTGGTAAGTCATCCGTGAAAACTCGAATCCATCACAAGCTTCTAAATCTTGATCGAGCAACTCTGTGAGCGCTATTTGCGCCGCCGGGCTCAGCGCCTCATCGGCGTCCAAAGATAAAACCCAATTGTGTTCGGCGAGTTCGACAGCCCGAGTTTTTTGTTTATAAAAACCAGGCCAAGGTTCGTTGAAAACTCGAGCACCGAGACTTTGTGCAATCTCACGAGTCCGATCGCGGCTTCCGCTGTCAAGCACGACAATATCTAAAGCCATCGGAGCCGAACGAATACACCGCTCAATATTTTTCTCTTCATTTAAAGTAATGATCACAAGCGAGAGCTTGTTCTTAAATTGCTGCTTCATTCCTAACTAACCTTGAATGAATTGGCTAACTTGTCAAATATCATATTAAAAGGTACTTTTTTGAGGACCTTTTAGCTGATTTTTCAGCGGTTTATCGAAGGAGTTCGAATGTCACGCTCAACTTTTACTGCAGCTACCCTGATAGCCACGATGATTCTATCATCACCCGCTTTCGCATTTTACACATTTCAAGACTCTGGCGACCTACTCGCTCCAGGTCGTTACGCCACTGCCACTGAAGTTCAATTTCTGACTTCACGTGATTCAGGCGCTAATTTCGTTGGTAAAATTGATGGTGGTTTGAACGATGAATTCAATTTCCGCGCCACCATCGGCACAGGTAATACAGATTTTCAAATTCAAGGTTTATTGAAATGGGTTCCAATCCCAGATTATGAAAATCAACCGGCTATTGGTGTAACAACAGGCTTTCTTTGGGCTCGCTATGAATCTCGCGCTTCTCGTGATGAAACTGAAAATGAATTCTCAGTACGAGTGATTCCATTTCTGAGCAAAAAATTTGAAACAGAAAATATGGGAGCCATCACACCCTATGTGGCTCTTCCATTTGCAATTCGTGATTACGGTAGCGAAAGCGATGTGCCGTTTAACTTAGCTCTCGGCTCTAAATACGCCCACCCCGATGTGCAAGGCGTAACATTCACAGCTGAAATCGGTCTCGATATCGATGAGTCTTTTGACTACGTCAGCATCGGCGCCATCTTCAGCATGGATGAGAATTTCAGATTCGAGATGGCGAACTAAAGTCATCTAGATCCATGAGATCTAGATGAACCCAAGCCCAAAAAGCAAGTTGCCGAACTGAGCAAAATCCATGTGTAGGCTGGCTCTATTGGATTTCAACGTAGTTTTATCCTAGTTAAGAGTCAATTTTGCTCAGTTGGGCAACTCTTCATTTTGACGTGTCATGAAAAGTCAAAACTTGTTGATAGTTTAATTAAAAAACCCACATCCTTTAAAGGATGTGGGTAATATTTCAGACATACAGTTTACAAAAAGAGCGAAGCTTACGCCTCGCTCAACTTTACTTCACATCTTTGTAATCAGCGTCGATAACATCGTCTTTACCAGCACTTTTTACATCTGGCGGAGTGTCTTCACTCGCAGCCGCGCCATCAGCTTTAGGCTTGTTCTTTTCGTATAAAGCAGCGCTCAGTTTATGGCTGAGTTGAGTGAGAGTTTCAATCTGACGATTGATCTCTGTCACATCTGCCTTAGCTTGAACAGCTGCACGTGCAGCTACGACTGCGGCTTCGACTTCCTTCTTATCTTCATCGCTGATGTCCTTGCCGTTATCACGGATCAATTTCTCAGCTTGATAAGCTAGGTTATCTAAATTGTTAACAGCCAATACCTGTTCGCGTTTTTTCTTATCTTCTTCGGCGAAGGCTTCAGCATCTTTAACCATGCTCTTGATATCTTCTTCGCTGAGGCCAGATTTAGCTGTGATCTTGATCTGCTGCTCTTTACCTGTACCGAGATCTTTCGCCGATACATTCAAGATACCGTTAGCATCAATATCAAAGGTCACTTCAATTTGCGGAACGCCACGTCCCGCGCTTGGGATACCCGTTAATTCAAAACGTCCGAGGGATTTATTATCCGACGACATTTCACGCTCCCCTTGAAGCACATGAACATCAACGCTGGTTTGGTTATCCGCAGCTGTTGAGAACACTTGCGACTTGCGGGTTGGAATTGTCGTATTGCGCTCGATAAGCTTCGTTGTCACGCCACCCAAAGTTTCGATACCAAGAGAAAGCGGAGTCACATCAAGCAACAACACATCTTTCACATCACCGGCCAAAACACCACCCTGAACCGCTGCACCAAGTGCTACAACTTCATCGGGGTTTACTGAACGGTTTGGCTCTTTACCAAAAAGCTTTTTAACGGCCTCTTGAATTTTAGGGATACGTGTCGAACCACCCACGAGTACAACTTCGTCGATGTTCGCGGCAGTAAGACCAGAGTCTTTGAGGGCCTTACGGCACGGCTCTAGGCTGCGCTCAATAAGGTCATCCACCATCTGTTCAAATTTAGAGCGAGACAGCTTCAACTGCATGTGTTTCGGACCATTTTGGTCTGCAGTAATAAATGGCAAGTTGATTTCGGTTTCCATAACTGATGACAATTCGATTTTTGCTTTTTCGGCCGCTTCTTTCAAACGCTGAAGGGCCATTTTGTCGTTACGAAGATCAATACCATTTTCTTTTTTGAACTCTTCAATCATGAATTCTAAGATACGAATATCGAAGTTATCACCACCAAGGTGAGTATCACCGTTCGTCGCTTTAACTTCTACAACGTTATCGCCCACTTCAAGAATCGACACGTCAAACGTACCGCCCCCGAAATCGTAAATAACGATTTTTTCGTCTTTCTTTTTATCAAGTCCGTAGGCGAGTGCTGCGGCTGTTGGCTCGTTGATAATACGTCGAACATTAAGGCCCGCAATACGGCCCGCATCTTTAGTGGCTTGTCTTTGTGAATCGTTGAAATAAGCCGGTACAGTAATAACCGCATCCGTCACTTCGTGACCCAAATAATTCTCTGCTACTTTTTTAAGTTTAGCTAATACAGCGGCGCCGATCTCTTCAGATGAAACGGCTGTGCCACGAATATCGAAAGCGCAGTCATTGCCCTTGGCGATAACTTTATAAGGCACAAGCTTAATCTCTTCTTGCACTTCAGAAAATCTGCGACCGATAAAACGTTTTGCCGAATAAATTGTATTTTCAGGATTCGTTACGGCCTGACGTTTTGCAATTTGACCGACAACTTTGTCACCGTCTTTAGTGTAGGCAACAACTGAAGGAGTGGTACGCCCGCCTTCTTCATTAACAAGAACTTTCGCCTCGCCGCCTTCCATTACAGCGACACACGAGTTCGTAGTCCCTAAATCGATACCAATAATTTTGCTTCCCATTCTTCCTCCATTACTAATGTCAGTGTTTACGCTTTCTAGTTTTAAAAAGCCGTAAACCTCCCTGATAAGTTAACTATGGGTTCGTTTTTGAACCCGTCAAGGCCGTGACATTTTCGTTGTATTTTAAATAACAGCCGACTAATTTTTTCTGCGTCCAAAAAAGCCTGCAGGTGGTAATACCTCTTCACCCTTTTCTTTCGCAATCTCTCTTAATAGCTCTTCTTCGCGACGCGTTAGCTTCTTCGGCATCTCAACTTCGATATGAAGAACAAAGTCTCCACGACGAGCTTGTTTAAGAGTTGGCAAACCCTTCTCGGCCACTTTAACCGTATCGCCTGCTTTTACGCCTGGCTCAATGTCCACTTCGAACTCACCATCAAGTCCATCTACGGTGACTTTTGCTCCTAAGAGCGCTTTGACATAACTCAACTGAAGCATAGTGTGGAGGGCTGAACCTTCACGCTCAAAACGCTCATCACTACGAACGTTAATTTGAACGTAGAGATCTCCCGGTGGGCCACCAAATGTGCCGGCCTCACCTTCGCCGGTGAGACGAAGCTGCGTGCCCGTATCAACGCCAGCCGGAACACTAATGCTGAGCTTTTTCTTTACCTCAGTGCGGCCGCGCCCTTTGCAAGTGTTGCAGGGGTCTTTAATTGTTTGGCCCGTGCCTCGGCAAGTTCCGCATGTTGTGGCCATAGCAAAGAAACCTTGTTGGCGAATGACCTGCCCCTGGCCATTACAAGTTCGGCAGGTCTCTGGTTTCGAGCCCGCTTTTGCGCCTGAGCCTTCGCATGTTTTACAAGACTCTTCAGTTTCAAATTGAATTTCTTTTTTGGTACCGGTGAGGACGTCTTTAAGTTCAACGTCTAAAAGATAACGGAGGTCAGAGCCTCTTTGTGTGCGGGAGCGTCCGCGACCTCCGCGCTGTGCCCCTGGGCCACCCTGCCCGCCAAAGATGTCTCCGAAAATGTCGCCGAAGGCTGAGAAAATATCGTTCATATCGTGGAAGCCTTGGCCACCACCGAAACCACCCTGCCCGAAAGCCGCATGGCCGAACTGATCATATTTTCTACGCTTACTTTCATCTGAAAGAACGTCATAGGCTTCGGCGGCTTCTTTGAACTTATCTTCAGCCGCCTTATCGCCCGGATTACGGTCTGGATGGAACTTCATCGCCATTTGACGATAAGCTTTTTTAATAGTGGGTGCATCGGCGCCCTTCTGGACGCCCAAAATTTCGTAATAGTCTCGAGCCATGTAGTAAATGTGGGATTTGGGGCGCTGGTGTCAAGGTTGAAAATAGGATAAATTCTAAATGTAGGCTGAGTTAGCTTTAGATTAATACTCAATAAACCCAAGTTTACCCTTAATAGGCACCCATAGTTTGATATATTTTTTGCACATTTAAATATTCATCATCAATTAGGCGAATCTGCTCTGCATTTAACTTTTGGCGTTCAAAATGACTAAAAACTTTATTCCACTTTTCAGGGGATGCCGTCCAACTTAGAAATGCATATTTAGCTTTCGCACATGTCTCCGTAACACAATTACTATTAATAAACTGCACTAGCTGTCCTAACTTAGGCATAAACCCTATCGCATTCAACTGGCGAACTTTTGACGCTAACTTGCCTACTTGATCGTCAAATGACTCGTCCTCTTTAATTACAGGCGCGGGAGCGCGTCCAAGTAAAAAAAGATGCTCTGCTAAAGTCTTTTGCTCTTCAGGCTTAACGTTCGCTTTGTATGCAGCAGAATCAGCTAGTAACAAATGCTGTCTTAAAAGATGGTACTGTAAATTGCTTGCCACTACACTCGCCTTATCAAACGCTGCTTTCTCAAAACCAAGCTTTTGTGTATACCAAAAAGGCCAAAATTCACGCTCAAGCTCTTTAGGCAAAGGCAGCACTGCCTTACCGTTAAGAAGAGAATTTAAATCAACACTCAGTTTTGCGAAATGACCACGTCCAGCTTTAAATTCTAAAACCGGAGCAAAAACTGAATTCACATCTTCAACCTTAAGCAAAAGCAGCTTAACTTGTGCCGGCGTCAAAATTTGTTGGTAGTAAATTGTCTCTGCACTATCCACCTTAAACATTTTGTATATATCACTTTGCTGAGCAAATCTTTTCTTTACATTTTCAAAATTTGGCACAAGCTCAGTTTCACTTCCGATAATTGTCATGGCTCCCGAACCACCCGCCATCCAAACAGAAACCCATTTAAATTCTTTCGAAAAAGTATTTAAAATTGTAAGAAAGGTCTCTTCATCCATACTAAATAATGGGAACCACTGTGCGAACAACCCATCACTATGAAGGCGTCCTTTTATTTGTTGATAAAATTCAGTGGAAAAAAGTTTTTCAACTCCGGAAACCCAAGGGTTGCTTGGTTCGCAAATGATGAGGTCATATTTTTTATTCTTAGACATGAGAACTTTATATGCATCTCCAACCTCAATTGAATACTTGTTAACTCTCGACTCTAAACCAAAATTAAAATCCTTAAAGTAAGGCAACGCCTCAACCACTGTTTCTGAAATCTCAGCCACTTCAACGTTTTTCACTTCTTCAAAACGGGTGGCAACAGCTAGAGATAGCCCAGCACCAAGACCAGCAATAAAAATACTTTCAACTTTTCTGTTCGATAAAGCGATTGGAGTCAGTGCCGCCATTGCCCGGGCTGTTTGATCACCCGTTGTGGCAGCATCGGGCTTACCGTTCACGTAAAGTACACGGTCTTTTTCGTTTAGTGATGTCACAGTAGTAAACGTATTTGGATCAAATTTAGCGAATAAAAAATCTTTTATTACTGTTCCCTTATGTAACTCTTCTAAGTCTGTTGCCGTTTGTGAGATAGAATCAAAGAGATACCGACCAGGAACAAATGAGCTGGTTTTCCAATTCGGTAAAAGGACTGTAATAATAAAGGTTGAAAATAATATGACAGTAGATACACCTCGCACTGATCGGCTTATATCTAAAACCCAAGTTGCAATAATTCCCGCAAAAATAAGCAAGATGATTGAAATTTTAAATATTTGATCTGCTGGTAAAAACTTGAATAACCAATAACCGCCAATAATGGCGCCAAGAGTGGCGCCAAGACAGTTCACTGAATAGAGACGCCCGACCATTTGTGCCAAATACCGATTTTCATTTTTGATGAGCGAAAATAAAAAGGGCAAATTAGTGCCCAAAAAACCAATCGGAACCAAAAGAATCAGTAATGAGAAGTTTAGGTTCGTAATCCAGTACGGCATAAAATTTATTAAACTTGGCTGAAAAAGAACGCGTATTCTAAACCCGGCCGTCGGCCATTGGGGGATAAAGAAATAAAGAGCTATTAATGATACTGCCGAAAGAATAATGCTAACAATGAAGGCCTTACTACCCAGACGTTTTTCAAAAACTGATAAAAGCAAACTTCCAACACCAATAGCTAGAATGAAAGCTCCGACTACAATTGAATATGTATATGTTGAGCTGCCATACACAAGGCCTGACATTTTTATAATCAGTTTTTCGAGCGTAAAAATATAAAATCCAGATAAAAACGAAATTGCGGCGAGACCAACCAGCATCAAATGATCCCGTGAGGACACATCCACTTTCATGGCCATTGGTTTGGGGCCAGCAAAATCATTTGTAGATTTTATTACTATACCAAAAACAAGCAGCCCAATCAGCAAATTGAGCCAGCCAGTAAGAAATAATGTATCCTCGATTCCGAAATTTTCAATAAGCCAGAAGCCAGCACTGATACATCCTAGAAATGCGCCAAGAGTATTAACGGAGTAAATACGCGCATGAGTTTTTGAGCTCACATCGTAATTACTTGAAAGCGCCTGAACCAAAACGGGGATGGTTCCACCCATTAAAAATGTAGGAATAAAAATATAAAGACCCGAGAACAGTAGGCCCCACATATAAGCCGAATCTCCGCTGCTTTTACTTTGGGTATAAAACTCGAAAATAAGTCTAAATAATTGCGGCGAATATAAGGCGTAGATACCAATCAAAAATTCAAAAACACCGTAAAGTCCTAAATGGTTACGATGTAATTTAAATGAGTACTTTCCGATAACGGCGTAGCCCAAAGAGAGGAAAAGAAAAAAAAGAGCCAGGACAATTGAGGCCGCAGAGGCGTGGCTCCCTAGCATAATACTTAAGTACTTCTGCCAGGTCACTTGATAGATGAGCCCAGTAGCACCTGATAAAAAAACTAATAAGAGCGAAAACCGTAACATAGAGCCTCAAACAAAGAATTATGTTGGTGAGATTTTTAATTTTTAATAAACTAAGTATATGAAGCAAACCATTTTAAAGTCGCCTATTTTATTGATTTGCGTAGCAATTATTCTAGTTATGAATACCGAATTGATCTCGTACGAAAAACCAAAGGCGTTGGTTATTCCGCCAAGCCCTTCAATACGGTACTTTACTATGGGATATACTGAAACTGTTGGTGATAGTTGGTGGCTAACAGCCATTCAAAGCCTTAATGTTTGCGAACAGGACAGAGGTGCCTCAAGTTTTGCACCTTCAGGCAATCGCATAGGACTGGATCGCACTCCTTCATGCAGTTATGGCTGGGTTTTTCATGTATTAAATCTAATTATCGAACTGATACCGCGATTTCATTTTGTTGCAGTTAATGGCCCCATTATTCTTAGTGTTATTATCGATGATATTGATGGCGCGACCGTGCTATTTGAAAAGGCTATTAAACTTTATCCTAATGACTGGGTGATTTTGTCTCGAGCCGCAAGTCATTTCGCTTCTGAAGTAGAAGATCGTCAAAAAGCAGCTCTATTATTTTTAAGAGCAGCTCGTCTTGGCGCTCCACCATGGATGGCGCTTTATGCAGCTAAGCTGAGTTCAAAAGAAGGACTACATTTTTTTTCACGAAGGATATTAGAGGAGTTTAGATATAATCCGAATTTAAGGGATGAAGATAAAAAATATATCGAGCAAAAATTAAAAGGCCTAACAAAAAAGGCCGAGTAAAAACTCGGCCTCGTATAGCAAAAGCTATATTAAGTTTTAAATTTAGAGCGTTCCATCCATAGTATTCATTAATACTTTAGCTTGGTTCATTGTCCAGTTGTCATCAACTGCACCACCAATAGCGCCAATTGATTCAGCAGTAAATGTTGCGGCGTTACCTGTACCGCCACCCACTGTACTACCAGCAGCTAACATACAACCACCTGTACAAGCATTTACGCAAGGGCCTGTCGCACACACGCCCGCAACACCAACCACACTTGTGTTGTTGTTACCCGGTACGATAGCTACGCCAGTGTAATCTGCTGGAGCCATACCTGACCAACCAGTTGCTGCACCGAAACCATGAAGATAACGGAGAGTACCTGATGGTGAATAACCAACAGTTCTTAGATCTGTGATGTAATTTTCCCACTGACCATGGAATGCGCCTTGAGCTGAGTGAATACCACCCAATTGGCTTGTCGCCTCAGACTGTCTTGCTTTACGCTGAAACCGTTGGAAGTTTGGAATCGCAACTGCTGCCAAGATACCGATGATCGCAACAACGATCATTAATTCTACGAGCGAGAAACCCTTCACGCCCATGCTTTTCATTTTCGTAACCATTTAAAAATCCCCCTAATACGTACTACGTATTGTTAACGTTATTAATTCACTTCGATTTGCAAAACTGAACTGTACAAATCCGTGAAGCTTTCGGCTTTATTTTCGCCTTTCAATAGCTTATCTGAATATTGACAACCGTCAAAACTAAAATTTCGTGTTAATTGAACGACTTAGGTCGATTTCAACCTCGCCGTTTAACCCTTGAATTCTCATCTGATTCTCATCCCGGTACGACTCATACCTAGACGTTCGTCTCGTCAAATCAAACCCAGATAATTTAATATTCATTTTAGCAGCTAACCGCCAAATTTTTTTGCAGAAAAAATTTGGTCCTGACTCAAGATGAAACGCCTTGTCGAAGTTTTTGAAGTGGTAGAATAAGTAAGAGACGAAAAAGAGTCTAAGTCTCGCCCAGTGAGTCTTAGACATGAGGACGCAGTTGGTCAGCTTGACTCTTTTTGAATCGAACTCAAGTTATGATCAGCTGATTTGGAGGATACGTGGCCAGCGGTGAAAGAGATAATAGAGACCGAGAAGATCACGGTGAAAGTGGGACGCAGACCCTTGTTCATTCCAAACCGAAAATTAAAGAGCCACCAATGTATAAAGTCATCCTGCTTAACGATGACTTTACCCCGATGGATTTTGTGGTTCATGTATTGACCAAGTTTTTCGCAAAAACAGCTGAAGAAGCCAGTCGTATTATGATGCAAGTGCATACAGACGGACGAGGCGTAGCGGGCACCTTCAGTCATGAGATTGCAGAAACGAAGACTTACTTAGTTAATGATTATGCTCGCAAAAATAAACATCCGCTCAAATGCGTGATGGAGAAGGAGGTTTAACATGTTAAACCCAAAATTAGAATCATCATTAAATGAAGCTGTGCGAATCGCGGCTGAAAACCATCATGAGTTTGTCAGCCTTGAACACGTGCTCCTCGCACTTCTAGATAATCCAGATGCCAACGACATCCTACTTGCTTGCGGTGTTAACTTAAGTAACTTAAAAAAAGACTTAGAAGGTTATGTGACCGGTCACAGTCCGGTGGTCAGCGACGAAGTCATCAAAAACTTCCCCGCCTGGAAACCCGAACTGACCATTGCATTCCACCGCCTCTTACAAAGAGCCGCCATTCAGGTTCAATCAGCTGGCAAAAAAGAAGTTTCAACGGGCTACGTGCTTGTTGCACTCTTTAATGAGCGTCAGTCGCACGCCGTTTATTTCTTAGAAAAAGCCGGCGCTACGCAATTTGATATCGTGAATTATATTTCTCATGGCAACTCAAATGCTCTTGGCTTACCGTCACCACAAACTGATGTGGACGGCGATGCGGGAGGAAGCCAAAAATCAGCTTCAGCTCTCGAGCAATACACAGTGAACCTTAACGAAAAAGTAAAAGCTGGCAAATCTGATCCATTAATTGGTCGCAATGATGTGATCGAGCGCGCTGTTCAAGTATTAGCTCGCCGAACTAAAAACAATCCTATTTTAATTGGTGAAGCCGGTGTTGGTAAAACGGCTATCGCCGATGGCTTAGCGGCTCGCGTGATCGCGGGTGATGTCCCCGCCCAATTAAAAGAAGCTGAAATTTTCTCTCTCGATATGGGAGCATTAATTGCCGGCACTAAATATCGCGGTGATTTTGAAGAGCGCCTAAAAGCCGTAATGAATGAACTTAAGAAACGCAAAAAAGCGATTCTATTTATCGACGAAATTCACACCGTAGTTGGAGCGGGCGGCACTGCGGGCTCGACAATGGATGCTTCTAATTTATTAAAGCCAGCGCTGGCTGATGGTTCAATCAGTTGCATGGGCTCTACAACCTATAAAGAATATCGCAATAGTTTTGAAAAAGACCGTGCCTTGGCCCGTCGTTTTCAAAAGATCGACATCCGTGAACCCAGCGTAGAAGACACAGTTAAAATTTTAGAAGGTTTGAAAACTAAATACCAAACTCACCATAACGTCATTTACACCAAGCTCGCACTTAAAGCCTGCGCCGAGTTGTCTGCTAAATACATTCACGGAAGGCAGCTCCCCGATAAGGCAATTGATGTGCTCGATGAAGTGGGCGCAAAAGTCCGCATCGATGCCAAGAGCGATGAAGAGCAAACGGTGAACGTTCGTGACGTTGAAAGAGTTGTGTCGTCAATGGCTCAAGTGCCGGTGGCTTCTGTTACAACGAATGAAAAAGAAACGATTAAAAACTTAGAAGACAACCTTAAGAAATCAATTTTCGGCCAAAATAAAGCGGTCGAAAAAGTGGTTTCGGCCATCAAACTTTCGCGAGTGGGTTTAGGGCGAGAAAATAAACCTATGGGTTCATTCTTGTTCGCTGGCCCAACAGGTGTCGGTAAAACTGAACTTGCGAAGCAGCTGGCTAAACTCTTAGGCGTTGAATTCTTACGCTTCGACATGAGTGAATACATGGAGAAACATGCGGTTTCTCGCTTAGTCGGCGCGCCTCCGGGATATGTGGGCTATGAAGAAGGTGGTCAACTGACCGAAGCTATGGCGAAGACTCCTCACGCCGTTGTTTTATTCGATGAGATTGAAAAAGCTCACCCTGATCTCAGCAATATTTTATTGCAAGTGATGGATGCGGGTAAACTCACCGACAACAACGGTAAAGTGGCCGACTTCACCAATGCGATTATCATTATGACAAGTAATGCTGGTGCTTTTGAAGCCTCAAAAGGCGGCATGGGCATTCGTCAAGAGAGCGGCGTAGCGGCTTCAATTGAAGCCATCAAAAAGACCTTCAAGCCTGAATTTATCAACCGCCTCGATGCCATTGTTGAATTTAATAACCTCGATGAGGCTCGTTTAATTCAAGTGGTTGAAAAGTTTGTTGATGAATTACGTGATCAATTGAAGAAAAAGAAAATCGCTTTCAATGTGGCCCCAGAAGTATTGAAGTGGCTTTACCTTAAAGGTCATCAGCCTCAGTATGGTGCACGTCCACTGGCTCGTACGGTCGACGAACACTTGAAAAAGCCTCTTGTTGATCAGATTCTTTTCGGAGACGTGGCTAAAGGCGGCACAATTCATGTGACCCTCGAGAAAGACGCTCTCGACTTCAAATTCGCTAAGGCGGATTAATAAGTAAGTGCATCCGACCGACATATCAAATTTATGATACATCGGTCGGATGTAATTCTTGAGCTCTGTTTTACAAGAGACATGCTTTGTTAAAAACAAATCTAACTAAATTATATATCTAATTTAACGAAGTAAAAAATTTTGCTAAACTGATGTCTATAACACTGGTACTTTTATCGGTGTATTTGTTGTTAGTTAACAGGAGATAAAAATGCAAATTATTAAACGAGTATTTCTTTTTGCAATGGTGAACATCTTAGTGATGGTTTCATTATCATTTGCTTACTCAGTACTCGCCCAAGTTTTCGGACTTCCACAAAGTGGCTTAGGCTTCTTGATTCCATTCTGCGTAATCTTTGGTTTTGGTGGAGCGTTCATCTCTCTACTGATCTCAAAATGGATGGCAAAGAGAATGATGGGTGTTCAGGTCATTGACCCGCGCACATCAGACCCTCAAGGCCGCTGGCTTATTGATCGTGTTCATGAGTATTCACGTGCCGCTGGTTTAACAAAAATGCCAGAGGTGGGAGTTTATAATTCTCAAGAGGTGAATGCGTTTGCGACGGGCCCATCTAAATCAGATTCTTTAGTGGCTGTATCCGCAGGATTATTATCGCGCATGAGCAAAGAAGAAGCAGAAGGCGTTTTGGCCCACGAAGTGGCTCACATCGCTAACGGTGACATGGTCACAATGACCCTTATTCAAGGTGTGATCAATACCATTGTTCTACTTTTAGCTCGCATTGCCGCCAACATTGTCTCGTCTTCACTTAATAAAGACGACGATCGCCCAAATCCATTTATCTATATGGGTATTGTTTTCTTATTTGAAACAGTGTTCTCGCTTTTAGGTATGGTGGTCGTCAATTACTTCTCTCGGGCCCGCGAATATCGCGCCGATGCAGGCGGAGCTCGTTTTGCCGGGCGAGAAAAAATGATCAATGCTTTACGCCGCTTGCAAAATACGACTCAATTGATTGAGCCTGAGCAAGAAACCTTAGCTACACTTAAAATTGCTGGTAAAAAGAAGTCAGCTCTTCGATTCTTATTTGCCACTCACCCACCTCTTGAAGAACGTATTCACGCTCTAGAACGCGCACGTATTTAGAGCCTTATCAGGAGAAGCTCAATGGGAAAAGGCCTAGCACTTGCTGCATTTACAGGAGTCTGCTGGGCCGTTCTCGCAATAGGGCTAAAATACGCTCTTCACTTCTCTTCCTCCGGAACAATTGTCTGGATGAGAATGGCCTGGGCCATTGTTTTATTAACGGCCTTTTTCTTTATTAAAGATCCTAAATCTATCGGCCGCATATTTAAAAAAACTCCCCTTATGGCTATTGGCGCAGGCACCTTTCTTGCCGCCAATTACTTTACGTACATGAAGGGGCTTGAGATGACCTCTGCCTCTAATGCACAGATTATGATTCAACTGGGGCCGATTTCTTTTTTACTCATTGGAGTCTGGATCTTTGAAGAAGTCTTACAGCTGACTCAGTGGCTAGGAGTTGTAATCGCCTTAGCCGGGTTTGGTCTTTTTAATTGGGATCAACTTCTTGTTTCGATTGGCCAAGTGCAAAACGGCGGCTCGACTTATTTAATGGGTAACGCCTGGCTTTTAGTAGGAGGCTTTGTCTGGGCCGTCTTTGCTGCCTTTCAGAAAAGGTTGATTCAAAAGCATGGATGGAAGCCGCAAGAATTGAATTTAATTATTTATGCGCTCTCAACAGTACTGCTGGCACCAATGGCTAATTTCTCAGAGCTGCTTGAGTTCAATGCTTATCAAATGTTTATTTTATTTCTTTTGGGGCTAAATACCCTGCTCGCCTATGGCGCTTTCGCTGAAGCCAACAAATTAGCGCCAGCCAGTTACGTCAGTCTTATTATCTCGTGCAACCCTCTACTCACAATCGCTATCTTAAAAATATTAGAGAATATGGGATCTAATATAGTTTCACCAGAGCCCATTTTATGGCGTGGCTATCTTGGCGCGGCGCTTGTTGTAGCTGGCGTAAGTATCGCTGTTTCGTTTAAGAAAAAGACAAGACCACCACCGACGCCTGCTTAAAAGTTTTCCACAAAACTACGACCTCGCCTTTTTACCTTTTTTTGAGATTTTTTAGCAGTCAACTTTGCTTAAAAAAAATATACGGCCTAAAATATTCAAGTGGTAACAATTCAAAAATATTTCATTAATAGATTGGTTTTGTGGCAAGGTTTGTTTGTCGCAATTTTGATTACTGTGGGCTGCTCGACCGCCAACAAAGAAATGTTGCCACCAAAAATTTCCTATCGTCCGCCCACAGCCTCGAATTGGCCGCTCAGTCGTAATCTCAGCGGCACTATTTATAAAACAAAAGATATTCAAGCCGCTGAAGACTATTTAAACCGTATTGAAAAAGAAGATCCTAAGAAAACCACATTTTGGTGGTCACAGTACAAAAAAGCTCAGATCTGGCAGGCTAAAAAACCTGCGGTATCTTGCGAGCTTTTCAAAAAACTCAGTCGCGACCCAGAGTTTCCGATCCGTAAGATTGCCGAGCTTCGCGCTTATGAGGTGTGCCCAGACAAAAATACTCTAGACATGGTCGCTTTTGAGAATGTTCAGTATGATAAGTGGCTAGAAGGCTCTGCTCTTGATGTGGCCATCGTAAAAGCGAAAAGAGATGGCAATAAAAACTTACTTGTTGATCTCTATTTAAAGAAATCTAAGCTTCCATTACGCAAAGAAGAGAAAATTGAGTTTACAAGAGAAGCTTTGCAGCTCGCGCGCGGTCGCAAAACACCAGCTGAAGTGACTTCACTTGAACAAAGACTTTATGGGCTCTCACCTAGCTTGAATCCTCGTCCGGACGCTAAAGAAGCGATGAATCTGGCAACAGATTTTAGGTTCTATAGAAACTTTGGTAAGGCGCGTGAATATTATTACAGTGTTATTAAAAGCAAGAATTTTTCTGTTGCTGATAAAATTTCAGCTTACAGAGGCATTCGTGCGAGCTATCGTCTTCAGCTGAATCGCGAAGAAGCTCTTAAAACAACTGAGAAACTCACAAAGTTCGTCGAAGCATTTTACAAAAAACAAAAGCGTAAAGACTTAAAGACCATTGCTGATGTAAATATTATTTTAGCCCGTGATTACTGGACAGAACAAAAAGTCAAACAGGCTGAAAGAGTACTTGAAAGTTTACTTCGTCGCCTGCCGGCAGGCCCATCCTTAGCCGAAGCTTTTTGGATACTCGGCCGTATGGCAGAAGAGAAACAAGACTTTGCCACGGCTGTAATTCAATATGAAAAAGCCTTGGCTCAACCTGCCATCACGAGAGACTTTAAGAAACGCGTGAATTGGTACTACGCCTGGAACTTACGAAAACAAAAAGATTTTGCCAAAGCTATCGATATCTTTAAAACGCTTAAACAAGAATCTGATTCATCTTATGATTACGCCCGCTATTCATATTGGCTGGCTTATTCTCTGCGTGAAAAAGGTGATTCTTCAGAGGGAAAAAGCGAGTTTAAGTCTTTAATCTCAAAAGAACCACTCAGCTATTATGGTCTTCTGGCCCACCGAGATTTAAATTTAGATCTACCAGTTAAGACCGTGAATCGTAAGCTCGCTGAAGAAAAACAAACTTCAACTCGCCTTGTTCGATCAACAACTGATGAGCTTTTTGTGGAGTGGCTTATTGCTGTTAATGAAAATACTATTTCACGTGATTACTTAATTGAAATCGCCAATCAACTGCGCCGCTCAAAAAGTGCCGAAGTCGATGACTGGGCTTCACTTTTTCAGTATTTCGCTCGCACTGGTGAATATTTGAGCTTATTCTCGCAAATGAGCACGCTCTCAGTTGAAGACCGCAAAACTCTTTTAGATGAACATCCTGAGCTGATGTTTCCGCAACCTTATTTTGAAACGGTTTCTCAATCAGCTACACGCTTTGGAATCAGCGTTGAATTTATTTACTCTATTATGCGCCAAGAGAGCAGTTTTAATCCGCAAGCGCGCAGTCAAATGGATGCCTTCGGACTTATGCAGCTTCTGCCTGAAGTGGCAAAGAAGTCAGCCATGGCTAATTCTTTAGAATATGCCCAGCCTGAAGATCTTTATGAGCCCGGCGTAAATATCCCCTTAGGCTCAGCCCATCTTAAAGAATTATGGGATCGCTATAATGGCGAAATTATTCTGGCGACAGCCTCTTACAATGCTAGCGAGAAAGCGATTCACAATTGGCTGAAAACTCGTTATCGCTCGCAGATTGCTAGCCCAACGTCGAACCCGACTCTCGAGTTCATTGAAGATATTCCTTATGATGAGACTCGCGATTACGTAAAACTTGTACTGCGAAATCTAGTGACCTACCAAATGCTCACATCCAACTCACGCAGTCTAAAATTTCCAGACTGGACCCTCAGAATCACAGCCGCGAATTAAGGTACCAGTTTGCCAATTAAGGTACCCGGTTCCTATTCAGATTTATCGGACGGACGTCCGCTTTTCGGACACCTTAGACTTTGGCCCGAAAGCTCCTCTAACCAGTCGAAATTCTGCGAGAATAGACCGAAAAGACGTTGATGATCTCTCGTCTTTTTCTCTTATTATCATTTCTGTTTTTAAGCCCTTGGGCCATGGCCAAGCTTTCTGACAAACTAGCACCGGATATTCGACTCACTTATGAGATCGTTTTTGAGCAGAATGATTTTTTAGTTTTAAAATCTCGCATCCCAAATACTGAGATCATAACTGTGCGCGAATGGCAGAATGAAGCCTTTAAAAATAATGAACCCAATGAGACTGAACCTGATTGGGACAAAGAACTTTTTGCTGATCGCTATGAGCTTCTCGAAGTTTTCGGATTACAAAAGCAACAACTCGTCACAACTTTTATAAAAGATGATCGCAAAACGGCCTTGATCCGCTCGACATGGTCGGCTCATGATCAATATGAACTTGAAACTTCAGTTTTTGATAAAGATAAAATCATTTCTATAGTTTGGTCGACGCAAACTGAAAATGGAGCTCGCAGCTCACTTGAGAAACTACAAACTTTTGCAGGACAATACTCTGGTGAGCGCTCGCCTGCTGCCGCAAAATCTTCAAAGACTGAAGCCGACTATTGCCTTCTCTGCGATGTAAATCTTTATGAGGGTCCTGTACGTGAAACTCTAGCGAGTATTGAAAAAACCATTAGACCTACGTGCAAACGCGATCCACCTGGCGGCGTAAATACAGCTCAAGCCGGAAAATGGATTCTAGGTTGCGTGAAAGGCTTAGCGGGCAGTGTTTTATCAATCATTAAAATGTTCTATGAGATTGCTAATTTCTCTGTGAAAATGGCTTTCAATTCGCGGTATCAGCAGAAGGTGGCCAACTCTGTCGGTAGCGCCACTTCGGCTTTTATTTGGCATCCTATCGATACTCTCACTAGCATGTACAAAGTTGTTGAAGGGCTTTTTTTAAAAGAATCAGTCACTCTTGCCACCTGTGGGCGCGAATACCGAGCGAAAGCCACTTGTCAGCTTTTTGGAGAGTTAATCAGTGGCGGCTTGATCGTTAAGAGCATTAAACGAATTCTCGGAATCTCAGATAAAGCCAGCGGTCTTCACCGAATTGCGGGAGCCAAATACAATCACCCGATTCGTAAAAAAGTAACGACAATAACTGCACGACGCCTGGCAGGTGCCACTCCCACAAGGGCTCTCATTGCCACCGCCATCATCGATCAAGAGAATCCGCACTTAAAAGTAAAACCAAAGCTGACTCCCCCAAAAGAAAGAAGTGAACTGGCGCGAACCAGTCGGACTCGCAGCACAGACCGCGCGCCACAAAAAAGTCCTATTCTGGCTGCAGCTCGTGATAGAATTATAGAGAAGAGCCTTCAATACAATCCCACGACCGTCACGCAAAACAGCCGCTTTATTAACAAGGCCTTAATTTCTCGCATCTCTGACAATCGGATATTTCTTGATGTTGAAAATTCATTGATGAAAAAAATCAATGATCTCACTAAAGACAAAAACTTAGTTACCGCGCTCACTAACTTGCATAAGAAAATTTTAATCTCTGAAATTGATGAGCTTTTAAAACGGAATCCGGGCCTCAAGCTTTCCACTTATAGCGATTTTAAAGCCATGCGTTTTGCTTTCGAAGGCCAACTCCCCGATGACTTAGCTAGACAGCTCGAAAAAACCGTTCGTCAGGCCGGCGAAAAATTCAAAGCCGAAACCCCCGAGTTTGATAATTTAATTCCAGGCACGAATCCGGCAGAGTGGTTCAAAGCTGGTATCGGCCAAACTGCCGATCGTGCCAATTTAGCCGCCCGTGCCGCTCGACAATCCGAAGGCACAGGCTTTTCTGATATTCGTGATTTCTCACATCCACAAGTGCGCGATCGAATGAATGTTCGAGTTAAAGAAGTGGAGCTCATCAGATCAGACTTAGAAAAATCCCCCTCTCTTCGCAAACTTATGGAAGGCCCCTCTGGCGCACAAATACCTACGCAAGAAGTTTTCGACCTAATTCGTAAGTATCCAGATGCGAAGAAATTGACTGAAGTTTTACGCAAGCGCTTTAACAGTCGTGAGTACACAGAAGCCGATGCACAGCGCCTGCTCAGCTATTCAGATCGCGTTGATGAGTTTTCTCCGGGCCTCAATATTGCCGAGCGGGAAATCGTAAATCTCGATGAAGCCGTAAATGGAGGCTTATCAGGAGACTTCTTAGGAATGGGCTCTTCAAACCAAACGGCCACAGCGCACGCACTTGCGCGAGCCGATACTATTGATGACGCCATTATCGGCACTCGTCTGGGCGAACAATCCGTCACTACACTTTTCTCAAGGCGACTTGAGCGCTTTAGAGAAATTATTGGCGACATTGCAAAATGCAGTGGCGATGACTGCGTGGCAGTAGCCAAGAAACCCATGACTCGTAAAAATAAAGAAGCCCTTATGAACCGACTCTCGCGCGATCCTCTCACTCGCGAAATCCGACTTTCATTCGTTGCTAAAGGAATCACTCGCGCAGCAGATCGCACCCTAATTTCGACTCATGGCGAATCCATTGAAAAATTACTTAGAAAATCCCTTGAAGGTAAAATTCCGCGAGAGCGCCTTCGCCTCATGACTTTCGGAATTGATATGCAGACCACGGTAGCCAATACCGGTCGTGTTGAAGTCCTCAGCGCCATCGAAGGAAAAGCCGTCAGCGCCGCTGATAATGAAAGTATTCAAACTGCACTTGCGAAAGCAGTTCGCGAACACAATCGACTGATGAAAGCTGAGAATCAAATTCGCTCATCTTATTCAGCGCCCTAGAATGATTCTTTAAAAATCCCGAAAAGAATCAATGCCTTCAATGAGTGTTTAGGCTCTTTACACACCACTATAAAGTGGTCATATTTCGCCCCCGTTTCATTAAGATAACACTAGTAAAATCAATATCTTATCCGGTTTTTAGTTAGGCATCTAGATTGCTCTTTATAGCTGTAACGAACGGGAGTTCAATATGTCTCAATACAATACATCTAAGAATACTAATAAAATGCTAGCTTTCGTTATTGCCACATTAGCTTTAACGGCACTCACTGCTGTTTTTCAAAATAAAACTACATCTCGCGAATCAGCAGAATATCAAATTCAAGATGATTTGGTTGAACTCAGCTCTACTGGAGTATCGCGCGCCACTGAAGTGGGCAAAGCTAACCCGGCGACTAAAGGTAATGGTAAAGAAGTTATTATCGCCCTTGATTTAACAGACCCGGCCCTTTCACAAAAATACGACCTCAATTTAACTTCATGGCAAATGGCTATGAATAAACATAATGTTATGGGTTCAAAATCAGAAAAGGCCTGCATCATCGATACGGGCATTGATGTGAACCATCCCGATATTAAAAATAATCTTTGGGTGAACCCAGGTGAAGCTTGTGAATCAAAAACCAAAAAAGGTGAATATGTTGTTTGTGCAAAATCATCAAATGGTATTGATGATGACGGCAATGGTTTCGCTGATGACGTTTACGGCTGGAACTTCGTAGCCAATAATAACAACCTTAGAGACAACCATGGTCACGGGACACATATCGCCGGCATCGTTGGTGCTGAAGGTGGCAATAACATCGGCATTAGCGGTGTGGCCCCACGTATCAGTATGATCATTGCAAAGTATTATGATCCGCAAGCTCCTGCTAACAACAACTTAGTGAATACAATTCGCGCCATTCGTTACTGCACACAAATGGGCGCCACTATCATTAACTACTCAGGTGGCGGTCTAGAACCAAGCGAAAAAGAAAGAGAAGCGATTCGCGATGCGAAAGATAAAAATGGTCGCCCGATTCTCTTTATCGCAGCGGCTGGTAACGAGCGCTCAAACTCAGATATTAAAAAATATTACCCAGCAGATTACGATCTTCCGAACATTATTTCAGTAACGGCCATTGATGCAAACAAACAAGTCCTAGATTCATCTAACTATGGTGAGTTCTCAGTTGATATTGCAGCTCCGGGCAAACAGATCTATTCAACTCTACCTGGTGGCGGCTACGGCTTTATGACGGGCACGTCACAAGCCACGGCTGTTGTAACGGGTGCCGCCGCTTTAGTTCGATCTAAATATCCAGACTACTCAGCGAATGAAGTGATTCGCTCGCTCACTGAATCTGGTGATTATGATCCGCTTCGCCTAAAAGGTAAGACGAATTCACAGAAGCGTCTGAATATTTACCGCGCTCTTGCCATTATGGGAGAAGGCACGAACGTGAGCGGAATTATTCCGAAGAACACTTCGCAAATCAAAGCTTCGTCATTCACAATTGAGAACACCGCCGATTCAGATGATCCAAATACTCGCGATGTTTCATCAAGTGAAATTGATCAAATCGCGGCCCTCGTAAGAGATTCAAAAAAGGCTTTAGATAAAGCGAGCGAAGTGACCAATCCATTTAATGTTGAGCAGCGAACTCGCTAAACTTTTTTAGCGGTTTGAAAATAGAACTTAACCATTAAAGTTAAGAAGAGAATCGAGCAGCCAAAGCCAATGAGGTTTCTCATTCCTGGCATCACTAGACCACCCACAACAAGGGCCCCGCCCATAACATAGAGAACCGGACTGAAGCGGAGCTTAGGAATGCTCCAGTCTTGCCAGCCCTTTGATAGCGGCCTACGGACAGATTCAGCTTTCGCCACCGTAATTGCTGCCAGCTCTTTTTGCATCTTAAGAGCCATCTCATCACTAGGATTAGAATCTAAAACATCCGAATACTTACGAGACACGTATTCAACATTGCCGTCGGTTAAACCGTAACGAATAAAAGCGCGATGGCGATCTTCTTTTTCATACTCAAGAATCGCCGCATCCCACAAAGCTTTGAGCTCTTTTGATGCCGAGAAGTCAGAACGCGTACCTGGTGTTTTACTTAAAAACTTCGCGAATAAAACTCCGCACTTTTCACACTCAGTTTGGCCACCGCTGTAACCCGAGCCGCATTTAGGGCACGAGAAAGGTTTAGCCTGAAATGTATTGGCTGTGCGAGGCTCACGCGCATTCTCTAACGGAAAACCAATCAGGCCCGCAGCGCTCTCTAAACACTCTGGATAAGGCATCCAGAACTGAGCCGAGCAATCTACACATTGAAACTGCGGACGAGCCTCATGGATATCGCTGGCTTTAACAGCATAAAGCTTAAAGCAATCTGGGCAGCGCACGTGAACGCTGATATCAGGGCTTGCATTAAAATTTTGCTGCGGAGTTAACATGCTACTTCCAAGTGTTGTACTAATATCCATCTCTGTACTATCGTTTTCGTATGGTAAAAAAACTTTACGGATTTTTGAAATTCTACCACCTCCCAATCGTATCAGGATTTTTTATTGGGACAAGCTATATTCCATTTCCGCCCTGGGCGAGTTTTTTTGCTTTTGTACCACTTTGGCTTTTTTTCAGAGATCAAAAAACAATTCGCCCCGTAATTATCGGCAGTTTAATCACTGGATTTTTGCTGACATTAATTGGTTTTAATTGGGTCGCCCATACACTTAAAGAATTTGGAAATATGCCCTGGGCGGCAGCGATGGCCGCTCTGATGGGCTTTTGTGCAATTGCCAATCTTGATATTCTAGTGGGCGCTACTACTTGGTTCTTATTAAAAACGAGGCTAAACCTTAAGCCATCGACATCACTAGTGATTTTAGCTATCTCTACAGCTTTTTTTGAGCATCACTTCCCCACTATTTTTGCATGGAATTACGGATTTACCTTTTTATGGGTGGGTTTGCCCATTTCACAACTGGCCGAGCTTATCGGGTTTCAAGGTCTCTCAAGCTTAGTCATCGTCAGCAACTTGGCTTTCTTTTATTTTTGGCAAAATCGCAAAAACAAAAAAGGCCAAATCATTCTGGGCTCTTTTGTCGTCGGATTTTTTATTTTGAATTTACTCGGTTACGGGCTTTATAAAACCGTACCGAAACCTGATAGCGAAATTCAAACCTTGATCACGCAAGCCAACATTGGCAATCAAGAGAAACAATACGCTGAACAGGGCCATGCTTTTCGTGACCATATTATTTCGCGCTATTTAACTCTCTCCCAACTCGCCTTACAAAAAGCCACGGGGCCTATTGATTTTATGGTTTGGCCTGAAACAGCGCTTCCAGTTGAAATTCAATCGGCCAATTATTTTCATACAATCCTTGAGCCGGTTCGCCAGTTTGTGCGTCAATCTAAAACCCCGCTGATCACTGGCGGATACGGCGCTGAAGACAAACAAAATAAAACCACGAACAGTTTTTTTATCTTTAATTCTGATGGCAGCCTTCAATGGCCATTCTATTTCAAATCGATTCTTTTAGTTTTTGGCGAGTACATTCCTTTTTCAGATACTTTTCCGATTATGAAGAAATGGTTTCCTGCCGGAGACTTTGCCCGCGGCCCGGGCCCACAAATTCAAACTTTAAACGGTCTCATCTTAGGTCCGCAAATTTGTTACGAAAGTTTATTCTCAGAATTCACGCGTGGACTCGCCAAACAAGGAGCGCAAATTATCGTCAATATCACCAACGACTCTTGGTATGGCGAGTGGCAAGAACCTTACCAGCATGGCTATATGACCCTGGGGCGAGCCATTGAGTACCGACTTCCCCTTGTGCGCTCAACGAATACTGGTATCTCAACTGTGATATTAGCGAACGGCGATATTTTAGAAAAAAGCCCCATGGGCCAAGAATGGGCTCAAATCTACAAAGTTCCTTACATTAAAAATCCAAAACTTACGGTTTATGCACAATTTCCTTGGCTGATAGATGCCATTCTTATTATTGTCGGCTTAATAGTTCTCGGGCGCCAAATTCTGGCGAGGAAGAAATGAGCGCGGAAACGAAAAACACAATTGAACTTCGTAATTTAGATTGGGACGAAATCAAACTTCGTCTGGCTGACTATGCGACCTGCGATGCGGCCCGAGTTCAGCTCGCAAGTCTTAAGCCGCTTTCTTCTGCTGCACAGGCTGAGCAGCAATTCACTGAAATTGAAAATGCGGCTCAAGTGATCGCAAAAGGAATTCGCCCCTTCTGCCAAAGCCTTGATTTATTTGGCACTTGGTTTATTCGTCTTCAAAAAAAAGCGACATTAAGAACTTTAGAACTTCGCGATGTGAGACAATTCTGTATTGAAGTGATCGCCTTGTACGAAGTTCTCGAGCCTTTTCACACACCCTGGGCCCAACGTATTCTCAATCAGCTTATCAAAGCTGAAGAGCCATTGTCAGCGATCGATCAGATAATGACTCCTGATGGAGAAATCCGCTTTGATGCCAGCGAAACGATGTTTCGTCTATGGAATGAAAAAAACCAACAGAGCCGTCTTGTACAAAGCACTTTAGATCGAGTTTTAAAAAACTCTCAGCTCGAAACAGTTTTACAAGAGAAGTATGTCACAACCCGTGAAGGTCGCTGGGTGGTACCAATTAAAAGCAATATGCGCCATGGTCTTGAAGGTATTATTCACGCCACCAGCCAGACCAAACAAACAGTGTACGTCGAGCCACAAGAAGCTGTGCCGATTAACAACCGCATTCGCGAAATTGAAATTGAGATTGAAGCTGAAATTGAAAAGCTGCTGAATGAGCTCTCTGAATATCTAGCGACCTGCATAGATGGCTTCAGTCAGTCGCGTGAGGCTTTACTTGAGTTTGATATTCGCTCTTCGCAAGCTCAGCTCGCCATTGCCATTAACGGTCGACGCTGCACCTTTACGGACGAAGAAAGTAACTTTGAAATTCTCTTAAAAGATCTTCGCCACCCACTTTTGATTTTGAACAATGTGAAAGTGATCCCGAGCCAAGTGACTCTTAATTCAGAGAAAAGAATTCTTCTCTTATCGGGCCCGAACGCCGGCGGTAAAACAGTTTTACTTAAAGCTCTTGGTTTAGCGGCGCAAATGTCGCGCTGTGGACTCTTAATTTGTGCCCATGAAACTTCAAAAATTCCTTTTTTCAAAAATATCACGGTTTCAATTGGCGATCAGCAGAGCGTCGATGCCAACTTAAGTACATTTGCGGCCCATTTAAAAACTCTGAATGTGGCATCAAACCAAAAAGGCCCTCAGCATCTTCTCTTAATCGATGAAATTTGCGGCTCTACTGATCCTGAAGAAGGCGCGGCACTCGCTCGTAGTTTTCTTGAGTTCTATGCTGAAAATAAAGTCTTTGGCGTTATTAGCTCTCACTTAGGAGCATTAAAACTCGGCTGGAGCGACACCTCGGGCGTCATCAACGGCAGCCTAGAATTTGATAAGGTAAAAGGCCCGACCTATCAATTTTTAATGGGCGTACCTGGCCAATCATTAGCTATTCAAACAGCTAAACGTGTGGGCGTAGACGAAAAGATTGTAAATAAAGCTTTAGGCTTTTTAACGCCTGAACATCGCCAGTACCAGCGGGACCTCGAACAGGTCGATCAGCTTCGCAGCGAGCTTCACCACCTCACCCGTACCCTTGAAGAAGAAAAAGCAAAGACCGAAAAAGAGCGTGAACGCTACACATCGATTATTGAAAAGTTTCAGACCGAAAAAGAGAAAATGCTCAATCAATCCATCAAGCGTGCTGAAAAGAAAGTGGACGTTATTCTTCGCGAATCGAAAATCGAAGATATCTTTAAACGCCATCAAGATTTAGAAAAAATTAAAACTGAGCTTCCGGTTATCATTAAGGCTTCAAAAAAGAATGCGCCCGAAGATACGACTCAACAAATTGAATCGGCAGAAGAGTTTATTGAGCGCTTCCCTCCTGGCTCTAAAGTCTTTATTAAAACTGTGGGCCGTGATGGAATTGTTCAAGGCAAGCCGAATTCAAAAGGTGAAATCCCGGTTCTTTCGCAGTCGATGCGTTTTATGGTGGTGTGGACGGATTTACGCTCCCCTGAAGTTTCTGGCAACCCGACCCGAGATATTATCAGACGCGCCCAAAACGTAAGCTTTCTACCGGCCGACGAAGATCGCACTGTTGATCTTCGTGGCATGAACAGCGAAGAGGCTATTTCTCAACTTGAAATACAATTAGATACAGCTTCAATTCACCAAGAAGATCGAGTCAAAATCATTCATGGCCACGGCGGCTCAGATATTTTGAAAAAAGCGGTGCGAAGCTATTTATCTCGCAGCGTGTACGTAAAAAAATGGCAGGCCGGCAATAAAGACAGTGGCGGCGATGGCGTGACCTGGGCTGAGATTAAAGATTAAGTTAGCCAATAATCCTGAAAATAAAAAAATGGTATTTCTGCTACATTACGGAGCACGTGTTAATAAGCTAGTTGCCCAACTGAGCAAAATGGACTCGTAGTCGGATAAAATTGATTTGAGATTTAATAGAATTGTTTACACGTAGTTTTTGCTCAGTGAGGCAACTCGTAGCTTGTCGGGGTAATAACTCGAACCTCTACTTCTTAGGCAGAAAACCCCAAAACTCTTATAGGCTAATAACCTTAAGCAAATCCTCTGGTATTTCTGCCGTCGGGTCACACGTTGTTGAAGTCACGCCGGCCCACTTCATTTTCTTCGGCTCTTCGAGACGACTTAAGAAACAATTTGAGATTTCAATATTTTCACGGGCTGTAGAAAGCTGCTGCGATGAGCGCATCAAACTCCAAAGTACGCTGCCTTTCTCTAAAATAAATAAGTAGCGCCCTTGCACGCGACTGGTGAAGCGAAGTCGGCGAGAATCGGCACCGATGATCTTGGCGTTTCCTGAAACTTCGATATCGGCACAGCGATAATCGCCGCAGCTGATGATATCTTTTAAAGTCGAAGTCACTTCTAACTCAAAAGGAGCCTTATTACCTAAGCTCACCCATTCTGAGTGCATCGACCAAGTCTCACCTTTTTTAACCGGCTCATCAGGCAACGAAATCGGCGGAACAAAAAAAATGCTCGATGGCGGATAAGCTCCAGCATTATAAACACGAGCATATTGATCGAGCTCGAAAACAATCTCTTCGCCCATCTCTGGCATGGCAAAATCGTGAAGATCAGCTTGGCCCACCTTCTCAATGGTCTTTGAATTTAAAAACATCCTATTGTTTTCGATATCAACCCGAGAAATTTTTGACTCCACGCTAAACTCAACATTTTCAGTCTTACGAACTGGTTTTTTTTGACCGACAAGTCTTTCTTTTTGTACAGATTTTGAAACATAGCGAGTGATCTCGCTAAAATCTGTATCAGCCACAAGCTTAATTTGAACCGCTCCGACATCGAGGGACTCAATTTTATCCACCGACTTTTTTGCAGCCGAACTACAGCCCAATTGAAAAATGCAGAAAGAGAGAAGTCCAATTGCAGCTATTTTAGAGTTGAGCATACGCCGTCTCCTTTTCGAAAATTGGCTCTAGACCTGTGTCGAGTCTGAGAAGCCAAATCAGAAATTATCATCTACTATAGAAGTAAATGAGTCAGCGTTTATTTTACCCTCTGTCGGCGGGATTGTTGGTCGCGTCTTTGCTCTTTGCATTGACCGGTTGCGCTCCTAAAAAGAAAAGTACGAGCACGAATTTATCGAGCCGTGCGCCGACCGTTAATGATTCTCAATATTTATTGGCTGAGTGCAATCGAATTGATCTGGGTCAAATAGGCTTAAAAGGTCAAATCAGTACTTATTACAGCTATGGCCAATTGAATCCCTCTTATCTCAATGTGAATTTCACGCAAGTTCCATCGAGTGTTTTAACTTCAAATGGTTCGCTGCAAGTTTTTAGATGGTCCGAGCGCACTCCGGGCCAGCGGCAAACAAATTCTGTTCCAGTCACAATGTTCTTTATGCAAAAAGGCACCGGCGCTGTTTCAAACCCCAATGGCTCGAATGTTATTTCAAAAAGTATGCTTGAGGCCATCATCAGCCAAAAAGCACTTGGAACTTTAGGCATTACTGTGGCAAATTTTTTTGAAAGACATTTCGTTGTGCTCACCGGAATGGATCAGATTTGGGATGCGGCTGCCTTTGTGATTTATACAAATGGCACGACTGGCGCCAGCGGCAGTGTTCTGCTCCCCGCTTTTTATTCCAATCCAAATGTTTACGCTCAAGCTAATGCATCGCTTGATTTACAAATTCTGCATCCCAATTACGCTTACCGCGGCAGTTACGCCAGCGAGAATGATTACTTTCAGCTCACCGAACAGATCTGCGCTGGCTATTTCGGTAGCGTTCGCATACCCGCTTCAGAGCCTGAACCCGAAGCAACAGGATTCTTTCCGAAACTTATGAGTATTTTGAGTCAGTGGATTGAATCTTTTCGCTCTCTTTTTCAAAGCAGCTTAACCCATATTCGTATGGGCAAAGCGAGCCAGTAATCGTTCAGAAAATCTTGCGGAGGCAGACGTGAAACGTTGTGTAGCTGTTGTTGTGACTTTAAGTCTTTTTCTCTCTCCCCTTTCTTGGGCTGGTAAAGCTGTAAAAGCTGAATACAATGGCACACCAAGACTCAGCGATTACGTTTTGCCCATCGAAGCCATCGAAAAAATGACTCCAGAAAATAAAATCGGTTATTTTGTTTTTCTTTATCACTACATCAGCTTTTTTGAACACGCTCAGAAAAAAAATGTAATGAAAGATAATCAGGCTTCTGCCGCCTTTGATTTTTTCAAAAGCTTAGAATTTAATTTACCAGAAGATTTTTCTTTATTGCCGAGAGCTTATGCCGTTGCGCCATTAGTACCACTGGCGGCAGGAGCTGTGGCACGAGTGGCTCCAGTTGCAATTCGTCTCTATCCCATTTATTCACGCGGTATTGTAACTTATGGTTCTAAGGCCGCGTCATGGGCTAGCCGTGCTTGGTCCGCTACAAAAACAGCTGCGAAGGGCGGCACGCTTGTTTATACCGGCTACGAAATTCGCAAAGCCGTTGAACCCAGAGAAAAGCCCACTCCGACTCTAGCTCTTAAATCTGGTTCGGCTGCTGCTAAACCGACGGTTACAGTGACTCCTGTTGCCAAAACTGATGTTCCCGCAAAAAGTAGATCTGGCAACGGACGCAGAGCTGCGACCGCTGGTGGCGGTGGAGCCACTGCCACCAGTGCTGCTGCTGGCGGAGACGAAGCTCCAATTGCTGGCTATAAAGCTGAGGGCAGCGCCTGTATTTACGGTGGTCACAATAGCAAATATATTTCTAAAGGCGATTACCTCACGTGTGAACGCCCTGCTGATCGAGTGAATACTGAAGGTTGTGCCAATTCCCAACCTCCAACTTATAAATGCGAAACTTTCGGAATGTTAGCCGGCCCTAAAGCAGAAGATAATATTTCAACAGGCTGCGTTTCATTGAAACCAGTGGTTGATTTAACAGTTCGCTGCGCCCAGAAACTCAGTGATTGGCTCAAATCAAGCCCGCCACCACTTCTTGATAAAAATGCTTACACAGCTTGGCGCGCTGAGGTGATTAAGAATATCAATGAGTTTGAAGCTAACTTTGGTAACGGAGTTAAATTTTCTGATTACTGCAAAGATGGTAATAAACTTAATGAAGGCCGTCAGGTGAATGAGTGCCAAGCTTTGGCGGAGCTATTCTCGCAAGTGAATAAGCTCACTCCGCCAGTGGCACAAGTAATTGCCGCTAATGCTTCTCCGACGACAGCGCCAACAGCAGCATCGACTCCTACAACGGCTCCAGCGGCTAAACCCGCTCCTCCGGCAAAATCAGCTCGATAATAAAATATTAGTGACTGGCTTCCTGCACGACTTCTTCAGCTTGTAGGTTTTCGCCTTGGCGGTAACGAGCCACTAAAGACTCGTCATTTGTTGGGAATGAAAAAAGTAAGGCGTGGCTGTTTGAAGCCGCGTCTTCAATTGTCACTACTACGTAGAAAAGTCCGTCAGCCCCATCTTCAGAAAGATCGCGCACAAAATGAACCAGAACATTTCCGGTAGAGTCAGTGGTGCGCCAAATTTCATCGGGCTGCTCAATGGACTCTTCACGATGTTTGGCATAATCTCGGAAATCTTCTTCACGAATGTCGGTTTCAGATCGAACGATCAACATGGCGTGATAAAGACCACGAGCAAATTCATCATTTTCAAACAGAGCATCGCCTTCAATGGCTCCAAGCGGAGTGTTCTCTTCAAAACGATCGTAAATCTTTTCACCGCGACGATACTGTGCGTACAACGCCTCACTATGTGTCGGAAAATGTAGATATACAAAAGTAGGAGCATCATTGACTAAGTAGACAATGCCTACATGGTAAAGCGGCTTATCGGCCTCATCGATGTCAGGAGTCTCAGAACTCGTCTTTTCAGAGTCTTCATCTTCCTCAACCTCTTCAACCGGCGCTTTTTTCTTTGAAACCTTCACTCTGGGTTTGCCGATCTTTTTCAAATAGATCGTTAAAACAACACCCGAAATAGTTTCGGAGTCCTCCCAAACCTCGTCAGGGGTATCGAGCAAAAGAGCTAAATTTTCCTCGTATTTTTCAAAATCTTTGTCAGGAATGTCGCTCTCTTCACGAAGTTTAAAAAATTCTTTTTCTAAAAAGCTGATTTCTTTTTTGAAATGTTGAAAAAGCTCTTCTTCGGTTTCAAAAACAAGACCGTTTTTCTCATCGATAACGATACGACCCAAGCCAGAATCTTTACTGGTTCTGGGTTTAGACGCACGTTCTTTAGTGTCTTTAGGTCTACGCTTAGTCAATGTCTTACCTTTTCAAAAAAATGAGCCTGAATGACCCACTCAAATGATAGGGCTTTCGACTAGCCCGTGTCAAATTGCACAATTTTAAACTTGCAACAATGACTGATTATTCTTCTAATTTCATTAGAACGTCAGTGCTCGAAAATTTCCATCCACGGAACGGATGGCTCAATGAGGAGTTAGTGCATCATGGACGAAAAAAATATAGAAGCTTTAGAGCAATTTCTTTCTCAATCTTTAGTGGGTGTGCATCATCTTTTTGAACATCGTGCGATTGCTGAGATTCTGAAAAACCCAACTCAAGAAGGCGAATTCTTCAGCTTCGAGAACCTAGGTAAGATTCAGAACCTTATGGACGATCTTTTAAAGCGCGAAACTCTCGAGGCCAAAAAAGAATACTTGGGCACTCTTGACCCAAAAAGCTACGAAATTCTCCTTCGCACTTACTTTCATATCCTTGAAAATACAGTTGCTACGTCGCGTAGTCTCAAACATTAGCTAAAACACTAAGAATCTTAGTTAAGTCATAGGTCGAGGGTGCCGATAGTCTAGGTATGACCAAGCTCGACCTTAGTAAACAACTTCTGCTTTCCCTTATAGCCATTTGTATCATTTTGATTCAAATCAGCGCTTTCGGTGAATATCGAACCTTCGAGCTTGAAATTCAGAATAGCGAAACCGGTCAAGCTCGAAGCATCATCACGACTTACGATCATCTTCAGTATCCTCAAATCTACCCGCTGCAGCCCAATGAAGTCGCTGTCTATAAGACCTCTTGGATGTGCTGGGAGAATACCTCTAAGCGCCCGCCTTGTAAGCCGCAGACTAACGAATAGTTCAGGTAGGCCCAGTATTCTTATTTAGCCCGGTCCTGGCTAAAATAGAATGGTATGTCGAATCCGATTAACAATGCTCAAAGACAGAACTCGCAAGAGTTACAAGATCTGCTCGACAGTCAACGTCAGCAGAAGCGCACGATTGTAAAAGAACACAGTCGTGAAATTGCACAACTCAAACAAGAACATGCGGAGCGTGTTGAGCAAGAACAAGACACTTCGCAAGCCGCTGTAAATCACATTCGTAAAAAAAGAAATGAAACTGTTGAAGCCATGAAATCTGAAGTCGATCAACGCACGCAAAGCTATGATGAGTTGATCACGAAAGCCCGCAACGAAAAGAGCCGTCAACTCTCTGAAGAGCTGAATCGTACGAAAGAGATTTCGCAAAATGAGAACCGCAGACGCTCTGAAATAGAAAATCAAGCTCAGAAGGGCTCGCAAGAAGTTGTAAAAAAAGCTTCTGTGCAAAAAAACATTCTTCAGCAAAAATCAAATGAAGAGCTGAGTCAGCTCCAAAAGAAAAATGCCCTCGCTGCCCAAGCTATGAAAAAGCGCAACGAAGAAATGCTCGCTAAGCAGCGCGCCACTGGCATGGGCATGCTCAACGAAAATAAAACTGAAACTGAAAAACGCATTGAAAATGAACGACTGGCAGCTAATGAGAGAATCAAAAATCTCCACAACAAAGTTCAAACTGAACTTATAAAAGAAGAAACCCAAGGCACAAAACAAATCCAAGCCACCCGCGAAAAAAATGCCGAGAGTCTGAACACCACGGTCAAAGTGGCCTCAGACAATCTAGAGAAAACTCGCGCCGGTTATGATAACGAAATCAAGCGCGTCCACTCCAACGGCGAAACTGAAGTGAGAACTCAGAAAGATAAATTTCAGGCGCAAATCATGGCGCAAGATGAGTACTTTAAAAAAGAACTCGAACAAGATCAGGCCGTGCATCAGCAGAAAATAGTCGAGCGCCAAAAAGCTCATCTCGGCAAATTGCAAGAGCAAGATAAAATCTTTAAAGATATGGCTCTTCAGCAGAATCAAGAATTTGAAAAGCAATATCTAAGAAACGATAAAGCTGCACGCGGCACTCTTGATGCTCAAGAGGTTCGCCTCACCGACGCCCTCGTCAAACAAAAAGAAAAACTCGTTCAACGTTTTGATAAATACAGCGATAAAGGCGAAGATCCATTCTACAACATGAAAGATTTTGAAACGAAACTGAATGAAGAAGAAAACTTCTTCGTTGTGAAAACAAAAATTCCTGAACACGAACGCAAGAATGTCGATGTGGTCGTCAAAGAAGATAAAGTCGTCGTCACTGGCCAGAGAAAATTCAGTGAAAAAGTAAAAAGAGATGATCGAGAACTCGCCACTGATGCTTATCAATCATTTAGAGAAATCATTCCGCTACGAATTCCGGTAGTAACTAAAGGCGTGATGAAAGAGTACAAAGACGGCCACTTGACCGTCACAATTCCAAAATTATTTTTTAACAACAAGACTAGAAACTTCTTGAAGTACGAACTTCAAGCGACCTTGTAGATCTTCAAGTTGCGCTAGATTGGCGCGAAACTGCGATAGAACATCGACTTCATATTGAACATGCGGGATAGACGTATGAACAGGCGCCTCGACGATAGACTCGCGATTTTCTGTTGAACGACTGAGTTCAATTGTTTTGTTTGTTAGGATCATAAAACGTTCCTTTCTCTCTCTGCCCCGACCTAAAATTATGGTAGGACGATCTCATCAATTTCTAAACTTAAATTCTCTTAAATATCTAAAATCTTAAATTTCGGTTCCATTTTGGAACTTTTTTCATTTCTAAAAGCCTTGCTCTGTATGGCTTTTACTACTTTTTTAAGAATCTTACAGAGTTCTACTTTGCCCCTAGTATTCACATTTTAGGGAGCTTAAATCAATTTGGCCCGGCTCATCACGAACATAACCACTTAATAGGTTTGTTTTCATAACGCTGCCGTCTTCGTCATGGTGCGCCAAGCCAAGTACATGTCCAAATTCGTGAACCAAAAGGCTTTCAATATGAACTTTTGAAACATCAAGCTGATCGCCCGTTTTAAAGTAAGTGAAGTTTTTGGCGTTCACTTGCACGTCAGCTTCATAAATGCGGCTGCCTTGCCAGTAAACTGTAGTACGGGCTTGTTCATTTGGTTTATTCGCATCCCAAGAGTTTTTCCAGTAAACTTTAGAAACATTGTCTTTAGAGGCACTGCCAGCAGTGCCGGCTGAACCTGTTTTTACGACAGTGATGATTTTGCGACCTAATTTTGTATTCCAAACTTCAGCGGCAGCCTCAACTGAGCTTACAAATTCGGCAGGAACTGAACTGTCGATTTGCAATGAAACCTTATCTGTCTTCCACGAAATGCGTTGGTATTGAGAGTTCTGAACGAAGTTACAAGAAGCTTCAGGAGATAAAGGGCGACTACAGGCTTGAACCATTAAAAGACCGGCTAGGACGCCTAGAAAGCTGAAATAACGAGGCTTAAACTTTTCGCATGTAGTGAATGATAGCTTCATTGTAGTTGCTCCTATGATCTTCTATATCGCAAGGATCAGACCTCAAAACGGCTTTTGTAACCTGTTGAAACAACTGATGATTATTCACAAGGTGGAAAAGCTACTTTCTTTACACCTGTTGGTCTCTTAACAGACCCCAGTTTGAGCCCAAGGCACCCGCTTAAAATATATTCATAAGATGCTGATTTTATTGATGTTTTAAAGTGTCTAGTCAGGCGACACCCCTAGCCATTTTAGGGAACTAAAAAAGTGTCGTTTTGCCCTTAGGTCTAGGTATTCTCACCTATAAGCAAAACTTTTAACTGCAACCTAGAGGGGTCTGACAGACAGTTTGACCCCAGATTTCTTGGTATCGGCTTTGATATATACATCTATCAAGCGACTCGCTGGAGCCAAAAGGCTCTGAAGGTTTAAAGCCTTCCGAATCGACCCATATCTGCTCTGGCTCTCAATCGAGAGGTTCTTGAACAACAGAGCACAAACGGCCCACCAATCATCCTACCGACAGAGCCCCGAAAGGGTGCTCTTCTGCGTTGAAGGTGACTTTAACTCATTTAACTACTAATACAGATACCTCAAAAGAAAAATATTTCTCGATATTAAGGAGTCTTATGAAAACATGTTTTTTTACAATTTTAGCTGTTTTTACATTTACGAATGCCTGGGCATTCTCAAATAGAGACTGTCAGGCTTTAGCCACTATGACATCCGACAAGTGCGAGTCTGCTGATTGCGAAGCGATCGTATTAAAACGCGCAGACTTGTGTGCAACTACTGATTGTGAGGCAATGGCCAGCGCTCGTGCTGATTGGTGTACTACTGGTGACTGCAAAGCAATCGTGAATCGACGTGCCGAGCTTTGTATTACAGATAACTGCATAGCAATTGTTAGTCGCAGAGCTGATTGGTGCCAATAAAACCGGCCGATTTCTAAATCGCGGGATTTTAATGAAGCTTGCCCGTTAATCGACGATTTAAAACGTCCTTCACTTCACTCCATTCGAGTGTGTATTGGCGGCCGCAGAATTCGCATTTCGCGATTGGATTCTCTTTTTTATCGACAATGTCTTTAAGATCTTCGTCTTTGAATAGCTCCATCGCCGCGAGAAGGCGATTTTTTGAACACTTACAGGTGTAAGAAACTGAATAAGGGTGATCAATTTCTTTTAAATTAAACACAGGTAGATAATCTTCAGCAATTTCAGCTGGAGTTTTACCGGCCGCGAACATTTCAGAAATAGAACCTGTTCTCACAAACTGATCTTCAACGATCACTTCAATATTGGCATCAGCGCCGGGTAAAAGCTCAATAAGAATTCCACCGGCAGCCACAACTCCACCCTCTGGGCTGAGCTTCACACCAACCGCAATAGCCGAGCGAATCTGCTGAGACTGAAGAAGGTAAAAAGCAATATCATCCCCAATTTGGCCTGATTGAATTGGAACCGTGCCTTTTTGCGAATTCGTGCGATTCGGGTGCGTGCGAACCACCGTTAAATGGCCCGCTCCAATAGCGGTTTTTAAATCTAAACCTTGTGGGGTCAACGGAAGATCAAGTTCTGGGTGCGGAGTGTATCCCCGAACGCCGCCTTCAAACGAAGATTCGGCGAAAACTGTGCGAATCGGCCCATCGCCATGAAAATAAACGCTAATGACTTCCCCATCTTTAAGCTGGCTAGCTAATAGCGCGGCCCCAACAATTGAGCGGCCCACCATCATGGTCGCTAAAGGTTGGGCATTTTGAATCTGTTGCATTTCGCGCACAGCCGCCGTGGCATTCACGACAGCAACGCGCACTCCCCGTTCGGCATCGAGAAATTTAACGATGCGATAAGGGTCATTTTGCTGGGTTTTAGTATTCTCAGACACAGGAAGTCGAAGGTCACCTGAGTCGACACGAATGTCAAGCTTGCAATAATGATTTCAGAGTGAGAAATCATCGTCATGGAAATTTTAAAAGACTCAGAGTTCAACAGCGAAGTGCGCCAAAAAGGCGAAACCATTTTTAGACTTCTCGAAAGCGAGACCGGTTCAATTTTTAATAAAGATTGGTGGTACGGCAAGATCATGGATTGGAGCATGAAAGACGAAAAATTTAAAACGCAGATGTTTCGTTTTGTCGACGTTCTGCCGTATTTAAATTCCAATCAAGAAGTGTCTCGTCACTTAAAAGAATACTTCGCTGAATCTGACAGCAAAATTTCTAACCTCATGAGCTTCGGCACAGGCATCGGAGCCTTAGCCCCAGGCCTCATGGCCGGCGCCATTCGTAAAAACATCACGCAAATGGCGAAGATGTTTATTACCGGCGAAAATCCAAAAGAAGCTTTAGCGATGCTTAAAAAAACTCGCGATCAATCTTTAGGTTTCACCGCTGATCTTTTGGGTGAAGCGACACTTTCTGAAAAAGAAGCTCTTGAATATCAATCCCGCTATGTTGAACTCATCGATTGGCTCTGTCGTGACGCCAACTCATGGCCTGCAAACCCACTTCTTGATACTGATGACCGCGGTGCGATTCCGCGCGTGAATGTTTCTGTTAAGCTGACAGCTCTTTATTCGCAAATCAGCGAAAAAGCGTGGAGCGAATCCATCCAAACTTTGAAAGAGCGCATCCGCCCGATCTTTACTCTCGCTAAAGAACGCCAAGTTTTTATCAACATCGATATGGAGCAGTATAAGTACAAAGATCTGACTTTAACTGTTTTCAAAGAACTTCTCATGGAACCTGACTTCCGCGATTACCCGCACTTCGGTATTGTTATCCAAGCTTACTTGCGCGATTCATTAGCGGACGTTCGTGCTCTTGCTGAATTCGCCAAGAAACGCGGCACTTCAGTGACTGTGCGTTTAGTTAAAGGCGCTTACTGGGATTATGAAACTCTTCTTGCCGATCAAAACAATTGGGCTATCCCGGTTTACACGGTCAAACGTGAGAGCGATGCTAACTATGAAGCCTGTGCTTATGAAATCTTAAAAAACAACCAAGTTCTACGTTTAGCTGCCGGTACTCACAACGTGCGCTCAATAGCCGCAGTGATGACAATTGCTGAGCGTTTCAAACTCGACAAAAAAGCTTTCGAGATTCAAATGCTTTACGGAATGGCCGAGCCCATTAAAAAGGCCCTTGTGAAACAGGGTATCCGCGTCCGTGAATATGCCACTATCGGAGAATTAATACCGGGCATGGCTTATCTCGTGCGTCGTCTGCTCGAAAATACTTCAAACGAATCTTTCTTGCGCTCGAAATTCGCTGACAATACAACATCTGAAATTTTACTTAGAAATCCAGGTGAAGGCTTAAACCCAAGCCCTGCAGTAAAACCTAAAGACAGCGAGCGCTTCTATAATGAGCCGCTCATTGATTTTGTAGTCTCTGAAAATCGTGAGAAGATGAAAAAGGCTTTGGCTGATTATCGTCGTGAATTTGGTCAGACCACTCCGATTTTAATTGATGGCAAGAAAGTCACTTCTGCGAATTTGTTTGAGCGCGAAAATCCGTCGAATAAATCTGAAGTTGTCGGCCGCATTTCAATGGCGACGAAAGAGAATGCTGAAACGGCTGTACAAAAAGCTAAAGAAGCTTTCAAAACTTGGCAGAAAACTCCAGCAGATAAACGCGCTCAGATTCTCACCAAGTGGGCTGATCTTATGCGCCGAGATCGCTATCGCCTGATGGCTATCGAAGTTTTTGAAACTGGCAAGCCTTGGTCTGAAGCTGATGGTGATGTGGCAGAAGCTATTGATTTCTGCGATTACTACGCTCGTGAAGCGATTAAGCTCGCAACTCCTGTACGCGTGAGTTACGTCACTGGCGAATCAAGCCTTATGCATTACAAACCACGCGGAGTTTCTCTCGTTATCGCGCCCTGGAATTTCCCGCTTGCGATTCTTTGCGGTATGACAGCAGCTTCACTTGTGACTGGTAACACAGTTGTTGTGAAACCGGCTGAGCAGAGCTCAATCATCGCTTACGAAATGATGAAACTCTTATTTGAAGCCGGCTGCCCCGTAAGTGCCGCGCAATTCGTACCCGGCTATGGCGAAGAAGTGGGCCGCTATTTAGTGAATCACAAAGACGTCGCTTTGATTTCATTCACTGGATCAAAAAATGTCGGACTTGAAATCGTAAAAGCCGCAGCAGAAGTTCAGGCTAACCAACACTTCGTTAAAAAATGCATTATCGAAATGGGCGGCAAAAACGCCATTATCGTCGATTCAGATGCAGATCTCGACGAGGCCGTTGTGGGCATTCTCTATTCGGCTTTCGGATTTTCTGGGCAGAAATGTTCAGCGGCGAGCCGTGTGATCGTACTTGAAGAAAATTATGATCGCTTTATTCATCGTCTTATCGAAGCGGCTCGCAGTATTCAAATGCGCGCGGCCGATGACCCTCATGCTTATCTTGGCCCCGTTGTTGATAAAGAAGCTTATGATAGAATCATGGCGACTATCGAACGCCATAAGAGCTCTAACACTCTCGCCTTTCAAGCTGGAGCCGTTGCAGATGGTTATTTTGTTCCACCAACCATCTTCACTGATGTGAAGCCCGACTCAGAACTGGCTCAAGAAGAAATTTTTGGTCCGGTACTCGCGATTCTAAAAGCGAAAGATCTTGATGATGCTATCGAGATTGCCAACAACTCGAAATATGCCCTCACTGGCGGCCTCTATTCACGTAGCCCGGCCAACATTGAACGCATCAAAGAAGAACTGGAGTGCGGCAACCTTTACGTCAATCGCGGTATCACAGGCGCGCTTGTCGGGCGTCATCCATTCGGTGGCTATAAACTTTCAGGCCTCGGCAGTAAGACCGGCGGTAAAGACTACCTACTGAACTACGTCGAACCACGAGTGATGACTGAAAATACAATGCGAAGAGGATTTGCTCCACCAGAAGAAACTTCTGCGAGCACCGGCAAAGGTATTTAAAATTTGAAGGATTTAGATATGAAACTTTTTAGTTTTCTATTTGTGATCACATCTCTTGCAACGGCTGGCTGCGCCACACCGGCGACCCTTCAGCCCACCGAAGCTAGAATCGATAAAGAAGCGATTCGCCGTAAAATCCGTGAAAATCGTAAAGCCTTTCATGGCTGCTATGATGAAGCTTTAGAGAGAAATCCCACCACTAAAGGAAAAATCGAACTCGCCTGGGAGATCGGCGACGACGGCAAAACTTCACGCATTGAAACTAAGTATAATTCAACGGGTGATGAAGATTTCGGTAAATGCATGGCGAAGTCTCTTGAAAAAGTAAAGTTTGAGGCGCCTCCTAAAGGGCAAATCGCAAAAGTTATATTTCCTTTCATATTTACTGACGAAGCTAGAGAAACAAAAAAGAAATAAAGTGTAAAGGCGAGCTTCTTGCACGCTTAATATTCTATGGATAAGAATTTTCGAAAATCTATTGAGCAAATTGACGAGGCCGGAGCTTTGCTCGTCTTTCCTATTAAGAATGCGAAAGAACCTGATTCTCTGTGGCGCCGACTCCATCCAAAAAGCCAAATGCGTTGGGAGTGGGATTCTGGTGGCGACAACAAGGTCGCTAATATGTGGTACCGCATGAAGAAGCTCTCAGATTGCAAAGAAGTGGTCTATTCAAAATGGTATCAGGGCCGCGCCACTTTCTTTTCGCGAGAACTTTTTACGGCTCTACTCACACTAGCTCGGCGCTCAGAAAAGTTCCCGCCTTTGTCGCGCGAAGCCCATATGATTTTACGTCAACTTGAGATGAACTCTCCTCTCTCGACAAAAGAAATTAAGAAGCTCACTCATCTACAAGGCAAATTTTATGAAGGCGCTTATAACAAAGCGATGAAAGAACTCTTTCAAAGATTTTTAATTGTGGGGTTTGGTGAAGTGGATGATGGAGCGTTTCCATCCCTAGCCGTGGGTGCCACGGAGTCTCTTTACGAAAAGCTATGGCTGCAATCGAATGATATGAGTGAAAAAGACGCGATGAAAATCGTGAATAAATTTATGCCGAAAGATTCGAAAATGCGTAATGTATTAGAAAAAACCGTTCTTCGCCGACCACCAGAGAAAGCACTTTAGCCCTTTTTACAAAAAAAAAGCCATCACACGAGGTGATGGCCTTTCGCGAGAGTTTCAGACTTGAAAACACTGGGTTTTAAGTGTGTACCTCTGCTTACTTTTTGATTTTGACAATCCGCTTTCGCATTTCGTCTCATCGCAAAGTTGGAATTAATTACTGCAAGCTCTTTGCCAACCTTCATCTCTTCGCTATTACATCTTATAAAATTCACGTCCTAATTCTCGACATTTTAAGTTCAAATTTGCGACATGAAATATTTTTTATGTCAGGTCGCAGCACCGATTAGCAACCGGGCACCTTTACTGGCGAAGTGATCCATCTGGATTAGTGATTGATGAACCTGGAGTTGGCGGAATGCGATTCTCAAAAGGCGTGTTGCGTCTGAGCTGCTCACTACGACGCCTTAGGCAAGCGGCATCATCATCACGACATACCTCTGCATTCTGGTAAGGCTGCTGAATTCTCGCTCTGCGCTGTGCTTCATTCAGAGTTGGGTTAGCACGATTAGCAGGATCAACCGATTGCGGTTGAGCCATTGGTAAAGTTGCAGGAGGTGCTGTCGATAGCGGTGGGTTTGTAGTGCGCATTGAAGATCGACTCATGTCCAGCGTGTCACCAGTATTACCGATCTGATTGGCACCTGAGCGACCGGGAGCCACTGAAGTCGTTGTGCTATTTGTTGGTGTTTGCGGATTTGTTGCGGCTGAGCCTGTAGGATTATTGGTTGTAATTGTTCCTGCTGCTGCGCACACCGCCAATGAAAGCCCGAGTGTGCTAGCGAAGAGAAACGTTTTTAAAATGTTCTTTTTCATTTTTACCTCTTTCTACCAAATACTATTTTGAGAATTATAATAAGTTTCTACATCAGTGTCTGATTTTGGCTTAACCGCTTGATCAATTTCAGCTCGTTGAGCAGCTTCGGCGTTTCGACCCTCCGCAAACTCTTCAATCATTTTTTTATTAAAGGCCGGTAAATCTTTTGGCGTACGACTTGTCACGAGACCGTTGTCTACAATCACCTCTTCATCAGCCCAATACGCGCCCGCATTGATAAGATCGGACTTTAATGATTTATAAGAAGTGAGTCGACGCCCATCTACACAGCCGGCTTCAATAAGAATCCAAGGTGCATGGCAGATTGCCGCGATCGGCTTTCCGGTACGGACGAACTCTTCCATAAACATTTTTGTATCTCGGCAAGCTCGTAAAGTGTCGGCATTTATGACTCCGCCAGGTAATACAACGGCATCATAGTCACTAGGATGAGCATCAGTAATGACTTTATCCACGGCCAGCGATTCGCCCCAGTTGTTGTCTTTCCAGCTTTTAATGGAACCGGCTTCACGCGAAAGAATCTCGACCCTTGCACCCGCTTCTTCAAGAGCTTTTTTAGGCTCAAATAATTCAGAAAACTCAAATCCGTGAGTTGCAATGATGGCTACTTTTTTATCCCTTAGTTTTTTATCTGATTTAAACATGAAGCCTCCTTAGCTTTTTTGTAGACGTGTATGTAGAGAGCAAGGTGAATGCCATATCCAGTGCAGATACACCGTCCGTCACAAAATATCTGAGTCAAAAGTCCCCTATATAAAAAAATATAGGGGCATAGTGGTACCCCATGAAAAATAGAATTGAAGCTGGACCCCGATTTGGCTTTGGCCTCTGATTTGCTAATTTACTCCGCCGTATCTCAACATTCAGTGATGTTGATTTTTTAAAACCAACGAAAGGAACACAACATGATGAAGCGAACATTTTGCGCATTGGCAGTAGTTTTATTCACCAGCGCAACTTTTGCTCAAACAATGGCTGATAAATGGCGGGACGGAACAAGTACGGTACGAGGCCTAATCGGCAGTACTCAGGGTGCCATTAATGCCGGCGTCGATTATGAAAGACGCATGGGCAATGCAGGTGTCGGCGGATTTTTTATTTGGTCAGATGAAGATGATGACACAAATAGAGCCGAAAAAATGTTTTTAGGTCTACAGGCCGTCATTCACGTTATCGACAGGACAGAATTCGACGTTTATGTAGCGCCAGGCTTGACCGTAGTTATGCACGATGAGCCACCTGCTGGCGGTGATGATGAAACATCATTTGGTCCAAGCATGAGACTCGGTGCGATCTATTATTTCAATCAAAATTGGGGGCTTGGTTTCGACTGGCTGAAAACTCATAATTGGTCCAGCGATGACGTCGGCTTTACCGAAGAACTTTCAAACTTAGCAGTTTCTTATACTTATTAATTTAAAAAAGGCAAGATCGTGAGATCTTGCCTTTTAGCAAGCGGCTAAATAGATTCTATTTTTAGAGTCGCACCCAACATTCTGGACTGGGTATTCATCTCGGTTTTTTCACGCCAGCTTTTTTTATTCCATTTAAAATAAATCATAAAACCAAAGGCCATTATAAGCCCGCAAAGCTCTCCACCTAAATGAGCCGAATGGGCGACTCCACCAAGCTCTCCGGGCGTCGACAAAAATCCAGCTAAATCAGCAATAATCCATAGTAGCAAGACCAGCCAGCCAGGCACATAAACGAAACCCATGTAACCACGTGCTGGCACAAATAGAAAATAGAAATTTCGCAGACCGTGATTCCAGAATAAAACGCAGAAAAGCGCGACGACGCCGCTGACAGCTCCACTGGCGCCAATCAAAGGAATCGCAGATACATCATCGATCACCAAATAAACAAGGGCCGCACCTAAACCTGAAATGACAAAAACCATAAGAAGGCCCAAGGCACCGATAACAGACTCTAAAGCCGCTCCGAAAATAAGAAATACGATCATATTGGCAAAGAAGTGCATTTCATCACTATGAACAAATTGATAAGTGAGCCATTGAAGCGGACTGCGACTCTCTTCAGTGATACCAAGGGCGTATCCGGCATGAGCATGACGAATCAGCAGGACTTCTTTTGATTTTTCTTTCCACCAAGCTTTCTCAACGCTGTCGGTGCCGCTTACTGTTTTATCAGTGGTCAGAAAGGCATTTGAATCAGAATAAAAAAAACTATCGCGTAATGCCAAGGCGCCTAAGAGGCCCGTTTTTTCGTGATCAGAGTTCGACAATGCCTCTTCGGCAATTTTTTGATAAGAAGAAGGATATCGATTTGAATTATCAAGAATATAAGAGGCAAAAATACGTCCTTGGATCTGCGAAAGTTCTTCATTTTCAGCTAGATCTTCAAGTCGATTTTGAATATCTGACATATTAATTTGCGTAAGAACGAGAATAAAAAGATTAATGAAAATAATGATCCAAGTCATTGGTGCGCGCATCGGACTCATCAAGCCATTAAAAAACGGGATAATCATTTCTCTTTTTCCTCAATAAGTTTGAGGAGCTCTTCGTAATCATCTTGGCTTGCAGGCTGACGTTCAGTTTCAGATTTGAGAGTCATACTTTCAATATCGGCCACCAGTTCGACCGCTTCTTTTTTCATTCCCGCTTTATAAAGCGTAACTGCGTACTCTTGTAAGAATTCATCTTCACGTAAAGACGGAGCTAATTTTTCACCGACTTTGACTGCCTGAAGCCAATCTTTTTTGCTCTGCCAGAAACTGAAAAGCTTAAGGCCGATTTGCTCCCAACGTAAACCGTAAGACTTTTCAGACCAAACTTCTTGAATTAAGCTCATATCTGTATCGTCCTTTGTTGTTTCAGCCAAAACTAGGGCCGCCTCATCAGCAACTTCGTTCTCAATTTCTTCATAAGGTTTCGATCGTAAAAGCATTTTGCGCAAGCCTGCGTAATCATTTTCAGCCGTCGCCTGCACTAAATTTTTTACTTCGCTGTGAAGTAGACCCTGAAGAAGCTTTTGATAACCTTCAGTTTTATTTTCACTGCATTCAGCCATTTTAAACATTGTAAGAGCTGGCAACAAATCACGACCCATGCGATCGTCTTGCTCAGTTGCGCGCCCAAAAATCTGGCAGCTCTTTTGCGTCGTTTGCTCACAGCTTTGCGACATCTCTTCAAAACACATCCAACCTGAAAGATCAGTTTTATCTTTTGCTGGTAAAGTGTCGTAAGCGGTACGTGCTGCTTGGCGAGCCGCCTCAGGCTTCTTAAGCCCCCAAAGTACTTTCACGCGTGATGGGACAGAAAAATGACCTAAAGTTAAATCATCCGGCAAACCGTCGAGATAATCGCTGGCTTCTTCATAACGTTCTTCACGTAAATATTGCCTGAGAGCCCAAACTTTAGAATAAACTCTTCCATGCGGACTGAGCTCACTGAATTTCTGATCAATAACAGCGTAATCTTCATTCGACATCGCTTCGATAACTTCGGCGAGTACGCAGTCTTCACTTTTACTATCAGCATCATGACAAACTTGCTCGAGATAAAGATCGGACAGCTCTTGATTGTCAGCGTGGATAAAAGATTTCGCAAGATAACTTAACGCTACATCTTTTTCATCTAAGAATGGATTGCGCGCCTCTTTTTCTAAACATTCCCTCTCAATTTGCTCTGCTGCAAAAAGAGCCATGGCTACACTGAGACGAGAAGCAATTTCACCATTTTCTTGGGGCCAATTTTCGTAAGCCTCATTGAGACCCGCACAAGCGGCATCTTCACGTCCGAGACGTTCGCTGAGTGAAACTTTATTTTTAAGATCACCTTTTTTAGCTTCATAAAGCAAAGTTGAAATAAACCCAATAAGAAGTGAGCCAACAAACATCCAGGTGACTGTGCGTGTAACTAACATTTCAGTAAGACCCGGCGCTTTTACGGCATAACGACTTCTCGTTGTTAAAACAACTGTATTTAAAGCACGGTCATGAAATGCGCGACGACGAGGATCGGCAAAAATACCCAAGAACGGAATACCAAAAAATATAAAACCCATCGACCAAAAGAACGCACGAGAGAAAGCACCAACTAAAGTTGGACGCGTGTTGTGATTCCAAAGATTCACGATTTCGAGCTTCATGATTTTCATACCCGGAGTCGCACCCCAGAATGAAAGACAGACAGCTTGATAGAATAGAATTAAAAACCAACCTACGATCCAAGTTGTGATCAAAGCCACATTGGACTCATAGTCATCGCCGACCATCATTGAAAGCTTCATTGAGCGAACGAGTGGACTTACCGCCAAGAGGATAATCGGCCAGACGATGATGTAGTAATCAATCACAAACGCAGCAAAGCGATGAAGCGGAGACGCCAAACGGGCATCCAGCTCTTCAGTTCTGACTAGGCTTAAATCATTTTCTGTAGTTTGATCTCTAACAACCATACCGACCTATCGGCCAGTACAGACTTTTGAATTACGACATTTTGCGAGTTTTTAATGACACCAGACCTCAAGCGAGGTCGAGACGTAGGACTACTTTATCTCGAGTGAATAAAACGACCCGCCGCGATCCAGCTTAATATGGGCTCGACCTAGGACTTGTTCGTTTTTGATAAAAGCGTAAGTCTCTTCACGAAGATTTCCATCAGAAACTTGTGGCTCTACGCGCTCAGCATCGGCGTAGAAGAGCGCTTTATACTTCTCAAGAAGACCTTTACGGTCTTTAATCTCAACCGCTTTATAGTTCAGGCCTTGGCCTTCTGCTAAACGAATTTCAGAGATAAAACGATCACGATACACAAAGCGATATTGGCTATTCAAATCTTCATCACGCAGATGGTCTTCAGACGTGGGCTGACGACCCATACTTGCAGGAATACGTGAAGGCTTCGCGAGCTCTTCAGCTAACTTCACTTCAAGAGCTTCATTACGAAAGAAAGATGATTCAGAACCATCAACAGACGCGATCATACGACCACCACCCGGAGAGTAGCGGACAACATCATAATTATTCTGCGCTTGTGGATTTAAATAAATCGCCATCATCACTACTGACATGAGTGATAAGACAAAGCCGATACGGCGACGATCAGTTAATGAATTAATTGAGAGCTGCACAGTTACGTCTTCTCTTGATTTCCGTGTTTTATCAACCGGAAATTGTATCAAATTGGGACGGTCCATAGCTCCCCCTTATTTAAAAAGCTTGTAGAGGTAAGAGATGCGAAACCTGTGCCCGCTATATGGTCGTAATTCGCTTTTTAAATGCAAATTTCGCCCTTATACGCATCCTCATGAGCAGCTGTCGTCACATTTGACAATCCCGACAAACGTCGCGAGGGGCTATCCCTTACATATTGATTATCGGTAAAAAAGTGATCCAGCTTGAGACATTCAAGGTCCTGAGCATAAAATAGATGATATGACTTTTCTTGTCCGTTTCGCTCTCACGAGCATTGCCATCAGTGCTATGACTGCCAGCTTAATGGGGCTTGCCGTGCCCGTTAGTGCGGCTCCTAAGAAGAAAGAGACGGCGGCTACACTTGAAGCCAAGATCAAAAAACAACCTCAAGATAAGCTTTCGCGTCGTAAATTGGGCCAAATCTACATGAATAAAAAAGACTACAAAAAGGTGGTCGATCTTTTAGGTCCTTATTCTAATGAAATTGATGGGGATGGATTGGTCTTATTGAGTGAAGCTCAGCAAGCACAGAATGATTACATCAATGCTATTCGTACACTTCAGCTTTTCGAGCAAAAAGAACCACAGCGTTTTCGCCCTTATTTTTTATTGGGCGAAGCTTATCGAAAAAATAAACAAACTACAGAGGCTGTCGAAAATTATCGTAAAGCCATTGGTTTTGCCCCTCAGCATTTACCGAGCTACAAAGGCATTCTCACTATTGCCATGGACAGTAAAGATCAGTACGAGAGCCGAACGATCTTAGCGCAAATGATTGTGGCTTTCGGGCCCAAACCAGAATTTATAAATACGCAATGCCAGCTTATGTCTGAAGGTGGATTCTTAGCTGAAGCTGAGAAAACTTGCCGCTCCGCTATTTCGAAAAGCCGCAACACTCCTGAAAATCATATTTACTTAGCTCAGAGTTTAGATAATCAAGATCGCAAACAAGCCGCCGAAAATGTTTACCGAAATGCCGCTCGTCAATTTGGTAAATCTGAATTTGTGCAGTTTGCAACAGGGGAATACTACTTCTATCAAAAGAATTACGCGACAGCTGTTCGCTATCTCACCAAAGCTGTTAAAATTAAATCGGACTCAGCCCGCTCACAATTAGCTTTAGCGCAGAGCCTCTATGAATCAAATGATTTAAAAAAGGCCCTTGTGCATTTTGAGCAGGCTTGTAAATTAGATAAAACAAAAGTGGCATACAATGAAATGCGGGCGGCGTCGGCCAAATTATTCAAAGCTGGAAAAACTGATATGGCCAGCGAGTACGATAAAAAATCAGCCATCTGCTATTGATTATTCTGTAGCTGCCTCGAGCCAGCTATCAATTCCATGCCTTAACTTTTCTTCGCTATAAAAAAGTTCTCGCTCGGGTGTCACCCCCCGACCTTCAATTTGAAAACCATCATCTGATCGATAAACAGCTTCAGGAATTGAAATCGTGTAACCACGTCCCACATACTCAAGTGGGTACCAAACCCCCAGAAGCATGTCTCCGCGCGTGCGCGTACCCCACACTCTGGCGTCCGGAAGTTTCTCGGCCACTGTTGCAGCAAAGATCTCGCTGACTGAAGCTGAGTCTCCATCAATCAAAACCGTCAGTCGGCCTTTATAGCAGGGCGTTCCTGCAAAACGCATAAGCACCACTTTTGGACTGCCTACTAATAAACTGTAAAATGCATCTTCACTTAAATCTTCTTCAAGAATAGCATCAGGGTCACTAGTACTGGCACCATTTGGCTTTACTAGTTCTCCGAAAGACTCAAGATCTGCACAAACAAAACTTGAAAGTGCTCTAACGACGGCACCAAAGTCTCCGCCTAAATTACCACGCAAATCGACAATAACAGATTGATACTTATTTATTGAATCTACTAATGACTGCCAATCGGATTTTATAAAATACTCTTTTCGAAAACTACTGATTTGTAGCCAACCGATATCGGGCTTTAACTGACTCAGAGCCGGTGACGAATCTACCTTAAGAGGCAGGGCTTCAATTTTGAAATGAAGCTTTGTGGTTCCTCGAAGAATCTCTATTGAGCCGGAGTACTTTGAAAACTCTACTCCTTCAAATCCCATGGCACCTTCAAACGCATTAGGTAATCCCACAATTTGATCCCCAACACGAAAACCGTTTTCCGCTGCCGTGCTGTCGGGTAAAACTTTAAAAACAAAAAATCTTCCATTAATAGGTAAAACACGCAGACCATTGTCTCCGCTGGATTGCCCACTCCATGTGAGCTCGTCTTCTTGTGGAGTGTAAATTTCTAAATGTGAAGTATTCAGAGCTGCAAGTTTGCCCTTCATCTCTTCAACAAAAAGATCACGTAAATTTGTTGCATCAGAAAACAAATGCTGATCTTTTAATCGAGGCTTAAGACAGTCCTTATACCATGCCGCTAATTTCTCGCGACCCAGATAGTGTTTTTGGTAAACCAATAAACAAACCGTTGATAAAGATTTTTTATAATCGAAGGTGGTGGCGACGGTATCTGGTCTTGAGATGAGCTTAAATGAAAAAACCAACACTAGGTTGGCCAAGATCACAAACAGAAAAAAGGCCGGAAATTTCCGACCTCTTAGGTTTTTTATTAATAGATTCGATTCGAACCCAATAACTACGCAGCCTTTTTAGAGCGACGAGCCATTGATGGATCAATATTGTACTGCTTCACTTTTCTATAAAGTGTTGCGCGACCAATGCCAAGGGCACGAGCAGCTTCAGTCAAATTACCATCAAAGTTATGGATTGCGTTTTGAATCGCTACAGCTTCAAGTTCATTGATAGTATGAACTTTTGAATCTGTTGTCTGGCTTGCATGTCCACCAGGAAACTGAAGAATCTTTGCGCCTTCAACTGGTTCTGAACCAGCCACAAGCGGCATGTCTCCTGTTAATGTATGAACAAACCCAGGTTGGTTCATTTGGCGTGACCAGTCCGCCGTAGAAAGTACGCGGCATGTGCCACCCTTTGCTTCACAAAAAGCTCGTGCTGCTACAACAAAATCATTGTCGTCGCTCACGATAAACATCTTACGTCCCATATTTACCTCCAAATCGTGGTTCGAATCGAGTCATTGACTCACACCTTACTTATCGGCGGATCATTGTGAGGCATTAGGAAAATCTTGCCTAGACCAGGGCTAGATTTTCATAACTATTTGATAATACTAAGCAATTCCGTCTATTTTTGAGAAAGAATATATTTTGCGAGAGACACTTTAATACGATTTGAGTCAGTTCCGCGAGACATTCATTTTGATACATTGTAAAAGAATTGCAGCTTGAAACGACTCTATCCACTCCTCAGATTAGCTTTTATTTTCGCTCTGTGGCCGCATAATACGCTCGCCAGCACGAGTGGAACGCTGAATCTACAACTCGCATCTATGTACGAGCAAAACGCGCCTGATGTGACTGCTGACAAAGCTGCGCTCTATTTCAATTTAGATCATCAAAGTAAGTGGCGCAAAGTTTGGGGTTTTAATTTCTCACCTTATCTTCTCTCCGATCCACTGAATGAATCCACAGAAGAGCAGTTTCTCTTTGAGGCGAAAGAACTTTCTTTAGATTACAAAAAGTCTTCAACTCATTTGAAGTTAGGTATTAGCACAGTCAATTGGGAAGGCACAGATTTTCTAAACCCGATGGATATCGTTTCACCGAAGATTTATTTTGATCCGCTGAATGCCGAAAAACGTGGCTCAGCCGGCGTTTTTGTATCTGATAAAATTGGTTGGCTAGGTTTTGATGCGGTTTACATTCCCCTGCAAAGTCATGCTCAACTGCCTGGTGATAATAGCCCTTGGTGGCCACGACAGTTTAGTATTCCCACACAGAATGAAAATACGACGCTTCTTTTGCCTGAGCGCGCCGAATACGAAGTCTTGGGTCGTAAAACTTTAAATAAAGCCAATGAAAATAACGTCGCCTTAAGACTTCAATACCAGGGCGACTCGTTTGATTTCAGCATTGCCGGTTTTGAAGGGGCATCACAAACCCCGATCCTTCAACCTTACGTCACCGGCACACTTATCAGTTCACCACCAGACACGATTATTCAGATCAATTCTGAAATCCAAGTTCAACCCATCTATTATAAGGTCCGCACCGGCGCCTTTGCTTTTACAAAGACATTCGACAGTTTTATTTTTCGCCTCGCAGGGCAAAATATTCAGCCACTCGGGCGGGACTCACGCCTCCCCTCTTGGTCACAGCTCGGTGTTTTATCTTTAGAGAAGAATATTGATTTTAGAAGATCGACTCTCACCCTGCTCGCTCAAGTGATTCAATCACGCGAAGCTGAGAGTGACAGCTTATCGCTGTTGTCGAATCTGACAAAGCGCTCAGCGGGCCTCGGCTTTCGCTGGCCCTTTGCTGAGAAATGGACGTGGCTCTCAGCTGTCTTTCATGAACAGATCACTGAATCTGCCTATATCCATAATGATTTAAGCTGGTCCTTTGCCGATAGTTTCGCGCAAGCCATTAGCATCGATATATTTACTGGTAAAAAAGATTCTTCTCTCGGTACGTATGATAGAAACGACCGAGTCACTTTGAAGACGAGCTATTTGTTTTAAAAGCTATTTTTCCGAATATAAGAATGATTATCTAAAAGCTGTCTATTTTTAAAAAAGAGGCGTCACGGGCACGACTTTATCTGAACGCAATGCGACTTCAACGTTGAAGTCGCATTATGTCAATGGTCTGCCAGACTGGTAGCAACTAAATCTCAGAGCACAACCATTTATTTCAAATTCTTATTAAAACTCAACAGCCAAATTCTCTACCGACGAGCGGTAGATCTTTGTCGCTTTATAACTGTTCGCATTCACCGAGAACACGGGCAATGTGACCGCCAGACCTTGCGATAAAACCGAACCTTTAATAGCACTATCGAGAATACCCGTAGAAATCGATTTAGACGGCTTAAAGCGTGCGATGTATTCGGGATACATTTGAGCCTTCGATTTCAATTTAGTATTTTTGAGAGTCAGCTTAACGGCTCCGGCCGCTACACTGATAGTGGCATCCGTTGAGAGCGTAGAGCTTGTATAAAGATAATTCCAACTTGAACCATCACGCTGGGACTGCAACCAAGACTCAACCGTGCCGCTCAACTTGGCCTTTAGACCTTTGTCGAATGAAAGATTACTGATCTGCTGCATACGCGTTTGAAACGGGAACTTAGAGTCTTTTGGATATTTTCTTAAATCAGGCCATACAAAGAACTGTAAGAAGCGTGATTTCATCAGATCTTGAAATGAAGGGAAGCTGGTCAAATCGCCGCGATATATATAAGTGCTGAGAGCCAAACGAGCCGATTCTAGAAAAGCGGCTTTCGGCAAAAAAAACATCGGCTTTTCTTTAACCAAAGCCAAATCATTTTCAGTTAATGTTAATGGCACCAAAACTGGATTTTTGCTCTCAGTAGGATTTGTCTCAATAATTCCTAGCACTTTCGGAATATTCAGATCAGCCAGCACTAAAAGACCCATATCCCCAAGACTCTCGATCTTCTTATAATGAAGTACGATTTGATTCTTACCGTCGCCGTAAACGACTTGCGGAACCATCGCCTTCGTCACTAGATCTTGAATTTCTTTCTCGAGTTTCACGTGTAAAGTTTCTTTCACTAGACTCTCAACAAATGCGGCATCGGCTAATTTCAAGCGGAGTTCTTTAGCCATGAGTTCGCCAAAACCGCGGGGGCCTTCACATGAAACATTTCCGACCCACCACTCTTGATTCCAATGAAACGTCAGTTCATTTACTTTTGACTGTACATCTGAACCATTCGTACTGAGTGCGACTTCGACACGGGCGTCAGCATTCTGCTGCAAGACTGTTAAACCTTGGCACTCGGCCGCCAACTTAACCGAGACCATAACGCCACCGACGTTTTCGACAAAAGTCTTTTCAACTTTAAAAGGGCTAGTCTCGATTTTTACCGCTAGCGAAGCCATGTTCCATGCCGCGGTTAAATTTTTAAACTCACCGGGCTGCAAATTAAATAAAATAGAAATTTTAGTTTGCGGAATCACAAATGGAACTTCTTGCGCCACGAAACTCAGGTTTGCATAGTCGTAAGTGTGCATACGCTCGGCAGGAAATTCCCCTCGTAAAACCGTATCAAGATGTCGCCACGGAACAGCCAGACCTACTTCGTGAATTGATGATATTTTTGTAATGTCCGTGGCAAAAGCTGGTGGGCAAGTTAAGATAAGAACTAGAAGTCCCGATAACATTAGACGGTGAAAACAATTAAAAACAAACATAATATCTCCCACAAAATATTACGATCTAAGACTGATCTTAGCTCTTCGGCAGAAAAGTCGAATATCGCGAGTCATTCTATTGTTGCACAAAGTGGAAAACTTTTGCCGTGGTTTTTTGGAACATTATTATTAACTTTGTGTATATTAGCCGGACAAAAAATTACTGATCTCAATACGAACTATTCACTAGACCAGTTCTTTCCGCGTCAGCACCCACTTATTTATCAAAGCGCCAAAATCCGTAAAACTTTTGGTCTAGAAGAAAGCGCCAATTTCTTTATTATTCTCGAAATTCCTAAATCCCAAAAGGGTACATGGCTTACGTCCAGAAAAATGCGGCAACTGAAAAATGTGACTGTAGATATACAAAAGGTCCAGGGCATTAAGTCGGTTTTCTCACTTTCAAATGTTGAGGGCGCTACACAAAACAATAACGACTTTGTAGTTGGACCTATCTACAAAAATATTCCTCGCAATCATTGGAAGCCATTCACCGATGCCAACGCTCTTATTCGCGGCCAACTGATTTCTGCAGATTATAAAACGGTGATTGTTTTAGCCGAGCCGAAAAAAAAGCTGAGTCCCGGCCAGCTGAATACTATTTCTGCCAAGATCTCACATATTGCAAAAAAACGCGCTCCTGGCAGCAAACTTCAAATCGGCGGAGTTCCTGCAATTCAAGCGCAATTTTCTACACAGCTTTTTGGTGAACTCAAAATATATCTCACGGCGAGCATCATTGGCTTCGGCTTGATGTTCTTCGCTTTCTTAGGTGGGGCAAGCTCAATCATCTTCGCTTTTCTCACTCTTTTAGCAGGAAATATTTTGTGCTTGGGTCTTCTGGCCTACATGCAAGTTCCGTTTTCAGTCCTACTCACAACACTGCCAATTGTACTCAGCATCTCAATTCTCTCTGTACTTATTCACACTATGCATCGCTGGGCCGAAGTTTTAATTGAAGCTGGTCCACAAATCACCGCACAAGAACGCTTCCTTCTATCTCTGCGGACACTGAAAGAAATGTTTGTTTCAAATCTTCTGGGCGCTCTTACCACCACCATAGGTTTTTTCGCTCTCTGGTTCGCTAAGATCCCTCTGATCGAGCAATATGGTTGGGTGGTGGCACTCTTTGTAATGCTGGGTTGGGCGATGGCTCAAATTTTGTTACTCGCCTACATGCAACTCACTCAGCCTATGCTTCGCACCTGGACGACGAAAAAATCAACTTGGATGCTCTTTATTCTCAAACATAAAGGTGCTGTCCTCGCTTCAGTGGCTGTTATCTTCGCCACCTGTTTATATATAGGCCAAGGCCTTCAATTTAATGGTCGGCTCTTTGATGATCTTCCAGATAATGATCCGGTCCGCCAAGCCACACAATTAATCGATAAAAAAATGGGCGGAGCGGTCTCTTACGAAATAGTTCTTAACGCTCGCAAAGACGAATACTGGAAGACGCGTAACAACTTAATAAGGTTAGATACGGCCTTAAAGCGCTTGCGTAAAATTAAAGGTGTAGGCAGTGCAGTTTCTTATTCTGACTTTTTTACTAAGAATAAGAAATTAACACAGCAAAAAATAGGTGAAGAATTCTTTTTGTTCTCGCTTGCCGAAAAGAATCCGTTAAAAAATTATGTTACCGATAATTCCCGCTCCGCTCGCGTGGCCATTCGATTGAATGATCTGCCATCTCACGATATGGCAAAAGTACGGCGTAAAATTACGGGTCGCCTACGTGCTGAATTTAAAGATGTTCGTGTTATCGAAGCTGGTATTGCGGTGAATAGCCATGCCATCAATCAAAGCGTTTCAAAAGATCTAGTTTTTAATTTCTGGCACGCACTTGTTCTAGTGGGATTGCTACTTCTCGTCGTATTTCGCTCAATGCGCTGGGCGATTGTTGCTTGCCTGCCAAATTTGATTCCACCCGCTATTTTGATTGGTGCCATGGCATTTTTTGAAACACCCATCAAGCCAGGTGTAGCCCTCATATTCTCAATTGCTCTCGGGCTCGCATTCAACAACACCGTGTACATACTTGTCAGATTACAAAAAATAATAAAAGAAAAAAATCTTTTCCACCATTTACCGATCAAACGCACTATGCTGCAAGAGGGAAACCCTTGTTTATTCGAAACCATGATAATGCTAGTCGGCTTCAGTTTCTTTATCTTGTCTAATTTCTCAGCGAACCGTATATTCGGCATGTATATGGTGCTTTCAATCGTAGCCGGCGCGCTCGGCGACATTTTCTTTCTACCTGCACTCCTACAAAAGTTTCCGGGCTTGTTGAAACCTTTTAAATCTCGCACTGAAATTGAACCTGCCACTCTCCACGACCTACAAAACTACAACGACACTGAATTAGAAAAATCAAGTGCCGGTAAAGTCGTTGCCTCGATGGCTACGGCTCTAGCTGTTGGAGCCCTTGTATTCGCCACACCAGTTCGAGCCTTTGCTACCCCCCACTCGGTTCAAGACGTCCTCAAAGAAGTGCAAAAGCGTATTGAAGCAAAAGACGATGAAGCCAAAGTCAAAATGAAAATCATCGAAGCCAACGGTGAAATTAAAGAGCGTGTGATGCATATTCAGACTTTAAATAATGGCAAATTTCATGCCCTTGTACGACTTGAGGCCCCAGCAGATATTAAAGGCATGGCCTTTCTCGCCATCGTCGACAAAGAAGATGAAAACCAATGGCTTTATATTCCATCCGCAAAACAAGTTCGTCGCCTTGTCGGCACTCAAAAATCGGCTGGCGTTTTAGGATCAGAACTCACCATGGATGACCTGAATTCAACAGCCATTAAAACGGCAAAAACTCGTATTATTAAAGAAGATGGTAAAGAAATTCAGATTGAAGTGGTGCCACGTAAGGGCACAAGCGCCTATGCCAAGGCTATTACTACTATTTCTGCAAAAGAATTTGTGCCTCTAAAAACAGAGTATTTCGCTAAAAATGGAAAACTAAAAAAGCGCGTGATATTTTCAAAGTACAAAAAAGTTAAAGGCTTCTGGCGCGCTCACCTTATTAAAGTTGAAAACCTTTTAAATAAACGCAAAACCAATCTTGAGCTCAGCCAAGTTAAAGTGAACAATGGCTTTAGCGAAGACGATTTTTCGCAAACCTCATTAAAGCCATAATTGCCCAACCTCTTACTTAGTCCGCTGTTTCGGCACTCGAATTATGAAATTTGATCGCCCTGAGATTCGTTCGTAGCAAATCGTACCCTGATGAAGATCGATAATCCCTTTTGCAAGGCTCAAACCCAACCCCATCCCTTTACCAACCTGTTTCGTCGTGAAAAAAGGATCAAATATTTTATTTTTAACTTCATCTGCCATGCCCGCTCCAGAATCAGACACTTTTATTTCAATAATGTCCTCATCCGACTTGGTTTCAATCTTAATTTCTTTACTCGATGCTGTCTCAACGGCATCCATAGCATTCTGAAGAAGATTCAATAAAACTTGAGTCACCTGTTGTACGCGACAGTCAAAATCGATTTCGGCTCCTGAATGGTGTACAATAGATATCTTGATACCGGCGTCTTTCATAGCGCTCTCACAAAAAATAAGAGATTCATCGCCACCTCGGCCCCAACGTACCGGCTCGTAAGTTCCACCCGCG
>CAYHVK010000001.1:0-281003 GCA_964360255.1 uncultured Pseudobdellovibrionaceae bacterium | reverse complement strand
GAAAGCACTCCGATCGATGTCGAGGAATTCCTCGACATCGATCGGAGTGCTTTCTAAGTAGACTGATATACCAAAGAATTTCTTAGAATTAATAACTGCCGCGGCCTTTAGGTTTGTGTTCAGAACCTAAGATCTCTCCACGCTCCGGCAGATTAAACAAAGATATAAATTGCCCGAAGGCTTGCGTACTCAGCTCAAGCGAATGCTTCATATGATGGTTCGTATCGCCAAGAATCTTATCACCAGGGATATTGTGAATCTTCAGCCAGCGATGAATCATGGCCTCTTCGACCTCTAAGTGAAATTGCAGGCCGTAAGTTTTCTCGCCATAGCGAAAAGCTTGGCCTGGGCAAATTTCAGAAAATGCCAAGTGCTCGGCCGAACTTGGAGTTTCAAACCCATCGCCATGCATTTGAAAAATAGTCTCAGACTTTTTAAAATGTTTAAACATCGGATCATTATGACCGTGCGGAGTCAGATGCACCGGATGCCAACCCACTTCGCCTTCATTCAGACGTTTCACATCGGCTTTGAGAGTGCTGGCAATCAGCTGGGCACCCAAGCAGATACCAAGAACCGGGATATTTTTCTTCATCGCTTGTTCGATCAGTTTCATTTCATGCTTAAGATGAGGATGCTTATTGGTTTCGTAAGCTCCCATTGGTCCGCCAAGAATTACAAGACCGTTGTAGCCTTCAAGCTTGGGTTCAGCATTGGGCTCACGCTCAAAATTTACATATTTGATTCGCAAGCCTGATTTTTTTAATAAGGAGTGGAGAGTCCCGAGTGGTTCATGAGCAACATGCTGTAAAACCAAAACGTTTCTCATAGAACTCTAAGCTTCAGCAGTGGCGCAGCACTTTTTATATTTTTTGCCGCTGCCGCAAGAGCAGGGATCGTTACGGCCGATTTTCGGAGATTCGCGAACGATGGTCTCTTGGTGATGATGGTGGTGGCCGTGACCTTCGCCTTCTTTATGCGTGTGAGCGTCGCCATCCACAAACATCCAATGGCCTTTATCGTTCTTACGGAATGTTGAAACTTCGTGATGGTCTAAAGTTTCACCTTCTGTTTCATAAGTTACAGTGAACTCGACAACGCCTTTTTTGTCGCTTTCTTGACCTTGTTTGGTGCTGAGGATTTTAAGGCCTTTCCATTTAGACTCTGTAGCCCATTTTTTAGCGGCTGCCACGTCGAAGTCTTTCGAAGACTCAGGAGCAAGGGTCTTTTTAATGTAATCAATTTCGGCTTGTGTGTAAGCCGTGTAACGTGAGCGCATAAGTTTTTCGGCTGTTGGCGCATGGGCAGTTCCTTTGATGTAAGGTTCGCAGCAAGTTGCATAAGATTGTTCTGATCCACAAGGGCAATTCATAGTCTTCCTTTATCCGTCTATAATATCTGCAAGTACGTTTAATATTTTCGTCCAGCCTTCTTTGGTGCGGTCGGCATAGTCCGCCCATTCCGCTGGAATATCGTGATTGAGTGTAAGCTGAGTACCTGTGCCCAGGCCAATAATTTCAATACGAACTCGACTGTCGGAGTGGTTTTCTGTGGGTTTCATTTGAACGCCCCAAGTAAAAGCCAATCTCAGCGGACGCTTAATATCGAGATATTCCCCAACGTGGTCAAGCTTCTGGCCATCGCGCTGAACTAGAAATGAAAATTTACCGCCGATAACTGGGTCAACTTGAATATGGATAATTTCTTCTTCACGTAAAAGCGGGCCAAACATGAATTGGCCGATCATCTCGGGGTTCAGCCAAGCATCGAAGACTTTTTCTGGGCGGGAGGCATAGTAGCCAACGACCGTAACGGTTACGTTTTCATCAGACATTTTTAAAGATTATGACGAGGCTAGAAAGTTAGCAAGAATTTAAGGTGCGAAAGCTATGAGGCTATTCGTCAGAGTGATTCCGGTATTTCCAAACGAATCTGCAGAGGTTAAATACGGTAAAGAAAATCGAGGCGGAGAGGGCATAGCCATAACCTTCGCCAGGATAGTAAGTGTACATTCCGCCAAAGTAGACCACTAGAGTTTTGCCAAAAACCGTAGGAAGAGCAAAAGCAATAATCATATCTTTGCCGAGGACGTCGTCTTCTGGTCTAAGCTTACCCATTAGTGCCTTCTAAGTGTACCAGTCTCGGTCTCATAGCCGAAATGGCGTTAATAGCAATATTCATAATTTATACCTGTACAGATATCTAACACCTGTAAACCCTTGGGGCGACTGAATTTGTCACCGTTGGCATTTTCGAGATAATGGCGAATATAGAGGGAAATGGCGAGTTTGGCATTTGCTATATATAGAAGTATCGACGACATCTGTACCCCCCTACAGAAGTATGTTGTACCCCTTGGCCTCGCTTTTCCCCCAAAGCGAGGCTTTTTTTATGCCTAAAATATGAAGTCTAAGCCGATATTGAAGCCTGTACGAGGTCTAAAGCTGTAGTCTTCATTAAAGAAGACCCTTGGGGTCAAATTGTAATGGAGCATATCTTTTAAAGCGACATGGGTGAAAGAGACGTAGAAGACGTACTCTATTAAATGGAAGGAGTCAGGCTTATTACTACTCTCATAAAGTAAGGCATACTTCAGAAACTTATCTTCTTCGAGAGCTTGGCTGAGTGAAATTTCATGGTTGGTTGAAAGCTTATTTTCATAATCTCGATATTCTTGTTCGTTGGTTAACATAAGGACCAATTTATCACTCAGTTCATAACCCAACTCTAAGCCTAAAAGTTCACCGGTGCCTGCATCTGAACGTGCAAAAAGCTCAAAACGAGGTCGCACAATAAAATCTCTCACTTCAGCGGTGCTATCAAATTTGAGTAAGTGAGCGGTTTCAAAACCATTCTTAAGCTGAATCCGCGGTCTAAAAGTAACGTTTACATCACCCAATTTTTGTAAGATCGCAATACTTGTACCATAATTTTCTCGGCGCGGGGCTGTCTTGGGGCGCTTTCTCGCAATACCACTTTCGTCTTCATCTTCATCATAGCTGGTGAAACGAATGGCCCATTTGGATTCAAGATTCGGTAAGTGAAGGCGCGCATCGAATTGTGTTGAATACTTAATATTGTCAGTTTGACCTTCGGTTATGTAAGCCCCATTTTTGAGTGTGACCGTCGACTTATTCTTCTTTCTTCTTTTGCTGATATATTTTTCACCGCTTAAAAATACGTCTACACTTCGGCCCATCGAATCGATGGCACTAGCGGTACTTTTATTGGCGTTGATATATGTTCTCTCGAAGAACCCAGGCTGACTTTCAACGATTGCAGTTTTGGTTTTTGACTTCTTTGAAGGAGGCTTCTTACCTCCGGTTTGAGCGAAAGTAGAAGAAATAAATAAAAAAGAAATAATAAAGAATGCTTTTTTCACTCGTCTCGATCTAAATTTAATACATGTCGCGCTCTATAGTTACTCTTTTTTTTATTTTATCATTTTCTCTGACGGCCGGGGCTCATCAACCGAAACGGGGCAAAATATTCGCGAGCGCAGGGCCGTATGTTTATCGTTCGTTTCCCGACTCTTCTTATACGGGAGCCGAAGCGCCTTGGTTAGGTGGCTTTTCAATATTTGTTGAAGGTGATGTTGATAAAAACGGAGGACTCGAAATTGGCCTTACATACTTGCATCAGCTTTACTTCGTTAGAAAAGGCGACTCTGTGCTCGTTGAAAAAGTAAAACGAGTGCGGGCCTCCACCGGGTACCGCCATTGGTTCGGTCATGATTTTTCAGGAGCTCTCTTTTTTACCAATGCCTACTCGATTGGTGATGTTGAAGAGATTCATGAATCGGGACCGCCGCGACTCCTAGAAACTGCAGCTACAGAAATTTCAGATAACGGAGCAGAACTTTCGCTGCAATATGAATTTCTTCGTAGTGATAAAACCTCAGCACTGATTGATTTACGTTATACGTATTCATTTAGCGCAGGCGGCGGCGAGATTCCTGATATGTACGGCGTCATTATTGCCATTAAGCGTTTTATTCAATCCCCTGACGCTGGAGCCAACACTCAGTCGGAATAGTCAAATGATGATGTCCGAAAACCGCCAGTTATGATACTGCTTTCTTGTTATGATTAAGGGCATGCAGAGCTTAAAAGACAAAGATCTTATTCAGGTGATACGTCGTCGCGATAAAAAATACGATGGGCGTTTTTATTTTGGCGTCACTACCACTAAAATATACTGCCGCCCTATATGCCCGGCTCGCCCTAAAATTGAAAATATAAAAATCTTTCGCAGTTTAAGTGAAGCTGAGAAATCAGGTTTTCGCCCTTGTTTGCGCTGCCATCCAGATATCGCCCCGGGCAGTCGCTTTTTTGAAGGTACGGGCAAAACAGTCTCAAGGGCTTTAAAAATTATTGGCGAATCTGAAGGAGCCGTTTCAATCGAAGGATTGGCTCGTTCATTGGGTGTTACCGATCGCCATCTTCGTCGACTTTTCGACGAGCAACTCGGCGCTTCGCCCGTTGAGATTATTAATACCAATCGCCTCCACTTAGCGAAACAACTGCTTTTAGAATCCTCTCGACCGGTAACTGAAATTGCTTTTGCTGTAGGCTTTCAATCTTTGCGCCGCTTTAACGAGGCGTTTAAATCCCTCTATCATAAATCGCCTAGAGAAGTACGTCAGCGAGTCGAGGGCCCAATCAATTCTCAAATTGCACTTAAAATTGCGACACGTCAGCCTTATGATTTCAAATTAATCTTAGCGTATCTTAAACGCCATGAAGCTTTTGGTTTAGAAAAGGTCGAAGGCGATACCTATCGTCGTTTTATCACTTCAAATAATGGCAAAGATAAAAAAATCGGTTGGGCCGATATCACTTTAAGCGGAAACAAGAAATTTCTTGAAGTGAGTTTATCAAACATACCTTTAGCTAAAGTGCGCTGGATTTTAAATCAGATGTGCAATCTTTTCGATACCGATCACAACCCCTGGGACGCGACAATTCCGCAAAAATTTTCCGGCGTACGGGTGCCTGGATGTTTCGATTCTTTTGAAGTCGCGATTTCGGTGATTTTAAGTCAGTTGATTTCTACTGAGCAAGCTCGCTTGAAACTTAAAACTCTAATCGAGAAATACGGTCAGCGTATTGGCGAAGTAGACGGGCAAGAGATCTACGAATTTCCATTAGCAAAAGTTCTTGCTAGGGCCGAGGTTGAAACCATCGGTATTACTAAGGTTAAGGCTGAAGCCATTCGTGAGCTTTCACGTCAGGTCGAAAAAGGCCAACTGCACCTGCATGCCAGTGCAGAAACCGATGCCATGAGAAAGCAGCTTCTCGATATTCGAGGTATAGGGCCGTGGACGGCAGAGATGATTGCCATGCGCTGTTTGCGGGATCCGGATGCGTTTCCGAAAAATGATTTGTTAATTGAGAGAGCTTTAAAGAGTAAGCGAATCAATGAAGAGGAGTGGATTTCTTTTCGCGCTTACTTAACCCATGCGGTTTGGAGTGAGATATGAAGAGAGTCTTCAAAAAAATCAAAAGTCCTATTGGTGATATTTATCTCGTGGCTTCTGACGAGGCCTTAGAGGGCCTTTTGTATCCGCAGACTTGGCCTAAATATAAAAGCAGAAATTCTGATCTTGTTGAGGGTGATAATGCCATCATTAAGAAAACGATCTCTCAGCTCGCCGAGTACTGGAAAGGGAAACGTCAGGAATTTGATATTCCCCTCAATCTGAAGGGCACAGAATTTCAGATCAAAGCTTGGAAGGCACTGACTAAAATCCCATTTGGTAAAACAAAAAGTTATAAAGAGCAGGCCTTAGCTATAAAAGCTGAAAAAGCCGTACGTGCGGTGGGTACAGCCAATGGGCGTAATCCCATTTCAATTATTGTTCCTTGTCACAGAGTCATCGGTGCCAATGCTCGATTAACAGGTTATGCGGGTGGCCTTACCAATAAAGAGTTCTTACTCAGTTTAGAAAAGGCGAGCTTTAAGAAATGACCGATTTTTCTCGTCGTGTGATCGCCATTATTCAAAAGATTCCAAAAGGTCAGGTCGCGACTTATGGGCAGATTGCTAAATTAGCGGGCCGTCCTCACGGGGCTCGAGGAGTTTCGTGGATTCTCAGCTCCAGCTCGAAAGTTTATAAATTGCCTTGGCACCGAGTTTTAAATTCTCGCGGGCGCATTTCTTTTCAAGTGATGAGTGAAGAGTACGCCAGGCAGAAAAAACGTTTGATTGATGAGGGTATTGAGTTTTCTGAGTCTGGAGGTATTGACCTAAAAGTTTTCGGATTTAAAAAGGTGACTCGTTCTAAGCCGCGTTTTTTGTCACCCAAGATTTAAATTCAGCGTTCATATCTTTGATCTCGCAGTAGGTTTTTATGTAGTCTTCGATCTTACGGCCCACACTGAGGCGAATTAAATTCTCTAAATCACATTTCTTGCTCAGCATCTCGGCAAAAGCCTGAGAGGCTTTATAGCGAAAAAGCACTGTATCGGCGCTCCCTTTCAGCGGATGGGCTAATTCGCGAACGTCAGCAGGCAGTGGGTGTCGGGCGAGCCACTTATAATCTACTTTAGTTTTTTCAGAAAGATGATTGGCTAAACCCTCTTCAAGCCATTTCGGTATAGCGCCTTTGTATTTTTGAAATAAAATCACATGAACCATTTCGTGGCCAAAGGTGGCGTCGAACTCTTTGTCAGTGACTTTGGGCCCAATTAGAACAGTCGCAGTTCCATTACTAATTTTTGTAATGGCGATAACCTGAGTGCCTAAATTATGCGCCGCCATAAAACTTGAACCATCTTTATAAAAATTCATATTGATTTTACGGGTGGTCCATTCAAGGCGAGTTTGTAGACGCTGAATAATAGTTTCTAAGCGTCCACGACTCAGCCAATCTGGCGCATTCTTAATGTAGATTTCATTGGTATCAATTTCTTTGGCCTGCGCTACCGGCAGGCAAAATAGTGCGGCAAAAAGGCAAAATAAAATCGATCTTGTTTTTACATTCATATAAAGCTTAAGCTAAGCCTAACAGTCACTTTTATAGGAGTCGACAGATGATTCAGAGTTTTCTTTTAGGTTTGGTCTTAACATGTAATTACAGTTTCTATAGTGCTCCATTTGCCTCAGTGCGTTTCACTTTTGACGATAATAATAAAGCCGCAAATCAGGCGACATTTATCCAGTACGGAAAGCAGCAGGATTTTACTCTTCAGCAGAATGCGGTTGTTGGAGATGAGAAATGGAATCTCACTTTGGCACCCAACGATCCGAATAATGAACTTTCTGTTAAAATTTTTCAGGCCGCTGATGGAACCTACACGAGCGTGTTGATTAATGAAAGCTCCCCAGTTGGCAAAGAGATGCAAGGGGTATGTCCTTTATAAAAATTTCTTCAGCGCGGCCTCAGCTAACTCATAGCTAAGCCCAGTGACTTCAACGGCTTTCTGTCTAGATTGTTGGCCGCGAATTAACGAAACATTTTTCCGTGCGCAACCAAAAAATTTAGCAATAAATTCTTCTAAGGCGGCATTAGCTTGGCCTTCAACTGGTGGAGCCTTCAGTCTTATTTTTAAATGGCCATCATGAAGACCAAGAATCTCGGATTTTTTTCCATTAGGCTGAGCATAAACAGAAAGGATAAAACCCGAGGCTGTTTTTTTCAGCATTAGTTAATAACACTCATTGATTTCCACTTTCCGCCTAAGAAGCGGCGTAGAAACACCATGGATTGTAAAATCCCGTAAACACTGGCTGCACCCCATGCCCAATAAATAGCACCATTCCAATCTTTCATAAGATAAGTTGGTATAATCATAAGTGGCCAAGGAAGTGCTAGTGCTACGGCTGTTACATAACGGGTGTCACCAGCACCTTTAAGTGCAAATGAGAAAACTAAATTCATACTGTCAAAAGTAGTGAAGAGCGCAACGAACATAAGGAGATAAGGAACAATCACACTGACTTGTCCCCAGACTTCTGCATTTCGTTCATTGTGAAACCAGCTGAGATAAAACTGTGGAAAGAGTAAGAAAGTGATTCCTACTGAAATGATGTACATGGCCGCAACTTGAACGCCACTCCAGGTATTATCAACTGCAAGATGAGGATTTTTCTCACCTAAATGTTGCCCAACAAGAACCATAACCGCTTGAGCGACTCCAATGGCGGGCATTATGGCTAGCATCATAACCGTCACTACGATTCCGCTAGCCGCCAGCGCCCCAGTACCGTTCGGCATGCGGCCTATAATAATTAAGAACACTGTGAAGGCTAAGCCTTCAAGGGCCCACTGAAGTCCACTGGGCAAGCCATACTTGATAAATCTTTTCATCAGGTCAGCATTCATTCGCCAGTTCTTAATGATTTCGTATTCTGCGGCATGTTTGTCTTTGAAAATTAACCAAAGACCGTAAAAGGCTCCACACCATGTGGCGAGCCCCGTTGCATAACCAGCGCCAGTGACTCCCATTTCGGGGAAGCCCAAATTACCGAAAATAAAAAGATAGTCTAAAATAACGTTCGCAATAAGAGCGATGCAGTTGATCCACATGATGATTTTTGTATTACCAAGACCGGTGTAGTAACCGCTGACTGCGGCAACAATCGCAGTGGGCATGGCTGAATAACAAAGTGATTTAAAATATTCAATTTCAAGAAGGCGGGTTTTCTCTTCATGACCAATAAAATTAAAAAGTGGTTCGGCAATAAAAAGTAGTAACATAAAAAGTAAGCCACCACAGAGTGCGATATAAATGGCTTGCCACAAAGCTGGGCCGATCATATTGAAGCGTTTAGCTCCAAAATATTGGGCGACGAATGTAGTGACATAAGCCGATGTTTGCTGCAATAGCGCCATTGGAGTCCAGAAAACTCCCATCACTGCCATGGATGCGGCCAAGGCTTCAGTCGAGTACTGTCCTAAAAAAACTCTATCAATAGTGAGCTGAATATTCCAAAAACTATTAGCTACAATAAGTGGCCACGCAATTGTTATGATTTCTCGCCATTTTTCTTTGCGAGTGCGCGCTATTAAATCCATGTTGTCTCCTCGAGATGAAAAAGTATTGTACGAGTAAAGAATAGAGATGCAAACTGATTTGCGAAAGAGGTATCTATGAAAACTATTTTATCAACACTATTAATTATAGCTTCAACCACTGCATTTGCCGCGAATGCTGAGAAACCAGGCGCGCCCGATGCAAAAATGCAAGAAATGATGAGAGCTTTCCAGGAGGCAGCGGCTCCGGGTCAGCCACACAAAGTGCTGGCAGGTATGGCTGGTGAATGGACTTACACTTCTAAGGCTTGGATGTCGGCGGACGGTAAAGCCGAAGAATCTTCTGGTTCATCTTCAATGAAAATGATTTTAGGTGGCCGCTGGCTCCAACATGAAATTAAAGGAACGACTATGGGTCAGGCCTTTGAAGGTATTGGTTTAACTGGCTATAACAATGTTAAGAAAAAGTATGAAACCATCTGGCTAGATACGATGTCCACTGGGGCTATGGTCGGCGAAGGCGATTACAGCCCTAAGACAAAAATATTAGCGGATAAAGGTGAATACTCTTGTCCTATCACTTCTAGCAAAAAGAATTCTTATCGTGGTGAGTGGAAAATAACTAGCAAGAATAAAATGACTTACTCGATGTACGGCACAATGCCGAATGAAACTAAAGAAATTAAGCAGATGGAAATTAATTTTACTCGTAAATAGAAAAGAAAACGGCGCCTTCCGGCGCCGTTCGCTTTAGCGGTTGATTTTGCGCGTTGATGAAGTTGAAGAGTCTGGAGAGCGTTCAACATCAGCATCAGCCTCGTGTGTGCCTTTGCTGTAGCCGCCACCTTCTAAAGATTCATCATCTTCTTCAAGATCAGTTCTAGATTGAGAGCCTGCCGGACGTTGCGCTGAACCTTGTGAACTCAATTTTTGGTCACGAGAGTCGCGATCTACTCCTGGAGTGCTACGGTTCATTGATGGGTCTTGACCCATTGAGCCTCTGCCAGCTGTGCCTGCAGATTGTGTACGTTCTGTGTCCTGTGGACGTTGTTGATTTGCCATTACTGTCTCCTTGTTGTTTTGTGGAACTAACCACGTATGAAATAAGCAATAATTAAGAAGAGCATCGGAAACCAAATGGCCCACGCGACCGTATAGCCAGCTCGCCCGTTATTCTTGGTCATTAAGTTAAACCAATTAATATAACTCTCAGCATTGTTTGGCATATAATCTTGATGTGTCACGACGTTCTCCTTACTTGAGAATAGGTAGAGCAAAATATATTCCAAGCGCGGCTCAGCTATACTGGATTTGAAAGTTTTGTTGAGTAGATCTTTGCCCCAAATAAAAAATTAGTGGGGAAATTTAAATTTCATCTTGCTGCCAGAAATCTGACATTGTCTTGCGGAACAAACTTTTAGATTTAAATTTAAATTCTGTATTCTCGATTAAATCGTAGCGAGAAACTTCGATAAATTTAGACCCGTCATCAGAATGAACTTGTACATCGAGAGAGTGAAAAGAATTTGGAGCATTGGGTCTCGTGCGATAAGAAAGACAAGTGCCAGCAACAGTTAAAATAACCGGTTGCGGGCATTGCGGATAACGAACAGTAGAAAGTCGTGCCAGAGGATCATGAATGTGTCCGTTCAAAATAATGTCCACACGGTATTTTTCGCAAAGTTTTAAAACAGCTTCGCTTTGCGCAATAATGTTTTTGGTGTCGACCCCTTTAGGGCAATCGAGCGGGTGATGAAACGCGAGCATCCTCACTTTACTTAAAGAATCAAACGTCGAAAGATGCTCCTCAAGTTTTCTAAGATTAAATTCACCATCAATATGATTTTTCGGCTTTGCTGAATTCAAAACAAGGATTTCAACTGCGTTTTTATGAATATGAGAAAAAAGATCAGCTTTAAAGTGCTGCATGTATTCATTGAACGGAAACAAAAAACGGGAAAATAAATTGTAAAGAGGCAAATCATGGTTGCCCGGTGTAGTGAGCAGAGGAATCGGCGCAAATTGATCGAAATATTTTTTGGCTTCAATAAACTGATCGGTGCGGGCTCGCTGAGTGATATCGCCGGTGAGAATCATAAGGTCCGGCTTAAGTTCAGCCACGGCTTTGCGAAAAGCATCTAAGGCCGGCGGGTGAATGGCTCCAAAATGCGGGTCTGATATATGAAAGACTCTCAAGGCGTGTACACCAAATTTAAGCTATGGCTTTTCGCATTGATTTTAAGCGGCGAAGCCAGGTGAAACAATTCACCATCTAGAGCAATGTCATGAGTTTGACGACGTGTATAGATAATAAGTGAAGTCGCACAGAAAGATTCCACGTTAGCTTCATTTTCAAGGGTTTTAGTAAAGCCACGAAAGATGATTCTTAAGATTTCAAAATAACGAAGAGGTTTCAATAGAATAACCGCTATTGAGCCGCGTTTCATACATTCGGCAGTTTTCATGTTTAAATTTTCTAATTGCAAAGAGTTGGTGCCAATAAATACCATCGAAGTTTGAGTTTTATAATCGACACCGTCCACAACCATATCAATATTGAGAAGTCGTTGTTTGTTAAAAAAACTAAAGAGGGTCGATATGATAACAACGAGGCGATTGCGCCCGAAGCGTCTTGTGCTTTGCTCGCGATCTTTAATCGCTTGGGAATAGATTCCCATACTTGCGTTCACTAAAAATACATGATCATTAATACTCGCAATAGGGATGGGTCGGGCTTCAGCGTCGCTTAAAGCAAGTCGAATAGATTCTTCTGGCTCAAGAGGGATATTATAATTGCGGGCAAAAAAATTAAAAGTACCTATTGGGATGACTCCCAACCGAATATTTTGATTAGCGGCTTTTTGAATCACGCCGCGAATAGTGCCATCGCCACCGGCGGCCAGAACGACTCCGCCATCTTGCTTGGCATTTTCAATCGCTGCTTCGATTTGTTTTTCGAACTGCTCGAAAGTGGCGCCAGAATATAGCGAGAGGTGAATGCCGCGCTCATCACAGGCGGCTTGTACCTTTTCGGGGAGAGCTTCGCCGAAACCTTTGCCAGATTTTCTGTTAAATATCAAATGTGCTTTTTTCAAAATTAATGTGCAAATGACTCAGTGATGAATGTTTGCAGATTCTTTTTGTTTAAAGTTTTAAGGAGCTTAAAGTTTTTAAGTTTTAAGCTATGACCAAGGTTCAGGTGTTCGCCTGACATAATGACCACCGGCAAGGGTGAATCGAAACGCCCTGATTCACTAATCAGTTCATCTTCATCTATAAATTTATCGACCTGAGACAGAATTGAACTGCCTTGTAAGCCAGGAATCCTTTGATCTAATAAAATAAAGTCATATTTATGATCTACAAGTTCTAGAAGCGCTTCGTAAGGATCTTGGATTATTTTGCAGTGAACATTAGGCTGAAGAGCTTCGATTTTATGTTTGATCACGCTGCCCATATCTACGTCATCATCGATAATAAGAATGCGATTTTTCGGAAACACTGAACGGACAGAAATGTCCTCACTTTTTGATGATGCCAAACTCATAATTAACTCCCTCAGTTGATTACAATAATTTAAGTTATCACTAGGAGGAGATTGCAACTTCGGGGCCGAGTTTTGTCGTCAATAGATTTGTTTAGAAGAAAACCGAGACTAAATTTTGGGGCAATTTAGTCCACTGTGATTATCCTTGGGGAATTATTTCTTAGGTATTGCGAAACCCATCGCCATTGGTTTTTCAGGGCCTTGTGCTTCTTTAGCTGGTTGACCAAAGCCAATATGCCCTTCGGGATTTGCTAAATTTTTAAATGCAACGAACCAAGAGTTTCGGCTTTGGCTAAAAGCCAGCTTCATAAGCTTTTCGTCAGTTTGAACAGCTCCAGCAGAGAGTCGCGCGCTCTCGACTGTGTATTTTAATTTTTTAGAGAGGTCTATTACAATCACTTCGTTATTGGAGCCAATTTGAAATTCAAGACCACCAGTTCTACGTTGAGGACCAGCTTCACGAGAAATGGCACTGCGACCGAAACCAACGGCACGTTTTAAATGATCGGGTAGGTCGCGCTCGCTCGCATTTTTGGTCGCAATAAAACCAATATACTCAGCGCGTGGGTCGACTTTTTGTTCATCTGCCACAACGTTTTTCGGGCCTTCTTCGAAAGGCAAAACAACGATTTCTTGCTTCTCTTCATTAATCTCAACGCCATACATAGATGGGTCTACACCTAAAGAAATAATCATGTTGAATACTTGTTCAGCTGTTAATGGAGAGCGAATTCCGCGCGCTTGATGGCTGCGCATTTGGCGGACTATATAGATAGCTTGATTTAAGAATGATGCTTTTTTCTTCAAAAACTCTTCAGCAGCATAGGCTTGTTTCGCAGCTGGAATTTGATGTGCCAGCGCAGTATCAGTTAAAATGTCTAAGAAAAGACCTTCAAAATCGCTCACTTCGTAAGTGAACTCAGAAGCAGCTGCCGGCACAGCTGCTGCTAGTAAATTGGCGCAGTTCATATTCTTTGGCCCCTTGGCGTAGACTGTGCTGCCGGCCAGAACTGCTAATAATGTAAGTACCACTCTCTTAGGCATTTTCCCCATCCCTCGTAAACTAAAGAGAGAGTAAGGGTTGTAATGGATTAAGTCCAATTTCGAGTTTTGATCTGATCCATAAGTAAACTTACTGATGCATAAAGAATTTTCACGAATCGCTCTATATTTAGACAAATTTAGAGGTTACTGAGGCATTTGCTGTCATATTTACATTAAATTTACTAATTGTGGTGCCAGAAAAAACATGATGAAAACACTCACAAACATAGAAACTCCTTTTCACCAGAAATTCGGCATTCCAAGGCAACCGCTATTGGTTCGCGAAGCTTGGGGTAAGATGGTCTTTCCGAAAGAGAATTTTTATGTAGAGGCTTTTCGCGGTATCGAGAAATTTTCTCATCTGTGGCTGATTTTTCAATTTCATAGTTTCAAAGAAGAAAAAGTGAGCTCCCTTGTTTCTCCGCCACGATTTGATGGGCAAAAGAAACTTGGAGTTTTTGCCACCCGTTCGCCATTTCGCCCAAATCACATGGGGCTGTCGGTGGTAGAGTTTGATCGCCTTGAAGTGAAGCAAAATTCAATTGAGTTGTGGGTGCGAGGAGTGGATCTTCTCAATGGCACTCCGATTTATGATATTAAACCTTACATTCCCTATTGCGATTCCATTCCTGATGCTCGGGCCGAGATGTTTGAAGAAAAGCCTAAAATGCATGAAGTGATTTGGGAGGTAGAGGCTCCACCAGAGAAAGCGATGATCGAAAAGGTCATTGCCATGGACCCTCGGCCTGGACATTATAAATTTCTTGATCGTGAGCATGCCATTTTAATTGCTGACTGGAATGTGAAGTTTCGCTTGGTAAAAGAGACTTTTGTTATTCATGGAGTCGAAAAAAATCCCGCGCTGACCTGAGGGTGCAGCGCGGGATTTTAGTTTGAGGGTAGTGGCGCGTGAGATTTATTCAGTTTCTACGAGAATAACGGCTTGCGAGGCCTTAGCGCTGAAGTTTGAAAGGCTTTGACCTTCAACAGGTACGGCGCCTTGAGCTTCAAAGATGCGTTTAATATTATTGTCGTCAGTTTTAAATAAACGGCTCAAAGCATTTGGGCGTTTGGCCATATTGTGTTCATCAATATCTGTATCTAAATTTTGGTTATCAACAAGATAATCTTGAATGGCATCGGCGCGACGATCAGCTAAATCAATTTCACGTTTTGGAAGACGTGTGTCTTTTGTTGGCATCTCCATATCGCCCCAAGACAGGATTTTAACTTCTTCTACATTTTTACCTTGGTCTTTACTTAATTTGGCAATTTGACGAAGACTCTCTTGGCTTTCAGCAGAAAGAGCAGAGCTGCCTTTGTTGAAGGAAATCACGGCAAAATGAGTCGCCCCTGTTTTAGCTGCGGCTTGCGAAGTTGGACTTAAATCTTCAACTGAAGCCTTTTTAGTTGAAGAACAAGCGGCGGCACCAAGTACCAAGGCGATGGCAAGTGACGGGCCGACAACGATTTGCTTAAAATTGGACTTGGACATGTATCTACTCCTGTTGACGTGTTAACTTTGATGTTTAAAAAACATCACGACATTTTGGTTAAGCACAGTTCGTGCCAGAACGTATGGTAGATTAATTCTCTTTCGCTTAATTTTGCGTTCAAAATATTCCCTTGAAATCCACAAAAGTACATTTTTGACCCAGCTGAAAAGTTCCTTTTAAGCGTGGTGGAAGATTTTTCCATAAACGGTCTCCCAACCTTGGCCTTCGCTAATGAGGTTGATATCTTGGGCGCCTGTTTGTTCTAAAGTTTTCTGAGCTTTGTCAGCCTGCTCGGCATTATCGACGTGAACTGACATGAGAATGCCGCCCGCATCGATATAATCTCCGTAGCGAAGCTCAGCTCTTTGAGGTGTACCAATTCCAACAAGTGCACCAGCAGCAGCGCCGAATATGGCTCCACCGATAAAGCCCGCAATTACAAATAACATTTGGCCCAGAAGTGATTCTGTAATTATCGGATTTCTGAGGCTCACTACTACACCCATTAGAAAAAATATCAATCCCCCTATTGCGGCTCCGACCATGGCGCCGGTGCGCACGGTAGATTTTTGCCGTGATGGAAAGTCTTTAGCGCCTGGATGAGAAGGATAAAGCACTGAAATATCGGATCGCGAAAATCCGTTGGCTGAAAGCGCTGCCTTGGCAGCACTGACTTCTGAGCGTCGGCGAAAAATACCAAATGCGGCTTTGCTACCGTCTGTTGTGTGTTGATGATTCATACTTCCTCCTTGATAAATTTTTTTTCAAATAGCCCTATAATATGTAGGGCGGAACATCTGGATAATAAGTGCCTTGTGATGGTGGGATTGGGGCCTGAGTATTTTCAGTACCGTTATAAACTTCTGTCGTCGAAGAAATATCTCGAGCACCTGAACTTTCAAGAATGTATTTGGCTTTTCCCATCCAATTATCGTCATCGACGTGAACTGAAAGTAAGATTCCACCATCCTTTACATAATCTTCATATCGTTTAGCCTCATACTCTGGAATTCCGAAGCCGACTAAAGCTCCAGTTAAACCTCCGAGTGCGCCTGCGGCACCGGCAGCGGCTAGGGCACTCATAATAGGGCCAGCGGCTAACATGATTCCGAGAGGCGGAGCCACTGCAATTGCGCCAATTCCAACTAGCCATCCAAATGTGCCGCCAACTAAGGCACCTATTCCTGCGCCAGCAGTTGCGCCCTCAGGAGCTTTTGAAGATTTAGAATGTGCGAAAGTGCTTTCGTCTCCGAGTGCGGGCATTAATACTGAAATATCGCTCTTGCGAAAATTGGCCGATTTCAGCGCACGCACCGCCGTTTCAACACTGCTACGATTATCGAAAATAGCGAAAACGACTTTATTACCTGACTTCATAACAGCTCCTTTAAAAAAGTGCTCAAAGTAACTGGTTGTGAATTTTGCATGTGTCATGCCAATGAGTAAGGCTCTATAGACGCAGAGGCATGATGGGCTGTGGTTATGAGGAGCTTTACACCTCAGTCAGGTTCTTTTTTACCCCGTCACGCCATAATAAAGGAGAAGTTATATGAACAACACTCAATGTGAAAACTGCGGCAACAAATACGACAAAGCATTTACTGTCAGCATGGGTGAAGAGCGACATGTTTTTGATAGTTTTGAGTGTGCAATTAATAAGCTAGCACCTCATTGTAATCATTGTGACACGCGCATCATTGGCCATGGAGTTGAAGAGGGTAATCACATTTATTGCTGCGTCAGCTGCGCTCGTCATGCTGGTGAAACCAGTCTCAAAGACCGCTCTATGCAGGGATGAAGGCTAACTTAACTCCTCTTCGTGGGGCGGAAACGAACTTTATTTTATAAAGTTGGGTTCTATCTCTGTTGCATGCTTTTTGAGCTGTGCATGCATCTTGCAATAATGAAAACGAATAGAGAAAGAGGAGAAATATGAAACAAACTGAAGTAACAAAAGAAAAAAAATCGTCAGATCTACAAGCGGTGGATATTTATGATCTTATTCTTGAAGAACATAAGCCACTTAAGCAGCTTATTAAAATTCTAAAAGATCCAGAAAAACCAATTGAAGATCGTCAAGCCGCTTATGCTGAGTTTGCGCCAATGCTGATCTCGCACGCCAAACCTGAAGAGCAGACATTATATGTCTACATGAAGCGAGAAGATGACACTCGGATTGAAGCTCTTGAGGGTGAGATTGAACATAAGCTCGCCGAAGAAATGATTGGACGTATCGAAAAAGTAGACGACCCAGATCTTTGGACAGCGAAGGTAAAAGTTCTTGCAGAGCTTGTTGAGCATCATATCAAAGAAGAGGAAAGCGAATTTTTACCAGACTTTAAAAAAGAAACGGCCAAAGAAGAGCGCGTTAATCTAGGTGCTTTATATCTCAAGTTGAAAAAACAACTTCAACACTAATAAGAAATCGCACCTGAGTTTAAGGGGTAATTGAAATGAAACATCAAAAACAAGAGAATACAAAAAATAAAAGTTCAGTTCATGTGCCGACAAACATTAAAGGTGAAGATTTAGATAAAAATGACGGTGGTGTTGATTATCGCGCCACCGATATTTCACGTCCTGATAGAAGTGGTAAAGGCTTCGCCCGTGGTTTTGCCGGAGACGACCGAATTAATCTGAGAGAAGATTACAAACGTAAATACGGCGACTCAGATGAGCCGGCCAAGTATTACGTGGATTATACTGATAAAGATACTGAAGGCGATAAAGGTAAAAAGGTTAATAAAAAGAATGAAGAAAAATAATCCAGCTCTTCATTTGCAAGGTAAAGTCGCAATTATAACCGGTGCTGGAAGCGGTATTGGCGAGGCCACAGCTCACAAGTTTGCCAGCTTAGGCGCTAAGGTGGTTTGCGCTGGTTTGCCTGGAGACCCGGTGGATGAAGTTGCAAAAGCTATTATCCGCCGGGGCGGGCAAGCCATTAGTTTCGAGGGCGATGTGGGAAATCCTGAAAGCGCTGAAGAGTGCGTAAAAATCGCTCGTGGTTTTTTTAAACGCGTCGATATTCTGGTAAATAATGCGGGTGTTGCCATAGTTGGGGATCTCACTGAGAAAGTTTCAGACGAAGCCTTCTTCAGAACAGTTCATAATAATATTAATTCAGTTTTTTACATGACTCGAGCCGCTTTACCCGAATTAAAGAAAACTCGTGGAGTTATACTTGCCACTGGCTCAATTGCTGGACTCCAAGGCGAGCCAAGTGATGCTATATACGGCGGCACTAAAGGCTTTATCCATTCATTTATTCAAGGCCTTGCGGTTGAGCAAGCTCCTCATGGCATTCGTGCCAACTGTGTTTTACCCGGTGCCATTGATACGGCCATGACCCGTGCTGGTCGTTCACCAATTTCTAAACAAGAAGAAAAGACGATGGTTGAGGGTATTCCGATGCGCCGTAAGGGTACGCCTGAAGAAATCGCCAATGCCTTTGCCTTCTTAGCTTCTGATATGGCCACTTACGTAAATGGAACTCTTTTTGTTGTCGATGGAGCTTATACATTGACCTCAGGTGAAGCTGAAGAAGTTCCCTCACGTCTGCGTAAAAAACCAAAAGGCGCTTTAGATGGCATTTTGAAATACTCCACTCAAGGCGGCTTCAAAAAGAACAATCCAGAGCCTCGCGTCCGTAATTAAAATGTCGCCATTTAAAATCTATGGTACGGTAGCGCATGCCTTCATTGCCTCTTCTCGAGAACCTGTATTTTAAACCCGATGAGTATCATCGGCGCATTTTACAGCTTATCGATGAGGCGCAAAAAGAAATTTTAGTGACCTGCTATATTGTTGAAGACGATAAGTTCGGCAAAGAGGTTTTTCAAAGACTCAAGAAAAAGGCCCAACAGGGAGTAACCGTCAGGCTTTGCGTCGATGGTTACGGCTCAAGTGATTGGGCTGATGAAATAGTAGATCAAAAAAAAATCCCAGGTTTTGAAATTAAAATTTACCATCCGCCACCATGGTGGACACCGCAGATCAGTCAATTCATGCATTTGCTTTACCACTTCAATGTTCGTAACCACCAAAAGCTCTTCTTATTTGATAACAGCACGGCTGTCGTTGGGAGTCGCAATATTCACGAAGAAGCTTTGCAGTGGCGTGAAACAAGTGTGGAGATTAAAGAGAATGATCTGCTCGACCTCCGCAACATTTTCTATAATTTGTGGGAGCGCTCACACACCCAAGATCTGAAAGCACCACGGCAGTTGAAAGCACCGAAATTACCAGTACCTTCGCCTTATTTTTATTCTAATCAGTTGCGAGAACTTCGCAAAGATAGAAATGCAGTTATTCGCAATCAACTAAAAGGTGCTAAAGAGAGAATTTTAATTACCACCCCTTATTTTATGCCACGCCGTCGTAGTCTAAAATTGCTTTGTGCCAAAGCAAAAGCAGGGGTGAAGGTTGAAATTATTTTGCCTTTTAAAAATGATGTGCCCATTTCAAAATGGCTGGCTCAGTCGCTTTATCTCGAAATGCTGAAGAGCGGGATTAAAATCTACGAATATAGGCCGGGCCTGCTTCACGCCAAAACTCTAACTGTTGATGATTGGACGCTAGTTGGCTCTTCTAACTTCAATCGCCGTAGTGCCATTCGCGATTTAGAGATTGATTATGTTTTGCGTACGGATAAATGTAAAAAACAGATTATTGATCAATTTGAAGAAGATAAAAGTAACTCTATGCCGATTCTCGAAGTGCCGAAAATGAAAATTCCGTCTTTTGTGGCTCATTTAATAACCCGAATTTTTTACTCTTGGTTTTAATATGCGTTTGCGGGTTTTATCTTACAATGTTCATAAGTTTTTTAATATCACCAATCAACGCTATATTTTAAAAGAACTTAAAGAGCGACTCGTTGAACTCAATTTAGATTTAGTTTTTCTTCAAGAGATGCGCGGTCTTCACCCTGAAAAGCATAAAAAAGATTTTATAAATGATCCTCTCGAACATATGGCCGACGAAATCTGGAGCCATTACGTTTACGGTAAAAATGCCGTTTACACCTCTGGCAATCACGGGAATGCAATTTTATCGAAGTACCCCTTTAAGTCTTGGCATAATCACGACATCTCTACCAATAAATATGAGCGTCGCAGTCTTCTGGTAGGTACGGTCGAATATGAAAATAAAGATCTCACTTTAGCTTGTACTCATTTAGATCTCACTGAAAGCGGACGTGAGAAACAGCAAGCCCAGATCATCAGCACTCTTGGCTTTGGTTCATTTCAATCGGGGCCACTTATTTTAGGCGGGGATTTTAATGATTGGCGAGGCAGAGCTCGAGAAGGTTTCTGTAATGTAGGTCTTACGGATATTTTTCCGAACCCTCATGCGGCGGAGTCTTTTACGTTCCCGAGTTTAATGCCGGTTTTACCTTTGGATAAAATGTATTTTTTAAACTTACGCTGTGTAAACTCAATGGTCTTGCGAGGGCCTCATTGGCGTAAACTTTCTGACCATTTGCCCATTATTGCGGAGTTTGTGCTGGACTGAAAGTATTGCGGGCCTCGCGTACCTTTTTAAACTCTTCGACTGTCTTAGCTTTTAAAAATAAATTGTACTGTTTTTCAAAATCTATCGTTGAAGGAATAGTCGGAGTATTTTGCGCCCTTAGAAAAATAATTTTTTGATGAAGGTCAGCGTAGAAGTAAAGAAGCTTGTCTGAAACTTTGTTCTCTTGCAAATACTGAAGTGAAAATTTGAGATTCACAAGAGTGTACTCGTGAGCACAAAAAACTTTTGTTGATCCTGGTAAAGATTTGAGGCGGCTGAGTGAATTAAACATTTGTTCGTATGTGCCCTCGAAAATGCGTCCGCATCCAAGCGAAAATAAGGTGTCGCCACAAAACAGCCACTCTGGCTCAGGAGCATGATAAGCTAAATGGTCTAATGTGTGGCCCGGGATTTCAAGAGTGTTAAATTTTATCGATTCAAATTCAAAACTATCACCATCGCGGCAGATCCTATCACACTTTAGACCGTGGTCTTTTAAATCAGCTGGTCCGTAAACTTGAGCGCCTGTTTGTTTTTGAAGTTCTTCCACTCCGCCAATGTGATCACTGTGATGATGAGTGAGTAAAATCAGCTTTAATTTTAATTGGCGCTCTTTAAGAAAGTCTAAGACTTCTTGTGCATGGCCCGGGTCGACTACGAAAGCGGACTCACCTACTTGTCCGCAAAAAAAATAGTTATTTTCGAAGGCGGGAATAAGTGAAACAGTCGGTGTTTTCATAATGTCTTCTAATATGTCTCAAGGTCTGAAGTAAATACAAGCGGTACAATGTGCCTGATGCTCTGTGGAATAGTGCCCCAAGTCCAATCTCTAGCCTGTTCTGTACCACTACGAGTGGCATAATGCGTGCAAAATTAAACTGTCTATGGATTTGAGTCATAATGCTGTTGAAAATTAACAATCTTATTTCAAGCCTCTTCAACGATTTCTTCGACGACGAGATTATGACTCGCGCCGGGGCGTTAGCTTTTTACACGTCTTTAGGAATTGCTCCGCTAGTGGTTCTTACAATTGTTCTGCTTTCTCTCATTGGTGTTGATTTACAAGAGGAATTTGTTCGCGAAATCACCCTAGCCGTGGGAACCGAAGCGGGTCAGCTTCTGCGCACTATTATTGTAGCTGCTAATGAGCGCCCTGATCTTACAAGTGTGAGTGGACTCATCAGCGGGATTGGTCTTTTGGCTTCAGCGAGTTTTATCTTTGTTGAATTACAAGACACTTTAAATTTAATTTTTAACGTTCCTAAAAAGAACTTGAATAAAATGACGTGGAGTCAGGTGGTTAAAGATTTCCTTATTAATAGATTGGTTTCAGTAGGTATGATGTTAGTGTTTATTTTTGTGCTGATCTGCTCGATAGTGATTTCTGCCGTTATTATTTTTCTCTACCCTGACGAAGCGGGTTTCTTTTTTCAAGCTTCAAATTTTCTTATTAGTTTGGCCATTTTTACCTTTCTCTTCGCCTTTCTTTACAAATGGATGCCCGATCGCAAGATTCATTGGCATAGTGCCTTACGTGGGGGAGCGCTAACTGCTTTTTTATTTCTTATAGGTAAAATGCTGATCGGACTTTATTTGGCGAAATCAGCCCTTGGCTCTGCTTATGGCGCGGCCGGGTCACTGCTTGTGACTCTAGTTTGGGTTTATTACTCCTCACTGGTTGTCTTTATGGGGGCAGAAGTGTCATTTTTAACTTTAGAGAGGGGTAAGACTAAGCTAACTCCGGCGTCGGAGTAGCAGCTGTGTGAGAACCGCTGAATGGTGGTTTTTTGTTGAGTGGTGGCCGAATTTCGGACAACATGCAGGAATATCAGTGAATTAAGGAAGCTTTGCATGAATCCGACCAATTGTCCTAAATGTGCCTCTGAAAATATCTACGAAGATGGCAACCTATGGGTTTGCCCAGAGTGTAGCCATGAGTGGAATCCAAAAGCTGTTGCGTCCGTAACCACTGAAGTTGAAGAGATCGACGATGGCCTTATCCGTGACTCTAACGGAACGGTATTAAACGATGGAGATTCGGTCACAGTTATAAAAGAACTTAAGATCAAAGGCGCCTCATCTGTAGTTAAAGTCGGCACAAAAGTTCGTAATATAAGACTTGTTGACGGCGGAGACGGGCACGATATCGCCTGCAAAATCGATGGCATTGGCGCGATCAACTTAAAATCAGAGTTTGTTAGAAAAGCTTAAGTAAGCTACCGCTAGTGTTATTGCTAAATTAAAAACATATGATCCTAGAAATACTCCCGTAAAAGCCCGTTCAATGTTCCAAAACATCCCATGTGGTGGATAACATGTGGCGGTTAAAAGGGGTCCCACGTTGGCACTGCTGTTGCAATTCTTTAACTCCAATTAGACCAGTCAACGACTTTGAGGGGCAATTTATGATTAATAATGCGTGCTTAAAATTTCAAGGGTTTACACCATCTGAATTTACTTTTTCGTTTCTGAATAAGAAGCTGAACGCCATTTCTGAAGAGGCGCCATACGATTCTCACTTGAGTGCCGTGTTTGCGAGAAAAGGTTTAACATTCGAGGGACAAATTCAAGTGAATGCAACTGCCGGAAAGTTTGCGGCAACAGCATCTGGGCAAAACATCAAGGAGATGACTTATCGCTTAGTCGAGCAGATACAGAATCAAATTGATAAGTGGAAAACCCAGAGATTTGTTTCTACGAATGTAGTGGCTTAGTCTCTATCAATAACAGACCCACCTTGCACAAATTACGTATATTGTGGCGCTTAGAGGTCTTATCTAGGCGCTGTTCCGGCGATTCCTAACAAAGCTTTGCAAGCCGAATACGGCACTGGTACATATTGCTGCATCAATCATTTAACGGTGTGGTAAGTATGAGTCAGTTTGCAGAATTTAATCTATTAGCGTCCCTGCAGAAAACATTAACCACTCTTCGTATAACGAAACCTACTGAAATCCAAACGAAGGCCATTCCCTTATTGATGAACGGCCAATCCATCGTCGGCATTTCTGAAACGGGCAGCGGTAAAACTCTCGCTTACGCTTTACCCATTCTCCACACCCTCAAAACTCTAGAAGATCAAAAAAATCCGGTTAAAGAAATCGCCAGCCCACGTGCTGTCGTGATTGTTCCAACGCGTGAATTAGGTGAGCAGGTTTCAAAGGTCTTCAAAAACTACACTCACGAAACTCGTCTTCGCGTACGCCCAGCATTGGGCGGCACTGAGTTCGAACAAGTCAGAAGGAGTGTCAGTGGGCCTTTTGAAGTTTTAATTGCTACACCCGGGCGCATGCTGCAATTGATTGAGAAGAAATTAATTAATCTCGCAGATGTCAGAACTTTGATCATCGATGAAGTGGATCAAATGTTAGATGCGGGTTTCTTGCCCGACTCAAATAACATTAAAAAATTCTGCCCTGAAGGTGTGCAAATGGGTTTATTCTCAGCGACTGTTTCAGAGCCAGTGCAGGAGTTAATGAATAACCTTTTTGCCAAAGCCGAAGTTGTGCGCAGCACAGGCAGCGGTAAAACAGTGAAGACACTCATCACTCGCAATGTAAAAGTTGTAGATGGTAAGCGCTGGCCTATTTTCGAGAAAATTCTCGCTGAGAAATTTGAGGGTGGAACGCTTATTTTCACCAACACCCGTGAGCAGTGCGATAAGCTCGCCCAAGAATTAACTGAAAAGGGCTATGCTTGCAGTGTTTACCGTGGCGAAATGGATAAAAATGAACGGCGCGCCAATTTAAAGAAATTCCGCGAAGGCACTATTGAAATGCTGGTTTCAACTGATTTGGCCGGTCGAGGTCTAGATGTTGAGAACGTCTCTCGAGTGATTAACTTTCACCTACCTAAAGAAATGGACAATTATCTTCACCGTGTGGGCCGTACAGCGCGCGCAGGCCGCTCAGGTCTCGTTGTGAATCTTATTACCGAGCGTGATCAACCTTTGATCGATCAACTTGCAGGTAAGTCGGTAAAAGCTTCTAAGGCGGCGGCGAAAGCGGCGCCGAGAAGAAATGAAGGTTCGGGCCGCGACGCTGGCCGTACTTCGCAGAGAAAGAAGCCGACAACTTATAAAGGGGAAAGATCTAAGTCAGGCTTTAAAAAACCAAGCCGCAAGCGTTAGATCTTAAGTTTCTTCCAGCCTTCGTGCCCCAGCTGGCGAAGGGTCTCAATATTTTTCTCAAAAATTTCATCAGGATTCGGAAAGGCCGTTAAGCCTTTCTCAATGCTCTCTTCGCGCAAAATTTGTAGAATTGGATAAGGAGCGCGATTTGTATAATTCTCTATATCTTCTGGCTCAGTACCAGAGAACTGATATTGAGGGTGAAAGCTGGCGATTTGAAAAACTCCATCAAAACCAAGCTCGCTAATAGCTGCGTCAGCGACGTCAAGAAAATCATTAAAATCTAAAAAATCACCGAGTGCAAAAGGATGAATAACAAGAGTGGTGTCAGTAACTTTGATATCGGTTTCACTGAGCTGTTGAAGTTCATTAACTAAATCTTGCGCCAGCTCTTCGGCTTCAGTGGCCGTGCTTACGAAGTATCTCACTTTATCCTGCACATAAACGGCTTTTGCAAACGGGCAAAGATTAAGGCCGATCACGGCTTTATCTAACCAGTTTTTAGTTTTAGCAATCACATCATCAGGACTTGGTATGGCGCTGTTCATAACCGCCATTGTAGTGAAAATGCGCGGTAATGCAATTGCTTGAAACCCTAACTCTTGATAGGGTGGCGCCCATGAAGAATCTGGCCACTACGAAAATTTCGGTTTTAGATTTAGCAAAAGTAACCGAAGGCCAAGATTTTAAAGCCGCTTTCGAGAATTCAAAAATTACCGCTCAGCATGCAGAAAAATTAGGCTACACGCGTTTTTGGTTGGCAGAACATCATAATATTGAAGGAGTGGCCAGTGCTGCCACTTCAGTTTTGATTGGCTACGTAGCTGAAAACACCAAAACAATTCGTGTGGGCTCGGGCGGTATTATGCTGCCGAATCATTCACCGCTAGTCATCGCAGAGCAGTTTGGAACTCTCGCTTCTCTTTACCCTGATCGAATTGATTTAGGATTAGGTCGCGCACCAGGTACAGATCAAGCAACAATGAAGGCCATTCGCGGAGAAAAAGCGCCGCCAGCTGAATTCAGTGTTTTAATTGATGAGCTTCAACATTATTTTGCGCCGGCAGAACCTGGGCAGAAAGTACGTGCTATACCGGGGCAGGGCATCGATATGCCCCTTTATATTTTGGGTTCAAGTCTTTACAGCGCTCAGTTGGCTGCGATGCTTGGGCGTCCTTATTCATTTGCTGGGCATTTTGCTCCGGCCATGTTGGGACGGGCTTTAGATATTTATCGCTCGATGTTTAAGCCCTCTAAATATTTAAGTAAGCCGTATGTGATTATCGGCGTACCAGTAATTGGCGCCGAGACGGATGCCAAAGCCGAATTTATCTCAAGCAGTTTGAAGCTGGCGTTTTTAAATATGGTGCGGGGTCAACGTCGTTTAGGACAGCCACCGGTAGAAGATATAGATAGCATTTGGACGCCGCAAGAGAAGCAATTTGTATTTTCAATGTTAGGTTTACTTGTCACAGGCGGAAAAGAAAAAGTACGGGCGGGTCTCGATAAACTTATCGCGGACACAAATGCAGATGAGCTTATGATCACTTCGGACACTTATAATTTTGCGGATCGTCTCAAATCTCTCGAAGTGATTGCGGCGGCAAAAGCTTTATAAGTATTTAAACCATTTATTATTTAGAGCTTGAGCCACATCAATTTTTTTGTGTTCGGCAAAAAGCAAAGTGAGAGCGATCACGTCCGCAATTTCGTCTTCTAAGTTTTTCTCGAGCTCATCTTGAGTTTTATCGCCAACTCGGGCCCGCTGAGTGAGCTTTAGGTGAGCCGAAGCCAATTCTCCCAACTCTTCTTGAATTTTAAGAATAAACCAATCGTCCGTGCGATCTATTCCGAACTTAGCGGCGTAGCCGTCACTGACAGTCTTCAATTTCTCGATGATAGAGCTGAGTTCCATAATTCTCCATTAATTGAGGCTTCTTACGTACTAAAGAACCATGACTTTGTCAGATAAAACTGCTTAGAATAAGCCCACTATGGCGGATATAAGCGCACAAGATTTAAATTTTCTGATAGATGCTGGTCGCTTTTTAGAAAAGCCAGGTGCGCTGATTCGCATTGCTAATACAATTGGTAAGCCTTTAGAGCTCATGAATAAAGCGCTTCCAGTTAAGGCCCAAGAAAAACTCAACTCCGCCGTTCACAAAACATTAGATCAAGCTTTAAAGTGGTCTATTGAAACTGTTCAAGAACAAACGCGCCCTTTACCACCATCATTAGTTTTAAGACGTGGAAGAGTCAGCACGGTAGCTACGACTGTTACCGGCGCCATTGGCGGCTTTTTTGGTATTTCGGCGCTCACCATTGAATTGCCAATTACGACAATGATTATGCTGCGCTCGATTGCCGATATTGCCGTGCAAAGCGGGGAGAATATTCATCTTTCTGAAACGCGACTTGAGTGCATACAAATTCTAGCTATGGGCTCACCACGCACAAGCGGCGACGATCAAATGGAATCGGCGTATTTCACCCAACGAATTGCTTTTGCAAGAATGCTGAATAAAGCCGCGCCGGCACAGCTTATGGCTCGCATTGCTGCGGAATTTAAAATCGTTGTGACAGAAAAAATGATTTTAGAGTCTTTACCGGTCGTCGGCGCTATTGGTGGAGCCGTCATTAACGCGGCCTTTTCAAACTATTTTAATAAAGCTGCTCACTATCATTTCGGGATCAAAACCCTTGAGCGCAGATATGGTGCCGAACAAGTTTCGGCCGCTTATACGAAATTACTTAAGTAGTAAGCCTGATCGTTTACTCTCAACTCCTGCTCGAATATTCAGCTCGCGACCTTTTTTATGTCCAACACTTTGTGCATTTTCATCGGTGCGACTTGATGAAGCTGAGTAAGAGAGGCGGCGATAGATTGCGCGCATATCAACATTCAGCTTTTCTTCAATGGTCACTAGAGATTTTTTGTCGGTTGGACTAAAGCTCTCTTTTGAGACTTTCATTTTTTCGTCAAAGCCACGAGCCACCCCTAAGAAAAAAGAATTCTTGGCGCGCCGCCCGCGCAGTTCATGAGCCTTTTGCGCTGCCTGCCAAAGTGTATCCAGCTCGCGATCTAAGAAGCCAGCGATATAGCGGGCGAGCTTCACGTTGGTGAGTGAGCCTGTAACTTCAAGTACACAGGTGTCTTTAGTGTGGCTGAGCACCGGGCGCACAATAAAATGTCTAAGAATATCGTAGATGGCGTCGATCTTAGCGTTTCGGCGAGGTTGCTCGAAGATACGATCCATATAAAGAGGCTCGTCGTCTGTCAGTGAGCCCAAAAGACTTAGATTATAGCGTAGTAAAATTTCATTCGCTCGAACTGTGGCGAGCTCAGCTTCATGGGTGTCAGTGCTTTGAGCGAGCTGAAGAAGTTTTTTAACTTTCTCTAAAACACGTTCTGAATCGAGATCTCCCTCTTTGCGTTCATTTTCAATTTCAAGATTTGTAGTGGCCGCTGAAACTTCACTGGCGAAACCTAATTCGGTACAAACTTTTTTAAATTCGGTGCCATGGGGTTGACTCTCTGGGTATTGAATGAAGGTTAGGTAGTGAGCCAGCTCATGTTTAAGGACATCGCGCAGAACATCTTCTTTGGCCATCCAAATAAGTTTACGATTGAGGCCGATTTGCCAAAACTTTGAATCAAAATATCCAAGTTTCTTGTCGCCCTCAAAAACCACCACATGAATAGGGAAGAGAAAATTATTGAATTTAAATCGCTGACGGCGCACATCCACTCCCACTTCTGTGAGAATTTTGCGGGCCATGGCTTCGGCTTTTTTAATAAATGCCAGCGCAGTTTGGTCGTAAATGATCATTGATTCTAAATATCATATGGCGGTACAAGACTTGCAATCTTTTCTGACGGCCGATTGGTAGCTTTGGTACGGTTCATGAGGCAATAGACCTCATTTTCATTCTCAGGCAGCATTTAGGCCTAAAATAACGGGTCCGAGCTTTGCAATGAATAGCTGTAACATTTTCGAAAGGAATTTTTATGGCAACGACAAGTACAATGAGAACAGATACGGTGCGGACTCATAACACTTATAATGCGAATAATAGAAAAGCCATTTATGGCTGGGTGATTGGGGCTCTAATTTTAGCTGCATTAATTATTTTCTTCTCTATGGATCGCACTAGAAATGTAGATACGATTTCAGCACCCGCGACTGTTACAGCTCCGACAACTGTTGAATCTTCATCAGCGGTCGGAAATGGCATTAGCACGGGCACTGGTGAAACTACGGATACTGGCAACGTAGATACAGATGTTTCAGGAGCAGCAGCTGCGCCTAATATGAACCAAACTACGGGTACAGAAAGCGGTACTGCAACTGGGTACGACAGCACGGGTTCTACGACATCGCCAGGTTCATTAAACCAATAGTTCGCTAAAATTATTCGTTGTTTAGGCCCTTCTTAGGGCCTAAGCTCGAATGAAATGCCATTTCTACTTTCTTTACTTTTGTTGCTTACAATTGCTTTTCAGTCCTTCGCGGCTGCGCCCAAAGTGAAAACAAATAATAAGCAAATACCTCTCGCTGAACCTTTCGTTGAGTCCATTGCCGAAAAATTAGACATGCCGACCCCTGAACAAAATGAAGTTCTCGATGAGCGAGATATCATTATAGGCGCTGTGGTTGAGCTGCCCATGTACAGCTTCTACTTAGGTTCTCCTGATCTCTATGGTAAAGCTTATGTTCCAAATTTTTCGCCACGTGTAGGGCCGCGACTGGTCTATAAGAAAATCGGTTTGCGGGCCGGCTTTGCACTCCCATTGCCAGATAAAGAAGAGCGTCGTCGCGGGAAATCAGATCAGAATAATTTTATTCTTAGTTTTTACTGGAAGAAATTCGCTTTCGATTTCTATTATCAGTTCTTTAAAGGTTTTTACGTCAGCAGTCCTCTCATCGAACTTGATTTACACAAGCCAGATCGCTTCTCTCAATTGCCAGAGGCTGTTTCAAAGCACTGGGGTTTCAATTGGTATTACAACGTCAGTGCCAGTCAGTTCAGTTTAGGTTCAGCTTTTGATCAGACAGAAGCCAATATGCAGGCCGGAGACGCTTTGGTCATTATTCCGTTTTATAGATATTGGAGGATCGACCTGGGTGATAGAATTATTAAAGGGTCAGATGCCGACTCTCTCGATCAGATTCCCAACTTGAGTGATGGTGAGTTTCACACGTTGGGGGCCTCAATCGCTTACTCTAAAATGTGGACACATCGAAGAACTTATTTTTCAATGCTTGGGGGTGTGGGACCAGCCTTTCAAGAGCAAAGCTACACTGAAAAGGGCAACGATAAAGAACGCGTAACCATAGCTGGTAAATTCAACTTAAACTTATCTGCGGGGATGAAGCAGAAAGAATACATGATGGGTTCAACCCTTATTTTAGATACAATTTATTCCCAAGTTTCTAACAATGAAGTGTATTCAACACTGCTCTCTCTTGAGCTTTTTCTCAGTCGAAGATTCTAGAGCCAAAGCATTATCTGGCTTAACGACCCAGACCTTTTTTATAGATTTTCTTAACATTGCTATGTGCGTTTGGACGAAGGGGGCCAGGTCCTTTGTCTGATATTCTTTGTAAAGGTCAAATCCTAGACTAAGGAGAGTTCATTATACCCCCACCAAGACCGATTCCTTCTTAGCTTAGTTTATGAGGTGAAATGTGTCTTTGAAATATCGCAAAAATAGCGACCATTCAGGTGATGACAGCATGTGGACATCGTACTCCGATTTGTTCATGGGTTTGAGCTTTATATTTTTGTTACTTTACGTAACTGCAAGCTTGCGTTCAGGGACAACCCAAATGCAGAACGGCGCTAAACTTCAAGAGATAGTTAAAGAAAATGAAGAGCTCAAAAACCAGGTGCGAGTTTATGAATCCATGCGCAAAGAGTATCTTGAGCAGGATGCCACTAAAGACGAATCGCAAATGTACAATGATCTAATGGGTCAGCTCGATCTTTTACAAGATACAACTAAAAAAGAACGTCTTGAGCTTCAACAAGCGGCCAGCGATAACGCGAAAAAAGAAAAAGCTCTTAACAAATATCAGCAGCTGATTAAAAGCGTGATTGATACCAATTTGTTGGCAAAATCTAAAATTAAAAAGCGTGAAACTGTGATTTCTGAGCAAGATGAAGAGATCGTCGATCAGAATCAAGAGATCGCGAACTTGAACAGCGATATTGAACAGAAAAAAATCGAGCTTCAAAGTGGTCAGCAGAAGATGCAAAACATCCAAGCTGTACTTAATAAAAAAGCGGCCGACCTGAAGAAAGCTTTTCAGAGCCAAAAGATGTCTGAGCAGAAATACAAACTTCAGCAAGCAAAACTCAAACAAGATGCTGACAGGCAACTCGCTTCACTTCGTGCACAAAATCAGCAAGTACAAGCAAAAATTTCTGAGCTCGATCAACAGCTTGGGCAAGCAGAACAAGCGATTGCAATGAAAGACTCTCAACTGGGAGCTGCTCAACAAGATTTAAATGCGAAAGAAGCGGCACTCGCCGCAAAGGGCGCCGCTTTAGCCGCGAAGAATGCCGCGCTTGCAGCTAAATCACAAGAAGCCGCCGGATTACAAGCGGCGGTTGGTGGTTTAAAAGGTGCATTGAATGCCAAAGAGCAAGAAGTTGGGGGCTTAAAAAATGCTCTCGGATCGACTCAGGGTCAGCTTAATAATGTGAAAGGCCAACTCTCTGGCACTCAAGCTGCTTTAGCTCAAGCCCGCGCTGAAATTGAAGCGCGTAAGAAAATTGCTAATCAAGTGAGTGCGGCTTTACGTAAAGCCGGTGTTAAAGCTGATGTTGATGGCGGAACAGGTGATGTCACTATCGATTTCGGTGATCACTTTTTCGAGAGTGGATCGGCGATGCTAAAGCCAGAGATGCGTAAGATTTTAGAGAAAGCTCTGCCGGCTTATGCGCGCTCGCTTATGACAAATAAAGCGGTGAGCGATAAAATTTCTGCTTTAGAAATTGTAGGTTATGCTTCTCCGACTTATCAAGGTCGTTATATTGATCCGAAGAGCACTCGTCCAGAAGATAAAAAAGCCATTGAGTACAATCTTGATCTCAGTTATCAGCGTGCCCGATCAATTTTCGATTATGTATTTGACCCAGGAAAAATGACCTTCGATCACCAGCAGCAATTGAGACCGCTTGTGAAAGTGTCAGGTAAGTCGTTCTTCGATTCGGCGAAACAAGGCCGCACCGTTGCTGCGACGAACACGAAAGATTTCTGCAGAAAGAATGACTGCAAGAAATTTCAGAAAGTACTCATTCGTTTTAATATAGATCAAAAATAAAAAGGGAGATTTATGAATTCAGGGATGCTCTTTTCAGCCGGCGCCTTACACTACGTGATACAAGCATTGGCACCAGTCATGATGGTTTCGCTCGTATTCGCAGTCTTTTTTCGCTATTTCATTTACAAAACAGTGAAGAGACACGAATGGTTTGCCTTAGAGTTTGAAAAACGTGTGCACGATTTTATCGAAGCCGAAGACCCAAATGCACGTAAGCATCCTTCATTTTATATGCTCGCCAAGAAAATGTTAGAAAAGACTTTTTATGAAGTCTTTGAGCTTCGCGACCGTCTTCGTCGCCGTAAAAGAGACGGAGTCGAGTCTTTCTGGGATCGTCAATTCTTAGTGCGTCCAGGTAGTGCGTGGTTAGTTAAGGATCTTCTTGTTCAGCTTCGCTTCGTAAAATGGAACCACGAAAATCCAAAACTTTTAAATATCACCAAGACCACGTTTCAACAGAACCCCTATTTCAACCGCGTATTTGGTGTGATGAAAATTGGCTCTCTTAATGACTTTATCAATATTTTACCCGGTCTTTTCGTTATTGGCGGTATTTTGGGTACATTTATTGGTATCGTGAGCGGTCTACCCAAGCTCGGTGGTATGAATCTAGAAAATATGGAAGTTAGCAAAAACGTTATGGATGGCTTCTTGGTCGAAGTGGCTGTTGCGATGAACAGTTCGATTCTTGGCATTATCTGCTCATTGGTTATGACTGTATTGAATACGACATTTTCAGCAGATCGCGTTTACTCTTCGACGATCGATCGTCTTGAGTCGACTCTCGATCTTTTATGGTATCGCAGTGAGAATAATACTTTCGTTAATCTTTCACCCGAAGAGCGTGATCCTTCAGATATCTTAGCTGAAGAGACGCTGACGGCAGAGCTCAGCCGCAATAAACGGCTGCGCACTTTAGAAAAGGTAAAACAAGTGAATGCAAGTTAATAGGCCTGAAACGGCCCGGCACACCGATAATGAATCGGGCCGCCACATTTTAGTGAGATTTGCGCATTCGTCGGGAGCCGGTGAAAAGGTACTCGACTCTTCGTCGTTTGTGGTTGGGCGTGATCCAGTTTGTGATGTGGCTATTCTAGAGGCGACTGTGAGTCGTCAGCATTTACGCGTTTACTTTGATGGCAATAGAATTTTACTTGAAGACTTAGGCTCGTCTAACGGAACTGTTTATTACGGGATTCGTTTGGCAAAAGGCCAGCGTGTTCCATATGAGCCTGGTGAAAAAGTGAAGCTGGGTCTCAGTGAAACTTATGTATGGTTTGAATCTGTTCTGGCAAATAAAGATGTTGAAGACTCAGATACCGATGGTGAAACTGAGTTTTATCAACGTCCGGTGAATGAAGATACACAAGCCGATACAGATGTGACCATCGAAGAGGCTTTTCTCACTGATGAAGTGACGCCACCGCCAGCTCCAGCAACAACAAAAGCGAAAACGCTTTCGGCTTTTCATGAAGAGCTTAGCGCTAAACGTGATGCGGCCATTCAAGACCAAGAACGAACTCTAGCCGATCTTGAGTCTCGCCACCAGCGCGAGATTGAAGCCCGTTTAGATAAATCGATTCAGCAACGTGATGATATAATCACAACTGCAATGGAAGAGGCGGAAAGCACTCTCGCCAGCGCATCTGAAGAGGCTCACAAAATTTTAGAGCGTACACGTACAACAGCAGAGATGATACGTAAAACAGCTGAAGAAGAAAGCCGAATCATTCGCGAGCGCAAAGGTAAAGAACTGGCCACGCTCATGAAAACTATTGAAGATCGAACCGCACGGATTTTAGAGGCAGCCGAGATAAAGAAAAGTGAAATTTTAAAAAGTGCAGATATCGTTTTACAAGAAGCTAATCGTGATGCTGAAGAACGTATTCAGCAAGCGAAGAAGCTTTTCTCAAGAGTTGAAGCCGAAGCTGAAGCTGAAAAGCGGGCTATAGTGGCTAACTCGCGTATCGAGGTTTCACATCTTGATGATGAGAAGACAGAATTACAAAATGCTATTTATCAGTTAAAAACAGAGACCGCAGAAGCTCAGCGCCATTTTGATGAATTGGCGAGTCTTATTCAAGGCGCGCGTCACGAACTTGAGCGCTCTCAAGTTGAACACGCCGACAGGTTGCGTATGGCGGGAGACGTGAGCGCCAATTTGAACAGTCTGCGTGAAAATCTAATTGCCCTTGAGGCCCAGCAGTCAGAAGAACTTCAGAAACTTGCCGAGCTTCAGCGTCAAAATGAACATGCAGCAAAGAAATCAAAAGAGCAAGGCGAAGAGATTTTAAGAACCTACGAAAAAACTTTGAATGCGAAGCTAGAAAAAGAAAGTCAAATCATGGAAGAGCGTCGTCTTGAGCTCAGTAAAGATCTGGCATCTAAAGAAGAGAGCATAAAAAAAGCTTTCGCCGAGCGCACCATTCAAATCTCAAAGAGTCTAACTCAATTTTTACAGATCTATCATATTGAAAATAAGACTTTTGACTTCAAGAGCCTTTCAGAAAGCCAAACAAAAGAGTTTGAAACTAAACTTCGTGAAGCCCTGCTCATCGAAACTAAAACCATGAGCAAAGGCGATACACAAGTGGTTGCTGGTAAAATACAATGGACAAAGAAAACGAAGATGTATGCCGCTGCCGCCGTCGCTTTCTGCTTATTTGTAATTGTACCACTGGTGCAAGTGCTCAGCCCTTCTGACGGTGCTGATCGTTATATCGCAAGCCTTAAAAATGATCGCGACCGCCGTTATACTCCAGAAAAAGTAGATTACGTATTTGAAAACTTCAGTACCAATGCCATGTATTCAAAGAACTTCATCGATAAATGGCTTTCTGATTCTTATCAGCGCCAATGGTCTAAGAAGCTTCAGTATCATTTCTACAAGAAATACCGCATCGCCGAAGAAGTTATGATTCAGGTAACTTCAAAAGAAGCGGCCCTCATTGAGAATTATAGAAAAGCGATTCCTGAAATTCATCCAGATTTTTTTAAAGTTCAATTTGCTAAAATGCAGAAAGACGAACAGACCATGAATAGTGAGATTCGCCGTCTCATAATGAGCGAAGCGGCCTTTCAAGAATATAAACAAATGACTTTCACTTTCTATTCAGAGAACAAAGATAAGTAATTGTGAGTTCATCGCTTTAGATCGCAACCTGACTGATCAAATAAAGCAGCCCTAAGCCAAAACTAATAGTTAAAAGCGTGCTGCGTGTATAGATACATACCAACGTGGCAAGAATCAAAATCACTAAACGCTCTTTACCGAAAGACCATTCTACGTGGCCTTCATGAAAGAAGACCGCTGGAGCAATAAACGCGGGCAGTATTGCTGCTGGGATATAAGAGAAAAGCTCTTTCACACGATCAGAGATCTTCACTCGTGCTGAGAGCGCAATAATCGACATTCGAATGGTTAGCGTGCCCAAAGCCAAAAGAAAAATATTATTCCAAAGATAGAGTGATTCAATCACGACGGGTCACCGGCGCGCGAGTGATGTAGGTGGCAAGAATAATAGCTAAAGCGGCTGTTAAAATTAAGCCGATTTTATAAGGTAGAGGGTGAAGCATCACCGACACCACCGAAGAGAACGCGGCAACGATCACATACTTCTGGTTTTTCAGTGTAGGAATCACCAAAGCCACGAAACTCAGAGGCACGGCATAATCAAGCGCCCAAGTGGAGGGAGCAAAATTACCAAAAATAAATCCGGCGATAACAGAGAGGTGCCAAGCCAACATCATGCAAGCGCAGGTTCCAAAATAAAACTGAATAGATTCAGCATGGGTCTTCAATTTATCCTGATGGGCAGACATAACGGCGTAGCTTTGATCGGTGATGGGGTAAGCCGCTGCCAGTTTCACAAAGAACGAAGATTTTTGTAAAGCAGGAGATAGAGCCGCGCTATAGAGTAAGAAGCGCAGGTTGATCACAAGGCCGGTTACAACAACAACGATACTGGCTGCATGTTTTGTCATCAATTCAACGGAAGCGAGTTGAGCGGCCCCAGCGAAAACTAAAATATTCATCGTTACGGTTTGAAAGAATGTGAGCTGGGCTTCTGAGCTGACAGTGCCCATAACCGCCCCGAAAGGGATGACTCCCATGGTGATCGGAAGCATACCTTTAAAACCCATTACGAAAAATTTGCTAATTTTCACAGTCGGGCCAGTCTAACCCGAAGAGTCGTCGGTGAGCAATCAGCATAGGCTAAAATGTTTTAAGACAGTTTATTCCATTTTAAATCGCACAGAGGCTTCCAAGTCTTGCCATCTTCTGAAGTGTGCCACTTATCGGTTAAGGTCTGACCATCATGACTGACGCTTAATTTAGCGCGGTGGAGGTGGCCTGCGTATTCTCCGTGATAAGTGAATACATCGTCTTTCAGCAAAACATCGTAACTGACTTTATGACCGGCATTATCATACATAGTAGCAAAAAACATATGGCGATCTTCATTGTAGCCCATCATCTCTAGGCCTTGAAATTGAGTTCCTTCGCCAATGACCCAATCCCAGCGATGAATTAAAAAGTGTTCACCAGCGAGCCACTCGAAGGTATCCCGTGCAGTCGTTGGGGTTTCTTTACCATTTTCATAACTTAGACCTTCGCCTCTCCATTCACCGACCAGCACTTTTAATTTTTGTAGTTGCGAAACTTCTGGGGTCAATTGAATGGGCTGGGCGGCTTCTGTAACTTCCGTTGTATTCATAAAGCGTCCTCCTTTGACACTCAACAATATTGCAAAGCCCGCGCCGGGGCATTTTCGTACTGTGAAATTTAATTTCCGCCTCGAGCTCAATCTGAAACACAAAAGGGCTACGGCATTCATTTTGCTTTTCAATAGCTAAGTGAATTTACAACCCATAGTGAGGCAATAATGGCTATTCAGAATGAAAATCGAACTTATCCTGAAATTATTGAAAAACTTCTTCAGCGTGGAGAGCGAGTTGTTAAAAGCGAGTACGGTTTAGTCAAAGCCGAACTGAAAGATGAAGCTCAGCAACTCTTAAAAAATCTTTTGAATTGTCTAATTTTCGGTGGATTATTAATTGCCGGGATTGTTCCAGTTTTATTTGCTGCTATATTAGTTTTGGGAGAAGCTCTGAGCGGGCAATATGCGTTAGCCGCTCTCGTGGTCGGAGTCATTATGATCGGCGGAAGTTGGATTCTTCTCTCGCGTGCCATTCGCAAGTTAGGTGAAGAAAAAATTGAAATGTCGGCGACGCAAAGGAGTTTAATCAATGTCTAAAGTAGAAGTTATTGAAGCCCAACAAAAAGTTGAAGCCGAGCTCGCAGGCCTTCGCGATGTAGCCCATGAGCTCAGTGATCGCGTCGTCGCCACTCGTGAAGCTGTTGAAGAAAACATGGTCTTCGCTGCTTTCACCATTGGCGTTATTGGTCTTGCTTTATTTCTCGGCAATTTAATTACAAAAAGAGTGCTCCACTAATTTAAGCCGACTCAGCACTAGTCTAATACTGGCCGCCCCAGCACTCGACGCTCAATTTCTTTCCATTCGTAATTGAGATAAGGCGAAACTTCACCTACAGGACTCACTTTATTTAAAAGTGCGAAGGTCGTTGTTGGGCACGGTTTAATCCATTCGCCAGAAGGTGTGGGCATCAATGTTTTCTTCTCTGGAAATTGCTGTCGCCCGATACGAAGCTGTCCGCCTATCAGTTGGCTGCGCACAAGCTCTAAAGCTTCATCGATAGAACCTAGGGGAATTGTCTGTTTCGTTTTTTCAGACCAAGCTGTTAAAGCCGATAGACCTTTTAAAACATCGTAGAAATAGTAGCGAGGGAAACAAAGCTTTGGCCAATCTAAAGCGCTTTCTCTCTCGGACGCATTTTGTTTTGTGGTAGACCCATAAATAAGCTGACGCGAAATTAAAAACTGCGCCGCTTTATCGAGTACAGATTTTTCTTCAGGAGTAAACGGACGGTGAGTGTGGTGAAGCAAAGCTTCAAACATATGGATCGTACCCACCATTGAACTTGGTGTTTCATCGGTCACTAAATAAGCTTCGTAGTCGCAGCTGTGTCCACCGTCAGCCATTTGGTAACTGAGCAGCCACTGACGGAGCCAAGGCAGTTCAATATCGACTTCAACACCCCAAGTGGCGAGTACTTTATAAACGCAGCCGATCTGACAGTGGCAGGGAATACTTCGCTGAGGGATCTCTTTATTTTCTTTCTCGGTGAGGGGAAAGTAATGAATCAGATTTGTATCTAAAGATTTAACGAAGGTCCGCATCAGCGGTTCAGGTATCAGACGTGTCTCACCCATTTCGTAAAGCAGAAGCATATGCCACCAAGGTGAGTCCCACTTCGGCCAATAAGGGTCACGAGCCGCATCGCTAAGCGCCTCAGGAGAATTTAAATATTTTACAGATTCTTCAATCTCTGCTTCGTACATATGGTGTTTGTATATCTAATGTGGCCTTTTAAGTCAGCACCCAGTTTATGGGGCAATATGCTCCTTGCAGTCCCTTACAATTAAGGCAAAGTAGCATGCATCTTAATACCCAATGAGGTGCGTATGAAGGCTTGTGAGCATTTACTTGAGTCAAAAGAAAAGTTAATGGTCCGCTGGGAGAAAGTATCTCTCGCCAAGCTGCCAGATGCGCAGGAACTCAGCCGCACGACAATCCGCGATCACATTCCACATGTTTTTTCAGCTTTATGCGACGTCTTAAAAACCGGTGTTTTGAAAATCCCTGAAGAGCTTAGCAAAACTCACGGCCGTCAGCGCTCATGGTCGACAGATTATTCTCTTTCTGAAGTTATGAGTGAGTATTCATTTCTCAAAAATGTAATTTACGATGAGTTAATGAGTGTAGAGCTGGCCACCCTTGAAAATTTGCGCTTGATCGGAAAATTTTTCGATGAGGCTACGGCTATTGCCACAGTAGAATTTGTCGGCCTTCGTGAACATGAGCTCAACTCGATTACAGATTCTTTGGTGGCAATGAATCTAGAGCTTGAAACCTTCGCTGCCGTTGCGGCTCATGATTTGCGCTCGCCGACGGCGACTATTATAGGTTTCGCTGACCTTATAGTTGATGAGCAAGATCAAGAGCAAGATCACAGTGCGGAAGTCGCTGTGATGGCAGTCAACACAATTAAAAAAACCGCTCATCGTATGCTAGAGCTGATCGACCAATTACTCGGTTATGCCAAAATCGGTAAAGAACATTTAGCCCGCACAACTTTCTCGCTTAAAATAATCGCGAGTGAAGCGAAAGAAAATCTAACCGCTCAGATTCAAGATTCTAAAGCAATAGTGAATATTAAAGATCTGCCTGATTATAGTGGCGATGCCGTTCTCTTTTGTCAGCTTTTTCAAAATTTGATTTCTAACAGTCTGAAATTCAAAGCCAAAGATCGAACTAGCGAAATTGTTATTGCCGGCACGCAAGAAAAAGGCCGGATTCGTTTGCATGTTAAAGATAATGGATTGGGCTTTGACCCTAAATTATCAGAGATAATTTTTCAGCCCTTTGAGCGCGGCGATCAACGCACAGGTGTACAAGGGAGCGGTTTAGGCTTAGCCACGGCCAAAAAAATCGTCGAACTTCACGGTGGAACCATCAGGGCCATTGGTAAAGTCGACGAAGGCGCCGAAGTGATTATCGATTTGCCGACTGTTCATTAAAATTGAGCGTCATTGGCGTCTAAAATCTATGTAATTTCAATATCTTGCCTCTATTGATTTTTTTTATTTTCATGTTATACTTAACTAATTGGTTAATTAACCGAAAGGTATAATATGCAAGATCAAATGAGCCTCACCTTCGCTGCCCTCGCAGACCCGACAAGACGGGCTATGATCGCGCGTTTATCGCAGGGTGAAGCTAACGTCACTGATATCGCCAAACCATTTTTAAAAGAAATGAGTCTGCCGGCAGTGACCAAACATTTGAAAGTTTTAGAAAAAGCGGGGCTTATTACAAAAACCCGTGATGCTCAATGGCGTCCGTGCAAACTCAATGGTGAGCCACTTAAAGACATATCCGAATGGATGGAGCAGTACCGAATCTTTTGGGAAGCCAGTTTTGATCGTTTAGAAGAATATTTAAAAACTGTAACAGATAAAAAGAAGGGAAAGAAAAATGGCCGCAAAAAATAAACCCAATGAAATTCAAATTACGCGTTTGTACGATGCGCCGGTGAAGGCTGTTTGGGAGGCCTGGACAGATCCGAAAAAAGTGGCCCTCTGGTGGGGCCCCCGTGGATTCACTCTGACTACACATGCAAAAGACCTTAAACCCGGCGGGTTCTGGAAGTATACGATGCATGGCCCAGATGGCACAAATTACGAAAATAAAACTCTTTATCACGAAGTCGAAAAATACTCGCGCCTTGTCTATGATCATGGCGGAAACGATGATCGCCCCCCATTGTTTAGAGTGACAGTCAATTTCACTGAAGTGGGTAAAAAAACTCAGATGGAAATGACAATGGCATTAGCGACGGCCGAAGCGGCCACAGAAACTAAAAAGTTCATTAAAAAAGCAGGCGGCAATTCAACCTGGGATCGTCTTGCTGAATATCTTGAAAAAGAGGCGAGCGGCAAAGAGAAGTTCGTTATTAATCGTACGTTTAACGCTCCATTAGATGTGATGTTCAAGATGTGGACAGACCCGCAGCATTTTGAAAAATGGCTCCCGCCAACGGGTATGCAGATGAAATTTATTAAATCTGAGATCAAGCCGGGCGGTGCTACATTTTATATGATGACGAATGGTGCTGATCTCACTATGTATGGCTCGACTCATTATATCGAAATTAAGAAACCTGATACTCTTGTGTACACCCAAGATTTCAGAGATGAAAAAGGCAATATCTCACGCCATCCATTGGCTCCAACTTGGCCTGAGAGTATGCTCACAACGGTGAAACTTACGGATGAGGGTGACAATCAAACTCGCGTCACCGTGACGTGGGAACCTCATGGCGCAACAACTCTAGAAGAGCTCGCCTGCTTCATAAAAGAAAGAGGCGGTATGACTCAGGGCTGGACAGGTTCGTTTGATAAGCTTGAGGATTATCTCGAAAAACAATAAGTTTATCGGGGCCGTTTAAATTTAAACGTGCCCCAATAGATAGTGATTACTTACCGCCACCAGCTGACGAGTTACCACCTTCGCGGGTGCCAGGAACGCTTTCCCAGCTAATGCCGGCAGTATCGAACGAAATATTGGCTAAGCGGCAATCTGCATAAGGCTTTTCGCATCTTAGAAAAATATATCCCATTGCAACTGCGCGGGGGTAAAGATCATGGCCCTTTAGGATTTTACCTTTAGGCTGATAGTTCTCGCGCAGTTCCCATTTCATTTCGTGCAAATAGTACGCAGGCTTTTTACCAGGTTCTCCCTGAGGTTTTGCTCCTGGAATACCACTATAATTAATTACTAAATCTTCTGGTGGAGCCCAATACAAATTCTTTGATGGCTCATAACCGCGTTTTTTTAAATTTTTCTTAATCTTGAGAAATTCATTGGCAGTTAAAATATCCGTTTTTCTAGAACCTGGGTTTATCGAAAGCGGTATTAAAAGTTCAGATACGGCGGCATCAGCGTTGTCTTTGAATGAAAAAAAGAAGTGTTCAACATCTTCAGTTTCATAGCGCTTTTTGTGTTCAGCAAGCTGAGTATAAAAGCCATTGAGTAGAATAGGTGTTTCTTTTGGCTCGATCTGTCCAGAGCTAGTAATAGCTAAAGCTTGGACAGAGGCCAAAATTAAGCCTAATGCGAGCGCCTTAAGTGCGTGTAATTTACGGGACTTCATAGATTTCTCCTGAGTTAAAATTATCTCCAATATCCATGCCACCCAATGTGGCCTGGCTTTGTATGAGGGGAGTTTAAAACACCAAATGACTATTCGCATCATATTAGATATAAATTTCAACCATTTCTCTGTATAATTTATAAACGATGCTTTCAAAACAAACGCGAGATCAACTATTTAAGTCAAAATCCTATCGCCACTTTTTAGGTGTAGTTCTTAAGGAATTCGCATCATCGCGGGGTTATAAAAAGCGCCTCGCCGACAGTGCTGGCTGTCAGGCGGCTTACTTCTCACAAGTCATGGCGGAGCGGACTCAGCTCACTCCCGAGCAAGCTGAACGACTTTGTTCCTTTTGGGAGCTTTCTTCTAACGAAACAGATTTCTTTTTTCATCTCGTGCTGCTGGGTCGTGCCGGCAGCCATACGCTCAAACGTTTGCTCGAGAGAAAACTCGAAGAGATCCGTGAACGATGGCAAAATGAAAATCAATCTTTTGGCACAGAAGCTTTATCTGAACCAGAGCGCGCTGCGATTTATTATTCACACTGGATGCATTCGGCAATTCATCTGCTTTTAACAGTTCCTGGCTTCAATACCACCGTCGCCCTTGCGACTCACTTTAAAATTTCAACGGATGAGGTTCAGAAAACTCTCGATGATTTAGTGCTCGCAGGTCTTGTGGTGGCTGACGGGTCGAAGTGGCGAACGACTCAGTCGCAGATTCATGCTCCACAAAAAGATTTCTTCGCTGAGATTCATCATAAGAATTGGCGTTCGCAAGCTATTGAAGTTCGAAGCGGCGCTCAGAAAAGTGTGGTGCGCTATACTTCAGTTCACACACTGTCAGAGGAAGATGTCGAAAAATTAAAAAATATCATCAATCAAATGATTCATGATTCGCGACGACTCATCGAGCCTTCGGTCGAAGAGGTCGCAGCTTGTTTGGTTGTCGATTATTTTAAAGTCTAGGCTGTTATCTCAAACAGCTGCGGCTTCAGCAGCTGAAGCATTGAGGCCGCTGATATTTTCACTAAAAATCCGCGTTTACCGCCGTTGATCAAAATAAACGGCAGATCGGCAATTGTCTTTTGTGCGATTACGGGCATTGTTTTGCGCGTCCCGAAGGGCGAGGTGCCGCCCACGACATAACCCGAATGACGATTGGCGATTTCAGGCTCGCAAGGCTTCACAGATTTTACGCCCAATTCACGAGCCAGTTGCTTCGTTGAAACTTGGTGATCGCCATGCATAAGCACAATCATGGGTTTCTTGGCATCATCTTCCATCACTAGAGTTTTAATAATGATGTGTTCGTCGAAGCCAAGCTCGCGAGAAGAAACGGCTGTTCCGCCTTTCTCTTCATATTCGTAAAAGAAGGGTTCAAAATCTATTTTATTTTCACGTAGCAGTCGAACTGCAGTTGTTACCGGAATATCTTGGGCCATTACTTTTTATAGTGCCCAGCCGTTATTGCGGCAATAATAAATCTTCTAAAAAGAAAGCGGCAAATTCGGCGCGGTTGTGCAGGCCGCATTTTTGATAAATAGCAGACACTTGCTGAATGGTCGTTTTTTCTGCTGTGCCGCGAATGTCAGAGATCTCTTTATTTGAAAACCCTTTTAGTACTAGCAAAGCTACCTCTTTTTCGGCCTTAGTCATTTGCCACTTTTCGAGCTGCTCATCAATTTTAAGTCCTAGACCTTTTGCTAGGTGAGCTGTTTCACGTCGGTAGTTCTCTAAATCTTTGCGAACGGCAGCTAGATCAGAGCGAATCTGTATGTTTTGGCGATTGGTCGTGAAGTACCTCAGTGTGATTGTTATGACCCAAAATGCGATGATGGCGAGAATAATTCCCTCTGTCGCAATATGAGTCGCATCCGAACCATGTGATAAATCATCGATGGCATCAATCACCCAAAGCGCCATGGCAAGAACCAATATGAGAAAAACAGATAGTTTTTGGCGCATATTAAGACTTAAAAATGCATGCATACTTTTGCTCCAACATAAAAAGATCCCCCTATGCTACAGGCAACGTATTGAAATCTTAAGCTCTTTTTATACAAGTTCTATCGGATTTTAAAATTCTCAATTCAGACGAAGATAAGAGTGTACTGAAACAAACAAGAAAGAGGGTTTCATGTCTAAAATATTAGGTGTCTCTACAGTTCTTCCTGGCTACGAATATACAACAGAAGAGATAACCGAGGCTGCTGATCGGCTCTGGCTGTCTCATGTTGAACCTGAAGTCAGAAGAATGGCCCTTAAAATATTTAAAGGGGCAGAAATCAAAAAGAGACATTCAGCCTTTCCGCTAGAAACGGTGTTTAAAAATCAGTCTTTTAAAGAAAAGAACGATCTCTACATCCATGCGGCAATAGATTTGGCAGAAAAGGCCCTCAGAAAGGCCTTAGCAGAAAGCGGCACGCATCCTAATGAGCTCGACTTCATTATTACAACGAGTTGCACAGGGTTTATGATTCCGTCGGTTGACGCCTACCTGGTCGATAAGCTGGGTCTGCGCAAAAATATTAAGCGCCTACCAGTCACAGAGATGGGGTGCGCCGCCGGTATTTCGGCTCTGATTTATGCTAACGACTATTTAAAAGCCAACCCAAAAGCTAAAGCGGCCATTGTGTCTGTTGAGCTGCCAAGTATTACTTTTCAGATCGATGATTTTTCTATGGAGAATTTAGTGAGCACAGCCATTTTTGCCGATGGAGCAGCGGCAGTTATTTTAGCTCAAGAAGATGATCGTGTTGGCCCAAGAATTGTTGATACAGACATGTACCACTTTGGTAATACAACCCATCTTATGGGTTATGAGCTGCGCAATTCAGGATTCAAAATTGTTCTCGACCGTGATGTGCCAGATACAATTCAAGAGCACTTCCCACAATTATTTTTGCCTTTTCTAGAGCGTAACAAGTTGCAGGTTGAAGATGTGCATAATTACATGTTTCATCCTGGCGGCAAAAAAATTATATCAAGGGTAGAGGATTATATTGGTCGTTTTGGTAAGGATATTTCGGACTCCAAAGCAGTTTTAAACGAGCGCGGAAATCTTTCAAGTGCCACTATTCTTCATATTTTAGAGAGAGTTATGGCAAAGCCACATGCGGCTGGAGAGTTGGGTTACATGTTAGCTTTTGGGCCCGGTTTCTCAGCACAAAGTCTCTTGTTGCGTTGGGAGTAATTGTGAAACAAGTTCTAGACGTTCTCATTATTGGTGCCGGACCTGCCGGATCTTTTTTATCCCACAAGCTGGCGCGAGCCGGTTTGCAGGTCACATTGCTTGAGAAATCTACAAAGCTAAAGCGCAAAGTCTGTGGTGAATATCTTTGTCCACTTGGGGTGGATCTTCTCGAAAGAGAAGGTTTGCAAGATCAGATTATAGGCACGTTTCTGCCAGTTAAAGGAATGCTGATTGTAACGGCACAGCAGACAGAAGTTGTGACTGAATTCCCTTATAGAGAAATGTTTCACGGGGTTGCTGTAAATCGTGAGTTGTTCGATGCAAGGCTTGTAAATCTAGCTGTCGAGTCGGGTGCTACAGTCAAATTTGGTGAAGAAGTTAAGAAGATTTCTAAATCAGGTGAGCACTGGGTGGTTGAAACGAATACTACCAAGTATACGACGCGGGTTTTAGTTGGAGCTGATGGCCGAAAGTCGATTGTCTCAAAAGCTCTCGATAATGATGTTGCAGTATCTGAGCGTCGCGTGGCTCTGCATGCTTATGTGAATATGCCAGGCCTCAATATCAGACAAGGTGAGATGCATATATTTGAAAATGGCGCTTATATCGGAATCAATCCCACTGGCGAGCGAGAGATGAATTTTTCTCTCGTATTAGATGCGGGTGAGTTGCAGGCATTGGGTAGTCCACTCAATGCTCTCAATCACTATATAAGTCAGTCGGCACATTTAAAGGCGCGATTTAAACCCTTTGAGGATGCAAAGGTCATAACTGCAGCGTATCCAATTCAACATCGTACAAAATCAATCATTCCGGCACATAATGTGGCGCTGATTGGTGATGCAGCAGGTTTTGTTGACCCCTTAACTGGGGAGGGAATGTATAACGCTTTGCTTTCATCTCAGTTGCTGGCTGAACAAATAGAGAAGTCATTCTCACAATCTCTTCATATTGAAAAGAAAGTTTTTGTAGAATACGAGCGTCAGTATTCAAAAGTATTGCGTAATAAAATTCGCCTCAATCGTTTTTTTCAAATATTGATACGTCATCCGAAGCTTATCGAAGTTATAGCGCGATTTTTACTTACGCGCCAACGCCGCGCCGACGCTTTTATTGGCATTATTGGTAATATTTATTCCCCGTTTCAAGGATTTTTTAAACTTCTCTAATCAAAGGGTACTTATGAAATTTCTAAATCTTGCTATTCTTCTTTTAATTTTGAGCGCTCCGGGTTTTAGCTCGGGCGAAACGCATTCTTTTAAAAATGCGAACTACAAAGAGGCTAAAAAAGCTGAGTCATTCTTACGCTTTGATATGGCGAGTACAAAATTTGGGCTTGTCACAACTTCATTTGAAGGATTTGTAAAAAACTACAACCTGCAGGGGCAGCTCAAAGGTGACGAGTTATTGGCCGGTGCCAGTGTTGATTTTGCGACTCAAGATCTAGATACTGACATTGATGGCCGCAACGAGAAAATGTGGGACTATTGCCTTGATGCTAAAAATAATCCAAGTATTCGTATCACTTTAAATAATGCTATTCCTTTAACTGGCACTCCAGTTCAAGTGCCTGCGGTTTTAGTCATTCGGGGAGTCGAAAATGCTATACAGCTTACAGTTAAGGGCAGTCGTAATAATGAAAAAATTATTTTTGATTTAAACGGGGATCTTTCGATAAAAGATCTTCATATACCGGATCCTTCTATTGTGATTGCTTCAGTCAAAGATAAAATTAAAGTCTCTGCGCATATCATAATAGATGGAGGGCAGAGATAATAGAAGTCGTTTAGTCTAAGCGTTTGTAATCTGCATCAACGACTTTATCATCGGGAATAGCTGACACGTCTCTCATGGGCGGCGGTCGGTGATTAAAGCCACCAAAGCGTACGATTTTTATATTGCGGTGAAGTGCATACTTCTCGCTCGACTCACCAGAGATCGCGACGATCCAGCTGATGGCGACGAGAATGGGGTTGGATTGCATGTAATTAATAGTGGCTAAGATGGCAACTAGGAATCGTGGAGCAAAAATAAAGCCGATCCACCAAAAGACACCACCAAAGGCCACGCTTGAGAAAAACAAAGTCAGGCGCGGGAACAGCGTGATGAAAATAAGAAAAAATACTCCGTGATGATCCCAAAAATTAGCGGTCGACATAGGCTTTGAGTTTTAACAGTGAAAAGGGCCCAGTTGCAATGACTTCACTGAGATTATTCTACGAAGTCGGTCATGCCAATTATGCGATAGGGCTGATTCGTTTCGGGGTGGTTTTGAAAGCGGCCCCAAGATCTTAAATTATGTATACTGCCATCTCGCCAAACCACTCGATAAAGATACTCAAAATCTTTGCCAGCCGTAATAATATCACGCATTCGACTGATAAAGGTTTCGTTATCTTCGGGCAACAAATGAATAATGAACATTTCTATATTCCACACCGGTAAATTTTGTGGATATCCAAAGTACGAATCATGGTTTGCACTACGAGTGATAGTGCGTGATGCTAAATCGAGTTGCCAATGTGCGACGGTTGAGCGGTTGATTTCAGACATACTTATATTTGATCGAAAAATATCTGCCGCAGCAAGTACGAAAAAGCGGCACAAAACTTGCTTTTTCTCGAAGTGATCTTGGGGCTTGGCTTCTACGATTTTTTGACGCATGTATAGTACCATTAAACCCCGAGCAAGGATGCGAACAGAACATGAAATGGCTCATATTTATTTTCTATTTTGCATCGCCATTGGCTTACGGCTTCTCGGATAGTTTTGAATATCACTCGCTCTCTGAGCGAGAGGCTTCGGCATTTGATACTCCGCACGAGATAGACGGAGAGTATGAGTCCGATGTTTTGACTTATACACAGGGTTTTCAAGATCGCTGGCTGTATCTCTCTTCAGAGCGAGCTTTTACTGGAACCTTCGGCAGTCTTGATAGCGAACATTTTTTCGCTCGCCAATCTTTAAAATTTGATTTCACTCTAGCGCCCAATACACGCTTTCGTGTCATAAGTTTTCGTGAACGAGATTTTGAATTGGAGGCGGCTGATACGATTTTTGAAATCGAACATTCATTGGGTGATGGGCCACATGCGATGGCTCTTTATGGTTCGGCTTCGTTCGATAAAAAAGAAGATGATATAGGTCTCGCTTATATTTGGCGCAAAACCAAAAGTGATGGATTTAAATCCCTACGGGTTTATGTTTCAGCTTCTGATTTTTCGCGCAATCAGCGCAACACGCTGGACGATAGATTTAAAGTCAAACCTCTCGTGGCGGGTTTTACGATCACAGAAGTTTCTTCTGACCAGACCTATTACGAATATGCCATTCGAGTTGAGCCTGAAGTGAAATGGGTTTTCCCAGCGGATGGACGAGTTTATACATACTCTCGATATTACGGTTACTTAGCGGAGCGGAAAAAGAACTCCCGTGGATTTTTTAATTGGAGATTCGAATATGACTCAAAGGCCGAGAAACAAAAGCCAGACTCAGTGTCTTCAACCCTAATCACTGAGTCATGGAAGACTGAGCGTTTCCGTTTTCAACTTGAGCAGAGTTTAGAGCTTTGGCGCTATGGTCTTTGGTTATCGTCAGGGGGTTGGACGAAAAATGCAGACTCCCTCAAAATGACTTATGCCCAGCCTTACTTCTGGTACCAGTTTTTTACCCGCGATCTCTACAGCTGGGATGTCGGAGCTAGTTTAGTTTCAGCAGACCGCCGTGATGAAATTACGGGCGTTAAATCTCCCTCTGATGGAATGGATTCGCGTCTCAATTTAGCCTGGAATTCTCACTTTCGTGAGAATCTAATTTTTAAAGCCCTTTTCACTTTTGATATGGACCGCTTACTAGAATCCGACCGCTGGGAAGGCGGAAATATCCAGCTCTCAACGACGTTTTAAACTACAGATGAGCTTCTAGGTTCTTTGCGTTATTAAGCAGACTTCTTTGACCCAAATTCACCCTTCGAGCTATAAAAAACCCTATGGCTAAAAAGAAAAATATCGATCTATTCAATGACCCTGTTGAAAATAAATCTGAAGATTTCGCGGCTCTATTTGAAGGCGCCTCGGGCGGCACGGGTAGAACACTTAAAGTGGGTGATCAATTTAAAGGTGAAATCCTAAGCATCGGGCGCACTGAAGCTTTTGTTTCCACGGGCACTCCACGTGACGCTGTTCTTTTAAACACTGATCTGACCGACGAAGAGGGCGCTCTAAAATATAAAGTGGGCGATATCATCGATGTGATTGTTCTTCGCACGGCTGGCGATGAGATTCGCGTCACTCGTAAAGGTTCAAAATCGGCACCTGCCGATTTTGACGATATCGAAGATGCTTATGATATGGAGCTTCCGGTCGAAGGAAAAGTCTCTGAAGTGATCAATGGCGGTTACCGTGTGATCATACAAGGTCAATCTGCATTTTGTCCGATCAGTCAACTCGGGTTACCTTTTGGAGCCGACGCCACTGAGCTCATTGGTAAAAAACTTGAATTTCTTATTACTCAATTTGATGCCCGCAAAAAAAACATCGTCGTTTCGCGCCGTAAACTTTTAGATCTTAAAAAAGTTGAGAACGAAGCCGCATGGGCCGACTCTCACCAAGTGGGTGATATCGTTGAAGGCCGCGTGACCCGCACTGAGCAATTCGGAGCTTTCGTATCTGTTGCCGATGGTGTTGAGGGTTTAGTTCACGTTTCTGAAATCGGTTTTATCAGACTCAAGCATGCCGCTGACGGCGTTCGTGTGGGTGACCCAGTTCAGGTTAAGATTTTAAAAATCGAACAAGAAGAGAAACGTCTCAAAATCAGTTTCTCAATTAAAGCCGCTGGTGGAGCCAATGATCCGTGGACACAAATTCCGCAGCAGTATCCTGTGGGGTCTATCGTTGATGGTATTGTTGATAAGAAAGCGGATTTTGGTTTATTCGTCGTTCTCACTCAAGGCATTAACGGTCTTCTGCCAAAGTCAAAGTGGCGTGATGCCGATGACGCTAAAAAATACGAGCAAGCTAAAAAGGGCGACGTGATTAAAGTTCGCATCGATGAGATTAAATACGAAGAGAGAAAAATCTCTTTAGGTTTACCTACTGAGGCCGATGATGAATCTTGGCGCGAACACCAATCCCAGCAATCTTTGGGAGGAGCGTTCGCCGCTGCATTCGCGAAAGCCCAGAGTAAAAGTAAACAATAGTCATTCATAACAGCTCGAGGTCTTCGTCCGCATATGATCAAAATTTATATCGATGCAGATGCGTGCCCAGTTAAAGAAGAAACCTACAAGGTCGCTGCTCGCTATAAAATTCCCGTTATAGTTGTCGCTAATTCTTATATAAACATTCCAATGGACCCGCTGATCACCATGCAAGTGGTGAAGGGCGGATTCGATGCTGCCGACGATTGGATTGTTGAAAATACTCAAGCCCGTGACATCGTTATCACTAGCGATATTCTTCTGGCCGATCGCTGCGTGAAAAAATCGGTGCGAGTACTTGGACCTAAAGGCAACGAGTTCACTGAAGACAATGTGGGCTCGGCCGTTGCGAATCGCGAGCTGATGCAGAATCTCAGGCATATGGGTGAGATGCGGGGAGGGCCGGCTCCGATGGATAAAAAAGCACGTTCAAATTACTTAGCTAAGCTCGATCAAATTATTCAAAGTTTAAAACGCGGTAGTAAATGATAAGTAACGGCCTAACGGTGTACAAACTTCGTGAATACCAACAGCAGGCCGTTGATAGCACGCTGAGGTACTTTAGGGTGCGACGTGACCCTGCGGTGATCGTTCTGCCTACCGGTGCGGGTAAAAGCCTTGTGATCGCTGAACTTGCTCGCATTGCTAAAGGACGAGTTTTAGTTTTGGCTCACGTGAAAGAGCTAGTTGAGCAAAACTACGAGAAATATAAAAGTTATGGCCTCTCAGCCGGAATATTCTCGGCAAGTCTCGGTAAAAAAGATCGTGATGAAAAAGCCATTTTCGGCAGCGTACAATCAGTCGCCAGGGCCTCTGACGAGTTTTTCGATAATTTCTCCCTTCTTGTGATCGATGAGTGTCACCGCGTGGCTGAAGAAGGTTCTACTCAGTACCAAGATGTGATCGCCAAACTTCGCGAAAGAAATCCTGAGCTGGCTATTCTAGGTTTGACGGCAACACCTTATCGCCTGGGCTTAGGTTGGATTTACGAGTATGGCGCCAACGGCGAAATCAAAACGGATAAGAAGAGATTTTTTAAGCAGTGTGTGTTTGATTTACCTCTCTCTTATATGATTAAGCACAAATATCTGACCAATCCGGTGAAGATTGATATTCCGGTGACGTCTTATGACTTTTCAGAGCTGACAGATAGTGACCGACCTTTTACAAACGAAGAAGTTGAAGAGATATTAAAAAGCCAGAAGCGTCTTACACCATTTATTATTAAAAACATTATCGATATTACTGAGAGATTTCATCGTCAGGGAGTCATGATTTTCTCAAGCTCCGTCCGTCATGCCGAAGAGATTATGTCTTATTTGCCGCCAGACGATTCACGAGTTGTTTTAGGTGATACCGATATGACGAGCCGAGATAAAATCATAAATGATTTTAAGGCCAAGAAATTTAAATATCTGGTGAATGTTTCTGTTTTAACTACGGGATTTGATGCTCCTCACGTCGATGTCATTGCGATTATGCGCCCGACAGAGTCGAACAGCCTTTATCAGCAAATTATTGGTCGTGGTCTACGTCTCTCTGTGGATAAGAAAGACTGTTTCGTTTTAGATTACACCGGCATGAAGCATGATCTTTATACTCCTGAAATCAGTGACAAGAAGCCGGCTAAAGATACGGTGCCAGTTCGCATCCCATGTCCGAAATGTGATTTTGAAAATGATTTCTGGGGCCGTGTTGATGATGAGGGCAATGTCTACGAACATTTTGGCCGCAAGTGCCGCGGGGGTATTCAAGACCCGAAAACTTTTGAGATTACGCCTTGTGGATTTCGCTTCAGACTTAAGCTCTGCCATGCTTGCGGAGCCGAAAATGATATCACCGCCCGTGAGTGTGAGAAGTGCGAGGCCGTACTCATCGATGCTGATACAAAACTTAAGCAGGCACGACTTTCAAAAGGTTTTCACGTGCTCACCCCTGATCGGATTACGTTTGACGAGCGCAGGGATAAAAATGGGAACCCTTATCTCGAAGTAAAATACTACGACTATGATGGGCAATACATCAGCGAGGCCCACTTTTTTAGCAATCCAACTTCCGTTAAGAAATTTAATATTAATTTTCTCAGATCACATTTGAGAAAGCCCGAGCTGGCAGAGGCTATTCAATCTGTCGATGACGTGATCAAATATCAAAAGCTCTTTCGCTTACCGTCGTTTGTGATTGCGAGAAAACAAGACAAGTACTGGAAGATCACTGAGAAAGTATTTGCCGAAGAACTCTCACGCAGCTCAGCGTGAGCCGGGCGATGAATGCGATGTTTACGATGAAAAAGTTTGATATTGCAAAGCTTCAGCAAGCTTATCAAGGGTAGGGCCGACTTTTTTAAAGTCGGCCAGTTAGTACTAAGACTAATAAAATAATAACAACTAAACCTAAGCCACCACTGGGGCCATAGCCCCAGTTTTTGCTATGTCCCCAAGTCGGAAACGAACCGAAAAGCATAAGTATTGCGATTAATATTACAATTGTGCCTAAACTCACGGTGTATTCCTTTCGTTGGGGTGATGTCTTACTGAATTTTGTCTTTGGCCTTTTCTGTGCCTTCAGCTGTTGCTGCAGCTGCATCAGCTTTTTTCTCTTCTACGTTCATCTCAAAACGCGTCGCTAAATCATTGATTTTAGCAGAGACATCATCTTTAGCTTTGCCATACTTTTGTTCGATTAAACCAACAATAGATGTAACATTACCTTTAGTTTGTTCGATATCATCGGCGGTGAGCTTTCCCCACTGAGATTGTATTTCGCCTTTGAATTCTTTCCATTTACCTTTAACTGTAGATTCGTTCATAGAAGCTCCTTTTGTATTTTTGTACCACAATGAGTAGTTGCAATATTGGGGGAGTGATCTACCTACAGCTGCGGCGATGTGAGTGGGGCTGTCGGGTGGATTGCCCCGGTGCATGGGGTAATTAGTAGCTATTAATCAGTATATGAATCTATTGAAACGTTATGGTCTGGACACGCTTTTGCAATACCTACTAGTTACATTAACTAGAGGAGATGAAATGAAAGACTTAAATAATCCCGTTCAAAATGAAGCTGGTGGAATTGCGGTTCCCGCTATTATGTGGATGGCCGGTGTGCCGCTAGGTTTAGTATTACTTATTTGGTTATTCTTTTTCCGCGGGTAAGAATCAAAATTGGCCCAAGGATCTGGTTCAGATGCTTGGTAATCCTCAGCATAAGTATCCTTCTCAATACGCAATAAAATGGTTGCATATTAAAAATATCTATGTAATATAGAATTGAGGAGGATACGTATGACAAATGATAACTCAATAGAAAGACAGATAGAAATTAAGGCCCCGGTTGCTAAGGTTTGGAAAGCCCTCACTGATTCTCAGCAATTCGGTCAGTGGTTTAAAGCAAAATGTGAATCAGAATTTGTCGCTGGCAAAACAACCAAAGCTAAAAATACATCTAAGGGCTTTGAGATGGATATGCAGTTTCACATTAAAGAAATTAAACCTCAGACGTACTTCTCTTACGCATGGACTCCATTCCCAATGGATAGAACCTTTGATTACAGCAAAGAAGAACCCACACTGGTTGAGTTTTTTCTTGAGCCGTCTGGAGCAGGTACGCTCGTTAAAGTGAAAGAGTCTGGATTTAATAAAATCACGGCTAGTCGCCGCGCCGAAGCTTTCAAAATGCACTCAGGTGGATGGGAAGCGCAACTTCAGAATATAGAGAAGTTCCTTGTCGAGAAATAAGAGTTCAGCTGTATTTAAAAATGAAGAACAGGCGCATATTTTTGCGGCCCTCGGTGATCCGAATCGATTGTCGTTGGTCGCAAAATTAATTGATCGTAAGCCTCATTCAATTTCAGCTCTTACGGCTGGTACTAAAATCACAAGACAAGCCATCACTAAGCATCTCACAGTGCTTGAAGGCGTAGGCCTTGTGACGAATATTAAAGAGGGTCGAGAGAGATTGTATTTGCTTGATCCTAAACCTCTTGAATCGTTGCAAGAGTACTTGGATGTCATTGCCGCTCAATGGGATGAAGCTCTTAATAACCTCAAGACCTTTGTTGAAGAGTGAAAACTCAATTTTTTTTTGGTGCCGCCTGCGGCAAGGGTCAGCAGCCCTAGTAGATATTCACGCTTACTAAAGCTGTGAAATTAAATAATTCAACCCACCTTGCACGGCTGCGATCTGGGCATTGATGCAAATCTCGTCAGTGACTTTTGGGCTGTCGGGATAAACTTCTGTGATCGTTGTATATTCGGCATCTGAAAAGCCCGTGCATAGAAAGAGCTTTTTAACGTCATAGTTAATGACGCCATCTTGCTGGGCGGGGTCGCCGATAATCTTTCCGCCAGAATCGGCTGGGGCAATGTGAGTCACTTTTCTCACTGAATCAATAATGGCCTTTTGAAATTCAGCTTTTGGATTATCAGAGTCTCCGACGAGATAGAATCCATCGGGAATGGGCCAGAGCTCTTGTTTCACGCTGTCACGCTCTTCTAGTGCCGGCCGAAATACAGTGTTGTCGGTATCAGTTGTTTCATGCAGATCAAAGTGGGCGAAGAGAGGAATATTCAAAGACACAATTGCATTTAAAAATAACTGGCACTCTTCTGCTGGACTGTCTTTTTTAAAAGAGCGGTTCGGATCGATGGCTTTCGCGTTCCAACGATTAATTGTTTCGTAAGCCCAGGGGCTGATACAAGGCACGCATACGAAATTAAATTTATCGAAATAAGCCGGCTCCGATTTTTCGAGAAAATTAAGAGCTCCGTGAACGCCGCTGGTCTCATAGCCGTGAACTCCGCCAGTGATCAGAATTGTTTTCTTAGTGTTGCTGAACTTTTTAGATTTCAAAAGATAAAGCGGGTAGGCGGCCGGATTTAAAGAGAGAGCTCCGTATTGCTGGATATCGAAGTTTGTACTCAATCTTTGAATTTTGCTGACAACCTCATCTCGGTACGAGCGTTTAATTGTTTGCTCTTTGAACCAATTGTCTTTTTCTAGTTGTCCCCAAGGCATGCGTGACCTCCTGGTAATATTGCGCCTAAAAGCATTCTAAAAAATATGATACTAACTCAGGAGGAAATATGGCACTTAGTAAACAAAATAAAGATTCGCAGCATTCAGAATAGCATGAGGCGGCTCGTCATTAATGCAATTTTGCCACTGAAAAGTGGTCATTAGTCCCAAATTAATTGGGTGAAAAATCTCAAATCGCAAATAATTAAAGCTCAGACGGTCTTTATTTTGCTTCTTCATTTTATTAAGAAAGAAGGAGCAATCTATGGAAAAAGATAAAAGTATATCAACTAAGAAATCACATATGCCGAGTCCATTTGGTTTTTTCGATGATGCATTTGATTCACTCGTTAATTGGCCCTCGCAATTGCACAGTTCGGGTGTGAATATCAGCGAATCTGAGAATGGTTATGTGGTGGCTGCAGATATTCCTGGAATCCCAAAAGAAGATATTCAGGTGAATGTGAAAGGCAATCGCCTTACAATTTCTGCCGAGCATGACGAAAGCAGCGATGATAAAGATGGCTATAGCCGCCAATATCGTAGCTTCCATCAAAGCTTTACTTTGCCCGCTGATATAGAAGCCGACCAAATTGAAGCTCATTGCGAAAACGGTTGCCTAGAAGTTTGGGTTCCAAAAACCATGAGCGGGGCCCGTCGCAAAGTCGAAGTGCAATCTGGTAAGAAAGGTTTTCTGGACCGTTTTAAAGGGAAGTTGAAAAAATCAGAAGCAGAAAAGCACTGAAAAGTTGGCCGGGAATATCCTGGCCTCTTTTAGCCTCAGATGTATGACAAAAATCTAATTCGCCAGTAGGTCAGTCGTTGGTCTAGTCTCGGTAATATTCATAGGGTTTTTAGCCGATAAAAAGGCGATGGACGTCGTTTGGGTAGCCTCAATTTTCATTCTTTCTTTGTTCGCTGGTTGGCAGTTTTTTCTGCGTCGAAAAGCCGTGCGAGCTTTGAATGCGGCCCAAGTGCATATTCACAGTCGCGAAAACAAAATCGCAACAATTTTGAAAAATGCTCCTATTGTTTTCTCGGCTATAGATTCAAAAGGCATCTTTCACATCTCTGAAGGCAAAGGACTTGAGAAGCTAGGGCGCAAAGATAATCAATCTGTTGGCCTTTCTATTTTCGAGATGCACAATCAGAGCCCAATTATCCTCGATGCCGTTAAAAGAGCTCTTGGCGGAGAAATGGTATCGACGACTTTTGTACTGAATAACATCTCTTATGATCTTTTCATCGGCCCTGAGCGCAATATAAAAAATGAAGTCATTGGTGCTAGTATGATTTCAGTGGATATCACTGATCGAAAGAGAATCGAAAATGAGAAGGCACAGCTCGAGATTCGCGAGCAGACGGCGCTTGAAACCTCAAAACTTAAATCTGAATTTTTAGCAACTATGAGCCATGAGATTCGCACCCCTATCAATGGTGTTTTGGGCCTTACCAGTTTGCTTTTAGGTACTTCACTTGATCAGCGGCAGAAAGAGTATGTCGAGTCTATCAAAATCTCAGGCTCAAGCTTGCTCAGTGTGATTAACGATATTCTAGACTTTTCAAAGATCGAAGCGGGGAAGCTGGATTTCGAAGAGCTCGATTTTGATTTACCATCTTTTATCCGCCATTCTTTGAAAAGTCTTTCGTTCGCTGCTAACGAAAAAAATATTTTTCTTAAAACTGAAATTGATCCTAACTTACAAATTTGGGTTAAAGGTGATCCGAATCGCTTTCGACAGATTTTGAATAACCTAGTCAGTAATGCCATTAAGTTCACAGTAAAGGGCCAAGTGGTGGTACGAGTGACGCAGATCGAGACTTCACCTGAGCGTTTGGGTGTGCGAGTTGAAATTCAAGACACCGGTATTGGAATTCGTAAAGAGTCGCTTGAGAAAATGTTCAAAGCTTTTTCACAAGCCGAAGCTTCAATGGCCCGGCGTTTTGGAGGAACAGGGCTTGGCCTTTCGATTTGCAAACAATTAGTTGAAAAAATGGGCGGCCAAATCGGAGTGGAGAGCGTAGAGGACAGGGGTTCAACATTTTGGTTTACGCTCCCTTTCTCTTACGGAAAGCCTTTGGCAGAAAATGAAAAAGTAAAAATGAAGCCCATTCATTCTGGCGGTGAACCTCGCCCGCGCATTTTGGTGGCTGAAGACAATAAGATCAATCAACTTGTCACCACCGCAATGCTCAACCAACTGGGTTGTGAATTCGTTGTCGTGATCGACGGCTATGAGGCGATTTCAGCTCTCGAGAAAGAAGATTTCGATTTAGTGTTAATGGATTGTCAGATGCCTTCGATGGATGGCCTGGAAGCCACCCGTCGCATACGTGCCAGCCCATCGACTCGAAATCGCAATATTCCTATTCTGGCCCTCACCGCAAATGCCATGCAGGGTGATCGAGAGGCTTGTCTTAAAGCTGGTATGGATGACTATATCTCAAAGCCCATTTCATTCGAGGATTTAACCTCTGCCATTGCTCGCTGGATGGAAGTTCGTCGCAAACGAGCTTAGAAGCATCTGTTCTTCGATAAATATTTCACGATGCTCTTAATTTATGAAACTCTTGTCGGTTTTTTGGTAGGGTCCTTTTTTAGAGGTGATCGATGAAAATTATCTATTTTGTACTGGCACTAGTAGTCTCGACAACATTTGCCTACGCTGATGTAAGATTGGATGCCGCATTCAATGCGCCAGGTTTTAAAGGCGCTAAAACTACAACCGTTGTTGATAAACTTGTCCTGCTTATTGATCAGGCCGCACCTGAGGCTACGCTTCGTATGTCGATGTATGAATTCGATGATATGGCAGTCGCAATGGCGCTTCTTCGTGCTAGCGCACGTGGTGTCGATGTTCAAATTGTGCTTGATGGTCGTAAGAATAAAAGTGCCGCCAAAAAATCTGGTACCGCCGTTAACGCTCTCGTTGATGGGGCCCAAGGCCTGCAAGCGCTTAAGTGTTCAACCCAAAATTGCATCACATTTTGTGGTGGGTTTTTAGGTGGTGCTTGCCGCGGTTCGCGTAATAATCATAACAAGTTCTATTCGATTTCTCGCTTGAGTGATGGAACTGAAAATGTCGTGGCGGTTTCTTCGGCTAATCTCAATGAAGGTCAACTCTATTGGTACAATGATTTATTCATTACGGCTGGTGACGCTCGCCTTCGTGTGGGTGTTGATCAATACTTCGCTGGTCTTGTTAATACTGAGCTTGCTGTGCCACTTTTAATTCAAGGTGACGTGTTCAGTCTTTATACTTTTCCAAATAAGCAAACGGATCCTGTGCTAGATGAATTGAGCCGTGTGACTTGCCAGCTGCCGGGTTCAAAAATTCGTGTTATTCAATCGCGCTTCACAGATGCTCGCGTGGCGGTAGCAAAGAAATTGGCTCAATTGGGTCAAGCAGGATGCGATGTGCAAGTGTTAGCGAGACATGAGCCCTCTATGAAATCCCCGGGCAGTAAAGTGGCGGCGGCTTTGGGTTCGCTTCTTAAGATTCTACCTTATGAAGGTAAGGGTGAAAATCAAGTTTCAAAAAATACTAACCATGCAAAAGTAGTTGTTATTCGTGCCTCTATCGGTGGTTCGGCGCAAAAAGTTGATCTCTTGCTTACGGGTTCGCACAATTTGAATGTGAATTCTCTAAAAGGTAACGACGAGCTTCTTATGCGTGTAGAGGGAAATGCTGAAATTGCTGAGAAGTATTTTGATTTTTATGACCAGATAGTCAATGACGCGATCTTGGCAGGATTCAAACTCTAGATTCTATCGAACACTTCTGAGCGGGTTTGGCCCAGCTCAGAAGCATTTTTCTTAATTCACAATTAGCGTAGGTACGGTGGGTAACCGCAACGGTCAGTACAAGACATTTTATATTTCTTGCCGGGGCGAATAGAGTGTTCGCAGCGATCCCAGTTTCTTACTCCGCGACTTCTTTGGCCGTAAATGCACTCTTGAATCACATCGTCTTGAGCCTGTCCGCATGAGCGACCAAAGCCGTCATAACGCGTGTAATCGCTCGTGTGGATAACGCAGCGAACACCGCGGTTGCGATCGCGGCCACCAAAGTGTGACTGAGCGAAAGACGAAACAGACACTAAAGTAATAAATAGGACTGCAAGTTTTTTCATAAAATTCCTTTCTGTTGTGATGGTGACACTAAGACACCAAAAGATAATCTAAGGTATCTTCTAGCAAACTGGTTGCCAGTCATTAAAGGTTTTTTAAGAAATGTAATTTAGTAAGGCCTACGTTTTATTAAAACAGTGGTTATTTCAACCCGCGAGGAGTCATCATTCGCTCTAGCAACTCGAAAGAAAAATGCGCCAAAAGAGCCATGACGGCAGCTGGCACCGCTCCGATAAGTATAATCGAAGTATTATTGATAGCGAGTCCACTTATAATCGGAGCCCCATAGCCTCCAGCTCCGATTAGTGCGGCAAGAGTAGCTGTACCTATTGTAATAACGGTTGAGGTTTTTATTCCGGTAATAATGTTGCGGGCGGCCAGTGGCAGTTCGATGAGTATCAAAGTTTTTCTATTGTCGAGTCCGATGGCCTTCGCCGTTTCGATTAATTGTGAATCGATTGAAGCAAAACCTAAATAGGTATTTAGCAATACCGGTAGTAAGCTGTAGAGATAGAGGGCCACCAATGCTGGCTTTAGACCAATGCCGAAGAGAGGAATGAGCAAACATAGTAGGGCCAGCGACGGAATCGTCTGAACGATCGATGCTGTTAAAAGCATTCCTTGGCCGAAGCGGCGGTGGCGGGTGGCAAGAATTCCTAGTGGAACGCCTGTGAGAACCGCGAGGAATACGGTAATTCCGACTAGTAAAAGATGTTCTTTGGTTCTGTTGATCACTCGACTGAGAACTGTCGGATCATTATTAACCCTAGTGTTGACAGTTAAATTCAAATATTCAGAAATAATGCGTCCGAAATTTTTCTTTTCTATTTCAGCTTCGGCGTTCAGCCGGCGCATTAATCCTTCATCGATTTTATTTTCAAGTGAGCGCAATAATCTCCAGGCTTCGGGATTTTCTCGCACGAAATCGGCGCGTGCTAATACAACCGCCTTATAATCAGGGAAATAATGAAGATCGTCTTTGAGCACAATAAGCTCTAGACTTTCGATTTTTGCATCGGTCGAATAGACGTCGACGAGGTCGACCTGACGCTTGGATATAGCCTCATAGGCCAGACTATGCTCGAGACCTTGTCGATTTTGGCTGAGATTTATGTTGTAGCGTTTCTGGAGTCCTGAAAGCCCATCGGCACGCGAGATAAATTCATGGCTAAAAGCGGTTCGGATTTTATCATCAACTTTTTTCAAATCGCTGATAGAAACCAATTGGTGGGCTGAAGCATATTCGCGGGAGACCGCTAGCGCATAGGTATTATTAAAGCCTAGCGAGCTTGAGACTTCATAACCCATTTTTTCAAGCGCTTGTTTCATCGTATCGTCGTTCAATTTCGTATCATGTAAAATCGCTTCGCGGATCGTGCCGGTGTATTCGATGTAAAGATCAATTTCGCCTTTAGCGAGCGCCTCGAAGACAATGCCGGTGTTACCGAGACCGAATTTACGGCTGATTTTGACTCCTAAATGCGCTTCAAGTGTCTGGGCCGCCAGCTCTCCCAATAAATAGCCTTCAGTGAAAGCTTTAGAGCCGATTCGAATTTCTTTCGCCTGACCTGTCATGCATAGAGCCGTGATAAGGGCAAAAATCAAAAACTTCATGATTTAATCTCGATTCCTTGCGCGCGCTGGGCTTGCAGAAAACGCCTTACGAATGGATCAGCCGGACGCTCATTAAGATCAGCAAAAGTTCCGCTTTGTACGACTTTTCCTTGATGCATGAGAATAATTTGATCTCCTAGGTAAGCGGCCTCTTCAATATCATGGGTAACGAGAATAACGGTCTTTTTTAATTTCAGAAAAATATCTTTGAGTTCCGCCTGCAAAGCAGCACGAATCAATGGGTCTAAGGCTCCGAGTGGCTCGTCCATAAGTAATAAAGGGGGATTCAAAAATGTCGCTCGTAAAATCGATACGCGCTGTTTCTGTCCACCGCTAATCTCATTCGGAAATCTTTCAAGTAGGGTGCGATCAACGGCGAGTGAGCTGAGCAGTTCTTCCATTCGCTCGTTGATTCGATTTTCTGACCAGCCTTGTGCACGTGCGACGATGGTCACATTGTCTCTGACAGTCAGGTGCGGAAACAATCCGCCCCCTTGTGGCACATAACCAATGCGCTCTGATCTCTGCGCAGGAGTAAAAGTATTCATTGTTTCGCCATTGAGCTCGATAGTTCCGCTCTGCCATGAAATAAGACCGAGAATTGCTCGTAAGAGAGTGCTTTTGCCCGAGCCGCTTGAGCCCAGCAAAATATGGGTTTTTCCTAAAGGCATCTGAAGATTAATTTCAGAAAGTGCAGAAGTATCGCCAAAAAATTTAGTGAGAGAGTTGATTTTCAACATTATTTCTTTCTCTAGAAAATAAATTTTATCTGTTTTCATTTAAATATAAAAAATTTTAAAAGTCACTTTGCATAAGAGCCAGCAAGCGAGTAGGTTAGGCCCATGTCGACACACCCTCTTAAAAAAGCCGTTTTAGTTGGTATTCAACTCCCAAAAACTACTCCTGATGAATTGCAGAATTCTTTAGATGAACTGAGGCGTCTGGTGACGACACTCGGTTATGAAGTGATAGGCCAAGTCACCCAAAAACGCGGCAGTGATCGATCGTCCTCGGTGCTCGGCGAAGGAAAACTTAAGGAACTCGCACGCTGGACAGGTGGTGATGGAGTCATTGAAGCTCTTTTTAAGCCCACAAAAACCAAGGCCGCTTTAAAACGTGAAGCTGAAGGCGCAGATGCAGTCGTAGATGAAGAAGATGACGACCAAGAGAGAGAAGTTGCTGGCGACGAGACCGCAGCTGATTCCAGCGAAAACGAAATTCTCGAGGGCGAAGCTGATATTGTCATTGTCGATACCGATCTCTCGCCTTCTCAGTTAAGAAATCTTGAAAGCGCCAGTGGCGCTCCTGTGCTTGATCGCACCGGCGTAATTATTGAAATTTTCAGCCGCCACGCCAAGACCCGCGCGGCTCGACTACAGGTCGAGATTGCAAGACTCACATACGTTGCTCCACGCCTTCGGGCCGGTGCGACGGGAGGAGACCAGCAAGGTGGCGGAGGCAAAGGTGCCGGCGAAACTAAGCTCGAATTAGATAAACGAAACATTCGTGATCGTATCAAGGAACTCAAAACTGAACTTGCAAGCATCGACAACGAACATGAAATTCGCCGTGCCCGAAGACAGCAAGAGAACACCGTCGCATTGGTAGGTTACACCAACGCCGGAAAATCTTCGTTGATGCGCGCTCTCACGGGCAGCGAAATTTACGTTGCAGACAAGCTCTTTGCTACCCTTGATACGACGATTCGCCCGATGCAACCTGAGTCGATACCGAAAGTTCTGATCTCAGACACCGTTGGATTTATTAAAAAACTGCCGCACGATCTGGTGGCCTCTTTTAAGTCTACTCTCGACGAGGCTTTACATGCTTCGCTCTTGCTATTTGTCGTCGATGCGTCGGACCCATCTTTTCGAGCGCAGTACGAAGTGACTCGCAGTGTTCTGAATGAAGTGGGAGCTGTGGACGCTCCATCATTGTTAATTATGAACAAACGGGATTGCTTAAGCCCTCAGCAGTTGAGCGAGCTGAAGTTAGAATTTCCTGATGCCATATTTATTTCGACCCGTGATAAAGAAGATTTAAAGATGATCCGCTCGAAAATTCTAAGTTACTTCGAGGGTGATATGATTGAAGAGAGTCTGTTGATTCCTTTTCACGTTCAAGGAGTGATCGGCGAAGTGCGGCGACGGGCTCGTGTGCTGAGCGAATCTTATACCGATAAGGGCGTCACTTTAAAACTACGCGCGCACCCTGAAGTGCTGGCGCATTTGAATGAGATTGTGAAGGGAAAATAAGTGCAGGTTGTTTGACTCGCCTAAGCCTGTGCATTCATGGCGTGAGAAGTGATGGCTTCAATAAGCTGAAACACCTCGTCTTGGCGCGCCACTCTGTATTGAGCGAGCGTATCCGCACTGCCAACTTTTACGCTAATACCTTGTTGGCCTAAAACGCGAAACATATCTTCATCAGTGCGATCATCGCCAATACATATGAACAAACTCTCTCCGCCATCTTGTTCGAGCAGCCAGCGTAAAAAACTACCCTTATCGCATTCGACAGCCCGAGCTTCGACCATTTTTGACCCACCAATAATCGAAACCGGTCGGTTCGCTAAGCCTGTTTGTAATTCTTCATCTAACTTTCTGGCCTGGTAAGTCGCAAAATCATTTGGTGACATGCGATAGTGCCAAACTAATGCGGCTTCTTTAGCCTCAACAAAAGAAAGTGGAACCTTCTCGGCGTAGTCGGTCATTACGCGGTCCACTTCTGGGTACCATGATCCGATATCAGAAGAGATGCGGCTGCGCCACTCTGACCCTGGTTCTTTGTAATAGCCACCATGTTCGGCCGCCAATAATAAAGGCGCATTCGGAAACTGACTATCGAGAAAACTTTTGGCTCGACCACTGACAACTGCCACCGGAATTTTTTTGTTTAGTTTTTCGAGTTTATTACGAAGTTCAACTGAGAGTAATGCTAATTCGGGACGTTTTTGCAGGGCCACCAGCGTGCCGTCATAGTCTAGAATAAATTTACATTTTTTCGCAGATCGAATTCTTTCGGCGATGGCCTCATAAGATTGGCTCGACTCGAGGCGAACAGTGCTTTTCTTGGGCCTTACACGGCCTGCAACTTCAAGATCTTTTAAAAATGACTTGGCCCATTCGGTTGCTGAATAGCGTGACAATATTTCTTGCAGAGACTGCATGCGCGATGTCCGCTCTTCTTTTGGCATTTTATAAGCACTGTACAGGGCATCAGCAATTGAATCTTCATCCCACGGATTGATAAAGAGTGAGTCGCCCAGTAGTGATGCTGCTCCTGCAAACTCGCTTAATATGACAACACCAGGGTTTTCTAAATTTTGAGAAACCGCATATTCAACGGCAACAAGGTTCATGCCATCACGTTTGCTTGTAATCAAGATTGAATCAGCTCGTCGGTAGAGGGCGAGCAGATCGTTTTCAACGACCGAATTAAAAATGTATTGTACGGGCACATAGCCGGGCTGTCCAAATTCGCCATTGATAGTCCCGACAAGTTGATCCACTTCTTTTTTTAACCGCATATAGGCCGGGACTTTCGTTCGAGTCGGAACGGCCACTTGCAAGAGATTAATCTCGCCTCGAACATCTGGGTACTTTTTCAACATCCGACGAAATCCTCGCAGTTTTAACTCAAGGCCCTTGCTGTAATCGAGGCGGTCCACTCCTAAAACTAAAAAATTAGATTTAATTTCATTTTCGTAATCATGGGTTCGGGCCGTCACGGCGGCTGATTCGGATTTTTCTTTAAGACCTTCGTTATCTATACTGATAGGGTAAACACCAAGATTGAGCGTGTGATCGCCGATTTGCGCACGGAGAAAAGAAGAGTCAATTCCCATTTGAGCCGTCAGAGAAACGGTAAAATGGCGGAGATATGAATGCTCATGAAAGCCAATCAGATCAGCTTTAATAAGGCCCGCTAATATTTCTTGTCTCACAGGCAGCTGTCTGAAAATTTCTGAACTCGGAAACGGTATATGCAAGAAGAATCCCACTTGCAGTTTTGGCATTCTTTCTTTCAGCATGGCGGGTAGAAGAAAAAAATGAAAATCATGAATCCAGACAGTATCTGTCTCGATCGCCACTTTTAAAATTTCGTCGGCCATGAGGCGATTTGCCTCGACATAAGAATTCCAATCTTCTCGTCGAAAAAGAACGTGCTGGCTTTCGTAGTGAAAAAGCGGCCATAAAACATCGTTGCTGAATTTATCGTAATAGCTGTCATAAAGTTTTTTATTTATTACAACGGGTTGTAATCGCAGCTGTTTGTCGACCTGTTGCGCTTTTTGTTTGAGTTCTGCAGCAACTCCAGGATCGGTTTCAAAGCCCAGCCAATAAAACGGTTGATCAAGATGAACCCCCATGAGGGCTGAAACTAGCCCCCCACTACCACGCTGGAGGTCACCGGTTTTAGTGCTGATATTGAAAGGTAGACGATTTGAAACGAAGATTCTTTTTGGTTTTGTCAAAACTGCATTTCTCCCTTATGTTTTTAGTATGAAAATAAAAGAGCCAATTATGCAGAAGCACCAATATCAGCTCGGGATGATCGGAAACTGTAACTTTTCCGCTCTTGTAGATAAACAAGCTAACATCAAATGGCTATGTTGGCCACGATTTGATTCAAGTTTTATTTTTGGCTCACTCTTAGACGAAGAAAAAGGCGGAAAATTTTCCATAACTTCTGCAGCTCCATCGCAAACAAGTCAAAATTATGTCAGAAACACAAACGTTCTTGTGACGCGTTTTGAAAATAGCGATGGAATTTTTGAGGTCACTGATTTTGCACCGCGGTTTTTATTAAACGAGCGGTACCATCGTCCGCTTATGCTGTTCAGAAAAGTCCGCCGAGTTTCGGGGTCGCCTCGCATCATCGTCAATTGCGAACCTGTGGGACGCTATGGCGAGGTCGTGCCAGAGCCGCAAACGGGCAGCCATCACATTCGTTATGCAGGTCTCGATGCAACTGTGAGGTTGACGACAAATGCTTCATTGACCGCAGTTTTACAAAAGAAAGCGTTTACACTTTCAAAAGATTTATATTTTGTTTTATCGTGGGGCATTCCTCTCGAAGGAGCATTGGTCTCGACATTTGAAGATTTTCTTACGCGTACAATTCACTACTGGCAGACATGGGTCGAGCGCTGTACGCTCCCGAAAATGTTTCAACATGAAGTCATTCGGTCGGCATTGGCTTTAAAGCTCCATCAGTTTGAAGATACTGGCGCTATCATTGCTTCTTGTTCAACCAGCTTGCCAGAAATTTCTGGCAAAGGGCGCAATTGGGATTATAGATTTTGTTGGCTTCGCGACACTTATTATACTTTGTATGCCTTAAGTTCACTCGGTCATTTTGACGAGATGGAAAGCTACGCTCACTTTATCGAGAATTTAAATTTAGAACACCTCGGACGGTTGCAGCCGGTCTACGCCATTGACGGTTCACCCGAAATGCCAGAGTCAGAGCTTAAATTATCTGGTTATCTTAACAATCAGCCGGTGCGAGTGGGTAATGCCGCTTCAGAGCAAATTCAGCACGATGCTTATGGCCAGATTCTTTTAGCATTATTCAGCTTGCACACCGATGCTCGCCTAGTTGATCGCCGCCGCTTATCAGAAAAGTCTTTATTTTCTTTAATTTCTTCGATCGAAAATAAAATGAACGAGCCAGACAATGGTGTTTGGGAGTTTCGCGGTCGTCAGTCTATTCATACTTACTCGGTGTTATTTCACTGGGCCGGAAGCGCCGCCTGCCAAAAAATTGCGCGTCTCATGGGCAATAGTGAGCTCGAGCGTCGGGCCACCAAAACCCGTGAAGATGCGCACGAACTTTTAGAAAAATGCTACAGCGTCAAACGCAAAGCCTACACTCAAGGCTTAAATTCTGAAGAGCTCGATGCGAGCTTGCTACAAATGATTACACTCGGATTTTTTCATGGCCAAGACAAAGAAAAGGCCATTGCCCATTTACGAGCCATTCAAAAAGAACTTGAAATTTCGCCAGGGTTTTTACTTCGCTATAAACACACCGACGACTTCGGAACGCAAGAATCTGCATTTTTAGTCTGTAGTTTTTGGCTTATTGAGGCCCTCACCGTGCTTGGTTTTGCCGATGAAGCGTATGATTTATTTCAGAAAATATTAAAGGCACAAAACGATCTCGGGCTGATGAGCGAGGATTTTGAAACTGAGACTCAAAGCCAATGGGGAAACTTTCCGCAAACGTACAGTCATGTGGGTTTAATTAACTGCGCTTTTGCGCTTGATCGTGCTTTTGATAGACCATCGTTCTTGTAGAAATGGCGTATGCCCCAGAGAAGTGACAATTTTTTTGACAGTCTTGAAATGATTTTAGGGTGTGCGATTTGTGCGATTCCTACCTTAAATGGTTTGGTATACTGCGGACATGTTAAAAATTACGAGTTTAATTCTCATCTTATCATTTTGGTCTCTGCCTTCCCAGGCTTCGTTTGAAGAATGGCAGAACAAGATTTATTCTATCTTTAATCCACTTGAGTCGAATGATATCAATTATGTGACCCGATCATACAAAAAGGCCAAAGCTTCGTGTAATAATAGAATCGTTGATCATTATACAAATATATATGTTCTAGAGCAGGGGAAAAAAGACTACCATTCATCGCTTGAACGTCTATCGCTTCAGAAAACACTTACAAAGTGTCGTCTGCGACTGCAGCAATACGAAGCCCGCATCGAAATTTTAAGAAAAGCCAGAAAATAGAAGTCCGTTTCTTAGCTGTCTACTGGCGACGCTCAATAATCCAGAGACGTGAGACCACATCTTTCATTTCACCAAGATTCACTAGAAGCCCACTATCTAAATACTGCTGAGCGGCCCCTTTTGATAAGACTCCCACGGCTGCACCATCAATTAAAAATGAAATTAAAAGACTGAAGTCATCGACGTGCCCAATTATTTCTGGCTGCACCTTATGTTGCGCTAAAAATCGATCGAGCTGAAATGCGAGTGCATTTTCAGAGGTAAAAGCAATAAGAGGCACGTGAGTCAACGATTTCGGAAAACCCGCTTTTAAATTTTTATACTTAGGGGCGGCAGCGAATATCAGTTTGCGCTGGGCGACTTCACGCACGCTCAAGTATTTTTTCTTTTTAGGTTCGACATCAGTCAGCATAAGATCGAGGCGATTATTTTCAAGTTGCGCAATAAGCTCTGAATGGGCGCCATGACTGACCTCAAGAATGACTTCTCTGTCCCATAGTGGCTTGAGAACATCGTGCACAAACGACTTTGAAACTGAAGGTACAAAACCGGCTCTGAGCAACCGTTTTGGAAGCGTGCGAGGAGCCAGCGAAGAAAGTGCTTTCTGAGTCAGAGAAAAAATCTGTGTTGTATACTCAAAGAGGCACTGGCCCCCAGACGTTAATCGCAATTCTCGTTGCTTGCGGTCAAAAAGCGTAATTTCAAGATTTTCTTCGAGACTACGGATACGCATGCTTACAGCGGGTTGAGTCAGGTGGAGCTCTTTCGATGCCACCTTAATAGAACCCTGGCTGGCTACGACATGAAAGTAATAGAGGTGCTGAAGATTCACGTTCGCTAAATTTATCACTTAAGAATTCCTTATCCGTAAGTTAATTAAATTCAATTTTACTTTAGTGGGTAAGATCCGACAAGAATATAAGTAGAACTCATAAAAGGAGGCGATGTGATCAAAATTTGCTTTATAAGCGTATTGGCACTTTATTTCTTAGGCGGTTGTGCAGGAAAAACTAAGGGTACGCCATCACCTGCAGCCCAGAGCGCCGCGTCCGCGACTTCAGTGCCGAAGAAAGATGATAAAGCTGCTTCTGTGGTTAAAGCTGAAAAGAAGTTTGGCACCGTTTGTTTACAAGGTAGCGACCAGCGCCGTATCGAAGTCATCCGTTTGCCTGAGCGCGGGGTCTCTTCTGAAGATAAAAAAGTTTGTGAAGTGATTTATACGAAATTTTCAAAAAGTGAATCGGTGGCATCTTCTGTTCAATCCATCGATCATTGCGAAAGTATTTCTAAGAAAATTCAAAGCAATCTCGAAGCGAGTGGGTTCAGTTGTAAAATCTGAGCCATCTAGGATCTCTGTTGGGCCCTGCCGCAAGGCGGGGTTTTTTTATTTAGTATGAGCATCAAAGGAGATTCGGCCATGGAAGACCGAAGGGATAAATTTAACAGAAGTATTCACTCTCTCCTGTTTCACGCTCTTGAAAAAGAGAGTCTTGAGCTCCCAGTGCTCGCACAAAAAATCGGTGAGTCTGAAGACGATGTGCGAGCTTGTTTCGAGAACGCAGCCAAATGTCAGCCAGAAATTCTGTTCAAGGTGAGTAAAGCTCTCGGTGTTGGGCGAGAAATAATGCTGCTTATGCATTTTTATACTGCTGATGGGTAGGATCTTTACGCAGTCTTAGGGAGTTCGCAATAACTGAGACAGAACTTAAGCTCATAGCAAGACTGGCTATCATTGGGCTCAGAAGAATTCCAAAAACTGGATACAAAACGCCAGCCGCAATCGGAACACCTAGGGTATTATAGCCGAAAGCAAAAAGAAGATTCTGCCTAATATTGCTCATCGTTCTTTGGCTCAACTGATGGGCTCGAACAATTCCAGTGAGATCACCTTTGACGAGCGTTATGCCGGCGCTTTCAATTGCGACATCAGTTCCGGTTCCCATTGCAATTCCAATGTCGGCTTGAGCCAGCGCAGGAGCATCGTTGATTCCGTCACCAGCCATGGCCACGATTTTTCTCTCAGCCTGCAGTTTGCGGATAATCTCATTCTTCTTTTCAGGCAGCACGTCAGCCTCAATCCTATCAATTCCAAGTTCCTTGGCGACCACTTCTGCCGTTTGTCGATTGTCACCCGTCACCATAACGACTTCGATTCCTTTTGAATGAAAGTAATCAATTGCTGATTTAGAAGAAGCTTTCACTGGGTCACGAACAGCTATGACGCCCGCAGGTGTTCCATCAACACTAACCAGCATAACCCCGTGCCCCGTGCTCTGAAGTTTTCTGGCCATTTCAGAGAGAATTTGGGATTCGATATTATATTTTTCAAGAAGACGTTTATTGCCAGCTAGTACGTCATGTCCATTAACGGTGCCTCTCACACCCATTCCGGTAATAGACTCAAAGTTTGAAACCGTAGCAAGAGTTGCATTTTTCTCGAGGGCTCCCGTGACAATTGCTGCCCCTAACGGGTGCTCGCTTGATTTTTCTAGGGAGGCCACGAGAGAAAGTAGGTCCATTTCACTCGTGCCGTTTATTGTTTGAACTTTTGCAAGTGTGGGCCGCCCGAGAGTCAGGGTGCCGGTTTTATCGACCACAAGAGTTGTTATCTTTTCGAGTCTCTCAAGAGATTCAGCGTTTTTAATCAAAACACCTAGTGATGCCCCTTTACCGGTTCCGACCATAATAGACATTGGTGTTGCGAGTCCAAGCGCGCAAGGGCAAGCGATGATGAGTACGGCTACGGCATTGACAATCGCGTGCGTGAGTTTTGGATCAGGGCCTAAAAAATACCAAACCACTGCCGTCACTACCGCCACAAGAATCACGGTGGGTACAAAATACGACGAAACTTTATCTGCCAGCTTTTGTATGGGAGCACGACTCCTTTGAGCTTGAGATACCATTTTTACGATTTGAGAAAGTAAAGTGTCGGCGCCGACTTTTGTCGCTTTCATGATAAAAGCGCCGGTGCCGTTGACTGTGGCTCCAGTGACTTTGTCGGCAATATGTTTTTCAACGGGGATAGGTTCACCAGAAATCATTGATTCATCTATGACGCTTGTGCCTTCAACGACTTCACCATCGACAGGAACTTTTTCTCCCGGTCTTACGCGTAACAGATCGCCAACGCGAATTTGCTCAACTGGTACATTTTCTTCAGAACCATCAGCCTTAACTCTTATGGCTGTTTTTGGCGCTAATCCTAATAGGGCCCGAATTGCATTGCCGGTTTGGCTACGAGCTCTTAACTCTAAAACTTGACCTAAAAGTACAAGTGTCGTGATAACCGCAGCGGCCTCGTAATAAAGTGGCACCATGCCGCCATGAACACGCAAACTTTCAGGGAAAACTTGAGGGAAAAATGTTCCGGTCAGACTGAATATGTACGCGACAGCAGTACCCAATGAGATCAGCGTAAACATATTAAAATTAAGAGATTGAAGGGAGGCCCATCCTCTTTTAAAGAATGGAAGACCGGCCCAAAGTACAACGGGTGTGGCGAGCAACAATTGAACTCCCGCCATTAACCAATGAGGAAGTGCGTGCTGAACAGGTTGACCTGGAATGAGGTCGGACATTGCAAGAAACAGTAGGGGAAGCGAAAGGGCCGCGCTAATTTTTAACCTGTGAGTGAAATCTACAAGTTCAGGATTTATTTCTTCTTCTAAAGATACTTCTGCGGGCTCTAAGGCCATTCCACAGATGGGACACTGACCTGGGCCTTTCTGCCGAATTTCAGGATGCATGGGGCAAGTAAAGATGCGGCCTTTATCGCCCTCATTTCTTACGCTTTGCTCGATGGACTTGTGAATGTAGGCCTGAGGATTATTATCAAACTTTATTTTGCATTTGGGATTACAAAAAAAATAGTCATGGCCTTCAAATTTTGATTGGCCGCCTTTTGCCGTTTTTGGGTCAACTGTCATACCACAGACAGGATCAGTGATTTGGATATGCGAAGCTTCGTGCTGATGTTTCATAAATACCTACAATTATCAAAAACTTAAGAAGAAATTAACTTAAACCAGTATCCTTCATTATGGGTACCGAAAAGTATTAACGGTGGCGTCGGACTTTTTGTCCGATCATCGTGTCAAAAAGTCAGGTTTGGGCAGTAATAAAAAATCCTAACGCTTTTACGGGGTTTAGAGCTGGAATAGATATTGAACTAATGCTCTTTGATGAAAATTAAATTTTGGTACTTAATCGGTTTATTGATTGTTCTTGTTTTGCTTGGAGTGGCTTATTTCTCTTTCTTTGCCAATCGCTACACAACGACGCAGGCTCGCCGAGGCGACATCGTCGAAGCGGTATATGGTCTTGGTAAAGTGAAATCCCACAAACGCTTTGAAGTGATCATTGGCGTCGTTTCAACAGTGACTCGTCGCTTAGTTGAAGAGGGTCAAGCCGTAGTGAAGGGGCAGCCACTTATAGAGTTTGACTCGAACGTGCGTTTTCGTGCCCCTTTTGATGGAACAGTAACGCTGAGTACACTTTATAAAGGTGAAACTGCGCTTCCGCACCTGCCAATTGTTCGGGTCGAAGATCTCAATGATTGTTTTATTGAATTGTCGATCGAGCAACAATCCATACTTAGAGTTCAGCCAAAACAAAAAGCGCAAGTCTCTTTCGAATCAATCAGGGGTAATATTTTAGAGGGCACTGTGACTTCGGTTTTTCCGCGTGGAGACGAATTTATCGCGCATGTTTCAGTTCATAATTTAGATCGACGTATTTTGCCAGGCATGACAGCTGACGTTTCGATTGAAGTCGGAAAATCTGTTGGAGCGACTCTTGTCCCGCTATCTTCAATCAGAAACGGAGAAATAACAGTTCGGCGCGACGGCAAGTGGAAGAAAGAAAAAGTTAAAATTAACAATGTCGACGGCATTATGGCTGAAATCGAGGGGAGTGATATAAAACCCCTCGACGAGATTCAAGTCAGAAAGCGTAAATGATGTTTTTCTTATCATGGCGGCAATTGATCGCAAGAAAAAAACAATCAATTTTAATTTTACTCGGCATCAGCTTGGGAACACTCTTGTATGTTGCAATTTCGGGCCTGCAGTTAGGTACCCGAAACTTTATCTCGGATAGTCTTTTAAATAATACGGCCCATGTTTTAATTTCTGGTGCCGAGCGGATGATTGATGCCGATGAAGTCACCGGTGTTTTCTTTCCGAAATCGCGTTTTGTGAGATGGGTTCTGGCCCCCTTTGGCAAACGTGAAGAATCGCGTCTTGAAAACTACAATGGCTGGTACCAGATGTTGAGCCAAGATTCAGAGGTGCTCGGATTTTCGCCTCGCCTGACGACCAATGTAATTCTATCTTACCGTGGGTTTACCACTTCTGTTGCCTTGACCGGAACGATTCCCGAGCGACAACGAAAAATTACCTCCATAGATAAATATATTACTGAAGGTTCTTTCTCTGCACTCTCGAGTGGCTCAAATAGTATTGTTATAGGCAGCAAAGTCGCTGAAGATATCGGTGCGCGGCTCGGGCAATACATTCAAGTGAGCAGCGGTCATGGTGTTCAATATCCTTTTAAAGTTGTAGGTATCGCGCATTTTGGCAATGACCAAGTGGATGGAAGTATTGCTTTTGGTGAACTGGGGCATGTTCAAGTTTTAGCGCAGAGTCCCGGACGCGTTAATGAAATTGCGGTGGCGCTTTTCAATATTGAGGATGCCACCATAAAAGCCAGCGAATGGAAGGCCATCGGACGGGATAAAGTTCAAGACTGGCAAGAGGCGAACAAAATTTTTATGGAGATGATAGCTGTGCAAGATTATGCGCGGTATTTCATCACCTCGACGATTCTGTTAGTTGCAGCTTTCGGCATTTATAATGTGCTAACGATCATGATCAACCAAAAAAAGCGCGAGATTGCGATTTTAAGAGCGCTTGGTTATGGTCCGCAGCGCATCTTGGAGCTGATTCTTTACCAAGGACTCTTGCTTGGCATTGTGGGCGGGATCCTTGGTTTAATCTTCGGATATTTAACCTGCGTTATTATCGGAAGCATCGATTTAGGTATTGAGATTGGTGGGTCTTCTCATCTGACCATTAGTTACGATTGGAAGATCTATGTGACGGCCTTAACTGTCTCTATAGCGGCTGCGGTCGTGGCTTCTTATCTTCCTGCTCGAGCGGCGAGCAAAATGACTCCGATGGATATTATAAGGACTGAAACATGATTCGTTGTCAGCATATCACGAAAGAGTTTGGGTTGCCGCCACAAAAAATCTTGCACGACATGAGCTTTGAAATTGCCGATAAAGAATTCGTGTCTATTTCTGGCAAGTCAGGCAGTGGTAAAAGCACATTGCTTTATATAATCAGTACTCTCGACCTGCCGACGCAAGGACAGGTTTTTTTAGATGATGTCGATGTGGCAAAAATGACGTCGGATCAGGTTCACGAATTTCGCAATCGCAATGTGGGATTTATCTTTCAATTTCATTTTCTGCTACCTGAGCTAACGGCGATTGAAAATATACTTTTGCCAGCACGCAACCTTGGTCTTTATAACGAAAGTATTCCATTCGCTCGCGAGCTTCTTTCGGAATTGGGTATTACTAAACAAGAAAATAAATACCCCAGTCAGATGTCGGGTGGTGAGCAACAACGTGTTGCCATTGCGCGTGCTTTGATTCTTAAACCGAAATATATTTTTGCAGATGAGCCCACCGGTAATCTTGATACAGAAAATTCACAAATCGTAATTGATATGTTGAAGAAAACGAATGAGCGTGGATCTACTATATGCTTGGTGACTCATGATCCTGATTTTGCGGCTACGGCCAGCCGTGAAATTTATTTGATCGATGGCAGGATCGCAAAAAAGTGAGGCGATAAAAAGTGTCGAGTTGATGGAAGAATACTTAATTAAAGCTCAAGAGCAGCTTTCAACTTTTCGAGGTCTTTTTTTACCCAATCTGCATCAGTTGTGAATTTTTCTGCTGTCATATCAGCTTGCCTGAAAAGAGTAAAAATAACCTCGCTACCATTTTTATTCGATAAAACCCGCATTGGATTGTGAAAGGTAATTCCAGAGTCCAAGGTCACATCGTGATCAACCACACCAAACTTATTTGACTCGGCAAACTTTATTTTAACTTTACCCATTGGCGATTCAGCGATCCAATCTCCATTTACATTCTCGATGGAACCGCTCAAACCAGTAGCCCATTTTGGCAGATTCATAGGATTTGAAATGAACATGTACACTTCATTGAATGGTCGAGAAATTGATATGCTGATGTTTTTAGCTTCAAAAGTGTTCATCGTCCCCACCCCATAAAAAAGCCCGAAAGTGACTGGCGGCCAATGCCGATACCACTTCATAACTTGTATAACTTTTATGGGTTTGGTGCAAACCGGACTCAGAAATCGGAAATCTGGGCACGTTGGTCGGAAATAAATTGTGCCAATTTGGAAGGGTTAATAATTCGATCGCGTGGACCGTGAAATAATGCGGGGCGAATGCTCGAGAGACGATAGGATCCGGGGTTAACGGTAAATTTCAGAGGACGTAGAATAACGGATACTCCCAAAACGACGACCAAAAGTTGGGAGCGGAACGCCACAGCGAAAATGGATTTTCCTTATAAAGTTCAACAAAAGTAGTAAGTCGCTATATGCGCATAAGTAGTTGAATGCCAATGGTCGTATTTTTTGTATGCGAAGTGCATATAGGTAAATTTCCACTCTCATCAAAAATGTATCGAGTTATTAATGCTTTGACATGAATCAATAGGAGAATTTTTGCTGACTTAACAAGCTTTTTACGGCCAGCGAATACTCTTCAGTTTGAGTTAGGAAATTTTAGTGGATAAGTTTGTATTATTTAAACTTGTCTTTTGCCGCGGCTTCTAATTTTAATCCTATATCTGAAACTTTCGACTGAACACGTTCGGCAACTTTGTTTAGATGCATAGACAGCTTAAATGCATCTTCTTTATCTAGAGATCTCAGGAAAGCAGTATAGTGGAATATGCCACAAAATTGTGTTGGGGTTTCACTATTATCCACAAGCACAAATACATTCGTTTGTCTAAACCCAGCGTCACCTGCATGAGCATGCAGTTGATTCCTAAATGTCATCAAAGTTTTATGGTTCTTTTCTTCCTCCGTACCCGGCATAATCCAAGGAGGTGATTCATTTAGTACAGTACCCCTGCCTTCCGCAGCAGTGAAGCATCTACCATAAGTGATTGTAGTGGAAATGAATAATGCATCTTTTAATCGATCAGTCAGCTGTTCATCGAAAGCAATCGCTTTAAGAGAATCTACTCCAATTTTAAGATCACCTAAGATCTCTTGATAGCCAGCAAAACTTTTCGCTAAACCGAAATGAATAGTAGAGGCCAATACATGGGGAATCAATTCGCCCTTATCATTCTTGGGTAACATTTGGATTGTATCGCCAGGTTTTGCGGAGACAGTGGTGTCGAAGTATTTGGTATTTTTAGACAAGTTGAGTTCCCACCGTCAGTAGTTTCAATTCTATAGCTGGTAACGAATATGTATTTTATGACATGTAATTATATGTAGCTACTCTTTTTTTACCTCGACATGAATTGCCAAATTAGAAAATATTAGTGCGTATGCATAACCATAGTCGGGCATTTTAAGTAGAGTGTTCAAGTAGCCGTGTTGAAAATCGGTGGGTAGAAAGTAAATTTTAAAATTTATTACATCTAAGTTCTCACCGTGTAAAAATACATTTCTTAGCTTAGTGGGCGGTTCAATTCCAGATCTGTCTAGGTAGCAGACAGTATGTTTTGCTAAATATTTCTTTATTAAAAGCTCGTTATAAGCATGAGTATGAAGATGATACTTTGTCGTAAGGTAGTATTTCGAGAAAACATATATGTTCATCTCATCCCAGAAGGTATTGCGAATGCTGTTAACTATATTTGTTTTTTGATGAGCAGCTTCTTTTAGTATGACATCATTTGGTGGTGAGACTATTGATTGAATTTCGCTAATATTTTTTTGCCAATTAAATGCATCTATAATAAAGCGGTCAAAGTAGGAATCGCTTTCAGTACTTCTGGCTGAGTTACATTCAGCACAGATATTTTTCTTGGGCTTTAATATTCTTGCATTTTTAATATTTGAAAACTCACCGCCCGTATTTGTTCCGTCATCAAACATTAGTTTTTTATCTTCAGATGTGTTTTGGAGATTATTGAAATACTCTAGCAAAGATCGTTTGATCCTGTGTTCTCTTGTCAATGGTGCTACTTTTAAGCACAAACAGCAGGTCTTATTCATACTTCTAGTTTTAATAAATTTTTCCTATCTTGGTCACGTGCATTGCGAAGAATTAGTAGTTAGGACTGGGGGACTTGTTTCGGCGCGATACTGGCTGGGCTACACGCACCAGAAGACAGTCCTGTACCCATATTTATCAATAGTCTTCTGATACAGCTCGGAAAAAAGTGCAGAAGATTGATTTTGTTGTCCGCTAGAGTCAGCCGGCTTTTTTCACATATCGTTTTATGTGTTCCAATTGGTCTGTTAGTGTTTGAGGAATAATTTTCTGAGTTTCTTTGCAAAAGAAAAAAATAGAAGGCTCAGAACTTTTAAAATTTGATAATGTGATGTTTGATCTTTTCTGATGACGGCGGCTTTTAAAAAATTCAGTGAGCTCAGCGTAATCTATTTTTCGTATTGTGAACGAGTCCGGGATTAATAAAAAGGTTACCCAATACAGGTGATCAAAAACTGATGTTGGGTTGATCGTGGTTGAACCATAAGTTTCTATCGTTGCTTTCACTTCAATCTTTGCGTCGGTAGCGGGATCAATGAGATCATATTTTCTTTTTACGTCTGTGGCTCTCTTTAGATTAAAGAGATTGCAGCATAGTGTTTCCGTAAATCCCTCTGAAGATCTTGGTGCCTTTCCGAACTCCAATTTCTGATGAAGTAAGATCAAGTCCTTGTATTGGTAATAGTATTTAACAAGATCAGCCTGGCTGACGCCCATAAGTTGCTTCTCCACCTAAGAAGACTTCTCGGCAAATAAGGCCTGCTACTGGAAGTTTTAAGATCAAAAGAGACATTTCTTAAGACAACCTAAGGCATCGAAAAGACTGTAATTTTTGAAAAATTTAGTGTATTTCATTATCCTGATAATGAAAACGTGCTTGCAAAAAGACAGAATCTGCCGTATTCTATTTAAGAATTCATTATTGTGATAATGAATTTGAAGAATGAGCTCCCTCTTCGATTTGTGGTCTGGAGAGAGCCCAAATAACAACCTGACCTTAACGGCCAGAATTTGAAGGTAACACATTTTGGATCCAATGTGGAGTCTTTAGTTTCGGGTGATGCAGGTCCTAACTAATAGGAGAATCCTATGAAAACGTTCCCAGTTACCTGTCCCAAATGCAGCCATGAGTTTGAGCCCGTGGAGGCCCAGGCGCAATTTGTTGCGCGAGAAGTTGAGGCTGCTTTAGCTAAGAGCAAGCAACAACTTTTAACCAAACAGAAAGAGCTTCATGACCGTGAGGCCTCTCTCAAAGCTTCAGAGGATGAAATCAACTCAAAAGTTGAAGCCGCCCTAAAAGCCAAACTTGCTGAAGTGGAAAAGAAAGCCAAGGACGAACAAGCCAAAAAGTTCGAGCTTAAATTTAAAGATCTTGAGAATCAGCTAAGTGAAAAAGACAAAGCCTCTAAGGATTGGACTGAACAACAACTCATTTTGACTCGTCAACTTCGTGAGGCAAATGAGCGCCAGCAGAAACTGGATCTTGAGGTTGAACAGAAGGTCATGGCAAAACTTGATGAAGTACAGTCGGACGCCATGGTTAGAGCCGAAGACCTTTATAAGCTCCAGTTGGCTCAAAGGGATAAGAAAATTAAGGATATTGAGCAACAGCTTGAGACAGCTCGCAGAACTGCAGAGCAGGGCTCACAACAAACTCAGGGTGAAGTTGTTGAAATCGAGTTTGAAAAAGCATTGTCCATTAAATATCCACTCGACAAATTTGTTCCAGTTCCAAAAGGTGTGGATGGTGCGGATCTAATTCAAACAGTGGTAAATGCTACGGGTAAAAAATGTGGCTCAATGGTATGGGAATTTAAAAACACTAAGAACTTCGGTGGCGACTGGATTCCAAAAATCAAAAAGGATCAGCAGCTGGTTAGTGCCGATGTAGCTATTCTAGTTACTAAAGCTCTACCTAAGGGCGTTCAGGAAATGGAAATGATTGATGGCGTCTTCGTAGTCTCCTATGAGCTCGCCCTACCCATGTCTGCAATGATTCGCAAATCAATTGAGGATTTGTCCTACGCCCAACTGGTAACACATGGCCAAGATGAAAAAATGAGAATCATCTACAACTATTTAACGGGTGCTCAGTTTAAGGCAAAAATGCAGGCCATCGTATCAGCCTTCGTTACTCTTAAGGAAAATCTGGAGACAGAAAAAAGGGCCTATAAAAGAATTTGGTCCTCAAGAGAAAAGCTTTTGGATCAAGTCATTGATTCGGCAAGCTCCATGTACGGTGATATCGAAGGCATTGCAGGTTCCGCGGCACCGAAAATTGAGGAGCTCGAAATCAGAGCCGTGGTTTTATTGGAAGCTGCAGAAGAAGAAGCCGTAGAGGCATAAGGACATTAATGGGCAAGAGTGGTCTGACCGTAAAACTTGATGACATCGTCGAAATACAACCCGGGTATCAACACAAGGGTCAGATGACTGATGATCCAAAGGGAAACCTGAGCTGCATTCAGGTCCAGGATTTGGATCATAACCAAAGGGTCGTTAGGCCTGAAGGAATTTGGAAGATACGAACCGAGAAGAGCTTCGAGAACTATAGGATTACGAAAAACGATCTTCTATATCTCTCTCGAGGCTCAAAATTCGGAGCGTATCGAATTCCAGAGTTTGATTCGCCGACGATTCCGCTAGCCCACTTTTTCATTCTTCGTCCAGGGAAGGACGCGAGAGTTCAAGCCACTTACCTCTGGTGGGTTTTGAACGATCGCAGAACTGCTAATAAAGTACAAAACGAAATGAAGGGCTCGATGATGCCCTTCATCAGCAGAGCAGATCTTGGTCAGCTAGAAATTCCAATTCCTTCCGAGGAAACACAGGAAATGATTTTCAAGCTGGCGAATCTGCGGCTCAGGGAAAAAGACTTAGTTACAAAAATTGAAACTTATAAAGATCAACTCATAGAAAGCGCACTTGCGAAGAAAGTTTTTGGAGAAAAAGTATGACAACAGTACAGCACGACATTCAGGATAAAATTAATAAGAAGCTCTGGTCTGCTTGCGACACATTTCGCGGAGCTGTTCCATCGACTCAGTATCAAAACTATATATTGACGTTTCTCTTCTTAAAGTACGTCTCCGATGTTCATCAAGAAGCGTATGACAAATTAAAAGAACAGTACGGAAAGGATGACGAGCGCATTAAGAGGCGTCTTGAGCGTGAGCGCTTTGTCCTTCCAGAACACTGCTCATTCAATTTCGTTTTTGAAAATAAAAATAAAGACAATGTCGGTGAAATCATCAACCAAGCACTTCGTGGAATAGCGCAAGCAAATCCGAAGAAGCTTGGTCAAGTCTTCGGTGATATAGATTTCAACTCCGAATCGATTCTTGGGCGGCCCGCGGAGAAAAATGCCCGTTTAAGAGACCTGATCAATTTGTTTCATGACATTGACCTGAGACCGTCCGTAGTTGGGACTCAAGATATTGTCGGCAATTCCTATGAGTATCTAATTGCCCGCTTTGCGGAGGATGCGGGTCAAAAAGGCGGAGAATTCTATACTCCTGCTGGAGTTGCACAGCTGCTCGCCGAAGTTGTTGATCCGAAAGATGGTGAAACTATTTATGATCCAACGTGCGGGTCTGGCTCATTATTGATTCGGACTGCGAATCTCGTTAAGTCAAAAAACTATTCAATCTATGGCCAGGAATCTAATGCATCAACTTGGGCCCTGTGCAAAATGAATATGTTTTTACATGGGATCGACAATGCGAACGTCGAACGCGGTGACACGATTCGAGGGCCCATCTTTCTGGAGGGAAACTCAGTTAAGAAATTCAATAAGGTCGTTGCGAATCCCCCTTTCAGTCTTGATAAATGGGGCTTAGAAGAAGCGCAGGTTGATCCATACGGACGGTTCAAGAAAAGAGATTTGCCGCCAAAAAGCAAAGGTGATTTCGCTTTTATAATTCATATGGTTGAAAGTCTTCTTGAGCGCGGAACTGCCGCAGTGGTTGTCCCACATGGTGTATTGTTTCGAGGTGCCTCAGAGGGAAAGATCAGAGAGTCATTTGTGAAAGAAAATTTGATTGATTCCGTCATTGGTCTTCCATCAAATCTCTTTTACGGAACTGGAATCGCCGCAGCAGTTATCGTTCTAAAAAAGGGACGCAAACATAAAGATATTTTATTTATCGACGCCAGCCATGATTTTGAGCCTGGTAAACGTCAAAATAAACTTAGGATTGAGGGTGAAAATGCTGACATTCCTCGAATTATTGAGTGTTACAAAAAGAGAAAGGTCATAAACAAATATTCGGCGCTTATTTCACTCGATGAAATTAAGGCAAATGAATTCAATTTAAATATTTCAAGATACGTAGATAGCTCAGATGAGGAGGTGGAAATTGATATCCACGCCATTCAAAAGGAGATTGCAACTTTAGAAAAGCGTCTCGATGATACGCGGAAAGAAATGAAGAAGTATCTGAAGGAGCTTGGCTTAAATGGGTAAGAGTTCAATGCCAGGCAGCGTGAAGTCTGGAATTCCGACATTGGGCAAAGTTCCGAAAGGATGGCGCACCGTTAAATTCGGTGATGTATTAGTAGAAAGACAGCGTCCAGTTGCTTTAAAAGATGATGAGGAATATCAGCTCGTCGTTGCAAAAAGATCTCGAGGTGGCGTTGTGCCTCGGGCGCGCCTTCTAGGAAAACAAGTCTTAACTAAAACGCAATTTGAAATTCATGGGAATGATTTTTTAATTTCCAATCGGCAGATCATACATGGTGGATGCGGAATTGTTCCAAAAGAGTTGGGTGGCTCCGTAGTTTCGAATGAGTATTCGGTCCTGACCCCTACTTCTGATCTCGATTTAAGTTACCTTTCTTATCTGTCCTCGTCCGTCCATTTCCAACGAACCTGCTTTCATTCTTCAGTCGGCGTAAATATTGAAAAGATGATTTTTTCGTTACGGAGGTGGTTTCAACAAAAGGTTCAACTGCCGCCATTAGTTGAACAAAAGGAAATCGCAAAACTTCTCAGCACATGGGATACCGCAATTTCCAATTGCGAGACAGAGATTCAGCTGAAGGAGAAAAGAAAACGAGCGGTTTTAGAACAGCTTCTACATGGGCAAATTAGAGGGCCTAAGTTTTTAACTAGAGGTCGTATTAATTCAGATAAAGTACCAAATGGTTGGAGAGAAGCTAAACTTGGCGAGCTTTGCACTGCCATTCTTGACGGGACTCACGCCACACCTAAGTATACTCAAAAAGGAATTCCTTTCTATAGCGTTGAAAACGTAACGAATGACGAATTTGAGGATACCAAATTTATTTCCATGGAAGAACATGCTCTTCTTAGTAAGCGCTGTAAGGTAGAGCGAGGCGATATTTTACTAACAAGGATTGGAGAGTTGGGAAAATCAAAGCTCATTGATTGGGATGTTAATGCAAGCATTTATGTGAGCCTTGCATTACTTAAAGTTAATCCCAAGCTCGTTAGATGCGAATACGTATATAGCTATCTTCAATCGCAGACTTTTTTAAGGGAACTGAAGAAGCGCGCTCTCCTGAAGGCTGCTCCACAAAAAATCAATCTGGGAGACATTCAGAACATCCCAATTTTGCTACCGACTAACGAAAATGAGCAGCGTTACATTTCAGATATCACAATTTTATCGGTGAAAGAGATCGCTCTGTTAAAGAAACAAAAAGTTGCATTAATTCGTCAAAAACGGGCATTAGGTCAGGAGTTACTTTCTGGACAGATACGGATGCGTAAATGAATAAGACCTTGAGGCCGAATCTGTCAGAACTGACTATTTCCCAAATACCAGCGCTCATTACCCTTATTAAAATGGGGTATTCTTATTTAACTCCTTCGGAAAGCATTGAGTGCCGAGACGGTTCCGAGAATGAAGTTATTCTTACTAAGATTCTCGATTCCCAGATTAGAAAAATCAATACGTACAAGTACGATGGGAAGAATCGATCCTTTAGTGACGCAAATGTTAAATCAGCGATCAAAGGTCTTAGAGACGTCACTTACGAAGGCCTAATTCTAACGAATGAAAAGATATATGATTTACTAACCCTCGGCCGCAGTTTACCTGAGTTCATTGGAACCCGCCGAGAAAGTTTCGACTTCAAGTTTATAGACTGGGAAACGCCAGCTAATAACGTATTTCATGTAACTGCCGAGTATAGAGTTGATAAATCTAGCTCCGATGGGTCTCGGATTCCTGACATTGTTACTTTCGTTAACGGTATTCCGTTCGGAGTAATTGAATGTAAATCTGTCTATCCCGACGCAATTGAAGATGCCGTCAGCCAAAGCATAAGGAATCAAAAAGATGCACACATTCCCAAGTTATTCTTTTACTCTCAAATTCTTCTCGCACTAGCCAAAGAAGATGCAATGTATGCAACAGTTGGGACCTCTAGGCCATTCTGGTTTCCATGGCGCGAAGAGGATCAAAAATACAAAGACGATCTAACTAAAGTTTTAGAGTCTACTTTGCCCTCAGCCGCAGTAAGTAAGTTATTTTCCGGCGAGTTTGCAAAATACAAAAGTTTTGAAAATAGAAAAATAGAACCAAAGGCTCAGGAAGTAGCTCTCTACGGTCTTTTTGAACCCAACAGAGCTCTTGATCTCATAAAAAACTTTACTCTCTTCGACGGAGGAGAGCGGAAGATAGCACGATTCCAACAGTATTTCGCTGTGAAGGATGTAATGAATGAAGTTAAAGCTTCGATGGGAACTGGCGAAAGGCCCGGAGGAATCGTCTGGCATCACCAAGGAAGTGGCAAATCGCTTACAATGGTAATGCTAGCCAAAGCGATTGCGATCGATCCAGATATTTTAAATCCCAAGATCATACTTCTCACCGATCGTGTCGATTTAGATGATCAGATTTACGGTACGTTTAAGAGTTGCAATTTGAAGCTGGAGCAGGCGGATTCCGGGGAGCATCTCATTCGTCTTTTAAATGATACAAAGGCTAGTATTATCACTTCTGTTATCAATAAATTTCAGACCGTGAGCAAGGATAATAAATATCGTAATGAGTCGAGAGACGTTTTCATTCTTGTCGATGAAGCGCACCGTACACAGTACGGTTCTTTGGCCGCAATGGTTGATAAAGTATTCCCGAACGCATGCTTTGTTGCATATACGGGAACCCCGTTAACTAAGTCAGAAAAGAAAAATACCCTTCGAAAGTATCAACGGTTGATTCATCAATATACCAGCAGAGACGCCCTCCGCGACAAAGCAATTGTACCTTTGATCTACGAAGGACGACTTATTGAGCAAGCGTTAAATAGGGAAATCATCGACAATCTTTTTGAGATTCATAGTCGTGGTCTGACGGATAAGCAAAAGGCGGATCTCAAGAAAAAGTTCAATACAGCAGATAATTTATCGAAGACTGAGCAGCGCCTATATCTGGTTGCACTCGACATAAGCTTAACATTTGAAAAAAACTTTAAGGGGACAGGATTTAAAGGCCAACTTGCAGTGGACTCTCGAAAGACAGCGGTGCGTATGCACGAATTATTCAAGAGTTTGGGAATCATTAGCTCGGAAGTTGTGATCTCGCCACCAAGCGAAATAGAGGGTCATGAAGACCCCTTGGATCAGAGTGAAACCAGCAATGTAGTTAGACATTTCTGGGATCGCGAAATGCTAAAATATCGAAATGAAAAGATGCGTGACGACTCAATTATTAGCAAATTTAAAGGGCCGGACGAGCCTGAACTGCTAATCGTTGCGCACAGACTACTAACAGGATTTGACGTTCCTAGAAATGCGGTCCTTTTTATCGATAAACAAATGAAAGAGGAACACAATCTTCTGCAGGCGATTGCGCGAGTGAATCGAAAAATGGACGGTAAAGACCATGGTCTGATTATCGATTACCGGGGCAACTTGGGAACGCTCTCAAAGGCCATAAATCTGTACGATGCATTGGCTGATTACGACAAAGAGGATTTGGAGAATGTAATCTTTGGAGTGGATGAAGAACTGCAATTGCTCCCGCAACGCCATTCTGATCTGTTGGGCTTGTTTGTAAACGTTAAGGATAAGGCTGACCTCAATTCTTATATCCATGCCCTTTCGGATGAAGAGCAAAGAAATGACTTTTACAAAAAGCTTAATGTCTTCTCTAGATCGTTAGCAACTGCTCTTGCTTCCGCAAAATTCTTACTCGGAACGCCCGAAGACACGTTGAGGTCGTATAAATCGGATTTGATTTTCTTCCGTAAGCTTCGGAAGTACATTAAGACCGTGTTTTCGGAAACGGTTGATTACGCGGAATATGAACCACAAATTGAGCACATTCTCCATACACACGTCCTCGCTACTGAAGTTACTACAGTTATCCCGCCCGTGGATGTTTACAGCAAAGACTTTAGCAAAGACCTGGAAGGCAAAAGCGACACAGCGAAGGCACTTACTAAGTTGACGAGGTTGGAAAAGCATCTAAGCGAGAAATGGAAAGATAACGATCCTGAATATTACGAGAAATTTTCCAAGCTACTCGCGGATACGATCGAGCGGATCAGAGAGAGTCGCCTCAAAGACGCCGAAGCGATAAGGGTTGCGGACGACCTTGAACAAAAGATTGCAACTCGGTCTGGAGACGAAATTCCCGATGTCTTGAATGGCAAGGGAGTTGCATTAGCCTACTATGGCATTATCAAAAAGGTTTTTGAAGGCAAAGAGCAATCCGACGAGGTCGATGTGCGGACAGTGTCCGGAGAAGTGGCTATCAAGATCGAAAAGATTATTGATAGTCATCGAAAAGTTGATTGGACGAAAGACACGGATGTCCAAAACGCAATGAAGAATGAAATTGAAGACTATTTGATTGAGAATGCTAGAAGCTTCGGAGTTGCTGTCGACTATGAAGAGATCGATCTAATTCTAGAGGGTGTATTAAATATTGCGCGTGTAAGGTTGGCATAAGTGTTTGTAATCAAGGATGATCAGCTGTTGTTTGCATTTCGGGGCAAAGAAGTCCCTGTCACAGTCAGCTATCACGGCAAAGAGAAATTGGATATTCGAGTAACACCGGAGCAGAAAATCTTCGTTAAAGTTCCATCGAGCAAAAAGTTAATGGAAATAAAAACTAAACTTGATTTGAAGATTAACTGGATATTTCGTCAGCTTGATTTCTTCGAGTCCCACGCAACCGCAGTGCATTCTACTTCCTTTGCTAGCGGATGCTCGTTTCGTCTTTTGGGTTACGATCATTTGGTAATGTTAGAATTTGGTCAACATGGCAAAGTGGAAATGGCGGGGAAATTCATAAATCTGTTCCTCGAAGATCCCAACGATTCAAAGACTGCTCAATACATTTTCAACAAGTGGAAAAAACAGAAAGCACTGGAGGTTATTGCGCCGATTTACGATAGGTGCTTTGGAATGATCCATAAGTATGAAGTGGAATGGACACCATTTAAATTCAAAAAGATGAATAACCGTTGGGGGAGCTGTACCTCTGAAGGCATTATCTATTTAAATCCCGAACTAATTGCTTTTCCAACTCACCTTATTGAGTACGCAGTACTTCACGAACTTTGTCATTTAGTTCACCGATCACACGATGCGAAATTCTATAAATTAGTCAGCCTAATTATGCCAGACTGGCGTGAGCGGGAAATTGAATTGAAAGCAACCTAGCATTCGTAATCAATTTTAGGCGATTGCTGTTCCAGTTCTAGCTTAGCCAGATGCCTGCTTTCATCATCATGTGGCAGAAGATGAGTTGGAAGAACTGAGCCATCTCTCTTAAGTACTCCAGCAGTCTCACGAAACTTTGTTGGATTCATATCAGATGCACAAGTCATTGAAGATGAAAAGATAACTTGAGAGTCTTGACTGCTTCTTTCGACATCAACTGGAAATTGATGACCTGTACGACTATCAATCCAACTTTCAAAGTGGCTGGAGATTTCTTGTCGAATCATTGGTGAGTCTACAGTTTGGTGTTTACATCCATCGGGAACCGTATGCTTAGTTGCTTCGGGATGAGCATCTAAAACTTTAGTGATCTTTACTTTTTCACCGCCCAGGTTTGATTGCATAAAAGAATCAAAATGAGCGGCAACTTCATCTCCCGGAAGTTCTTCTCTCTTATAAAGTTCTTCAGCCAAAAACCTTATTAGCGGTCCGAGTGGGTCCAATGTTCTAGCGCACTCTGGTATCATGTGATGGACGTAAGCCCGAACTTGCAAATTCTTAATCTCGTCTAACGGACCTGGCTCTGGAACTGGAAGAGTAGCCATTCGATTTCTATACTCTTCGAATTGTAGAAGGGTCTCAGCCCATTTGGCTGCAGTCGTTAAGTCATCGCCGCCGGGAGTGCATACATCGAAAAACAGAATTTCGCTGGCATAACCTCCCAAAGAGATCATGATGTTTCGAACAGCATCGTTAACAGTGATCTTGGTTTTCTGTTCAGTCGGTTCAAGTGTCATGAATCCATGGTATCGGTCAGTTCCATTGGGCGAATCCATTCCTTTTAGCGAAACCTTTTGAACGCCTTGGCCCCGAAACAATGCCATTACAGCATGGCCAATTTCATGGATTGCGATTTTCATTCTTTTTTGATCCACGTTCACACGAACCCCGTTGTCTTGATTTACAATTTCAAAGATGAGTTGAATTAGTTTGTTGTCAATCCGTCATCCTAACATATTGATTCCCTGTAGAACCACGGAACCGGAAGACGATTCCCCCAGAGGGGAGAATCAAATCTTTTTAAATACTTAGAACCCATTCCAGGTTCCAAGAATGGTGGAGGCGGTGGGAATCGAACCCACGTCCGAAAGCGATGCCGCTTAAGGCGAAGCTACATGTTTATTCAATGATTTGATTGAACTCAGAGGCGAGCATTGACACCCTTCTCTGAGCACGTTCCACCAGAAACTCTTAAGCCGGCTCCCTGGCGAAAACAAAGCCGACCGAGAGGACTAAATGACATCTTCCAAACCCCGTCCTCACTGACTTGGTCGATGGTCGCTTATATTAAGCGGCTTGTAGTTGTTCGTTGCCGAATAACAAATTTGCCCGTTTTTAAAGAGGTTCCCTGCGCCCCTACATGCTCCTTAAGTTTCTCACCCACGTCGAAGCCATTACGCCCCCAATATGAGTCACAAGATTTTATAACATAAAGGAATTTTTAAAGATAGAGGGCGGTTTGCATCTTGCAATAACAGCAACCGCAACTGTTTTAACCATAAAGGAGTCCACATGAAGTCCAAAAATTCCTCTAAGAATGGGGCTAGATCGTTTAAGACAAATGAAAAAGAGAAAAAGCGCGCACAGGCGCAGCGAAGCATGAAACGCAATGATAATGTAGATCCACAAAATCCCATGCGAATTCATCCGCGCACTGGGGATGTTCCAGGCAAACGCACTTCTCTTGATGACGTAGGGATGGGCTAAGCATGAAGACTCCATCTAGTGAAACCAAATTCTTAGTGACTCGCGTGAGTTGCTTTGCGACCACCTTTTTTTGATGGAGCGGTATTTTTCACGCGTTTGCCGGCTCCGCCAGTTTCTTTATTTACCGTGGCCCATGCAATACGTTCGGCAGTTTTTGTGCTCTTGCCGCTTTTCTTCGCACTGTCTTCGATATGTTGCGCTTGGCGTTTTTGCTTGGATGTGTATTTTGCTTTACTTCCTCTTGCCATTAAATACCTCTTTGTTAATCGCTCTGTGATTAGAGCGATGGCTATATTTTTTAAAATACTAAACAACATTTTTGCTCCTCTTTTGAATCCCAAAAAACTTTGGAGTTGCAAGTCTGGGGCCTTTTCAAGCCATTGAAGAAGTCAATGATCCGACAAAAATACGAGAGAAATTGCCACTTAGTCGTGGCAATAAATCACTTCAAGTTTTTTTAAACGATATACAATTAAGCTGGACCTTGCGCGATTCTTGCAATGACCAGCTACGCCAACTTTCAAAAATTTAGGAGGAAGACAATGGCAAATAAAGCAAGACAACAAGCGAACGCACAAAAACCAAATGTAAATGCTCGTCAGGCTCAGTCAGACAAGCAACAAAGTGCTCCAATGAAACAAGACCAGCAACAAGATCGCCCACGTCAATCTCAAGGGAAATCAGCTCGCTAGTCTTAAAAACTCACACCACCCATCCAAATAAAAAGGATCCTCTTCAGGATCCTTTTTATTTAGCGCTTAGGCGTTTTAAATTTGCTCGCTTTAGAGGCCCTGCTTTTTACATTTGTACTATGAGCTGTTGATTTAGTCCCTTTGCGTGATGGGCCATTATTCTCATGGCCGGCAAAAGAGCCACTTAAATTATCGCGAGGAATGGCGTGCGGAATTACTTTTTTGAGATCTGTTTGATTGCGCTGGCTACTGCGATTGACCTGTCCTGGGTTTGATACGTGAGGCATGTTGGCTCCTTTTTTAGAGTAATTTTTATTCTAATTATAGAGTTTGCAAGATGGGGGCCGCAGAATATTCACGTTCTCTTAACAATTGCAGATAAGTCCTCAAATCCCTCTCGAAAAACTCTTCGGAATCATCGATAAATTGACCAAAATAGGGTATTGAGTTTACGTCTTAAAAAACATCCGATATCGGAGAAAAGAAAATATGCCTAAGGCCCTAGAGCAAATTATTGACCGTCACGGTCATAATAAAAATAAATATTTATCGATGAGCGCTATCGGTGCTTATTTCTTGTTAGCCGGTTTTCTGATCACACTTGGAGCCTATGCGCTTTATAACGGATTTAATGATACCCGTATTCAACAAAACAGGGTCGATCACACCCACCAAGTTCAACTTGAAATCAATTCTATCGAAAATGGAGCCCTAGAGGCGGAGTCCAGCAGTCGCGGCTTTTTGCTCTCTGGTGATAATGTTCATTTCGACGGTTTTGATCGGGCTGTGGCCGAAACACGACTTCATTTAGATCGTCTGCGCCGACTCACTAAAGACAATCAACGGCAACAAGAGAATCTCGAGATTTTAGATAAAGATATAAATCATCGTTTTGAACTATTGCTGGGGCGAATTAACCTTTTCAGAAAAACAAAACGATTCGAGCAGGTAGCTTCGCAAGAGGGCTATCGCGCTATGGAAGTGTTTCGCACCAGTCTTAATAAAATGCGTGACATAGAATCAGCTCTCTTAGAGAAGCGCACCATTGAAGCCAAAGAGAGCGAAAAAACATTTTTTTTGGTTTTAATTATAACAACGGCCTTCAGTTTGTTCGGGATTTTCATTGCCTTTCGCCAGTATCAAAAAAATCAGACGCGTATTGCAGAAGATAACCTCAATCAAGCCATTGAAGCTTTCAAGCGTACAAAGCTAGCGGAAGTTTCTCAGCTCGTTGCTGGTGATGTAAATATTCAAGAAGCCACTCAATCTGTTTTACCTTATGTCGCTGATACGGTGAATGCTCTTGTGGCCAAATTTTTCGTTAAAGAAGATGGTGTTTTAAAATGTTATGCTTCATATGCCTCTGATGTCAGCTCAAAGGTGAAGCCAATTGAAGGGCAATTTGAAACTGCGCTACTTACGCAAGGCCTACTCGGTGAAGCCTTCAGAAAAGGCCAAGTGCGAGTTCAAAAAGATTTGCCGAAAGATTTTCTTTATATCACTTCAAGCTTAGGTAAAACAGCCGCGCAAACCGTGATTTTTATTCCGGTGAGTTTTCAGGGCGATATGATCGGTATTATTGAACTTGGTCTTATTAGTGAACCAGCAGCTTATCGCATGAGTGTCCTTGAAGAATTTGGCGAGCCTATTGGCATAGGCCTTAATGCCGCCATGGTTCGTGAACACACGCAATTATTACTTGAGAAAACCCAACAGCAGGCTGAAGAGCTTGAGTCCCAACAAGAAGAGCTTCGCACTTCAAACGAAGAGCTCGAGCAGCAAGCCCGCGCTCTTGAGCTTCAGCAAGAATCACTTAACCTTCGTAACCAAGAGCTTGAAGAGACTCGCAGTGAAGTAGAAATGAAGGCGGCTGATCTTGAGCGCACAAGCCGCTATAAGTCTGAGTTCTTAGCGAAGATGTCCCATGAGCTTCGCACACCGCTTAATAGTCTTTTAATTCTCGCTTCGCTTCTTATCGAAAATAAAGATAAGAACTTGACTGAAAAGCAAACGGGGTTTGCTCAGTCGATTCGTGGCGCCGGTCAAGATTTACTCAATTTGATCAACGATATTTTAGATCTGTCTAAAATTGAAGCGCGCAAACTTATTTTGCGTCCAGAGAGATTTGGTCTTGAAGCCTTCTTTCAAAGCATTCAAGCTACTTTTTTGCCACAAGTTCAAGGCCGTGATTTGCAGTTCACGTTAGAGATTGATGAAAAATTAGACCACGTGGCATTGATTACAGATCGACTTCGTCTCGAGCAAATTCTACGTAATTTTATCTCAAATGCCATCAAGTTTACAAATAAGGGCCAGGTCACTCTCGGGGCCTACCCACGAGCAGATAATAGCATCGCGATTTTCGTGCGTGATACTGGAGTCGGTATTCCGCGAGATAAGCAAAAAGTTATTTTTGAAGCTTTCGAGCAGGTTGATAATTCGCTCAGTCGTTCATTTAGCGGAACAGGCTTAGGTTTAACAATTTCAAAAGAACTGGCTCACTTACTTGGCGGCGAAATTCAAGTGGAAAGCCAAGAGGGTATCGGCAGTACCTTTACAGTTTTAATTCCGCGCGAGCTCTCAGCTGAACTAGTGGCCGCAAGTCAAAACCCAGATTCTGAAGTCGGGGCCCGCCAAACCTTAGGGCTGCGCAAAAAATTACAAAACGAAGACAGCGATATTCAGGCAACACCTTTAGTTACAAGCTCCGAAGTTGCGGCTCGGGCGCGAACTGCTCTTGAAAATATTCAAGAGGGCGATAAAACCATATTGATTGTTGAAGATGACGATAAGTTCCGTGGTTTAGTGGCAGATGCCACTGAGGGCTTTGGCCTCAAACCGATTGTCACTGGTGACGGCGAGGTCGCATTAGCCATTCTAGAGCAGCATGCTCCATCAGCCGTATTGCTAGATATTAAATTGCCGGGCATCAGTGGACTCGGACTTTTAGAAATTATTAAGCGCTCACCTCGCCTCCGTCATATCCCGACCCATATGATGTCGGCTCTTGAGCACCAGCAAAACGCTCTTCGTAGCGGAGCCATGGGTTACCTCACTAAGCCGGTCACCATCGACAAAGTTAAATCAGCGCTCACGCGAATCGAAGGTCTGCTCTCGCGACAAGTGAAGCGTCTCTTGATTGTTGAAGATGATCAACATCAGCAAGAAGCCATCCGCCATCTAGTAGAAGGCAAGGATATTGAAATTGAATCCGTTAGGGCCGGTGATGAAGCGCTGAAGGCCATGCAAAGTCGTAGTTTCGATTGTGTTATTCTCGATCTGAGTTTGCCAGATATGTCTGGCCTTGAACTTCTCGATTCAATCGAGAGCCTCAATATTTCGGTGCCGCCAATCGTAGTTTACACGGGTCGCGATTTGAGCCGTGATGAAATCAAAAGATTAAAAACAGTTTCTGGCAGCATTATTATTAAAGGAGCGAAATCTCCTGAGCGCCTACTTGATGAAGTGAATCTTTTCCTTCACCGAGTTGAAAATAACTTGCCACAAGATAAACGTCATATGCTTGAAGAGATGCGCGACCGAAATCTCACTTTCGAAGGCCAAAAAGCCTTGGTTGTAGATGATGACCTTCGTAATATTTTTGCGCTGACTCACGCTCTTGAAAGCAAGGGCTTTGAGGTTGAAAGTGCGGTTGACGGGGTAGAGGCTATTAAACTTCTCGAGCAGCGCTCAGACATCGATGTGATCTTAATGGATATTATGATGCCGAAAATGGATGGCTTTGAGGCCACTCGCCGAATTCGTAAAATGAAGAGCCATGCAAAAACGCCGATCATTGCACTTACGGCAAAAGCGATGAAAGGCGATCATGAAAATTGTATAGCCGCTGGCGCCAGCGATTATTTGCCGAAGCCAGTGAACTTAAGCAACCTTTTCTCTGTGCTCAAAGTTTGGTTGCAAAATAAAGGAAATCTTGTCTGAGGCGTGTAGACCCTGTTGAAAAACATTTATTCTTAGAAGGTATTCTGATGAAGTACGGCTATGATTTTCGCCAGTACTCAGAGGCTTCATTGAACCGCCGTTTGACCTCCATACTCGGCGATAAAAGGTCTCTATTGGGTGTGTTAGATGAGATTTTATCTGATTCAACGAAGTTTCAAAAACTTCTGCCGCGGCTAACAGTCAATACAACTGAACCTTTTCGTGACCCTCGCTTTTACCGTAGCATCCGCGAACATGTGGTGCCGGTTTTGAAAACCTATCCGCTCTTAAATGTTTGGAGCGCTGGTTGCAGCACTGGCGAAGAGCTCTACAGTCTTCTTATTCTTTTTAAAGAAGAAGGACTATTTGATCGTACAACTTTTTTTGCCACTGATATTAGTCCTGAAGCTTTAAGTAAGGCAAAGTTAGGTATTTACAGTCATGAAGTGGTTCAGCAGTTCACCCGTAATTATACAGAGGCGGGTGGTACACGTGCTCCTTCTGAGTATTACACGGCTGAATACGGCAGTGTCTGCTTTGACTCAAGACTGCGCGAAAACGTAGTTTTCTCAGACCATAACTTAGTTGTGGATGATGTGTTTACTGAAATGAATTTAATTTTATGCCGTAACGTTTTGATTTACTTCAATCGTAACCTACAAAATAAAGTGCTTGAACTTTTTGACCGCTCGCTAGCTGCAAAAGGTTTTCTGGGCTTGGGTTCTAGAGAATCAATTCGCTTCTCTAGCATTTACAATAAGTTTGAAGACGTTGATAAAGCCCAGCGCATTTATCGTAAACTCGGGAGCTCACAATGAAATATGATGTGATGCTTGTGGGCAGTTCAGCGGGAGGAGTAGATGCCTTTCGCCGTCTTTTTAAAATGTTGCCAGCGAATTTTCCGTTACCGGTCGTGGTTGTGCACCATATACTTAAAGCCTCGAACATCAGTCATCAAGCCGTTTACGGAAGCGCCGCCTCGGTGCCAGTGATCGAGATCGAAGATAAAATGAAACTAGAGCGCGGCAAAATTTATTTTTCACCACCTGATTATCACACACTTATCGAGCGTAATTTAATAGCTTCATTAGATTTTTCTGAGCCCGTGAATCATTCGCGTCCCTCTATTGATGTTACATTTTTATCTGCTGCCGAAGAATTTGAAAGCCGAGTTATCGCGCTTCTATTAACTGGTGCCAATGAAGACGGAGCCCGCGGCCTGTTGCGTTTAAGCGAAAATAAAGCTTATACTATTGTACAATCACTCGCAGATGCCGAGGTGCCTTATATGCCGGCGGCCTCTTTACGAATTTTGCAGCCAAATTTTGTTGGCACCATTGAGCAAATTGGCGATCATCTCAATCAGCTACTCAACACGAAACCAGAATTGGGAGGCGTTTTATGAGTCGAGTTAAAATATTAATCGTCGACGATCTACAAGATAATCTAAGCGCTCTCACTAACTTGCTTGATGGCGAAGACGCTGAGTTGTTCACGGCGCAAAATTCAGATCAAGCTTTTGCTCTTTTGCGCGAACATGATTTTGCCTTAGCTTTATTAGACGTGCAGATGCCGGTTATGAATGGTTTTGAGCTGGCTCGTTTAATTCGTGGGGTGCGTCGTCACCAAGATTTGCCAATTATATTTTTAACGGCTCATCAACAAGATGATCTTACGATGCTTGAGGGTTATGGCACGGGTGCCGTTGATTTACTTTTCAAACCACTCCATCCAAGCTTTGTGCGCTCGAAGGTCCAAGTTTTTATTCGTCTTGCTAAGAAGAAACAAAAGCTTCGCGAGCAGATGATCGAATTAGAGATGCTTCGCTCGCGAGCTGAAGATGCCAATATTGCCAAAAGTCGCTTCTTAGCCAATATGTCTCACGAAATTCGCACTCCACTTGGAGCTGTCATGGGCTTCGCCGAGATTCTCGCCACCAATGACGGAATCACCCAAGAAGAAAAAGAAAAATGTGCCGATGCCATTCATCGCAACGGGGCGCTGCTTTTAAAAATCATTGATGAAGTTCTGGATATTTCACGTATTGAAGCCGGTCGCCTTGAAATTGAAAACACGCCATTCTGTCTTGAGGAAATGATTCGAGATCTGAATTCAACCCTCCTTTTGCGTTCACTAGAGAAGCAAATTGAACTTCATTTTGATATTCAGTTTGCATCTAAAGCACGTCTCGTCGGAGATGTGGCACGCCTTAAACAGGTGCTCATAAACCTGGTAGGTAACGCACTTAAATTCACCAAAGAGGGCCGCGTCACCGTACAGCTTACAGCTCAAACATTGAGTGATAAAATATTAATGGAATTTAGAGTGACCGATACTGGTATTGGTCTTACCAAAGAGCAAGCCGCTAACTTGTTTCAGCCTTTCAGTCAGGCAGATGCTTCGACTAAAAAACATTTCGGCGGCACGGGCCTCGGATTAGTTATTTCTCGCCAGCTCGCTCGCGCTATGGGCGGCGATTTGTTAATCGAAAAAACTCAGCCTGGTGTCGGTTCAACTTTCTTATTCACAGCTTTACTCGCGCAGGTTCCTCATGAGGCAGATATGACACAAGAAAATCTAGTTGGTTTTAATGAGAAGCAGAAGCTTTTAAGGTCAGGTACTCTCGTTGGCAAAAAGATTTTGGTCACCGATGATCTTGAAGATAACCATGATTTGATTCATAAGTTTCTTGAAGGGTCTGAAGCTGATTTACTCAGTGTACTCAGTGGTCAAAAAGCTCTTGAAGCCGCTGAAAATAATGATTTCGATGCGATTTTAATGGATGTACAAATGCCTGGAATGGATGGTCTCGAGACCACTCGTGAGCTTCGTAAGTCAGGCTATATAAAGCCTATCATTGCATTAACAGCTTACACGAGTCGTGAGGATGCTGATCGTTGCCTCGATGCCGGCTGCACATTGGTTCTGACGAAACCGGTGGATCGCATGAAACTCATTATGACTTTGAATGAGCTTCTTTTAAAGAATTAAGTTCTCGAGATACTTTTATGGCCTGAGATATAAAAACGCAGGGGCCAGTTTTTGGCCTCTTCAGCATAATCAACGCCCACCCTTGGTTTTGCTATAATTTCTGATTTTTTCAATTTGTAACCGTCATCAAGAATCAATAACGAAGATTTTTTACTGCTCAAGTTTAAGCCGTCTTCGGCTTTAGTGATTTTCATCTCGCGGCAGAGTTTGCCGGGGCCGGCGAGCAGCCGTGGGTCCTCTAAATCTTTGAATCCTTGAATAGGCTCAGCTGCGCGAATTAAAACGGCTTCAGGGCAAGTCTCGTCGCGAGTGACCACATTCAGGCAGAAGTACATTCCGTAAATAAAGTAAATGTAAGCATATCCACCCTTTAAATACATTGATTTTACGCGCTCGGTTTTTCGCCCACCAAAGGTGTGGCAGGCGCGGTCTTGGGTGCCCAAATAGGCTTCGGTTTCAGTGATGCGAGCTAAGTATTTTTTGCCATTGTACTTATGAAAAATAATTTTGCCCAATAAATCGCGAGCCACTTTTTCGGTCGAGCGCTCGTAAAATTCTGGGTTGAGGGGGAGGGCTGTGAGTTTCATATTTCAGGTACACTTTTCGCAAACTTACCCAAATAAAGTCAAAGGCTCTGAGGGAGAACAGCCAGAGCCAATACAAATGATTTGCAAGCTAAAGGTATGAGATGACTGACAAAAAAAGTCGAATGACCACTATTTTTTTCATGCTCACCGCCGTGGCGTTGGCGCTTATTTCTTGGGGCCAGCCCAGTCAGGCCTCACGCTTTGAACGCTTTGAAAAATGCGAGACCTTTCTCGCCAAAGCCGATTATCAGCGCTTTAACGATAAGTTTATGTACGGCCGCTTTGAAAAAGCCCGTATAGAAGCCTTCTTCAATACTAATGCTGCATTTCGTGATTCTTATAAAAAAATCACCGGCCAAGCTCGCTTCAATTGGGACGATGTGATCAAACGTGAATTGCGCGAGCCTTTGCGTGAAGTTTATCACCGCGATTATCTGGCTCAGTTTAAAGACTCGTCGGCCCTTGAGCAGCTTCGTAGCGCTTCACTTAAGCGTAGCTTAGAAGCCCATGGTTATAAAACAAATCCCAAACTCGCGGGCCAAGAAGATCTTCGTAAGCTCAGTGCAAAAAATCGCAAACGTTTCATTGAGAATATTCCTTCACAAGACGGAGCTCGCGAATACGTAAAGCATCCGGGAATTATGGCCTTCTTAGATAAAATGCAATTCAACTTTCGTCGCAACTCCCATGAGAATGTAATTGAGAGTCAGAATATTATCAGCAGCCGTCGTTTAGCCGAATACGGTGGACAGGGTGGACTAAACAGCGAACGTGATTTTAACAGTGAGTTTCTTCGACAAGATGACAACGTCTTTTTCTTCGTGCGTTGGGAGGCCAGTGGACTCGATTTAGTTGATAATGCGGCCAAAGTTTATGGCCGCCACTCGGCTTTCATTTCTGTTGATTATGCACGCGAGCATGCCATGGTTTCTTATTTTGTGATGGTGCCAGCGCAGCTCAATGAATATGGTCTTGCTATCGGCATTGATGATCCGGATATGGTTGAGGCTCTCGATATAGACGGCGGCAATCATACGAGTGTTAAAAAATGGCAAAAAGACACTTACAAATTTGCCGACCAAATTCGTCAGCGTCTTCACGAGTATGATTTTACCGTTGATGATTACGAAGCCGTTATCAGAGCCACTCTCGGAGCCGCCCTCTGGCGGAAATCGCAAGAGATGTCGGCCCCGGAGTTTAACGCCTACTTAGCTCGTCTGAATCAAGATCATATTTTTAGGTTTAATGAATTTCAGCAGATGGAGATTCAGGATTTTTTTCAAATGGAGCTGAAGATTCCGGTTTCTGTGCCCGAGTCAGCGCTCGTCTTTGAGCGCTAAAATGCCGCTAATGAGGCCCCGAAGTTTGTTCGGGACCTACTGAAGACTTAACTAAACGTCGTTACCAACAATCTTCTGGAGCTTTCCTTCAGCGATGAAGAAGAAGATGCCAACAAGACCGCCCATAACCGCGAAGAGTAAGAAGAACTGATTTTGCGATAATGAACTGTAGAGAGAGCCAAGAGCGCCCGCTAAATAGTTGCCGAAGAACGAAGACAAGAACCACATACCCATCATCATTGACATCAAACGAGCTGGTGCAACTTTCGTTACGAAGCTGAGGCCAATTGGAGACAAGTAGAGTTCACCCATAGTGAACATCCAAGTTGTAAGAGCTAACCAGCCCATGTTCACGAGTGATTTATCAAGAGTGATCATACTTGAAGCGAGAGGCACAACTAAGAAAGCCGCGCCAGCGAGCATGGCGCCGATACCCATCTTACGAACTGAAGATGATTTCTTACCGCGAGCGGCACGGTAGTTCCACCAAGTATCTAATAAAGGAGCAAATACGAAGATGAAGAACGGGTTGAATGACTGATAAATTTCAGCATCAAGACCGAGACGAGCCCAGTCGGCTTTTTCGTCAGCCCAAAGTTGTAGAGTGTTTCCTTGCTGCTCGAAAATCGCCCAGAAGAAAATTGTACCTACGCAAAGAATAACGAGTGCTGCCACACGCGAGCGATCTTCAGCACCATCCACTTTTTTGATGGCGATAACTGTACCGACGATAATTGCCGCAACAACTGCGACTTTAACTACAGTTGGTAACATCAAAATAACCATGAAGGCGGCCATAAAACCAAGGAGGCCAGCTACGCACTTAACAAGAATGCCCATGCGTTTTGATTCTGGTGCCAAAGTTGATTTATCTTCAACCGGAACAAGCTCACGGCCCAAGTGATAAGTCACAAGACCGATAACCATACCGATACCAGCTAAGCTGAAGCCCATGTGCCATGGAGTTCCTGGATCTGTGATTCCCATTTGGTTACAGAGCCAAACTGCAAAAGTTTTGCAAAGCCAAGGTGAGAAGAACGCACCTAAGTTAATACCCATGTAGAAGATTGTGAAAGCGCCATCACGACGGTTATCACCTTTAGGGTAGAGCGCTCCCACTTGCGTAGAAATATTCGGTTTGAAGGCTCCGTTACCTAAGATCAAGAAGAAGAGAGCTGGTAAGAAAAGACTTTCTACCGCCATCAAGGCGTGACCGATAGCCATGAGGGCACCACCGATATAAACGCTCTTACGTTTGCCCCAGATTCTATCAGCTAAAATACCGCCGAAGAAAGGTGAGAGGTAAACGAAGCCAGTGTAGAGGCCGTAAATATGTGAAGCGAAGGGCTGCGTTTCGAGAGGGCCAAAGCCTGACTCAAGAGCATTGCGAAGAAAACCAAGTCCGAGAACCGCATCAGCTTTCTCAGGGTTCGGTAACAAGTAAGTCACCATGTACATAACGAGAAGCGCCCGCATACCGTAGTACGACATACGTTCCCACATTTCTGCGAAGAACAAGAAATACAGTCCCACTGGGTGGCCGAAAAATTCCTTGCCTCTCAGTTTATTGGCTACAAATTGACTCATGTAAAATTCCCCTCATGGTCTAATAAATTTCTAATAGAAGGTTACTACTTAGTCGGAACGTGATATCCGATCAACTGAATAATTCACTCTCGTAGGCAGGCAGTTTTGGAGATATCGAACCGTTTACAAAAGAACCTAAAAAGGTGCCAGCCATGGGCCGCAAAGCATGGCATCGAAGCCTACCGAATCTATGATCGGGACATCCCAGAGTACCCTTTTATTGTGGATATATATGGGGAGTATGTGGTTCTCTCGGATCGCCGAGAAGAAATCGACTTTTCTGAGGACAAAAAACACCATTTTGATGACATAAAAAATGCAATTCGCGAACTTGTGAACCCTAAAGAAATTATCGAAAAGCGACGTGCTCCGCAGCGTCAAAAGTCAGAGAAAAACCAACAGTATCAGAAATTAGGCGAGGCCAAGCAGCACATTGTGGTGCGTGAGGCTCCGGCCAAATTTTGGGTCAATCTCTATGATTACCTCGATACGGGCCTTTTCTTAGATCATCGCTTAGTGAGGCAGAAAGTTTTTAAAGCTTCAAAGCCAGGCACTCGCTTCTTGAATTTGTTTTCATACACGGCCAGCGTGAGTGTTTTCGCCGCTTTGGGTGGAGCGCGCACGACCAGCGTCGACTTATCAAACACATATTCAGAATGGGCCCAAGATAATTTCGAGCTCAATAAACTTCGCCCAGATGAACATGAATTTATCATCGCCGATGTTCTAGAGTGGATGCGCGATCAGCAGAAAAATCCTGATTATCGCGGAATGTACGATTTAATTTTGATCGATCCGCCTACATTCTCAAATTCAAAAAGCATGGACGGAACTTTTGAGGTCGAGCGCGATCACTATAGCTTAATTAAACAAGGTCTCGAATTTTTAAAGCCCGGTGGCACGATTATTTTCTCAAATAACAAACGCAGTTTTAAAATGGATGTAAGAGTGCCAAGCCTTGTGAGCGTGCGCAACATCAGCGACGACACCTTACCGTTTGATTTTAGAGATAAAAAAATCCGCCATGTGTTTGAGCTGACCGCCAATTAGAAGGCGAATTTAAAATTAATAATTTTAATGTTGACGAAAGATGAGCATATTTACGCCTACAGACGACGTTCGATAACGGGCACGAGCAGTACACCTCGACTTTGCCCACTATCGAACGTCGTCTGTATGCAGCAGAACTTAGCCTTTGAAATAGATCTGAGAGATGTCGATTCTTTCGCCCAAGAAGGCGCCTTCGCAATAACCGAAATAGAAAAGCCACATGCGGTAGAAGCGTTCGTCGAACCCAAGCTTCATTACATCTTCTTTCACAAGCCGCATGTTATTCGCCCAAGTTTTCAAGGTTTCAGCGTAAGACTCACGCATTGAGAAGATCTCTTGGGTCATCAGATTATTTTGCTTCATCAGCCCTATGAATTCCGGAATGTTCACCAGCACTCCGCCCGGAAAAATGTACTGCTGAATAAAATCTGTTCCGCGTAAGTAATCTTTAAATAAATCGGCACGAATTGAAATGGCCTGAATAAGGCCAGTTCCGTCTTTGATGAGGCAATTGCGAATAGACTCAATGTAAGAGCTCCAGTACTCGTAACCAACAGCTTCAACCATTTCTACTGAAACCACATGGTCAAATTTCTCATGCACATCTCGGTAGTCGATAATTTCAACCCGGGCACGATCGCTCCAGCCATTTTTAGCAATCAGCTCTTGGCAGTACTCGTGTTGTTCGCTTGAAAGAGTGATTCCGTAGTAAGTTGCTTTTGTGTTGAGCATAAGGCGCTCAAGAAACCCACCCCAGCCACTGCCGATTTCTAAAACTTTGGCCCCGGCTTTTGGCTGCAATTTCTCAATGATGCGATCGAATTTTGCAATTTGCGCCTCTTCTAAAGTTTCTTTGCCAGTTTTATAAAGGGCTGATGAGTAAGCCTTTGTTTTATCCAGCCAAAGCGAATAGAAGTCGTTACCTAAGTCGTAATGGAATTCGATATTCTTTTTAGAACCGCGGCGCGAATTGCGGTTGAGAAGATGAAAGACTTTTTCTTTAATCAGCGAAAGCGAATGGCCGTAGATCACTTTTTTAAGTGACTTTTCATTGCGACAAGCCCAGTTGATAAATTCGCCGATATCTTCAACGTCGATTTTCTTCTGCATGTAGGCTTCAGCCGTGCCGATATCGCCGCGCTTCACGATGTCGCGCATACCGCTCCAGTCATAAACAGTGATGACAGGGTTGGGCCCAGGCTTTTTGCCCTTAAAAACATGAATTGAATGATCGCGGTCCTTGATCGTGACCGAGCCATATTGCATTTGGCGAAGGGCCTGTTGAACGATCATGATGCCTAACGATGGAGAATCAAAGAACTTAGAGAAAAGAGAAGCCGCTTTAATCACAGTAAACTCCTCTGCGTAGTCACTTTCTTGATTACAATCTATTCTAGGTATTTGCAATCGCTTGACCACCGCAAGGTGCCCGAAAAAGGCACCCGAATTTACCAATTTTCTTTAAACCTGTAATTTATACGACTGATGTCTAATTAATAGCCATTTGAGAGTGGCTTTCGGATTGCTCTAGTTCAGGGCTGTTGAACGTATGTTCGCTTCTTGAGTTCTTGCGATGGGCACTTTCCCCCTCCCCCTCGTGAAAGAAAAAGGATTTATCCTTCCCGTTCATCGCAAGGGCTCAAAGAAGTTTATTCTCTGCTACGTATTCGCCTTAAACATCTCGCGAATCACCGATCGTCGGTAATTAAATATCTTCTCAATATCTTTTCTTACCAGCCAATGACCGCCGATGCGGCCGAAGGCTCCCAGTGGAAGACGATAACGAATGCGATCACGCATAAGAGTGCCGCCGCAAGCAGGGGCAAAGGTGTGCGTATGAAGCCACTTCTTGTAAGGGCCTTTCAATTGTTCGTCAGTGAATTGATGAGGCGGACTCCAATCGTCAATGAGCGTTTGCCAAGTCAGGGGGATGCCACGAATTTTCAAATCATAATTGATCAAAGTGCCTTTGCCGATTTTCTGCGTCGATTTATTTCTTACATGAAAATTCAAAAGTGGGGGAGTCAGTGCCTCTAAGTTTGTCTCATCGCAAAAGAACTGAAAAACTTCATTTGGTGGTCGCGGCACCCATTGTGTGCAGGCAAACAAATCATCGGGAGTGTGAATTTTATCGGGACTCTCGGGGTGGATATCATAAAGATTTTCAAGGGCGCGTTCGAGTTCGTTAAATTCAAATGAGAAGTTAGAATCCTGAAGTTTTTTAGGCAGAGCAAATTGCCCTTCAAGTGCAATGGCCGCCATTTCACCCATGGCTAACTTCAGCGCAATTGCAGGAGCGGGAATTTGCACCGGCTGCTTAAACAATTTAGCCATCTCACGTGAGAAGCCTTTATTTGAAACGGGTTGTGGAGCGGTTAAATTCACTGGCCCAGTGAGAGATTTATTTTCTAAGCAATGAATCACCGCGCGCACCCAATCGCGCTCATGAATCCAGCTCATAAACTGCTCGCCCGATCCAATAGGGCCGCCGACTTTATTGCGGTAGAGAGGCTCCATCTTACCAAGAACACCACTGGCGCGCCCTAAGACCACGCCCGTGCGAAGAATAACCGTGCGTAAATCAGGGCGATCCGCCCTATGAGCTTCGTCTTCCCAAGCTTTGCAGACCTCGGCGAGAAAGCCGCGGCCAGCCGGTGAATCTTCAGTGAGTTCATCTTTTTTATTATCGCCATAATAACCAATCGCCGATGACGAGATAAAAGTTTTAATGGTCGGCAAACGACGAATGAGATCCACTACGCTTTGCGTGCCACTCACCCGAGAATTAAGGATAGCTTTTTTGCGCTCCTCGCTCCAGCGACCGTCTGCAATGTTTTCGCCTGCAAGATGAATAACAGCGTCGATGGTTTGTAGGCTGTCTTTTGATTTATTGAAATCTATGGGCCATTCAATAATTTGCGCCGGAAAGGGCTGAAAGCTGATGTTTTGTTTGCGGCTTGTGAGGACGAGCTCATGATTCTTCTCGATTAGCGCATTGAGTAATTGATGTCCTAAAAAACCTGTTCCGCCTGTTACTAGTATTTTCATAGACTTATCCTACTCCTGCTATCTTTTTAGACTACTGATATAGTTTTTTTTCAAGGACTGAGTTTTTTTAATCGTAAACAGGGGCGGAATTTTCTAAACTGCATTCACTACAACATTGAGTTTACAAAATTCTAGGGGGGCATTTGGTTCAGACTATTTTAGCCATAATTCTAAGCCTTTCGATATCGTCTTACGCCTTTATTGATAGCATTAAGCCAAAAGTTCCAAATGAAGTTCAAACGCCCGGTGAACTGTGTGATCAAAAAGACCCTGATTTTGCAGAGCTTCGTTATCAAGAAAAGATCCCGTACTGCCAGCGCAATGTGAGCTATTTTCAGCGTACGGCCATCTATGAAGAGTATAAGGTTCCTGTGGCGCTTCGTGGTGAGTATACAATCGATCATTTGATTCCACTCTCAATTGGCGGCAGCAACGATTCGTCTAATTTATGGCCTGAGCATAGAAAAATAAAAGCGCTGCGTCCGTACTTAGAGCAAGAAGTATTCAATGCCGTTCGTGATGGCCAGCTCACTCAGAAAAAAGCCATTCAAATTATTCTCGAAGCTAAATTAAATCCCGAAAAGTTCCATTAGTCGGCATAAAAAAAGGAGCTTCTAAAAAGCTCCTTTTTTAATTTTGCTATTCGCAGCCTGAGTGATTAATCGCGATCGCCGTAGCCACCACGTCCGCCACCGCCGCGACCACCACGGTCACCGCCGCCGCGTCCGCCACCACCGAAACCACGACCACCGCCGCCGCCAGTGCGAGGCTCTTGAGGACGAGCTTCTGTTACGCGAATGTTACGACCGTTAAGATCTTGTCCATCAAGATTTGAAACTGCTTTTTGAGCTTCATCATCTGATGACATTTCAACGAATCCAAAGCCCTTGCTGCGGCCTGTTTCGCGATCAACGATTACGCGTGCAGATTCAACTGTTCCAACGCTTGCGAAAAGCGTTTGTAATGATGAATCGTCTGCTGTGTATGGCAAGTTGCCAACGAATAACTTTTTACCCATGAAGAATGACCTCCTGAAATATGTCACTTCACTAAATTGCCGTCTCAGAGGGAACCATTCCTTCTTAGTAACGGGACAATCGCAAACTATCATAAGAAATATCGGGTTGAAAACAGGAAAGTCGGGCCCCTCTTCATTTTCGTGCTGTAAGTCGGGCTACCAGTTGAAGCGGGCTTGCAGAGTAAAGAAATCTCCAACCTTAACTTCAACATGGTAAGTGCCAAATTCTTGAGGAATGAACTGTATTTGTGAGTCGATAAACTCGTAAACTTTGCCGCTCGGTGAATGAATAACCCATTCGTGAACTGGTACACCTTCAAGATCTGTCAGAGGTAAAACCGTCGCAATTTGAATCCCATTGTTAACAGGTGAGAAGATAATCTTACTGCCTTTTGTCATGGCTAACTGGTTATTTTCAAGCGCTTGTTCAGGATTCGGTTGTGATACAGACGGCGGGTAAAATGCCGGATCAAGAGGAACCGAGCGCCAATCGCAGTGAATGTGTTTCGGATATAAAAGAAAGAACGAAGCTTTATTTTCTACACAAGCCGTGCGCAATTGTTTGAGTGAGCGTTTTGCGTGCTGAATATCTACGGCGTCGCCATAAGTGTGACGTGACCAAGAAGCTGAATCAGGAGTGCCGGAGTTGTAGCCAGGGCTACGATAACCACTCGTGATGCGAAGTCCCGTTCCAAGTTTGTTGTGCATGTTCTGAACCATTTTAACTAATTGAGGGAGTACGAGTCCGTAACGACCTTTTTGCGGAATGGCGAAATCACTGAGGCGGAAGTTTTTTGATAAAGCTAAGTTACCACTCACTTGAGAAAGATCAAGAAAAGCATACGGGGCTCGGTATTGCTCGCGTTTGCCTTTATCCGGGAACTGACTGTTATCGGGATAAACATATTCTTTTTTCGGATCGACTATCTTTTGGGCACCAACAATAGCGGCACAACCAGTTTCATAACAGGCTTTTTCAGGTGGATTAGTAAGTGATGAGGCTGATGAGCCGCAACCTGTTATGAGCAATACAGAGCCTAAAAGCAGAACTAGATTTAAATTTTTTGTTTTCATGTAACAATTTTGATTACCTTCTGGACTCAAGGCAAGTATTTTAGCCACAGAGCGCAATACAGGAGCGGCTTTGGAGGCCAATGGATATCGTAAAACTCATCGTAGAACGTCGAACAGTACACACCTACTCGACCGAAGTCGTGCCCGATAGTATTTTGAAAAAAGCCGTCGAGATGGCTCTCTATGCTCCCAATCATCATATGACTCTGCCGTATAAATTCTTTCGCGTTAGTCATGAGTTTCGCTCTGAGATTGGCGAAGTGGCCATTGCGAAAAAAGCGGCCAAGGCATCGCCACCCATGAGTGAAACGGCCAAGAGTGCCGTTCGCAAAAAATATACTGAAGGCGGCGAATTGATTGTGGCCGGCATTACGAAAAATTCTGATCCAGAAATTGAGCGCGAAGATTTTGCTTCATTAGCAATGGCGCTGCAAAATATGTCTTTGTATTTATGGTCTGAAGGTTATGGCAGTAAATGGAGCAGTGGAGGCATTATTAAGCATCCGCTGGTTTATAAAGAGATCGGCGAGAATCCAGAAGAGTTTGCGGTCTGTGCATTTTTCTGGATAGGTAAAGCGGCTGGAGCTGTACGCCCCATACCACGCCCGCCAGTAGAAAAATTTTATTTTGAAACGGGCAAGTAGGGTTGGAATATCTTAAGTTAATTTGAGTTCCATTTTAAAACATTGCACCGGTACTCCGGCGATGGGGATCGATGTCTGTGGGCCGCAGTCTTTAAACCCATGTTTTAAATAAAATTTATGAGCGGTCAGAGAGGATTCAAGAATCACGCGTACAGCCGCTTGTTTTTTCGCTTCAAGAATCATCTCTTCTACGATCTCGGTGGCGAAGCCTTGTTTTGTAGCTTCTGGAGCAAAGTAAAGGCCTGCTAGATAACCAATTACTTCTTGCTTATGATTCATAATTTTTAAATGTCCGAAGCCCTCAATTCGATTATCGTTCTCTACAACCCAAACGTATTGATTTTCGATGGAATCAACTCGCTCTGACTCACGGAATGGACGGTTTCCCCACGCCTGAATTTCTTCTGGAGAATGGTCTTTTGAGCAAAGCTCTCGAATAGATCGCATGTGGATTTCATGGATGGCATGAGCGTCTTCAATTTTTGCGCGGCGAACTTTACGCATATTTATGAACCTGTCTATTCGGTGTCGTAATTAAATTCGCGTGGGCCCGATTCTGCGGGCTCTACATCAAAAGTGATACGACCAATTTCGCGCCCATCGGGAGTTTCAACTTTTACGCGCCAAGTGCCGGCGTCGAAATTTGATTTCATGCTGTAGCCGCGAAACCCTTGATCACGTCCGCCTACAATTGAAGCCTTCACGTGATCGCTCGATTGCCAACCTTGAGCACCGTACTTTTGCCAATGAAAAACCACATCATCTTTAAATGTTGAAGGAGAGAAAATGCGGGCGAAAACGTATATTTTATCACCGGGTTGGGCATTGAAGGTTTGCGCTCCGTACTGCCAGAATTTGTACCAAGGACGATCATAACCGAGAACGTACTTATCGCCTTGTTTCTCAATTGTTTGATAAACGCCAATGTACTGAATTGAAAGTGGCAGCGGGGGTAGAAGTTTTAAAAAATAAAGCAGCAGCAAAGTCGCCGCCACTCCAACAGCTGGCCCTACCACATTTCGTTTTAAATCGATGGGCTGCAGGAGGGGAACTTCTTCATGAGCTGGGCGGGGTTCACTGACGTGAGTGATCAGCGGCAGAACGGGTTTTTCTACCGGTGCCGTAAATTTTCTATCATAGGCGTTATAGAGTCCGTAACTCATACCAAGTCCTAAAGCGACAGCGGTGATCAGCGTAAATACGTTGGTGAACCCTATAGCAATAGGTACGAGCACTGAGAAGAAAGAAAAAATACAAAGCCAGTAAAGAATATACTTCAGCCAAGGGCCTTTCAGTTGAAGACTCGGCATTTCATTGGCGACAAGAATGGCAAACATGGCCACGAGAAAAATAAAGCTCACCGCTAAGCTTGAACTTACGAAATAGAATAGAAAATAAACGCTGAGTAAACTTCCGAGCACGAAGTGAAGCGCTTCGTTATTATAGCGCCACATTTTATTAAAATGTCGGCCAAAGAATGAAGTCATTTTCTGCGGCTGAAAATGTCCTGTCTTCTCGAGAGTCTGAAAAAATAAAACATAGCCGACGAAAATAATATAAATCGCCTGCTGTAAAATCATATAGATGTTATCGATGCGGTCGAGGGTGACGATATCGAAAATAAATCCCGCAATGAAGAACGCGGCGGGGTAATATTTTTCGTATTTAGAATGCAGATGCGTTAGACGCTCTTTAGCTATTTGATAAGGCATGATTACCACCTGTTGCGATCATCTAAGGACGATTTTTTAGGGTACGAACAGATCGCAGCAAAAAACACCGATCTCTTCGGAGCCCGAGGCGTGAATTTTATCGTTCTGCCTTTCAATATGATTGAGGAGATTTTTTTTAAGTTCAAGCCAATCGTTCTGTGAGAAAGAAAAAATGTTGGTATAGTGAATGGCGTTATCGTTGTGACTGTCCTCACTAGCCTTTAGCCGCCAATTCAAATGATTCATACGGGTGAATTCACTTTTGCGGTTCAAATGGCGATTCGCTCCTCCATGTGTGTAGCGGGATCCGTTTTGCTGTACCAGTTTTAGATTAGAGAGATAGCTTAAGATTTGTTTTGTGCGTTCGACAGATAAATTGAGGCGCTTGGCTATTTCACCTACAGTTTGTGTTTCTGAAATGCTGGTCGCGATGTGTGCCATCGCCATATGTGGATCGCTGTAGTAGAGGCCAAGCTCCATTTGATCGGTATTCGATTCTTTCACGGTAGAAGGAACGCGTTCAGATACGGTGGCATTCTTCTTAAGGAGCATTTCGAGTTTTTTACGAAAGAAATCTTTCGCCTGTTTTTGTGAGGAGCGTTCATACATGACACTAGTAAGAAAAAATTCAGACTCCGTCTCTGAGAATGCGAAGAAGCCACAAAGATTAGCCGCGTGATCAAGAGTCAGTTCAACTTTAGAATTCAAAACTTGTGAAAGATAAGTACGATGGCAGCCAGCGGCCTCCGCCATTTTAGAAAGACTGCCGCGCCCCTCAGCGTTTTCAATCCACATGAGTAAGAATTTTTTATAAGAGATATAATCGTAAACGTTTACAATCTTCGCCATAAGCCTGCTTTCAGAGGTATATGTTATAATTAATAACATATAGGCGATATAAATTATAACAAATTAAATGCACCTTTCTTTTTTACAGCTTATTAGTTTAGACAACAGGAGGGAGAAATTATGAAAGCAGTTTTAGTAGTAGTAGTTCTAAGTTGGGGGTTGTCTGGTTGGGGCTCTGAAGGCCCATCATCAGGTGGCGGAGGAATGGTGGTCACATGTCGTGCTGCCGATGGAAGTATTCAAAGTACAGAATTGTTGGATGTGTACGAAGCCAAGGTGAAAACACCAGGGAAAGTCTTGAGCGCAAGTGGAGATATGGCCGAGGATTATGTTCGGTTGGTTGTTAACACTTTCGCTCTTCAAGGATATTCTTTTGAGCAGACAGGAAAGAGCCCTGAAGAAAGCGAACGAAATGCCAGAGCCATTATGGATATAGTTGATTGGTCAGGGCCTCTGCCATTTCTGAATGATCAAGGTGAATACGAGGCGTTACCACAAGGCTGTCAGCTTGAGCAGTTGGCCATTTTTAGCGATCTTACCGGCCGTGTTCGTGTTGATAGTGAAATTTGGGGCCGTCTGGACAGTTTAAGTAAAGCAGCACTTTTGCAGCATGAGATTTTTTATCAGTATGAGCGAACACAGCGCGAGCTGACTTCAGAAAGTACTCGTTCGTTGATTCGTCAGCAGCTGGCTCCGACAGGTTACGTTCCGGTAAAGTCAGGTTCTGCCAATGCTAGTTTAGAGTGTATGGCCGAGAGTTTGGTGTACGAGACCGGCTCTTCAAGTACGTACGCGGTCACAAGGTTTTATGTGATTCCATCGAGTGAGCCTGGAAATGAAACAACAACTTTGCAGTTTACGTCTTTTGCAGGAAGACCGTTGCTTGTAAAAACAACCATTGAGCTTCCTATAGACTTTAAAGTGAGAGAATTTCGCAAGCGCGAAGATTTTTTCCCACTTCTTTATCCGGCCAGCTTAGATGTTCGCAAAATTTTTCAGATACCAGTCAAATCTGAGCATCGCTCTGATTGGGAAGTTAAATTTGAATACGATGGATCAAAGCCAGTGAGCTTAAGCTTGATCCAAGATGGCGTTGTGCAGTCGAAGTCAGTGCTATCATCATGCAGTAACGAATTTACGTTTTAAGCACATAGGTGTGTGTGCTGTGGCAGTCCGGGTCCCCTCGGCTGCCACTTTTTGCGTTCTGAATCAATTTTCTTGCATTGTTCCTAGACGCCGATACGAATCTTGTACATTATGGCGCCATGTCGAATTTCGAAACTAAACAAATAGCTGGTATTCAAACTCACGTTATTAACGGAAAGCCGCTAGGTCGTGCGGTGATTTTGTTTCACGGCTTCGGTGCTGATTATAACGATCTAGTGCCGCTTGCTGAAATGATGGGCCTTTCGGATGATACGACATTTTATTTTCCGAACGGCGTTCAGGACGCCATTATCGGTCCGGGTATGACGGGTCGTGCTTGGTTTCAAATCGATATGGCTCGCATTGAGCAGGCCATGGTTCGCGGCCAACATTTTGATCTATCTGCACATCGCCCAAATGGTCTTGATCGAGCTCGCGATAAAGTGAACCAGTTTTACTCAGAAGTTTGTAGCAAGCACAAGCAAGTCTACATCGGTGGTTTCAGTCAGGGTGCTATGCTCGCAACTGAAATTGCTTTTACAGCGACACGCAAGCCAGATGGTTTAATTCTGATGTCTGGGGCTTTGATTGACGAAAAGGGCTGGAAGGTTCTTGCAAAATCCTGCAAAGGAATGCGCTTCATTCAATCTCATGGCAAAAACGATGTGATCTTAGGCTATCAGTTTGCTGAACGTCTCTATGACATGCTGATTGAAGCTGGCTTAGAAGGCGAATTTATCCCGTTTGGCGGCGGCCACGAAATCCCACCAAAGGTAATTTCACAAATCGCCGATTTCTTAGCTTAGAGGGTACTCTCTAATACGTCCAACTGGTTTGAATGACGAAATTGAAATCAGGGGCGCCGTTTGAGTAGATATCATTGGCCGCATCGTAGTTTCCGATTCCCCAGTCTTCGACAAGTTGTACGCTGGTTTGCGTGTTCTTCTTGCGATAACGAACTCCGATAGATTCGGCTCCTTGCCAGCGAATGAGTGAGTTCCATGCCGAAGCTGCGCGATTGTTTGAGCGTGTACGGGCATTTGTTGCAGAGTCGATATACTCGAGGCGCTCACGATCAAGATAAGGGGAATCAGTACGAGCCATAAGCATGATTCCCCATTTATCGTTGATGGCAAAATCAAAGTTGATTTCAAACATCGTATGGTTTTTTAAAAGTGGCCAACCCGGCATGTTTTCATCGCGACGAAGACGAGTGTAGCCAGCGGTAGCCCAAAAATCTAAACGACTGAAGATCGGAAAGCCAAAGTGTAAAAGCATAGAACTTTCAAGCTTTTCATTTGTTCCGCCTTGACGATTATTTTGAAGAGGTACTTTGAGCTGAGTTGAAAGCGCCACTCCGCAGGCAGGTGACTCTGATTTCTTGCAGTGAATCGCCCACCATTTTAGTTTTGGTTTAATGTTCGAAATACCTGTGAGATCTTTATCTTTATAACCTTCAGCGCCGTCAGTGCTGGTTTTAAAACGACTTCTATTTTGTCCGTGCAAGTGACGATTGAAGTGGCGTGTCCCAAGAAGATCATGAAACTCTTCAATAAAATCATCTAAGAATCCACCCGAGCGGTGAGCAAAGGGAAGTTCTAAGGAGATCGCCATTTTCTTCTCAATAGCTGTACCGATTTCAAGAACTGCTGTTGTTTGCTCGTAATCGGCTTCGTAGGTGTACGTTTTACCAGTTTTTCTGTCCTTCATCTCAAGCGGAGCATTCCAGATATTGGATTGACCAAGCTCGAAGAAAAACCACCTCTCACCCTTCCAACCTGGAGTTTCGCCCACAGGAGTGCCGTGTAACCAATTCATGGGGTGGGGTTGCCTGAAACTAGTTGGATATTGAGCTTGCACCAACACCGGTAACAAAAGACTCATCAAAGCTGTTAAAAATCGACCTCGCAAAAACATCAAACACTTTTCGGAGGCTTTTCTGTGAAATTCGAGTCCGAAACTTGACCGACGCGCTGATTTAGCGCACTTTTTGGCCCTATGAAGCACGCTAAAAAGATTAAGACAAATGGCTGGGACTTTGCTGGAATTATGGTTTCGGGATTGTGTGTAATTCACTGTATTGCAGTACCGGTTGTTTTACTTCTCATGCCTGCCCTTAGTGATAGTTTTATCCCGCGCGAAGATATAACGCACGCAGTACTTTTAGGTTTTATTCTCGGAATTGCCGGTATTTCTTTTGTGTCAGGTTATAAAGTTCATGGCAAGTGGCAGCCGGTAGCCTGGATGGTGGTCGGTGTTATTTTAGTCTTAGTCGCGACGTTCTTCGCCCACGATTACTTAGGTCACTATTGGGAGCCATTCATCGCCATCGCGGGCAGTTTAGCTTTAATTCGTGCGCACTACCTCAATCATCATTGCAAGAAGTGCGATCACGTTCACGAACATCATGCGGGCTAGTTTTAGGCACGGGCGAGGCTTAGACAGCTTACGCTGACTCGCCCTTTACATATCGTAAGTGATTTTTACTGAGCCTGAAATCGGTCGTGCTTGGCAAGTGAGACACTCTTTACCTTCGATATAATCTTCCGTGAGAATTCCCATATCGTTTTGATAGACGAGGCCGCATTGAACTTTACCGATGCAGGCCATGCACGCTCCGTCCATACAAGAGTAAGGAGGATTCAATTGCGCTTCGAGCGCGGATTCAAGAACAGTGGTGCCGTTGATGTACTCAATGGTGTGGGTTTCGCCGCCAATAGAAATCTCAATTGTTTTCGGAATCGTTTGCGTCGCCGATTTATCGCCAATGTAAACCGCATCATCGGCTAAAACTAAATTAGCGCTTGAGCTTTCGGCTGATTTCACTGAAGCCGGGCTTGGTGAGACAAAAATTTCTCTTGAGATTTGATGGCGAGCAAAACCTGAGAGTGTGAGAGTCGCTTCAGCCGTGGCCATAAAACCTTCAGGGCCGCAGATAAAAGCGTAATCATTACTTGTGGCTCCGGCGAACTTTAAGAAGTTCTGCGCTATATCTGCCGTTAAGCGACCCGTTGGACCGTTAAAAGGTTTTTGCGGAGATGACAGAGTGTACTCATACTTAAAGCGCTCGGCATACTGAGAGTTCAGTTCGTGCAACTGGCGATGGAAGATAATCGAGCTTTCATTGCGATTGGCATAGAGCAAAGAGCAGCGAACAGAAGTGGTTTTTAAAAGCTCTTTAATAATTGAAATAATCGGCGTGATGCCGCTGCCACCGGCGAAGAAAATGAAATGCTGAGGGTTTTTATCTTTTGGTACAACGAAAATACCGGCTGGTGGAGTGGTTTTTAAAACATCCCCTTCGTTGACGTGATCAAGCAGGTAGTTTGAAACAATACCGTCTTTTACGCGTTTCACCGAAATGGTAAAATCAGTTTCGTAGCTGGGCGCCGATGAAATCGAGTAAGAGCGTCTCAGCTCTTCGCCTTTTATATTGATGAAGAAGGTGACGAATTGGCCGGCTTTATATTGAAATGTTTTTTTGTAATCGGCCGGTATATCGAGCACGAAAGAAACCGTGTCGTGGGTCTCTTGGATTTTTCTTTTTACTTTCAGTGGGTAAGTCAGAGAATCAGTGCTGATCGACATAAATACCTCTTTAAAAAATTAGCTAAAAATTAACTGACGCAATAAAATCAACAAGCCCCGTCAGTGTAGGGCGAGGACCTGACAGTGTCACTTCAAGCGGCCCACCGGGCATCGTAACTGAAATCGTGTGATCTAAATTCAAAAAGTGAGTGGCATAGGCTGCCGCCACTGCGCCAGTGCCGCAAGCTTGCGTATAACCTGTTACGCCGCGCTCGAAGGTCAGAGCATAGAGATGGGTGGAGTCTTTGCCAGGCCACACGAAAGTCACGTTAGTTCCGTTTTGTGCAAAGCGCTTTTGCGCTCGAACTTGTTTTGTTATTCGCGCAAGTTGAGCAAAATCATCGCTTCCTGAAGATGGAGCAAAACGAATTTTTTTCGGTGCTTCGACGATCGCATGAGGCACACCTGAATCAACAAAATCGAAAGTGACACCTTTGCCGGCTTTTAGGTTTTGCGCAAAAGCCGAAATCTCAGGCATTTGTACCGAATAAATATCATCATCTGGGTTTGTGACTTCAATGACTCCGGCACCAGAAATAAATCTAAGCGGAGATTTTTTAAAACCGAGATCTTGTGCGAACGCTCCCATGCAGCGGGCACCATTGCCACACATATCAGAATGAGAGCCATCAGAGTTATAGAAATCCCATTTCAAATGAATATTAGTCGCGGCCGCCGTAGCGTTGAGTTTTTTAAAATCTTTGGGTTCTGGTATTTCAACGAAGATCATACCATCGGCCCCCACGCCAAAAGATGTGTTACATAATAGTTTTGCGATTTCACTGCGCGACATCTTAGCGAAGTACTGCTTAAGAACGCTGTTAAAACCTTTGTGACGAGCATCGAAAATTAAAAAACTATTACCGGTTCCGGTGTACTTGTAAGCATTTAATTTATCTGACGGTTTTGGCAATTTCATGAGCTTCAGCCTAAGGTTATATTGGCCCGTAAATGTAGAAAAAATAGTTGTAGCTGGCTAGCAAAATCGTTTTACGGCTTAAAAAGGCGAAAAAAAGGACCTTACTTGCGTAAGATCCTCCAAATTGTACTAAGCCATCCTGGCCTAATACGTTTAAAATTAGTCTTGAGCTTTAGGCTCGCAGCATCCGTAAACTACGTTTGCGCCGTTGCGATAAACAACGTGGAATGAGTATTCATTTTCACTCATACCATCCGAGCATTTTTTGCCAGCAAGATCAGATGAAATCACAGTGGCTGATACATCTTTCTTTGCGGCCTTGAAAACCATAACCATGTTTTCTTGAAGGCCCACCGCTTGTGACGGTTGGCTCATTTTGTAAGCTGAGCCTTTAAGATTATCCGGTGATGTGTAGGTCATTTTTGACTTCACTACGTCCACATCTAAACTCCAAAATGGTTCAGTGCCTAAGCAGCCTAAACCTTTGAATTCAGCAAAAGCTGAAGCCGATGACAGCATAACAGCGGCTGAAAGAATTGCGTTTTTTAACATGAGTTCTCCTTTTTATTTTTCTCTGTAAAATTGTGAGAGCAAAGAGCAATTCTGGTCTTTTTAAAACCTAGAATCGTCTGAGTGATGCACTCGCAATGTAGAGGCTGAATATAGCAAACCCTGTGCCCGAATTAGACAAAACTGGACTGGTCCGATGAGTGGGATTATTTCATAATTTTAGATATGAAAAAATTAATTCTCGCTCTCGTTGTTTTATCTTCAATTACATCTTTTGCTGCTCCTAGCGATAGCAAGGAGCGTTTCGAGTGTATTGCAAACCTCTCAAAAAAATATCCTGCTAAAAAGGGTATTTTAAAATACAAAAGCAGTGATAAAGCGAATCCCCAAACCTATAGTTTTGACGGAGACTGTATTTCGTATACAGATAAACTTCGAGAAAATGAAATGCCTCAGCTTTGGTGCTTAGAGAGATACCGCAAGACAGGAAAAGCAGAGGCCCAGGGTGTGGGTTCACAAGATTCAATCAATGGTCAGCTCTTTCTCGTCGATCATTATCTAAGCCAAGTCTTCAGCGACCGTGTTAAAGGCAAAATGACAGAGAAAGAGGCTCGAGAGTTAGACACGCTTTTGATTCCTTGTGAGAACATTACGTCTAAGCTCGATTTAATCGATGCAGACTTACACAAGAAGCTGAATCCTGCAGATATTGCACGAGCCCAGCGCAAACTTATTCGCAATCAATTTCCAAATGCCTTTAAAGGCAAGGCCGCGAACATCCCTGAAGCTCAAAAAGCTCCAACTGCAAAATAAAAAATAAACTTAGGATGAGCGCCAGCTGATCAAGCAGATCGAGGCGCGAAGGGCAGAGGCGTACGCACGTACGTCGACGTCCTGAGCAACGAAGAGCTGCGAAGCATCAGATGGTGCAAACTAGAATTTGCGCATGAGGCCGACAACTATCCCTCTAATCTGAACTTTTTCAGGGGAGAAATACATCGATTCCATATCTGGATTGGCAGGGCGAAGTTCGACCTGTGGACTGGCGAGTTTTGGAGTTTGATGAAAGTAGAAGCGCTTTACTGTGGCTTCATTATTAATAATAGCCACGACGATCTCACCATTGTGAGCCAGGGGTTGCTCTTGCACAACGATAATATCGCCATCGAAAATACCATCTTCGATCATTGAATTGCCTTTGACCTGCAAAGTGAAACTTTTGTTTTCATCGCGAACTAAACTTGGTGGAACATCGACGAACTCGTCGTCATGAATTTCTTCAAGTGGTAAGCCGGCGGCGACTTTACCCAGTAAAGGTAGGGACAAGAGCCCCTTACGCGGCCCATCCGCGAAAGAAGCTCTGCCCTGGGGAGAGACAGCACTTTTGTTAAAAGCTAAAACTTGGCCGAGGGTGTTTTGCGCACGAGCGCTTGATCGTAAGAGAACAATGGCTCTCTTTTGATTACCCCCGGGGAGATGTAAGTACTTTTTGGTTTGCAGTTGTTTTAAGTAGCGTTGAACCGAGTTATAAGAGGCAAAGCCGAAATGGTTCTTAATTTCGGAGAAAGAGGGTGCGATCCCTTTTTGCTCGAAAAAACCCTCGATGAACTCAAGGATCTTTTTCTCATTCTCATTTAGAGGTAAAACAACTTCTTTATCCATGTAACTTACACCTCACTTACACTCAGCAAGTTATGTGTAAGTAAAGTGTAAGTCAAATTTATTTTAGTGGTTCTGGACCAGGAAATGAAACTAAATTGGAGCGATCGTTTTTGAACTTTAATTTTGTCACACCTACTTCTTCGATGGACAAGATTGTGTAGATAGAGAGGTGAAGGCTCTTCACATTCTCAAGTCTTTTGCGCAACTGATCTTCGCTGGGCTTAATAACTAACGTGCTGGAATCAAAGACAAAATCTGAAACCGATACGAAACTAAGACCCAAGGTTGAATCGCCAATCTGACGAGCTTTGAGATCAATATTTTCACCGCTTTGCGGGTCTCTATAATGAATAACATAGTAGCTATTAGGGTCTTTTGAAGTGGCCATGGCAGCTCTATAACCCAACTTTTCTATTTTGTGAAGCAGCGCAGTGAGATGGTGGCCAAAAAAACGCCGAAAAGTGACAGTGTAAATAGAAAATTTTAAACCATGCCCATGGATCAAGATCGAATAAAAATCGAGCCCACCTGGAAGAAAGCTCTTCTTAACGAATTTAAAAAGCCCTACATGCAGAATCTGCGTAGTTTCTTGGGCCAAGAGATCAAAAAGAAGAAACTGATTTATCCGACTCCTGCTGAGTACTTTGCGGCCTTCAATAAGACTCCCATTGATAAAGTGAAAGTGGTTATTATTGGCCAAGATCCTTATCACGGTGAAGGACAGGCTCACGGACTTTGTTTTTCAGTTCGCCCCGGCGTAGATGTCCCGCCCTCTCTAGCGAATATATTTAAAGAGCTCGCCACAGATGTTGGTTTTAAAAAACCAGATCACGGATGTTTGGTGGAGTGGGCCCAGCAAGGTGTGCTTTTGCTCAATGCCACGTTAACAGTTCAGGCTTCACAAGCCGGCTCTCATCAGAAAAAAGGTTGGGAAGAGTTCACCGATGCAGCGATTCGTTATCTCAATGAAGAGCGGGAGCATATTGTTTTTATGTTGTGGGGCAGTTATGCCCAGAAGAAGGGTGAATTCATTGATAGAAAAAAACACCTTGTGCTCACAGCGCCGCATCCGTCGCCGTTATCATCACACCGTGGTTTTTTTGGTTCGCGCCACTTTTCAAAAGCAAATGCTTATTTACAGAAACACGGCCTAAAACCCATCGACTGGCAGATTTCAGACAAAAATCAACTGACAGAGTCGTGTCTTATCAGCTAGCGTTCGAGAGTGGAATTCATTAAACGCTCCCTTATAGTTTCGCTTTTTCTCTCAACTACTTTTGCCATTATCGGTGCCTCGGCGAAACCGACCCCCGAAGCGCCTGTTGCCCCATCGCGTACAGACGCTCCTGAGAATCGACTTATTGTTGAAGAAAAAGCGACGGCAGCAATTCCGCGAGGCGATAGAAATTTTGTTTATTGTATTGAAGCCAATCCCACAACGTTCAGCCCGCAAGTGGCTTATGACACTTCAACGTTCACTGTTGTGCGCGGTATATTTAATCGCCTCGTTGATTTTGAGCAGGGTTCGACAAAAGTGATTCCATCGATTGCGAAAAGCTGGTCGATGTCTGGTGATGGCCGGGCAATCACGTTTACTTTGCGCAAAGATGTTTTTTTTCATTCGACAGGCGATTTTTCGCCCACACGCCCACTCAATGCTGACGATGTGATTTACACGTTCGAGCGTATGCGCAACCAAGCCCACCCGCTACACAAGCTGGGTGGTGGTAACTACCAATACTACCAAGCTCTTGAGATGGATAAAATTATTAAGAATATTGTAAAGGTAGATACCTACAAAGTTAAATTTGTCCTCGATCGCCCTGAGGCATCCATCTTAGCCAATCTCGGAATGGACTTCGCCAGTATCATTTCGCAAGAGTACGCTGAACATTTACTGAAACAGAAAAAAATAGCGAACTTCGATATTCATCCGGTTGGTTCGGGTCCGTTTATTTTCAGCGGATTCGAGAAGAATAAATTTGTCGAACTCAAGCGAAACAATCGTTATTTTTTGGGTCCTGCCAAAGTCGCAAATCTTAAGATTTTAATTTTTACAGATGCGGTTGAGCGAGCGAAGAATTTAGTTTCTGGCGCCTGCCACTTAATAGCAAATCCGCGTTATGAAGATATTAAAGATTTAAGAGAGAACCCAGCATTGAAAGTTGTAAATCAGCCGGGGCTCAATATTTTCTATATTGCTTTCAATGTGAATCGTGAACCTTTTAACAAACTTGAAGTTCGCCAAGCCGTGAACCACGCTTTAAATAAATTGCGCTATATTAAAGATGGATTTCAAGGTTTCGCGCAAGTGGCGAAGAATCCGATTCCGCCGAATATGTGGGGTTTTAATAAAAGCATTGTCGATTTTGATTACAACCCGACGAAAGCAAAAGAGCTTTTGAAAAAAGCAGGTTATGCAAAAGGTTTCACCACGACTTATAATTACATGAGCGAATCACGCCCTTATAATCCTAATGGATTAAAAGTCGCTGAGCTCATGGTGCAAGATTTGGCCAAGGTTGGAATTCAAGTGAAGCTTGTGACTTACCCATGGCAAGAGTACTTACAGAAAGCTCAAAAACGTGATTTCGATATGCTGCAAATGGGTTGGACAGGTGATAACGGCGACCCTGATAATTTTTTGAATGTTCTTCTTTCATGCGCCGGTGTGGATGGCGGAACGAACTACTCTGGCTGGTGTGATAAGAGATTCTCATTTTTAATTGGTCGGGCTCGAGTTACCACTAATATTGTTCAGCGCACCCGCTTCTATGAAGAGGCGCAGGTATTATTTAGAGCGCAATCCCCATGGTCTCCGATTGCGCACACAACAGTCTTTCGGGCGATGAAAAAAAATGTAGTGGGTTACCGTATGAGTCCATTTGGAGTTGATACATTTTACACCGTCGATTTGAAGTAGTGCGACTATGATTTATGCTCTTATCGGACATCGTGGAGTCGGCAAAACGCAGTTTTTAGAACGCGTGCGCACGTACTACGAAGAGGTCGGGCAAAAAATCTCTATTTACGATTTAGATCAAGAGATCGTCACTCGTCAGAAAAAGACAATCGATCAGATTTTTAAAGAAGACGGCGAAGCGGCTTTTCGTATTATAGAAAATGAAACCCTTCATTCGCTGATTAAAGAAGTCGAAGCTCAATCGATGAACTCGTCTGTCTACATAGCTCTCGGCGCGGGTTACAAAGGCGCCATACCTCTTCACGTTAAAATTTTATGGATCACTCGGCCTACGGACGGTAACGGCCGTATTTTTTTAGATCGTCCCCGCCTCGATACCGAGGTTTCAGCTTACGATGAGTACATGGAGCGCTATGTAGGGCGTGAGATTCGTTATCGTGAAATCTATCACAAAGAAATTCCGCTAGCCGAAGGTTTTACCAAGCCTAATAAAACTGAACCTGTGCTTTTAGGTTTAAAACCATTTGAAATTCGTGCGGGGTTTACGGTTTTACCTCATTTATTTCAAAATGAAATTCGTCTAGAAGATTTTATCACCGATAAGCTACTTCTCGGCGCTTCGTTTTTTGAAATGCGTGATGATTTATTATCGCATCAGCAGATTGCACGTTTGGTTCGAGAAGTTCCCGCGTCTAAATTACTTTATAGTTTTCGCACTCGCGAGAACCTAATGAAAGCCGAATGGTTGGATAACATTCGTTATGATTGGCCGCTGGAGTTAGGGCCTTGCCCTTATAAAAATCCACCGGTGCTTTCGCTCCACAATCGCGCTCAAGATGAGAGTGTTGAAGAGGCCGCAGGTCATTTAACTTCAAAGCCCGCGCAGCATTACAAATTAGCTGTTACGATTCGCTCGTATCTCGAATTATGGGCCGGGCATCAGTGGTATTTAGAAGATCCGGAGAACCGATCGTTCTTGCCCATGTCACCACCTGGAGTCAAAGAGCCGCTCTGGAAATGGTATCGACTTCTTTTCGGACCAAAGATGAAAATTGGTTTTGTGCGTGATGTGAAGGGCTCAGCTTTTGATCAGCCCAGTCTTTATGACTGGGTTCGAGTGTTACAAGAGCGAGGTTCTTACAAGGGCCAAGAGTTTGCAGCGCTTCTGGGTTCACCTGTTGAACACAGTCGCACGCCGAGTGTCCACTCAGATTTTTTTTCAAAGAAGAATTGGCCGGTGGTTGTAGTGCCGATGGATACAAAAGAAGCGAACCAGATCAACTTGAGTATTCTCGAGCGTATGGGCCTTTGTGCGGCGGCCGTGACGGCTCCGTTAAAAGAAGCGGTAGCGAAAGTTTATAATTTGTCTGGCTCTAGCTCCTACCAAGCGGTGAACACTATTGCGAAGAATTTAAAAACTCACAAATGGTCGACAGCCAACACTGATATCGCCGGATTTCGCACCCTTTTTGATTCTGTAGCGCTGCCCGAAGATATTGTCGTATGGGGTGGTGGTGGAACGCGTGAAGCTTTACGAGCCTCATTGCCAGATGCCCCCTTCTTCTCGGCACGATCAGGTGAAATGGTCACCGATCACAATTGGGTAGGAGATGTGCGCGCCGTGCATGCGTCGAAATTTAATCCGGAGTGTGTAGTTTGGGCTGTGGGGCGTAACCGAATGCCCGATTGTCAGTGGCCTCCTAACCAGTGGAAGCCAAAATTAATTTTAGATCTCAATTATACCGAAGATTCTCCGGGGCGTGAGTACGCACTTAAATGTGGGGCGCGCTATATTTCAGGCTTGTTGATGTTTGAAGCGCAGGCGGCCGAGCAGCAGAAGTTCTTTGCTCAGACGATCTAGTTTATTTTGAGTTAAAATATTCGTTTTTATTGAGAATGTAACGAGCAGTATTGTCGCCGGGAATCCAGTGTACCATTGGGTGGTTGTAATTCTTCTCGAATTTTAAACCACACTTTTTCATAACGCCGATCGAGCCTTCGTTTTCTATGTTGGCATCCGCATAAACGGTTTCCACATCATACTCTTTGAAGCAACGATCAATAAGTGGTTTAGAAACTTCAGTAGCAATGCCTAGGCGCCAGAATTTTTTGCGCAGGCGATAACCTAACTCAATAAATTTTAAATTATCAGGGTCTTCTTTCTGCGGTCGTAGGATGAAAAAACCCATAAACTCATCATTCGATTTCAAGTGGAGTGCCCAAACGCCAAAACGACCTTTGTACTTAGCGTAATAGGCTAGAACTCGGTTGTTCACTTCAATAATTTCTTCGCGAGTTGAAGTTTTGCCGTTGGCTAGATACTTCATTACATCCGGATCGCTATTGAGGTCATACAAAGCGTCGATGTCAGAAGAGCTTTCGGTAAATTCGCGAAGATAAGTACGTTCAGTTTCTAAATACTTTTTCATAGGCTCGGACATGATTATTTTCCTAGCCACATATCGATGGCATTGAACTTTTGCTCTCGGCGAATCAGAAACAGCGGGTAAAAAGTGCCGCGCCAAGAAATGCCACCGGCTTTTAAATTAAGAAAAGCGGCCCGCAGTGAAATCAGCGGCACGAAAACCCAAGTGAGGGGGAGGGTAAAAGCGTAAAGGCCTGACATTCCAGAGCCGACCTGAAGTGAAACACCGCTCATCAATAAAAAACTCACAAGACTTAAAAGATGAAAGTCTAAAATCAATTCAGAAGTGGAATAGAAGGGAGCAATAAAAGCCGCACAAAAACCCACCCAGTTGGCCACGGTGAAGGTCAGCATTCGTGGCAGTGAGTAACCGAAAATAGCGAAGGCATTTTTTTCGAGACCGCGCACCAGCGCTGGAAAGTTTTTGTACCACTCAAGATTCAGTTCGTTCACGCCACTTAAGAAAGTGGTTTTGCCGCCGGCTTTTTTTATTTTCCAGGCGAGGGCGCCATCATCGATAACATCGAGCCTGATATCTTGAAAGCCGCCGATTTTCTCAACCCATTCACGGCGAGCCATATTGAAGGCGCCAATGCCAATGGTCTCAGAAAATTTTGCATCTTCGATGCGATTCAAGTTCAAAGTGTACGAGCCTTGCTGCATGAACTGGCATAAAAATGCGCCCAATAATTTTGTCGGCGCTGTCACGCTGGGACTCACCGCTAAAAAATCGGCTTGGCGATCTTCAGCGTATGAAACGGCTTTCTTCAAAGCGTCTACAGAATAATGAACATCAGCATCAGAAAAAAGTATCCACTCGCCTTGGGCCATTTTCGCGCCCACGTGCAAAGCGTTTAACTTACCTAGCCACCCCACTGGGAGTTCTTCAATCGTAACAAGCTTCAGACGCGAATCTTCAAGACTAAGTTTGCGAATGATTTCGCCGGTTTCATCAGTGGAGCGGTCGTTGATGGCAATGATTTCATAATTGGGATAATTCAATTTCAGTAAAGACTCGAGCGCCGCTTGAATGGTGTCCTGCTCGTTACAAGCGGGAATCACGAGACTCACCAGCGGCCAACGGCGAGCTCCGCCGTAATTGACATCTTTTAAGTACTTCAACTGCTTAAGAAAGAAAAAAATTCGATAAGTGAGAAAAAGTAAAATGACTGCACCTAAGAAGGTTACAGCATTGATCACTTTACGCGGCCTTTATAAATAAAACTTGCGCCGCCCATAATTGATTTATACTCAACAATATCGAAAGCCTCTGTCGAGCGCATCATTTCACAGAACGCTTCGCCAGATGGAAAAGCTAAAGACGAACGATTCAGGTACTCATAAGCTTGGCGTTTACCAGAAACCCAGCCGCCTAAACGCGGGACGATATGACGGAAATAAAGACCGATGGCCGATTTTAATAATGGCACGCGAGTCACGCCAGTTTCAAGAATCATCACGTGACCGCCAGGGCGAGTGACGCGAGCCATTTCTTTTAACGCCACCTTTGGATCTTGCACATTACGTATGCCATAAGAAATTGAAGTCACATCAAAAGTGTTAGATTCGTATTGCAAGTTCATGGCGTCAGCCACTTCAAATTTAATTTCTAAATCTTCGGCCTGAGCTTTTGCTGGCGCAAAATCGAGCATCTCTTTGCAGAAGTCAGTGCCTAAAACCGAGCCGGCCGCTCCAACCGCTCTTTTGAAATCGATGGCCAGGTCACCCGTGCCGGTGGCGCAATCTAAAACCTTTTGGCCAGCTTTAGCGCCGCTCCACGAAACGAGTTTTTTACGCCAATCGCGCGCCATACCCATGGTTATAACGTCGTTGGCTTTGTCATAAGTGCCAGCAATCGACGAAAAGATATCTTTTACAAACTCAGGTTGAGGCCCGGTTGGCTTATTTTGCGGTTCGTTTGTGTTGTTCATAGGCAACCTTATGCCGCACGAGACCTGCCAGGTAAAGCTTTTATAGAGACTTCTGGGTAATTTTTGAGTATTAAATAGGCCGCTCGCGGAGGCCCTTAATTTGAATTTCACAAGTCATACAATGACCGACCAAGATGTACTGGATTGGCTGAAAAGCGGATTCCTGTACAACTTTTCTGAATTTGCTATGCCCAATAGCGATTCTTATTTGGTGGGTTGGGGTCAGTTTATAACTTCGCGCCAACCTGTTGGTGATGGCCCTTGGTTGTATGCTCCAGATTTTTATCTTGAAGTTGAGGAGCCTTGGTTCCGCTACGAAAATCTTTCATTAAAAACGGGCGAAGAACTCACGAATTTATTGAAACGCGCTCAAGGAACGGAAGAGTTGCAACTTGAACGCATTCAGTTTCAACTTCAAAACTTTGATTGGGAAATGCCCGACTCTGATCATTTCAAAAAAGTTTTAAAGACCATTCAAGGTGAAATCAAAAAGGGCCGTCTTGAAAAAGCTGTGCCAGTTGTTTTTGAAAAAGCTAACTTTGAATTCGATATCGCCAAACGCCTCACCATGCTCACCCAAGTGATCAATAAATCAGGGCTGCGCCGCGCTTACGGGCAGTGGAGCTTAGAGACCGGAATGATCGGTGCGACCCCTGAAGTTTTATTCAGTTATCATGGCGATAAAAATATTTTGCAGACTATGTCTTTAGCCGGCACTCGTCGCAGCGATTTAGAAAAGAAAAATCCTCTCCTTGAAGATAAAAAAGAAGTGCACGAGCAGAGTCTAGTGACAAAAATGATCAGCGAGCGTTTAAGTCCCCTGGGTGATTTGAGTATGAATGGTCCTTACCCTTGGGATGTGGGTCTGATCACGCACTTACGCACAGATTTAAATTTAAAATTGAGTGCTCAGACGGATGAGAGCTTCGTTGAGGCCTTAATTCAGAAACTTCATCCAACACCTGCCTTAGGTTTATCCTCAAAAACTTTAGACTTTCATTGGCTGAAGAAGATTGAAGGTCGTGTGCATCGCCATCGTTATGGTGCGCCGTTTGGTATTTATAATTTTAATCAGCTCTCAGAGTTCGCTGTCGCTATTCGTAATATCCAATGGGACCAAGAAGACGTACTCATAGGTTCTGGCTGCGGAATCGTCGCGCAAAGCACGTTTGAAAAAGAGTGGGAAGAGCTCAAGCTCAAGCGCAGAACCGTAAAAGATTTTTTAAGTCTACCGAATTGATTTTATGATGAACAATATCGACTTAGCAGAAAAATGTATCGCGCAGCTCTTTGCGAGTGGCGTGCGCGAGATTATTGTCTGCGCTGGGGCGAGAAATGCGCCCCTGGTGAAAGTTTTGGGTCAGACCTCTTCACAAATTAAGGTGTATTATTTCTTCGAAGAGCGCTCGGCCGCTTTTTTTGCTTTGGGCCGTATTAAAGCATTCGGCCGCCCAGTGGCGGTCGTGACTACGTCGGGCACGGCGGTGGCTGAACTTTACCCGGCTGTGATGGAAGCCTTCTATGCGGGTTTGCCACTGGTGATTGTCAGTGCCGATCGGCCGAAAAATTTCCGCGGTAAGGGGGCCCCACAGAGTATCGAGCAAGTGGGAGTTTTCTCTCATTACGTGAAAGAAATAAATGCCGTAGATTGGGATGACAAAACCCAAGACTTTACTTGGACTCTCTCGGCGGATTCGGCTTCGCAGATGAACGTTTGTTTTAAAGAGCCTTTAATCGACCGTGACCTCAAGCCCTTAGAATTATCCGCAGGCGAAATCAGCATCGGCACAGCAGCGGCACCTTCAGATTCTCTTGCAGATATGGGCGCGGTCCTGAAAGACTTTTTCAAAAAGTCGCGGAATCCAGTTGTTGTGGTTGGAGAACTTCCGGCAGCGACGGCCTCTGATCGTCGTTTGCGTGATGCGGCCATAGATTTACTTTTAGAAATCAATCAGCCGGTTTATCTCGAAGCTCATTCGGGTTTACGTGAAATCGAAAAGCTCAGCGCCTTGAGAATTCAAGCGGGCGATAAGTTTTTAGCTTCAAAAGAAGTGACGGCTTACTTTGATGGAATTATTCGTATTGGCTCGGTGCCAACCGTAAGACTCTGGCGTGATCTTGAAGATCGTTTAGCCGCATGGCCGGTGTTATCGTTCAGCCATCGTCCGTTTTCTGGCCTTTCGCGCATTGAAACTCAACCCCTTGATTATGCCACTGGTTTTGAAATGCTTCGCCAAGAGTTGAGTGGTCTTAAAGCTTATCAAGAACTGCAAGAAATTCAGCGCGATAAATTTTTAAGCCGTGATAGCGAAATGTATTTAAAGCTCAAAGAGCTGTTTGAGAAGTTCCCACTAGCTGAACCGAGCTTAATTCATGAAATGTCAGTGCAGTTCGAGCGTCCGACAAAATTGTTCGTCGGCAATAGTTTGCCCATTCGTGAGTGGGATTTGGCCGCTAATTACAATATTGAATCCACTCTTGAAGTGGCCGGTAACCGTGGCGTGAACGGTATTGATGGTTTGATTTCGACTTTCTTAGGCTGGGCCGAAGAGAAATACGAAAATGTGATTTTGCTAGGTGATCTCAGTACGCTTTATGATTTAGCCGGTCTGTGGCCTGCCACGCAAAATTACTGCGCTTCATTTAAAATCGCCATTATAAATAATTCTGGCGGAAAAATTTTTAAGCCGATGTTTAAAGATACGAAGTTTGAAAACCAGCACAGCTTAGAATTTTCAAATTGGGCGAAAATGTTCAGCGTTAATTACGCTTGCGTAACGTCGACTGAGCAATTGAAACCAGCATTCGCGGCGAACTCTCATAATAAAGTGATCGAAATCAGACCTGATGAAAAGCAAACCCAAGAATTTTGGGCGAACTACGACCAATTGATCAGTGGTTTATCGCTTGGCTAATCATCTTCGCCTTATAGGGCTTCACGGATTTTTAGGTCAAGGCTGCGACTTCGATTTGATTTCGTCTGAGCTTAAGAAATTAATTCCTCAAGCCAAATTTTACGCTCCTGATTTATTTTCTGGTTATGGCACCGATGTTCTGCCCACTTCATTTGAAAAATGGCCCGCGCTTTTTGAGAAAACGTTGAAGATGACGGCTCCCTTTAATTTGACCCCTGAGGCTGGCTCAAAGCGTGTTCTTATGGGTTACTCATTGGGTGGAAGGCTAGCCCTCGATCTTTTTTTAAAAGATGCTGAAGCTTTTGATGCCTTAGTATTGCTTGCGCCCAATCCGGGATTGATTTCTCAGCAAGAAAAACAAAGACGACTGCAGTCTGATCTGAACTGGAGCGAGCAAATCACTGAAGACAACTGGAGCGATTTTTTAGCGGCTTGGAATGCTCAGGATATTTTTAAAGTTTCGGGGCGTTCAGATACCGGTGATCCGGTGCGCTTTTTGGGGGATTATTCTCTCGAGAAACTTAAGCGAGCACTGACCCATTTAAGTTTGGGTCACATGCGTGCCGAAGCTGAGATGTTACGCCAGCATCAAGATCGTATTTATTGGCTCAGCGGAGAGTCAGATCCTAAAATTCATCCGCTCTATCAAACACTTAAAGCCGAAGGGGTCATTCGCAATTGGATGCCTGTGCCGGGTAGTGGGCACCGCCTGCTTTTTGATAACCCTTACGCTATTGCTGAGCATTTGGTACGCATTGCCGACCAGGCCTAATTGTAGTAGACCCTTCGCATATTCATTTCATGACCAGGAGACCCTATGAGCGCTTCAATCCGTTCAACAGAAAATTGGATTAAAATTAAAGATTACACAGACATCAAGCTTGAGAAAACAGCGGATGGAGTGGCGAAAGTGACGATCAATCGTCCTGAAGTGCGCAATGCCTTTCGCCCACTGACTGTTGATGAACTGAGAAATGCTTTTGATATTTGCCGTGATGACAGTTCAATTGGCGTTGTGATTTTAACAGGTGAGGGCCCCGACGCCTTCTGTTCAGGCGGCGATCAACGCGTGCGTGGACATGCTGGTTATGTAGGTGAAAGCGGAGTTCCGCGCCTCAATGTTTTAGATTTGCAAAAACAAATTCGTGGCTTACCAAAGCCGGTTGTCGCCATGGTCGCGGGTTACGCCATTGGTGGTGGACACGTACTTCACGTTGTTTGTGATTTATCGATTGCCGCGGATAATGCTCGCTTCGGTCAGACGGGTCCTAAAGTTGGATCTTTCGACGGTGGTTTAGGTTCAAGTTACCTCGCTCGCATTGTTGGCCAGAAAAAAGCCCGCGAGATTTGGTATCTCTGTCGTCAGTACGATGCTGATCAAGCTCTTGAAATGGGTTTAGTTAATAAAGTTGTTCCTTTAGCAGAGCTTGAAACTGAAACCATGCAGTGGTGCCGTGAGATGCTTGCGCATTCTCCGCTGGCGATTCGGTGTTTGAAATCAGCTCTGAACGCAGACTGTGATGGTCAAATGGGTCTTCTTGATTTGGCGGGTAATGCCACACTTCTTTACTACATGTCTGAAGAAGCAAAAGAAGGCAAAAATGCTTACATCGAAAAACGTCAGCCTGATTTTTCGCAATTCCCACGTTTGCCGTAGTCTGAAAGAAAAACGAACAGATGAAAAGCTGGCTCTTGGCATTTCGCCCGAAGACTTTGACTGCCGCCGTTGTGCCGATTCTTGTTGGTACAACGCTCGTTTATTATAATGAGCAACCGATTCTGTGGTGGGTGAGTGGTTTGGCTTTACTCGCCAGTCTTTTTATTCAAATTGCCACTAACCTTATTAACGACGCCATTGATTTTCATAAAGGTGCAGACACCGAGCATCGCGTGGGCCCGAAACGGGTCACGCAAAGTGGCTTGTTAAAACCTCGCATGGTTATGGTGGGCGGAGTCTTTTTTCTCTTCCTCGCGCTTTTGTGTGGTATTCCCCTCGTGATTCAAGGTGGTTGGCCCATTGTTATCATCGGCGCTGTTTCACTTTTCTTGGCTTATTCTTACACCGGTGGAATTTTTCCGTTAGCCTATTTGGGCCTGGGTGATCTTTTTGTTCTCTTATTTTTCGGAGTCATTGCGGTTGTCGGTCTTTATTACCTGCACACTGAAGAGTGGTCTTTAGATGCGCTGGTAGCAGGCCTACAAGTGGGTCTACTCGCAACGGTGCTCATAGCCGTTAATAATTTACGTGATATTCATCAAGATAAGCTGGTGAATAAAAAAACTCTGGCGGTCCGTTTCGGAGTGGGCTTTGTCCGCTTTGAAATCGCACTTCTTATCGCCACTGCTTTTGCCCTTAATATTTACTGGTTTCGGTACGGTAACAGTTTAGTTGCCACTTTATTGCCGCTGCTGACGCTCCCGCTAGCGTATATTGTGATTTCTAAAGTTCGTCGTTTAGAGCCTTCTCAAGCTATGAATCAAGTTTTAGCACAATCGGCCGCTTTACATATTGGCTTTGGGGCCCTTCTTTCGTTAGGATTATTCCTGACGGTAATACTATGAAACTATGGACTTCATCATATCAGCTCTATCCTATCGGAACCCTGACTCTCAATCAGCAGAGTAAATTTCGTAAGGGTACTCTTCTGCGCATTGAATTTGAAAATGGAGCTGTAGGTTACAGCGATCTTTGTCCTTATCAGCAGTTTGGCGATCATCCGCTAGAAATTGAAATGCAAAATATGTTGCGCGGTCAGCCTTCACGTTTGGCTAAGCGCTCTTTACACTTTGCCCGTATGGATGCCGAAGCTCGCGCTCGTAAAGAATCGCTTTATACCGAGAACAGAATTAAAAATCATTTTTTCATCGCTGACTTTTTAAACTTCGATCTTAACCGTCTACCGATTTTACAAGGCCAACGCTTCACCGAGTTTAAAGTCAAAATCGGCGGCGATCTTATGCTTGAAACTGAAATGTTAAAAACATTGGTTGAAAAATTGGGTGGCGATGCAAAAGTGCGCCTTGATTTTAACTGTCGCATCTCTCGCGATAAATTCACCAATTGGCTTGAGAAGAATTTGGCGTGGCTGAAGCCGCACCTTGATTTTATCGAAGACCCATTTGTTTACGAGCCCCGTGAGTGGATGCGGATTCAAGAGAACTTCGGCATTGATTTAGCTTTAGATTTGGCTGCTGATGTTTTGGCTGTAAAAGCTGAAGGCGCTCGCGTGGTGATCATTAAACCTGCGATTATCGATCCGAGAGAAGTTCTAAAAGCTTTTGCTGGCGATGATCGCCGTTTTGTTTTTACCCACTACATGGATTTTCCGATCGGGCAGATGAGTGCTTACGCTGAAGCGCAAAGTTTAATGGCTGAAGAAGGATCGCGAATTGCCGTTTGCGGTCTTCAGCATCACGATGTTTACGAGGGTTTTACTTTTCAAGATACCATTCGCAATGACGGGCCATTTATCGTGCCACCAGAAGGTACGGGCTTAGGTTTTGATCAACTTTTGGAGCGTCAGGATTGGACTCACATTCTCTAAGAAAATTTTTTGAGTCCGGTGAGCGAAGTCATGTTTTATTGAATCCGCGTCGTCCTGCCACTGAAAAAGCTTGGGTTCAGAAAGCTCAGCTTCCGAATTTACCAGAACATATTTGGATCAGCTCTTCAGGTACAACCAGTGTAGAAGAAATTAAACTGATTGGCCTCAGTCGCACAGCTTTTTTAGCGGCGGCTCAAGGAGCCAATGAATTTATGAGGGTGACGGCCAGTGATGTGTGGCTGAATGTACTGCCACATTTTCACGTGGGTGGTCTTGCGATTTTTGCTCGTTCGTATTTATCAAAATCTAAAGTTGTGGATATCTCTGTGCAAAGTAACGGAGAACTTTTTAAATGGAACCCTGAAGCTGTGATCAGCGAAATCAATCAGCAGGGCGTAACGCTTTTGTCTCTGGTGCCCACGCAAGTTTATGATCTCGTGCGTGCGGGTGTGAGGGCTCCAGCCAGTTTGCGTTTAGTTTTAGTCGGAGGCGGGGCTCTTCAAGACAGTTTGTATCGTGAGGCTCGCGCTTTGGGTTGGCCTTTACTGCCCACTTACGGAATGTCAGAGCTGTGCTCGCAAGTGGCGACAGTTCCGCTTGATTCGCTTGCGTCGGTTTTACCAGCGGTACCGGCGGCGCTATTGCTTCCGCACATTCAAGCGCGAGTCAGTGGTGGTCGTCTTGAAATAAAAAGCCCGGCTTTATTTTCAGCTTATGTTTATGCTTCGGCGAGCGGTTCGCGAGTTGAAGACCCTAAAAAAGACGGTTGGTTTTTAACTTCAGATTTCGTTGAACTTGAGGGCCGAGAACTCCGTTTTAAAGGTCGCACGCAAGATCAGATTAAAGTCGGCGGCGAGATTGTGAATCTTTCGCGTTTGCAGACTTTATTTCAAACTTTAATTCAAGACACTCGCTTGGTGGTACTGGCTGAGGCCGATGCTCGTCTCGAATCGAGAGTGGTTATCGTTTTTGAAGGCATTGCCAGCGGCTTGGCTGAAAAATATGTAGAGACATTGAATAAAAATATTGCGCCCTATGAACGCATTCAAGGCCTTTATATTGTCGATCATTTACCGCGAACAGATTTAGGTAAAATCAAAACGGCAGAGCTTAAAAAGCAGCTCGGATTGTAGATTAGGTGGGCAGCAGGTGAAAGTGGCGCTATCGCACCTTTTGTTCTCGGTAACCACCGGCAGAGTACATGTTGCTTAGTTGAGCAAAAACAGTCTGTACTCAAATGTGTATAATTTAAAAACTAATGTAAATGATAGGCGAGCCAGTTTTGCTCAGCTGGGCAACTTAGATTTTGCGAGGCGTTCTCAAGCGTTCGTGGACTTCTTTAGGAACCTGAGTCGGCTTAAAAGTTTTACGATCAACGAAAACATGAATAGTTCTCACCACTGCAGTCAATTTAGGCACTGATTTTTTACCAGTGATGTTTTTAGTATTGGCTACGAAATGAGTTTCAAATGTAATCGATGTGTCACCGATATGAGCCACATGGATCTGAGCTTCTGCTGTTTCGCCAAATGCTAAAGGTGCAAAGTAGTCCGCTTCAACATGTCTGAGGGGTGCGCCCCAGCTTTGACTATCAAACCAAGTGGACCAAAGCTTCTTATGGTGAGTGAGGCCCTCAATGGCATCATGAGCCCACTTGAAGTAATGGGCGAAGAAAAGAATCTGCTCAGGGTCACAGTCCGAGAAGTTGGCAGTGAAGGTTTGAGCGTAAATGGCTTGAGCGGCTGGTTTTTTGCTGGTTTTCTTTGTCATAGGGAATCCATCTCATAAAACCCGGTGGAAATCATTGACTGAATGAGTCAATCTGCTAGAAGTTTCCCAATGAACTTAAAGGTTTACGCCCCCGATGATTTCCCGAGTTACTTGCCGAAGCTGAACGCGCTTTATGACGACCTTTTTTCTCATGGCAAAGGCTTTCGTAGTCAGCTCATTCAGAAGATTTCTAAGCATTTGAGTTTGCAGCCCACACAGATTCATTTACTCGCGCAAACTATTGAATTCGTTCATAACGCCTCTTTATTACATGATGACCTCATTGATCGCTCTCACCTTCGTCGCGATAAGACGGCGGCTTGGCTCAAGTACACTCCAGAATATGCAGTGCTCGCTGGCGATTACTTGCTCGCGCGCGTGATGGTGAATCTTTCTCGTCACGGAAATTTAAAACTCATTCAGCTCACTTCAGAAATTATCTCAGATCTTCTTGAGGGCGAATGGATACAAGACTCATTGATCGAAGATTGGGATGTCAGCGCTCAGCAGCTCGATCGCGTTCATAATTTAAAAACGGCTTCGCTTTTTAAATGGTGCATGCGTGCCCCTTTTATTATGGCTGAGAACAACAACGAAGACCTGCATCGCAATTTGATCGAAATGGGCAGCCTGCTTGGGATTTTATTTCAGCGCAGTGATGACTTGCTCGATTTCAATATTCGCAATTACGAAGGCAAGGCTGTTCTTGGTGACTTAAAATCTGGCTATATGAATTCGTTCGCGGCCTTTCTCACTCATGATCTTGATGAGAAGATGAAGGCGCAATTTAGAAAATGTGAAACTCTCGAAGACGTTTATAAAGTGATCGGTGAAGATTTCTTTTTCTTGCGTCTTAAAGAGTTCGATACCCACAATGAAAAGGTCATGGCTCTTTATCAGCATCACCTCGACAACTTGGGCCAATACATGACTGAAAACTATGAAGCTTTAAAAGCCGATCTTAAACAGCTGCCGCAAATTCTCTACTGGCGTAAGGTTTAAGCGTGAGCCGCTTTGTCACCGTCGATCGTCAGAGCACTGACTACAAAAAATATTTAAGCGGTCATTTTTCAAAAACTGAAGTGGCGCTGCCTGTGCCTGTACTTGAAGGTCCGCAGCGCAACTCATCCATTACTTTTCAAATTCTAAGTGATAGCGAAATTAAAAAACCCAATTTAGCTTTGATTCTTCTTAAGCTTTTTCGCCTAGATCTGCTTTCATTCACTCTTGTCCCCACGCTTATTGTCTGGATGTACTGTTCTGAAATCGTCACGAACGCTGAAGAATGGGTTTTGATGCTTTCAATTTTCTTTCTTCACGGAGCGGCTTTTGCCTTTAATGATTATTTTGATCACATGCAGGGACGCGACCACATCAACGAGAAAAGCGGCAGTCGCTTGATTCAAAGCGGTTATGTGCGCGCCTATCAAGTGTTAAGAGCAGCCTGGGTCTTATGGAGTTTGGCCGTCGTGGGTGGCCTTTATTTATCTTATTACAATCCCGGTATTTTAGTTTTCGCCGCTCTTGGCGCCGCTCTCGGAGCTTTAGGTTCTATGTATCAGTTCGTGGGGCTTAAAAGCATTGGCTTCTCTGATATTGCGCTGGTGTTTGCTTTGGGACCACTTCTGACTCTTGGCACTCAGTATACCATCACTAAAAATATTACTTTTCCGATTTTAGTCATCGGAATGATCTATGGCTTATTGGCGCTGGTTTATTCTCAAGCCAAAAACCTCTCGACGACCATGCTTGATCATCAAGCGGGTATTCGTACGATTTCGGTTCGTCTAGGTTTTGACAAAGCAAAATCATTTCTCATGTTAGAAGTGTCGAGTACGATTTTACTGAGCCTCTATGTTTTTAAAGAAAATTACTGGATCGTGCCGGCCTTTGCTGCTTTCGTTGCATTTGTTATCTACAAACTCAATAAAGTGAACTCACCCATTTCAGGGCCAGCCCAAGAGTTTCCGTTTTATGTTTTAAAGTTACATAATATTTTTTCAATTCTTTGTATTATCGACTGGCTCATCATTCGGAACATGTTTTGAGCGAACCTAAGATTGTTGTCGAAGACAAAAACGTATTTATTCATTTCAGCGGAATGAAAATTCCGGTTCTGCAGTCGCAGCGTTTTAAAATTGGCGGCTCTGATGATTTACTTTTAAAAGCCGCCGGTAAAAAGAATTTGAAGTTAGAGAATCCGCAGCTTTTAGATCTTACGGTTGGCTTAGCCAGAGATGCTTTTCATTTAGCGGCGCTTGGTTTTAATGTGGTCGGTCTTGAGCGCAACGATTTCATTTACTCAGCTTTAGCAGAGGCGAGAAAGCAGGCTGGCGAGCAGAAAGAGACGGCGAAAACGACGGGTAGAATCAGTTTTGTACACGCCGATGCACTGTCTTATTTGAAAAACCTCAAAGAAAAGGTCGACGTCGTTTTTTATGATCCGATGTTTCCGGAAAAGAAAAAGGCGGCGGCTGTAGGTAAAGAAAGCCAATTGCTACAGGCTTTAGCCGTCAGCGATGACGCCGAAAATGAAGCCGAGTTGGCTCAACTGGCCTTATCAATGGCTGTAGATCGCCTAGTTGTTAAAAGACCGCTACCAGCCCCCGAAGTTTTACCGAAACCCAGTATGAGTTTTAAGGGTAAAGCTGTGCGCTATGATGTCTATTTGGCGAAACGCCCTTAGTTAGAGTATGCTTCTTCGGATGAAAGCTTTGCAGCGAATTCCGGCCCATTTAAAGCGTTATTTAGTGAAACAGAATCTCGGACGTTACACTCCCAAAGATCACGCTGTTTGGCGCTTTATTTTGCGCGAGCTGACTACTTTTCATAATAAAAATGCGCACCCGAGCTACCGTAAAGGTGTGAAGGCCACGGGCATCACAACTGATCGCATTCCGAGCATTGCACATATAGATAAGTGTTTAAAAAAATTCGGTTGGCGCGCGGCTGGCGTGAGTGGGTTTATTCCGCCTGCGGCTTTTCTTGAACTTCAAGCTTTTGGAATTTTACCCATCGCCACTGAAATGCGTAGAGTTGAAAACCTCGAGTACACTCCGGCTCCTGATATTGTTCACGAAGCTGCTGGCCATGCTCCGATGCTGGCGCACGCGCCATTTTCGCGCTACTTGAAAAAATACGCCGAAGTGGCCAGCAAAGCCCTCATCACAAAACGCGATATGGATCAGTACGTGGCCATTCGCGAACTCTCGGATTTAAAAGAACATCCCGACGCCACTGAAAAAGATATTCAAGACGCTTACAACAAGCTTGAGAAGGCCAATAAAGCTATGGTGAAAGTCACCGAAGCCACAATGCTTTCGCGCATGGCTTGGTGGACAACCGAATATGGTTTGATTGGCAGTATGCAAGACCCAAAAATTTATGGCGCCGGTTTATTGTCTTCGGTCGGTGAGAGTCGTCATTGTCTCTCAAGTAAAGTTCGTCGCATTCCTTTCTCGGTGAATTGCACGCGCTACACTTACGATATTACCGACCCGCAACCTCAGCTTTTTGTCGCAAAAGACTTCACTGATCTTGAAAAGGGTCTCGATGCTTTAGCGGCCGAAATGTCATTCGTGCGTGGCGGAATGGTAGGCCTCGGTCGTATGCAAGATGCAGAGACGGTGAATACGATTGAACTCAACTCGGGCTTGCAAATTTCTGGCGTTTTGAAAAGTTTCAAAACGATAAGTACGGCTCCAGATGGAATTTCTTATATTCAGCTTGGGGGCCCGACGCAGCTCTCTTACCAGAATGTTTTGCTCAAAGGTCATGGCAAAAATTATCACGCTGAAGGTTATGGCACTCCGCTAGGTTATTTAAAGGGTGCAAGCAAATGTCTCTCTGAGATGTCGGCTCGCGAACTTAAAGTTCGTGGTCTTATCGTCGGCAAGCCGGCTGAATTGGTTTATGTTTCTGGCGTAAAAGTCGTCGGCAAGCTCAAAAGCATTCTGCAAAAAGACAGAAAGAATTTAATTTTCGCCTTCGCCGACTGCAAAGTAACTTTGGGCAGTGAAACATTATTTCAACCTGAGTGGGGCACATTCGACATGGCCGCCGGTTGCAACGTCGTTTCTGTTTTTGGTGGAGCCGCCGATCGCAAGGCTTACGGCCTCACTGACGATTTCGTGGCAGCAAAGATTCCGAAGAAGACATATTCAGCTGAGCAAAAGAAACTTTTCAAAGGTTACTTGAAGACAGCCGCTTGGAGAAAATCAAAGCGCTATAAAGAAGCCGATCTTTTGAAGTTCTTAAATCTACTCGATGTAGATCAAAGCTTCAGAGATGCATGGCTCTTACGTTTTGAAGTATTAGAATTAGCTTTCGCTAAAAAAATGAAGGGCTCTTGGGTCTCTGAACTCGAGACAAAGATTATGGCCATGGCTAAGAAGTGGCCGAATCTCGAGCCTTACGTTTTAAATTCTTTAAAATTAATCAAATAGATTTCTGCTGCACACAGACGACGTTCGATAGTGAGCACGAGCGGGTATGTGTGCCTTTGCCCACTATCGAACGTCGTCTGTATGCGTAAAACTTTAATTTCAAATTTTCTACAATTGAATGGCTGGCTATGATTCGGTCTATTTGGCGCCCTTAGGGCGAATCAGTTCTGGTGGTTTAGTTTTCGAGAACTTAAGCTGAAACTGTTCGCGCTTCCCAGATTTAAGCTGCCCTGTAAATTTAAACATCTTAAGCTTTTGGTCATCGTAAAAGACATTAATTTCAAAGCTGTACTCGTCATTTCTATCGCTATACATTTCTATTTTATAAATGCCATCCATTGGTGCATTTGGAGATGAATAGACGTGATAGGGCCTTTCAAGTGCAGCATTTGGTTCATCTAAGTTTTCAGTGCCGAGTTCGTTTGAATAATTGCTACCTTCAACTTCATCGAAAGTTTCTTTACTGTCTGCATCGTATCCCACTTTCTTTCCATTGGGTGCAATTACAACGTAATCTATTCCTCTGTCTCCCGTTATCGTAATACTACTTTGGGTTTCGGCCGCTGCATTTTCTATCGTAGGTTTAGAGTCTACGATAGTTTTAGCTTTAGTTGTCTTTTGTGCAGCAAAAATCGATGCAGATGCCAATAGTAGAATAGCGATGAATAGCGCTTTAATTTCTTTCAAGTTCTACCTGCCTGTATTAAGCTTTCTGCCAGTTCACTTCGCCTAAGAAATCTTTCTTCCCTAGATTCACGCCGTGTGTGCGAAGAAGCATGTAAGTGGCCGTCATATGAAAGTACACATTCGGCACTGTTTGCTGATCATAAAAATCTTTGCCTGACATAAATAAACCCGGGCGGTGTTTTGATGTGTATTTTTGCTCAGTCCAGTTCGTGTAGTCGGCTGGTTTTTGTTCGTTGATGAAGGCCATAGTTTTATCTAGACGTGTGAGCAATTGCTCAAGTGTTGTTTCGTTGTCTTCCATGGCTGGTGGAGTTTTGCCAGCAAGAAGTGCCGCTGCATTTTTAGTCATATCACTTACGATTTGAACTTGTCGAACCAGCGGAAACATATCTGGAGCTGCACGAAGAGCTAAGAAATTATTTTCATCAAACTTGCGCTCTTGGGCGAACTCACGGGCTTTAAGTAACATCGACTTCAAGTTCTTAAGATTTCTCGAGTATTGAACTACAACTGTATCGTAAACGTGCTGACTCATATTTTACCTTCTTTTTGGTGGATTAGTGAATAACTTCATTAGACGTAGAGGCTGACAGAGCTTGAATCTCTTTCGAGGCCATTTGAATTTCTGTGGGAGCGTTAGAAACATCGACGAACGAGAAATAGCGCTTTAAATCTTGCTGAGCCTCTTTGAGATGACCCATTGTTTTACGAAGAAGGGCTCTCTCGCCTAAGTGACGTAAATTAGTCGGCTCAACTTTTAAAATCATACTGAGAACAGCATGGCCCAAATCAATTTCATTCTCACGGAGCAAAGCGGTTTTTAAATCAGTGAGATAGGCGAGAAGCAGAGCTTTGAGACTGACCACTTCAGACTTATTTTCATCGCAAGCCGCAGTTGAGCCTTTCGGCTGCAAATTCATATGACGAAGAAGTTCTTCTTCATCCAAGATTTTTCCGCGCTCAGCGATATCGATAAATTGGCATTTCGAGCCGCGCACCCATTTGAGTAAATTGAACTGAGGCTGATTCACAATAAAAACCGGCAGATCTAATTCTTGGGCTAAGTGCATGTAGAGAAGAGATACTGGGATGGCCGCTCCACCACGTTCTTCAAGAACTGAAGTGAGAAGTAAATCTTTTGAGCACAAACTTTTGCGATTCAAACTGTTCACCCGGAAGTCGCGTGTAGTGAAAAGAAAATCATTGAGAGTTTGAAAGCGATCGGCTTCGCTTCGTTTTTCACACATGGCTGCAAGTTCGTAAGTCATGAAGTTGATCGAGCGAAGGCAGCGGTCTTGTCCGGTATCATCCATTTGCAATAAAGAATTGATGGCCACTAAAAGGGGTAGAAGTGAGCGTGGCTCTTCTTTAGCGATGAGCTCAAGTTCGAGTCCTAATTTTTCCCAGGTAATGCGGCTGTCTAAAACCATACTATGGTGGTAGGTGACGGATGTATTTTTTTCAAGTTTCCTCTGTGGCCTAGAGCGTTACGCTTGACTCTAAGTCTTATGCGCCGAACAATTTTCTATGCCACACAGAAGTGAAGAACAACTCAGACAAAGAATCAAAGACCTCGAACTCGAAATCCAAGATCGTGAGAAGGATATTGGTGTCTTTCGTAAAGAGTTATCCACAGCGAATCGTAAACTCGAAGGTCTAATTTCAGAGCTCAATTACGAGCTAAAAATTATGCACGCGGTGCAGAGACAGCTAGTACCAACAGAGATACCAAATATTCCGGGCTTTGAATTCAGCATGAAGTTTGTGCCATCACACCTTCGTGGTGGTGATTATTTCGACGTCTTCGAGCATCAAGATCGCTCTCACTTCGGTATTATTGTGGCGAGCTGTTCAGGTCATATGATGTCGGCCATGCTTCTCTCTGTACTTTTGAAGATGACGGGACGCCTCGAAGCTCGCAAAGGCACTGAGCCGCACCTCATTATGAAGATGATTGCTGACGAGCTGCAGCCAACAATCGAATCTGCTGAAGACACAGCCGATGTTTTTTACGGTCTTTTTGATCGGCGTCAATTCAATCTCTCATACTGCAAGGTCGGGAATATTTCTTCGATGCTGCATGAGTACTCGAGTGGGGAGCTGAAGCTTCTCAAATCTAAATCTGGCCCATTGTCGAAAACATCACCCACGACTTTTGAAACTCATGTTGTGCCTTTGAACCCGCGCGACAAAATGATTTTCTGCACGAAGGGTATAGCCGAAAGTCGTAATTTAGAGGGCCAAGAGTTCGGTCAAGACCGTCTTTTCAAGTCTGTGCTCGAATATTCATCACGCGGTGTGCATGAACTTCGTAATCAAATTTTTTATCAGGTGCACCAATTTACCAATGGGCAAGAGCCACCAGCTGATCGAACTGCTGTTGTCGCAGAGGTCAAAGATCGAGTTATCAAGCTCGCGAAAAAATAGCCTACCCCGCATGGGTGAATTCAAGTAAGCTTTGTCTCTAACATCAGAGGAGAGCACATGGCTCAAGCAGTAGAAATATACGAAGGCGCGATTGATAAAGGACTCGAAGGAGTTGTTTCTTGCCATACCGGCATCTCATCAATCATGGATGCAACATTATGTTTTCGTGGTTACACGATCGAAGACTTAGCTGCTCATTCAACATTTGAAGAAGTCGTTTTTCTTCTCTGGAATGATCGTTTACCAAAAGAAAATGAATTGAAGGCGCTACAGGCTGAAATCGGCCGTGAAATGCTTTTACCCGACGATCAAGTTCGTCAATTGCAAGCGATGCCGACAAAAGGTGTTCACCCAATGGCTTGGCTGAGAACTGCGACTTCAATGCTCGCACTTTGGGATGCTGATGCACAGAGTACTGACCCAGCGGCGCAAAAGCGCGTGGCGGTTCGTTTAACAGCGAAGATGGGACCACTTGTTGCGCTTTTCGAGAGATCACGCACAGGCAAACCATTCGTTCAGGCTGATCCGACAAAATCAATTGCTTGGAACTTCTTTAACCAATTGAATGGTAAAGCTCCGGATGCTGAACTTGTTAAGATGTTTGATACTTGTTTAATTCTTCACGCAGATCACGAACTCAACTGTTCAGCTTTCGCCGCACGTGTAACGGCGTCTTCACTCAGTGATGTTTACTCAGCAATCGTGAGTGCCATCAGTGCATTGAAGGGTCCACTTCATGGTGGAGCGAATGAGCAAGTGATGCTCATGCTTAAGAAAATCGGCAACTACGAAAATTGCGTGAAGTGGATTAAAGAAGCTTTAGCAAATAAAGAAAAAGTAATGGGCTTCGGTCACCGCGTTTATAAAAATGGTGATCCACGTGCGAAGATCCTTCGTCAGATGAGTGAGCAGATCACGAAGAAGACAGGTGAAGAGCACTGGTACAAAATGTCAGCCCTGATCGATGATACGGTTCAGGCTGAAAAAGGCCTCTTACCGAATGTAGATTTCTATTCAGCCACTGTTTATTACAGCATGGGCATTCCAATTGATCTTTACACTCCGATCTTCGCGGTTTCACGGGTGAGCGGTTGGTTAGCGCATATTTTCGAGCAATGGACGAACAACCGTATCTATCGCCCTCGCGGCAAGTGGAACGGAAAAGAAGGCCTAGTTTGGACGCCGCCTAGCAAACGCTAGAAGGTACGGGATACCTTATAATGCGTCCGGTAAATTTTCCCGGACAAAAAAAGCCGCTTTTCAAAGCGGCTTTTTTATTATCTAAGCGACTTTCGCTTTTGAAAAAAGAGCGCGGTAAAGATACCAGTAGCCCGTTGCGGCTGTTATATGAAGCGCGATCATAACTATCGGGAGAATTGAATTCGAAGCTCCGGGAGTTAAGAAGAAGTGGAATAAAAAAATCTGAATAGTAATCGGCGCAAGTACGACCAATGCTAACGGAGCCGCAAACCCAGTGAGTAGTAAGAAGCCCATTAAAACTTCGGTCGCTTTTAATACCGGAAAGAAATATCCCGTAGCGCCTAATGCTGTTGAAAAAGCGATGGCGGCCTCGGGTATTGATGCCGGAGCTGGAATAAAGTTTAAAAATCCATTGAGGCCAAATACAAAGAATAAAAGTCCTAGTAAGAGGCGGGCTCCGGTTGCTACTTTCGTTTTCACATTAAACTCCTTTTGTTGTTAATTTGTCACCAAAATGGTTACATTTTTAAATAAAAAACCTATTTTATTTGGGTCGCGCCAGTCGACTTCGTTACCTCACCGAGCTCTTTTAATACGTCTGAAAGTTTAATTTTACTGAGCTTCTCATCAAGAGCATTCGCCGCTTTTGAAAAAATAGGGGTTAAAATAGATTTCATCATGCAGCTCATGGGGCAATGTTGATTGGGATTGTTGGGGTTGTAAGCGAACAACTCGTTATTATCTACAGCTTTATAAATATCAGCCAGCGAAATAGACTTGGGATTTCGGGCCAGGATAGCTCCACCATTGCGACCGAGAGTATTTTTTAATAGGCCATTTTTTTGAAGCTCGGTTAAAAGACGTCGTACAACTACAGCGTTGGTATTGAGAGAGCTCGCTAAATAACTTGAATTCACTCGCTCACCTTCGTGAGCCGCCACGGATGCCATAATATGAGTCGCCATCGCGAATTTGCTGTTTGCTGCCATAACTGTAACTATGTTAGTTACATTAAATTGAAATGTCAATAGGACTAAATTTATTAGAGATTTCAATAAGATAGATGGCCCTAAATTTAACCAGTTTTTTTAGGAATCTTATGAATACGGGCGACTTCAATGAGTGTTTTTTCTGGTTCTTCAACAAACACGCCATCTTGTTGAGCGCCGAGTATTGAAATTTCAGACACTTCATAATGAGGTTCTTTGGCTGGTTGAGGTTGAGTGACCGCAGTTTCAGAAACTTCAATCAAATGCCAGTTTGAAAAAACAGGTTGAAGCTCAACGGGCTGAGAGGGGCGCATCAGGCAGCTTTTCACTTGAGTGAGACTTTCAATTGAAATTTCTTTTGTGACCCAAAATTTCTGCCAAGCTTCTTTCGATGGCCAAACTGAAGTGACAACATACATCCCAGTTTCGGTGCGAAAAATTGTCGAGCCAGTGACTTTGTAGATAGCTTGAATTTCATTGGAGAAAGTCTTCCAGGCCTCGAGAAATTCGCGGTCGCGGCCTTTAAGAACTTCAAGATAGTACATCATATAATAGGGCATGATTTTAATTCGGATTTTGCGTCGTAAGAATTGAGTCGAGACCTTTTTCTGTCTCAAAATGAGTCGTTTTCAGGCGCGGCTATTCTCTCGACAGTGTTTTGAGTCTGGGCACTCAACTGAAATCAACGACCTGCTGGCCTGGCATAGGTGATGCATTTATAGAGAGTGTCGGGGGACAATATATGCGTAAACATTTAAAAATCGCCTTTGTTTTTCTTGCTATCACTGCCGCTGTTTTGCCCTTTCAAAACTGTGGTTCTGATTTTAACCCTGATGAATATTCTAGCGCCCAGCTCAGCTCGACAGGAGCACCGATTCCGCCGTCAGCTGGGGCCGCACCTAAAATTACAAGCACTAGTAATCCCGGTACTGTTGGGTTTTTCAATGCTGCAACTTTAGGTATTGTGGCTTCTGGCGACAACCTTTCCTACCAATGGTACAAAGACGGAACTCTTTTGAATGGCGCGAATGGTTCGACTTACGCTATCTCTTCTGCAGCTGCGGTCCATCAAGGGGTTTACTCCGTCGTTGTTTCAAATCCTTATGGCCAAGTATCTTCGGTAGGTTTAGCTCTCAATGTGGTTCGCTTGCCAGAGCAGGCGGGTGCACCAGTGATCGTTGCAAAAACGGCCAATCAGATTTTGCCTTTTTTATCGAGTGTTCAGGTCCCATTATCGGTGACAGCTTCAGGTTATGGTCTTTCTTATTCATGGGCGTTGATCGCTCCTGACGCTCAAGGAAAACTTCAGACGACAGCTATTCCGGGTAATGTGAATCAAATCATGACCACAGTTACGAACTACGCCGTTCAAGGACAAACTTATTCTTACGTCAATGTGGGCACGTATCGTGTCACTGTAACCAATGCTTTTGGTGAGTCGACAGTCGCCAATATCATAGTTGAATTTGAGCCTTTTCAATTCAGCTTTTAATTGAACATTCTCAAAATGAGACGCCGATTTTTAACGGCGTCTAATCTCTCGTCACAAACACGAAGTTTCAAATCTGCACTAAAATAGACCGAAAAGTAATATAGATGTAAGCACAGGAGATATGCCGAAATGCAGAAATTGCTTTTTTACTCAACGTCGAATGAAGGTCTTGGATTCTATCTCGATTCTATCGAACGTAAACTTGCGGTTCAATTGACTGTTGTAAAGAACGAGAATGCTTTACGCGCTCGACTTGAAGAAAAAGTTTTTCATCTTTTCGTGCTTGATGTGAACACGCTCAATTCAAACGTTATCACTGTGATTCAAGAGATTCGTGAGCGTGGATTCAGCTTGCCCATATTGGTCGTTTGCGGTGAGGCGAAGGGTTCTGATATCGTTGATCTTCACCATATGCCTTTAGTTCATTTAGTAGTTCGACCATTTCATGAAAAAGCACTTCTGGGTATCGTTCGTAAACTCTTGATTTCTAAGGTCGTACCGAAACAAGTTTTCCGTCGTTTCAACACCAATCAAATCGCCCAGATTGAACGCCTGGTTTCAGGCGAAGAAGTGCTGACAAGTATGTACAATCTTTCTAAGGGTGGAGCGTACTGCGAGTTCGACGCCGATGAAACCTTAGCAGTGGGTGATGTCGTAAGAATGAGAGTGGCGCTGAATGACTTGAATTCTCAACATACTTTTAATGCGAAAGTGGTTTGGACCACTCGTAAAGGTAAATTTTCGGGTCGCTTTGGTTGCGGCATTCGTTTCGTGAACTCGAAAGATATTCACCGCATGCTCTTATCAAAAGCCTAAGACTTTAAGCCTTAGGCCCGTTCAGATTACAATTTAATATCTGTTAGAACATTACATTGAGTGAGGTAATAGTTCACACCGCCACCATCAAACAACTTAGAAATGCAGAAGTGATTCATCGGCGGTGCACCTTGATCGGGAAGTAGCGACGGAATCAATTTTGAAATTGAAAACTTGTAGATTTCTTTCTCTACAATTGTTTCTCCTAAGAAGGTCACCCGGTCGAACTGAATCACTCGTGAAGGAATCACGCAGTTAGGAATATTACTGCAATTGGCACGAGCCGCGGCTTTTTGCGGTACAAGCTCCATTGTGTCGTAAACTTTTAAGTTATAAAACTTCACGCAATCATATTTAGTCTGATTTGATGGAGCACGTAAACAATACGGATCTTCTTCTTTAGTGCCGTCTTTACTGAAGCCCATAGCTTCGAGTTGCTTTTTAACATCTAAGTTTAATTCAGAGTGTTTCTCGTTGATGATCACTCCGCCGCGATCAAATTCCCAATAATTTTCAGTGAGCTGAAAAATATAATTATTCGCTGTTTCAACAAAACCTTTATATGTGCGAAGTGTTTTACTGAGTAGTATTACATTGCCGAGTTCGGCTTTGTAGTTGTTATCGTATTCAACGAACTGGCCAGGCTTTGCATAGTAAATGCTAGTGCCAGCGTAAGAATCGTTCAGCGCTTTATCAACGGCTTCAGGAATCGCCGGTGACCCAAGCGGTTGATACTCTTCAACGATCTTATCAGAACAGTTGGTTAGAGCCGTCAAAGCAAAGACCAGGCTGGCAGCTTTGAGGAAGTTTTTAAAATTTGTAGTTAGTCGCGTCTTATTATTTTTCTCATGCATCATACCGAATCCCATCCCCATATCCACATAGGGATCGGGAGGATGGGACTCAATATTGAGTCAAAATGAGTCGAGTCGGGAGCTCCGAACAGGACTTTGGTGAATACTTTAAGGTCTTTAGTCTCGAATAAATCGACACCGCGACCAAAAACAAAAGTTCCGTCATCGCGTTTTTCTAATACAAAGTCTTTAACACCAAGGCTGAGTGCATAGCGCTTCGCTTTGAGGATTAATCCTTCAGTGTGAAGCGGACGAATCATGCCGAGGTAACCGTAATTCACATGCGGAGCGAGCTCTAATAAGCGCGTCCGCATATTCTGCGCTGAGCGCGGAAGAATCACAGTTGTTGGAGCATTGAGAACTTGTCGGGCATGAGAGAAAAGAGCGAGAAGCTCACTCACTCCGCCGCCCCACTCATGAATATAGCCTTTAAGGTCAGCGCCTTTGCCTTCAACGGCATAAGCTTTCAAGCGATTCTGTGCATCCCACGCCGTGAAAACACGAGTGTTAGGGATAACTAAATAACGTCTTAATTCTTCAGCGGTGCGAATACTGCCAACAGTGTGCTGAGCATAGAGCTGCAAAATAGCCGAAGGATCAATTTTAGTAGAATCAACGAACTTCAAGCCTAAGCTCGGAACGCTGATGGGTTTGTCGATAGTAATGCTCGTCTCAAAACCCGCTAATTCAAAATCAAGTTTACGGTAAAAATCATAAAGGTCTGTCCAGAGAATGGCGATATCAGCGCCGTCTTCAGTTGCGGATTGTACACAGTGCTCAAGCAACTTTTGGCTGTGACCCATGTTGCGATACTCAGGAGCGGTTACAACGCTGCCAATAGCAGCCACTTTGAAAAGGCCCACTGGATTTTTTATAATGTGATATTTAATAGCCGCATGGGCGATGACTTTATCGCCATCAAAAATCGCCTTAATATTCTGGCAATTGGTCTCTTGAAATACCATTGGGTATTCGTTCGCAATGGACCAGTTCTGCCCCGCGCGTAAATGCTGAGTCAGGAAGTCGATGACTCCTGGTAGCTCTTGGGGGCTCGCGCTTCTGGGTATTAGTTCCATACCTATAAGTTTAGCGGTTTTTATGTGCGAACCGTAGGGGATTGAGGTATGAACTCGACTAATGTCTAAAGCGAAACTGAAAGTTAAAACGAAGCCACAACTAAAGGCCAAGTCAGGGGCGAAGTTGAAAGCAAAGCCACTGAAAAAATCAGCAAGAAAGCCGGCTGATGTTCATCAGTGCATTAACCTTTTTAAAAGATATTATCCTGATGCTCACTGCGCTTTAGATCACGAAACCCCTGAACAGCTTTTAATTGCGACTATTTTGAGCGCTCAATGCACAGATGAGCGCGTAAATATTGTGACCAAAACTCTGTTCAAAAAATATCCTCGTGTAAAAGACTTAGCTGAGGCCGATTTAAGCGAGCTTGAGCAAGATGTGCGTTCAACTGGATTCTATAAAAACAAAGCTAAGAGCTTAAAGACGATGGCTCAGCAGCTGGTTGAAAAATTTAACGGCAAAGTTCCGCAAAATTTAGAAGAGCTTGTTAGGCTTCCCGGAGTGGGCCGTAAAACTGCCAATGTGGTTTTGGGTAACAGCTTCAATATTGCTTCGGGAATCGTTGTGGACACTCACGTGACACGTCTCTCAAATCGCCTAGGTTTCACTCGGCATCAAGATGCCGTGAAAATTGAAGAAGACCTAGTTTCTATTGTTCCTAAGGAGGATTGGATTCAGTTTTCTCATTGGCTCATCACCCATGGCCGGCAAGTGTGCAAAGCGCGAAGTCCGCGTTGCAACAATTGCTTTTTACAAGAACTCTGTCCATCATATGACCATGCTGCTGTCGTTTTTTGAGAGTATTAAATATGTCGGCCACTTATATCCAGTTGCGCTTCTGCGCATCTTTCTCGGTTATTTTTATCTTGAGATGGCTTTGGCCCGTGTTTACGGAGAGTTTTTAAAGCAGCCTCGTTTAGCCGCAACAATTATGGAATCTATTCCGCAGGCGAACGTGAGCTCTTGGTATATTCAGTTCTTACAAGAAGTGGTTGTGCCGAATTGGAAGGTTTTTGCTTACACACTTACTTATTGTGAGTTCATTATCGGCATTAGTTTTATTATTGGATTCTTAGTGCGCCCAACAGCTCTACTCGGAGCTTTCATTGCACTGAATTTTATTTATTTCGGCGGCGCTAATAATACGCTTTTACATCAAACTCATTTAAGCCTTTTTGTCGTTCTCTTCTGGCTCGGTGCTGGTCGATGCTTGGGCTTAGATTACTATTTCTATAAGCGTGTTCGCGGCCTTTGGTGGTAATGTGAACAAAAATGTTTTTCTCTCAATTTTTATTTTATCGGCTCTTATTGCAGCCGGATCAGTGATTTATGTGTTTCTCAATTACAATCGGGCGAGCAACCCTGAAAGCAGTCAGCGACCGAAACTTGTGATCTACAGCTATTCAAGTTTTGTTGATTCTTTTGGCCCTGGCCCAGAGATTGTTGAGCGTTTTAAAAAAATCTGTCTCTGTGATATCGAAGTGGTGGATGTAGGCTCTGGTGGCTTACTTCTTGAGCGTCTTCGTCTTTCGCCTGATCGCCAGGTGGATGTGATTCTTGGTCTTGATCAACTCAATTTGAAAACAGCTCTTAAAACTCATAAGTGGAAGAATATTCGTCTTTCACCAAAAGATTTTGTGCCTGAGCTCAAACCATCAGTTTACTCAATGTTCATTCCGTTTGATTGGTCACCGATGACCTTTCTGTCTCGTAAACCAATCGCCGCTGAAACAGATATGCGCACGTTCTTGAGCCGACAAGAGAACAAGAGTATTGCGCTTCAAGCTGCTGATCTCAGTTCACCCGGCCTTCAGTTTATGTATTGGATGTGGTCATTAGCACAAAATCAGAAAGAACCTTTATCGCAAATTGCAGGTTTGCTAAAACCTAAAATCCACTCAATGAGCCCCGAGTGGTCAGGTTCATACAGTTTTTTTCAAAGTAAAGCTGCCGATACAGTTTTCACGTATTTAACTTCATTGGTTTACCATCGTGAGAAAAAAGAAAACTTTAATTATGGCGTTTTCACAGACGGGCATACAGCACAGATTGAGTATGTTGGTATCCCTGAGCAGTGCATGAGCTGTGGTATAGGTGAGGCCTTTGTTGAGTTTATCACTTCACCTGAGATTCAAAAAATTATCATGGCGAAGAACTATATGCTTCCATCTATTGCGGGAGTAACGGCAGGGACTGAATTTGAAAAGCTGCCAAAGCTTAAAATTCTACCACTTGAAAATATGGACGCTTTTTCAGATGACCAGAAGAATATCATGACAGAGTGGAAGGCCGCTACTGGTGAGTGAGTTCGCAGTTAATTTTAGCGAAATCTGGCAGATTTTCCTGCAGACTTTTTGGCAGGCCTCTTCGAGTTCGTTACTTTCGCTGGGTGTAGGTTTCTTTATTGCGCTCGGCCTTATTAATTTAAAATCTAATAAAACATTGTCCTTCTTCGAGTGGTTTTTTATTTCGCCCCAGATTTTGCCTTCGCTTTTTATTCTTTTATCTGTCTATCAGATCTATGCGGCTTTTGAGTCTGCGCCCGCAGGGTTTCTCGATATTGTCATTATTCATGTTCTTATTAATGCGGGCTTCAGTGGTGTACAGATAAGTCGCGTGCTCAAAACAAAAATCGGTGGATTCGCAGAGCTGGCTCAAGTTGAAGGGGCGAACGCTGTTCTTTTTTTTAAAACAGTGATTCCTTATCTGTTTAAAGACTTTATGCAGATATTTTTCACGGTCTTCGTATTTTGCTTTCTCAGTTTTTCAATTCCGGTCGTTGTTGGCGGTAAAGCCAGTGAGACTTTAGAGGTTTTGATCTATAAGAAAATTCTCTCTGATGGTCATATGAATTCAGCTCTTATTATCAGCTTGATTCAGTTTGTGCTAATTGCGCTTTTAGGTTGGGTCCTCAACTCAAGTGCGAAAGGTATATCTCGTCTGCAAAATTACCGGACTATCAATTATGGCTCGCGCTGGCTTTTAGCATTGCCTGTTCTGGTGATCTCGATTTTGTACTTTTATACTTTCAAAGATATCGGTGATGGGTTTCTTGAGGTGTTTAAGCAGAAAACGATTTTGGTCTCTCTAGCTGAAGCCACGTTAGGAACATTTATCACCTCTGTGCTGGCTGGCTCATCAGTTTTGTTATTTACGCTTATCTTATCGTATTTCTGGCCAAGACCGGTTCTCTCTCGATTACTTTTCGTTATTACTCCGCCGAGTTTAGTTTTCGTTGGTCTTTTGATTTTTCTCTTGGGCTGGTCGCCATCAACAGGTTTTGTAGCCTTCGCAGTGTTAGGTATTGCACTGGCCTTCTTATTTTTCTCGGCCCTTTACCGTTTTGGTATTGCTTCTCTTCTCGATGGAGTCACACATCAAATTCAAGTGGCTCGCTCATTAGGAGCTTCGCGGTTTCTGATCTTCAGAAGAATTGTATTGCCTCAGCTCTCCCAACATTTTAGTTATTTTGCCGGTATTGCAGCTTTTTGGGCTGCCGGCGACTTTGCGCTGAGTCTTTTTATAGTTCCGGTTGAAAGTAATTTGGCGCTCTTTGTGAAAACGCTCATTTCGCGCTATAGACTCGAGATGGCCACCGCCGTAATGTGGTGGATGATGGCTATCGGGCTTCTGGTGTTCTTATTTTTTAAAGGTGTAGGTCGTGTCGTACATAGAAAACTTAACTAAAGATTACGGCGACTTTTTACTGAAGGTGCAAAGGCTTGAGCTGGATGCGAAAGGCCTAACGGCGCTTATGGGCCCGTCGGGTTCGGGTAAGACCAGTTTGTTTCGTATCTTATTAGGTTTAGAAAAAGCCGACCGTGGGCGCTGGATGTTTAACGACGAAGATATGCTGCAGAAACCTATTCAAAAGCGTCAGCTCGGAGCGGTTTTTCAAAGTTACGAACTTTTCCCACACCTTTCTGCACAAGATAATATTTTATTCGCGGCTCAAGCTCGTGGCATCGCTAGAGATAAGGCTCAGTCAAACTTGAAGCGTCTCACAGACTCATTAAAGCTGCAAAGCTGCTTGAATCGTAAAGCCGAAGTTTTGTCTGGCGGAGAAAAACAGCGAGTGGCCATAGCGCGAGCGCTCATTGGCGAGCCAGTTTTTCTTCTTATGGACGAACCATTTGCCGCTTTAGATATTGATTTGAGAAAAGAAGCTCGAGCTTTAGTTAAAGAGACTCTTAATGAGTGGAAAGTGCCGGCTTTAATTATTACTCATGATCAAGAAGACGTAGCCGCGCTTGGAGCTCGACTGACAAATATTTAAAAGGTGCCCGGTTACTTTTCGGTGCTGCGCCGCCGCACCGAAAAGTAACCGGGCACCTTTTATTTACAGAACGCTTCGCCTTTGAATAATACAAGATCAAATACAGTCATTGTCGGTGGCTTCGTCATCTGGCAAGTAAGGCCTTTATCGCAACTGAAGGCGTTATTCGTTTTCGTCAGTTCTTGTAAGCCATGCTTCGTAACGTCCGTATAAGCTTTGCCAGTCTTATCTTTATAAAGAGGACAGCGATTGGCCGCTTTCGCTTTCAAGCGGCAAACGTTGAAGCCACCTTTAAGTGTTTCACAGCGCGGTACTGTTGTGTGCTGCTTGAGACGATCAAAGCCAGCAAACCACTTCATGCATTCAACGTCTCCGCTTGCCGAATCTTTTGGATTTGGATGGCACTGATTGCTTGGGCTGTGTAAGAAAATTTCTTCGACCACAACCGGCACGAAGTTCTTCTCAGCATAAGGGCGAACATGTTTAACGAAAGTGTCGGCGCAGTAATTGTTCATGATGCTTTGAATTGGCATATTGGCAGGAATGGCAAAGAATTTAGAAAACACGGTGTGTGTAATACTACGCACTTGAGTGTGTTTTAAGCGCGACCCTGCATTAAACATTTCAATACCAAAACTTTGTCCATTTGAAAGCGTTAATTGCAATTCAAAAGAGCAGAAGCCCACCATTGGGTAACCCGGACGTAAATTCGGATAAACGCGTTTAGATTCTGGATCTAGCCTTACCATTTGGTAAGCCGCATCTTCAGTTGTATCACCAGCAGCGGCGCCTTGTCGGTGAAGTGAAGACATAAGAACAAGAGTTGTTTTCGAGCCATATTTATAATCGGCCTCAACACCTCCGTTCAAAACCTTCACACTTGGCATAAAGTAAGTTGAAGTTTCAACTGTCTCGAGATTTGATTCTTCATGCCAAATTCTCGGAAAGGCCGGCCAACTCGGATTGTTCGTGCCCACATTCAAAAGTTTATCAAAAATGCTAGCGTGATTTGAAGTGGCAAGACCCGGCACAGCCATATTAATGCCAGCGCCGAAATCAGTGATGATTCGTGGCATTTGTAAACCTTGCGGAGTTTGCAGCGTGCGGATTGGGGTTGAGCCAGTTTTTTCTACGCGCATGAATCCGCCCTTATCTTGAGCGAGCGCAGCCGTGGTGATTGAGATTGTGATGATAAAGCCTAAGATTTGACTTAACGAACTTGTCGTCATTTTATACCCCAAGTACATACTTGTACTTCATGAAGTACATAGGCATTTCTCAGACCAGCTTGGCGTGGCCGCTAAATTCAGGCCACACAAAAGCACCGGTAAAGATTTCAAAGATTGTACAGATTTTCGACACTTACAAATTGTCCCATGAGATCTAAGTGCTTATTTGCGCGCATCTATTTGAAAAAATGTGAGGTGATTGCAGGTAGGACCTGTCTCTTTCTCTATTGAGAGTGGAATGTTTCTCGCAATAGTTTCGCCAAGAAAGATCGGAGAAGCCTATGTTGAAGTTTATGAGTGCCTTAATAATCGCCGTGTTAGTGACGTCAGTATCACATGCCATGCTGGTTGAAGTTCAGGTGCATGTTAATAAAGCATCGAAACATGTTGTGTCGATTGCTGGTAAATCACATTGTGTAAAAGGAAAAATTGGCCCAATGGTTTTTGATAAGCCATTCCCAACTGCACAGAATCATAATTACAGCGCCAGAATTCTTGTACGAGCTCAGAACAATGACAAAGAGACTATCGCAAATATCTTATTTGCTGGTCCTGATCACCCAGGTGGCTACAGTCTTTCATTAGCTCGTGGCCGCGCCATTGTTGTTTGTACTGACGGCTCTTTTATCTTCTAAGAAACTAAATCCTTAAACCGGCCAAACCTTGTTCTTCTTTGCGGCCGGTATAAAACAATGCTCCGCCGCAATCTTATTACAGTAATTGAACTCTTTCGGACCAAACTGAAAGAGGTCGGCAAAGAGTTGATATTCACTGTTCATATCGCAATTAAAAATCCCAGGATCATCTGTATTGATAGTCGTGAGCACTCCTGCTTCCATCAATTGTTTGAAGGGATGCTGACTCTTTTCGCCCGCAATAGCTTGGGTGAGATAGTTGCTCGTTAAGCAAAGTTCCAGTGGGATTTTTTTATCGATCAAATACTTCATTGTTTCCGGATCGCGATAAACTTGTACGCCGTGGCCGATACGCTCCGCACCTAAATACTCGATGGCTTCACGCACATATCTCGGAGCGTTCGGAACATTGGCTTCGCCCGAGTGCACAGTCACATGGAGACCTGCTTTTTTCGCGCGCATGAAGAATGGTGAAAAAGGTTTTGAATCAAAACCAACTTCATTATCCGCCAGATCTAAACCAACAAAAGTATCTTTATTATCAATAGCAAAATCAGTGACTCGCTCAGCATCTGCGACAGTGAGAATACGTTGAATAATACAAACTAAACCCACAGCCATTTTAAAATCTTTTTCAGCGCGCTGAACACCACGAACAATGGCCTGATGAATTTTATCAAAATCTAAATCGGGGTGACGGTAAGTTACAAATGTTGGAGCGTAACGAAGCTCAAGCAATCTGATATTTTCGATTTTGAAAGCATCTTCACAGGCTTCATAAGCGATACGCTCAAGAATTTCATCGCTAGCCAGCAGAAGCTGCGTGTCCAAAAACTTATTTAAAACGCTGCCCAGGTCATTCATTGGCTGATCAATCAAAAAGCGGCTGGCAAAAGTGGCTTCATCAGGGATTTCGATGCCGAATTGCGGGGCTAATTCCTTGATGGTGGAGTGGCGCAAAGAGAGCTCTAAATGGCGGTGGAGTTCAACTTTTGGTAGGGCTTGTATCTCTGTTGCTTTCATATTGTTTCTCTCCTCATCAACTCGTGATCTAGCGGTGTACCACGACTGTATATCAGAGGGTAATTTGTTGACGCAAGTCACAAAAAACGCTTTAACGAAAGCATGGACACACAATCAAATAAGCCCCTGTCGATTTCATCGTCTTTAGCCCCAAACCCTAAGAATAACCCGACTTATGCTGAAAAAATTAAGCTATTAAGCGGTGAAGAAATCGCCTGTGCCGACCCCACAGCCACACGCGGCCTTTTGGCACTTATGGACATGCAAGCTCAGATGGCCGGCGCGGCCTCGCATTTTGGTGGTCCATCGGCCTTTGCTGAGATTATGTCTTCACTTCATGCCATCATGTTTCACGAAGCCACTGGTAAAAAACAGCAATGGTTTGAGCGTTTCAATTTCGTGAACGATGCGGGTCACTGCGAAAATGGTCTTTATGCTTTAAAAGCTAACTATGGTTTTGCTGATCTCACTCTTTCATCGCTTAAAGGTTTCCGCTCTATTGAAAGTAAACTTACGGGTCACGGTGAATCTCATCTTTTCCCTGAAGGTGTTTTGATTTCAAATGGTCCTTTGGGCTCATCACTTCCGCAAGCTCAAGGTTTATGTTTAGGTGATCGCCTTGCGGGTCATGATCGCGTTACTATTTGCGCTATTTCAGATGGCGGTTGTATGGAGGGTGAAGCGCGCGAAGCTTTAGCTTCTATTCCGGGTTTGGCTCAGAACGGTAAGATGAATCCGTTTGTTTTACTGATCAGCGACAACAATACAAAACTCACAGGCCGTATTGATAAAGACGCCTTCTCAATGAAGGGCACATTCGATGCTCTAGCCGCTCTCGGTTGGAATCTTGTGACTGTAGAGAAAGGTAATGATCTCCAGACTTGTTCTGAAGCTATCGAGAAAGCTCTTGCTTCAGTTCGAGCTAATCCGAAGCAACCAGTGGCTCTACTTTTCAAAACTGTAAAAGGTATTGGTACAAAGAAAACAGCTGAGTCTGCATCAGGTGGTCACGGCTTTCCGCTCAACGAGCCCGATGCACTCAAAGAATTTATCTCTGAAGTATACACGAATAAATCGACGCCTAAAGAATTAGAAAAATGGGCCGATGAACTTCTTGAAAAAGGCCAAGCTAAGAAAGCCGCTGATGCAGCTAAAAAAGCGGCGAGTGCAGCAGCAGGAGCGAACGCAGCCTCAGATATCGTTTCTGAGAAAGTGCAAAATGGCGTATCGAAAGCTTTAATTGCAAAACGCAAAGCGGGCTTGCCGATTATTTCTGTATCCAGCGATCTGCCGGGTTCAACTGGTGTTGCTGGATTCCAAAAAGAGTTCCCAGCTGCTACTCAAGATATCGGCGTAGCAGAATCCAACATGATGAGCGTTGCTGCCGGTCTATCAAAAATGGGTTTTATCCCTGTAGTTGATACTTTCGCTCAGTTTGGTGTGACGAAAGGTGCATTGCCACTGACTATGGCTTCGCTTTCTCAAGCGCCAATGATCTGCGTTTTCTCACATATCGGTTTTCAAGATGCAGCTGATGGAGCGTCTCACCAAGGTCTCGGTTACTTAGCTATGCTCTCATCAATCCCGCATGTCGATGTTTACGTTCTTACGGCAAGTGCTGAAGCCGAAGCTTTAGTTTCTCAAGTGGTGGATCAGTTCGCCGCTGACAGAAAAGCTGGAAAAGTTCCGAATTCTACTGTGTTCTTCTTAGGTCGTGAAAACTTCCCAGCTCGATATCTTGATGCAGGTCACAAGTATCGTCTCGGTGATGCTCAAGTTGTTTTCGACAACACACAAAAGCATAAAGGAGTAACAACAATCGTAGCTATGGGAGCCTTGCTTCACCAAGCTCTCGAAGCGGCCTACACTCTCGAAGCTGAGGGCCTCGGAGTTGTTGTTGTGAATCCATCGATTATTAATAAACCTGATCTAACAACTCTACGAACAGTGATGCGTTCAACTCAGAACTCTCTTCTCACTGTTGAGGATCACCAACTCACGGGCGGAATGGGTGCAATGATTGGCCACGCTCTTTTACAAGACGGTTTGCAATTTAAAATGCAATCACTCGGTGTAAAAGGGGAGTTTGGTCAGAGCGCGTACAAAGCTTTAGATCTTTATAAAAAACACGGTATGGACGCAAAAGCTATCGCGGACAAAGTTCGCAAAATGGCGAAATCATAATGGCTAAGAATAAACAAACTTATGAGCTCCTCGATTCAGGAGCTTTTCAAAAGCTAGAAAATGTAGGCGGTTTCCGTCTGGTTCGCCCTTCTCCCTCTGCAGTTTGGGAAACTGATCTTCCAGTGAAAGACTGGCAGAACTACGATGCTCTCTTCGAGCGCTACAAAGATGGCGACGGTGAGTGGAAGATTAAAAACAATGCTATTAAAGACCCATGGATGATCGATGTCTCTGGCGTGAAATTCAAAATGAAGCTCACAAGCTTTGGTCACTTAGGAATCTTTCCTGAGCAGCGTAAGAACTGGGTGCAGATGCAAGAGATCGTGGCTGCTCGTAAGAAGCTGAAGCCTGATGCTCCCTTAAAAGTATTAAATCTTTTTGCATATACAGGTGGCTCATCTTTATTCTGCGCAAAAGGTGGAGCCGAAGTGACCCACGTTGATGCCTCAAAAGGCAGTGTGGCTTGGGCTCGTGAAAATGCCGAAGCCTCTGGCTTAGGTAAAGCGCCCATCCGCTGGTTGATTGATGATGTACAAGAATTCGTGAAGCGTGAAGTTCGTCGTGGAAACAAATACCAAGGTTTGATTTTGGATCCGCCAAGTTATGGCCGCGGTCCGAATAAAGAAATCTGGGATATTGAAAAGCACTTAATGCCATTTTTGCGTGAGCTCGAAAAACTTTTCGCCGATGACCTTTGCTTTATTTTACTTTCATGCCACTCGCCCGGATATACTCCGACCGCACTTGAGAATCAATTGCGTCAGGTGACTGAAGGCCGTAAGGGTGAATTTATCTCTGCTGAAATGCTGATTGAAGAAGAGGGGCAGAAGCCACTGCCGTCTGGTTGCTCTTCATTGTTCTTCGCTAAATAAAAGTCGTCGGACAATCGTCCGACATTATCCAATCCGTCACCTCTAATATACACAGTTTTGATCTGGTGCAGAGTTTGTATTTTGCACTCCTAAAGTCTTTGACGTTGATAAATACGTCAATTTGACGTATTATGGGGGCAGTGGAAGAGGTAAATAAGCATGAATACTAAAAAACACTATACTCTAGAGGATCTTGAGAGGGATTACGGGCCATTTACTTTTGGTGAAACACTTGAGGCTTATCGCTTAGCTGATGAAATATCGTTGAAAGATTTCGCTAAGAAACTAGGAATGAGTCCACAAAGTTTGTGTGATCTCGAGAAAGGCCGCCGCCTACCAAGTGTAGACAGGGTTGCTAAAATAGCTAAAAAACTTCAGGAACCTATTGAAGGTTGGTTGTCGCTGGCTTTATCAGATATGGTTCGCGCTGTGAAACCTAATCTAAAAGTTGAAATTACTAGAAAGATATCCTGAGGTTCTAAACTTTGTTTTTATCTGATTCTTTTTGTGTGTGAGCGTTTTGCTCGTCGGCGTTTTTGATTTGTTCGCGCTTAGTGACGTCGATTTCGTCGCCTTCTATGCCTTTTTTAAATCCACGAATCGCCTCGCCAACTGATTTACCAAGATTCGGGAGTCGGTTGGGACCAAATAGTAGCAATACAATTACAAGAATGATGATTAAATGCCAGAATGATAAACCCATTTTTCTCTCCAATTGCTAGACGTATACAGGTTAACCCATCCACTTGAATAAGTCACCTAGACCGTACTCGGCTTGCATTGATTCGCTTATCCGATTGCTTTACGCTTTTAATACAGGTGGATTTCATCATGACAGCAGGTTTTAAGGTCCTTTTCGTATTTCTATTCACGTTCCTTTATTTTGCAGCCAGTCATGCTAGCCCTAATACCATGCCCTGCTACGAACCGTTTTTCAGTTTTGCACCAAGCCCAGGCGTGATCGGCACAAGCTGCAAAGCGACTCCAATTGGCGATACGAAACGTGCTTTAGCTTATTACGAACACTATGTTTTCAATTTCGAAAAATATCTGCGCTCAATTGATCCGACTTCTTACAACCGTATTTACGTGGACTACATTCTTGATCTTCTCGAACAAGTGGCAACCGATTACTACAAAGAGCGTGCAGCACTCGAGAAGCGTACTGTAACGGCCGCTGAACTTCAGGGCTGGATCAACGCCATGCTAGCGGTGTCTTACCAAGAATCACTCATGACTCATTTTCAATTCGATATTCGCCCGGATACTTTGGTCGATAAGATGCAAATTCTGGTGGGCGATGCAAAGTGCGCTAAAGCTTGGGAAGTTAAAGACGGTAAGTATTTTTGCCCTGAGTATGAAGTGAATGCCGATGGTAAAAAACTTTACGGCTCTGTTGGAATGTTTCAAATCATGCTCAGTGTGCACTCAGGCAGTAGCAAGTTGGGCTTTTTCGATATCGTCCACAATGTTCAGTACGCCATGAGCTTTGCTTACGGCACGTGGAGCAAAATCATCAAGGGTACACATAAAGGCTTAGATGTTTGCCGCGATCAGATCTTCGCAAATAAAAAGAAAAACATCGGCATCAATTATGTAAATGCCGCACGCTCAATGTACTCGGTCTATAATGGTGGGCCCGCTCGCGTCTGTCGCTGGACCCAAGACACAATCTGGAAGCAGAACGACAACGGGTATAAATACTCAATTGAGAATAAACCATGGGCAAAAATCGCATCGCCACCAATAGCTCGTGAAAAACGTAAAGCTAAAGTTACAAAACCAGATGGCAGTATTGAAATGCGCTATGTGTTTCCGTTTGATTTAAAATGTGTGCGTGATGGCCGTGATATGTGCATGAAGAAATCTAGCATAGAATTTGCCGCGGATTTAATGGTGTCTGAGCGAAGAGAGTCGAACCTCCCAGGTGTGCTTTATATACATTCAGATAAGAACGAACAAGAAGATCGTTTCTGTACTTGGTCGAACGAGCTTTCAAAATATATCTGCGTAGAAGATGAAAAGGCCGCTGCATGCTTGCAGCAAGCTCAGCCAGAATGGCGTAAAGAGTTTGAAGGCAATCAGTTTAAAGCTGCTACGCTTGATTTTAGTGATCGTTCAATTGCTAAAGATCTATTTGAAATACTTGAGGGTGATGGTGATACATTATGCCCAATGCTCACAGAAAAAGTTTTACCAATTGGCAGCGAGATCTGGTGGCCAGCGACAGAGGGAATTCGTTCTTGGCCAGAAAGCATCGCAAGTATTCAGGATGTTCTTTACTATCCAGTCCAAGCTAAAGTTTTAGGATTCGAAGTTCGCCCAGGCCGTAAAGAAGTTTGGTACCGTTTTGAATATTATAAAAATAATATCCGCCAAGAGGGCTGGGGTGCATTTTAGTGCAATCAAAAAGTCTTAGACTTCTAATCTTTGCAGTCGCAGGTCTTGCCATCATGGTTTATGGAGTGGCGGGACTTCGCGCCTCAGGCGATGCTGGCATTTTCGGTTTTTTGAATCGCGAGCTCAGACAGCTGAGCAAAAAAAATCAAGCACAAGCTGACAGCATGCCAGTGAGCGAGGCGACTAAAGAAGAAATTGCAGATAGCAGCAAGCCTGAGCTCTCAGCTCGTTATATTTATTATCGTAATTGCCTCGAAGGTCCAAAGCCATGTGAAGGATTCCCATCTCTAGATGGCGATCTTTACTTAAGTGAAGTGCGCAGCCAAATGCTCAGTGAAATGACAGCTCTCTATGAAGAAATTAAAAATGATCCATCGAGGCTCGCGCCAGAACATGAAGCTTCAGCGCAGCTGATGCTCACAGATGCCACGCCTGATATGCAGGTGGTAGGTTTGCAGCTTTTAGAAATGTTTCCGATTTCAGAATACAATCTAGACCTTGTGGCGCAGACAACTGAAGATGCTTTCGACGTGGGAGTGGTAAATGCCGGCCTACAGTCTCTTGAGCGTTACAAAAATAATCCAGCCTACAAGACTCGCGTAACAGCTGCGTTCGTTCAGCAAATTGGTTTAGGTGTGAATGATCAAGCTGCCATTGAAGCTATTGAAAAGCTCCCAGGCTTTCTGACTCAAGAGAACAGATCTCAGTTCAGCGATCTTCTCGCTCAACTGCGTGAAGCTAGCCGAAAAAGTGCTGGCGTTCAACGTCGGTATAAGGCGTTGCAAAACGTGTTGTCAAAACACTGAGCGAAAGCGCAGGGCACATCCTCCATCGCCCAAGTATCACAAAAACGACTGTCAACCAGGCCTCTGAGTATGTGTGAGCGATGTGCTGCGTAGAATCTGTCAACCATGTACCAGGTTAGTACCGTTATAATTCTTTTGACAATTTTCCAATCATTCTATACCATAGTTCACATGAATTCGAAACCAAGACGAGCCAAACATTCGATTTCGCGACAACTGCAGCTTCTCAAGAATGAGTCGCTAGCTTATGGTGGTGAATTGCTGAAGACCCGAAAGGGTCGCCAAGGAGCACGCGCAATAGATACCAAAAATTCAATGCACTTGGTTTTAAGATCCTCAAAAGCAAAAGGAGATCTCTCATTTTCGAAAGATAAAAATAAACGTAAAGTAGCAGATCTCTTTAAGAAGTTTGGTCAAAAGTACGGAGTAAAAATTCAATCCGTGGCGTATGCAGGTAACCACTTACACTGTCAGATTCGCTTGTCGAATCGTCATACTTTCAAACCGTTTATTAGAGCCTTAACGTCAGCTATTGCTATGGCGGTTACGGGTTGTAACCGTTGGACGAAAAAGGGTGAAGGCAAGTTAAGGTTCTGGGACTATCGACCTTTCACTCGAGTTATAAAAGGTTACAGAGCACTTTTAACATTGAAAGATTATCTTCAAATTAATCGCCTCGAAGGTTTCGGCTATAATCGTTCACAGGCTCGCTTTTTAATCGAATGGAATCGTGAGCCGCAAGATCGCGGTGGGCGAGCGCCGCTCTTAATTTAGTGCGAAGCTGGCCCACGACTGCGGCGGTGATTCTGCCGGCGAGGACGACGATGGACGCGACTTCCGCCACCACCGCTATGACCAACGGGCGCTGCCACTTTCAAGCGCTCATAAGTCTCATGCCAGAACTGTAAATCAGAAGGTGAGAGAGTGAGATCGCTCTTCGCCATTTGTAGAGCAATATCAAAAGCTGCATTGTTAATCACGGCACGTTTACGGCTGTCTCCGCGACGCTCGAACTCTTTGCGTCGACGCAAGAGACTTGAAAGATTCATCGCACGGGCAATCATGGCTTGTTCGCTTTTGAAAATGCCCATTTCATCGCGCATCCAAGAAACGAATTTCTTATTATCTAATAAATCATGAGTGCGCATTTCAACATGCGGATCAGGTTGAATTTCAGTGCGCAAGAAAGCGTGAGCAATAGCGCCGAAAAGTTCAAGAGGTGATGCTTTATCTTTTAATTTCATATCATGCAGATGCTTTAAGAAAACTTCAGCCTTGTCATGATCAGAAAGAATTCTATCAAGAGAAGGCGAAACGAATTTTAAAACATCTAAGTCGTGAGCCAAAACAAAAGGTTCGGCCGGATCTTTAAGGCGTAAGAATTTTAAGAACTCTTCACGCCTGCGAGGTAAGGCCGTCTTTGCTAAATAAGAAGCATGAGCTTTCATTGCGCGGCGAAGTTCGGTTTCTAAAGTGAAACGAATCATTTGGCTGAGGCGGATAGCACGTAAGATACGAATCGGATCTTCAATTAAACGTATATTTGGATCACCAATCATTCGCACTAGGCCATCATGGAGATCTTTTTTTGCATTGGCGTAGTCGATGAGTTTTTTCGAGATCGGGTCATAAAACATAGCGTTGATCGTAAAATCTCGTCTGAAAGCATCTTCTTCAGGAGTTCCAAAAATATTATCGCTTGTGATCATCTCAGCTGCTGGAGCTGAAGGGTTTGGAGCGGGCTCAGAAGTTTCTGCTCCACCACTACTTCCCCCTTCGCTATCGCTTTCTGTGTAACCTTCAGTTGTGCCACCCTCTACAGTGTTCTCGGATGGTGGTTCTGGTGGAGCGGCGTCTTGCCTGAAAGTTGAGATCTCATACTGACGGTCGCCACGTTTGGCTAAAACTAAACGAAAGCGTTTACCGATGATAAAACAAAACGGAATAATCCGGCGAATCTCTTGCGGACGGGCATTGGTCACAATGTCGTAGTCTTTTGGATTGTGGTTGAGAAGAAGGTCGCGAACGCAGCCGCCCACTAAATAAGCGGTGAAACCCTTGTTCTGCAGAAGCCTTACGATCTCTACAGCATCAGGATCAAGCCAGTCGTCGTGTAAGCGTGGTGTTTGATTCATTGGCATCCTTTGAGCATAATAAGTCCTCTTATGGGTTATTTGCAAAATTTTAAATTTGAATTAGATGGTCCCGAGCAAGCGCCGGTGCTTGTTTTCTTGCATGGAGTGATGGGTTCAGGAGCTAATTGGCGCCGAATTACGCCGACATTTCGCGAAAAATACCGGGTTTTAACTTTCGACCAACGTGGTCATGGGTGGAGCTTTAAGCCCGAAAAAGGCTACGGCCCCGAGAATTACGCTGAAGACCTTAAGCTCATAATTGATGAGCTCGGTTTTGATAAAATTCATCTCGTTGGGCACTCTATGGGCGGGCGTAACGCACTTCATTTTGCCCATCAATATCCGGAGCGTTTGAACACTTTAGTGATTGAAGATATTGGCCCGGAAGGGAACCCAAAAGCCATGGAGCGAACGGCCCATCTTTTAGATTTAGTTCCGACGCCTTTTCCCTCTAAAGCCGCAGCAAAAGAGTTCTTTGATAAAGAATTTCCCGAGAAGATTTCGAGCCATCCGCAGCGTAAAATTCTAGGGTCTTATTTCTTCACTAATATTGAAGAAAAAGCCGATGGAACAGCCGATTGGCGCTTCAATAAGCAGGGGATTTTGCTTAGCTTGAAGGCCGGACACTTTCGCCCACGATGGGAGCAAGTTCGGGATTTGAAATGCCCAACCCTCTTTATTCGAGGTCAAAATTCGGACGATCTAACGGCTGAAGAGCTGGCTAAAGTGAGGCAAGTGAACCCTCAGATCGAGACGGTTGAAATAGCCGATGCAGGGCATTGGATTCATTTCGACCAGCCCAATGAATTTATTCGGGTTTTATCTGAGTTTTTAAGCCGCCATTCCATTTAAAAACTGCCTCGGGCTTATGGGCTTTGACAGGACTGGGCGCACCGGGTAAGAATTTTTTTGTAATTCGTCGGTTTTGGGAAAGAAAGGCGAAAGTCTGAAGTGAAATATACAGAGCTTAAGTTGCACCCAAAGGTGCAAGACAGCGTCGCGTCTCAAAACTATGAAACTGCCACACCTATCCAGGTGGGTGTAATTCCTCATATTTTAAGTGGTCACGACATCGCAGGTTTAGCGCAAACGGGGACTGGTAAAACAGCCGCGTTTTTGGTTCCTATTATGGACCGAATCATTCGTTCAATCGAAGCCGCTGAACTTAAAAAAACTCATGGCGCTTCGTCGGCGACCGCTTCTGATACAGAAGCCGCTCCTGAAGTTGTAGCGGAGCCGGCACCTGAGGTTGAAAAATCTCATCTGCCGCCAACAGCTCCAACAGAGAACCGCCCTATTTTCGAAAATTGGAGAAGCAGTCAGTTTGTTCTGATTCTTGTTCCAACTCGAGAACTAGCTGAGCAGGTGAGTGAGAATGCAGTAAAATTGGGCGGCCCGCTGGGTTTCAAAACCGCTACAATTTACGGCGGTACTTCTTACGAGACGCAAAAAGCCGCGTTGAAGCAAGGTGTGCAGTTTATCGTCGCGACTCCAGGTCGTTTGATTGATCTTTATAAAGAACATCTTGTTGATTTGAATCAAGTTCGCGCCATCATCTTCGATGAAGCCGATCGCATGTTCGATATGGGTTTCAAAGATGATATGAAGTTCATTCTTCGTCGTGTGCCGAAAGATCGCCAGTTCTTAGTTTTCAGTGCAACTTTAAATTTTGATGTTTTAAATACCGCTTATGAATTTGGTGCGAACCCGGTTGAAGTGAATGTGAGTCGTGATCAGGCGAAAGCTGATAACGTGAAAGATGAGCTCTTTCATGTGGGTCATTACGATAAGCCGCAGAGTCTTCTCTCGATTTTGCAGCAGCTCAAACCACGTCAGGTTATTATTTTCAGTAACTTTAAACACAATGTTGAGCGCATTTCGCAATTTTTGACCTCAAATGGTCATCCGGCCATGGCAATTTCAAGTTTGCTCACTCAGGCGCAGCGCAATCGCGTGATCGAACTTTTCAAAGCTGAGAATGAGAAAAACATTCTAGTGGCGACTGATCTTGCGGCTCGTGGTCTTGATATTAAAGGCGTTGATTTAGTTATTAACTTTGAACTTCCAGATGACCCAGAAAACTATGTTCACCGCATCGGTCGTACAGGCCGCGCGGGTGCTACAGGTATTGCACTCAGTTTAGTGAGCGAGCGCGATGTTGAAGCTTTGGGTCGTATTGAAAACTATTTAGGTCACAAAGTCGGAATCGGCTGGATCGATGATGCCAATATCGTAAAAGAATTTAAACCATTCCCTTCTGAAAAGCGTCATGAACGTCCAAGCCGTGATGGCGGTGGTCGCGGTCCTAGACGTGAACATGGTGGCGGCGGTGGTCCTCGTCGTGATAATCGTGGTCCGAGAGCGGATCGCCCTCAGGGTGATCGTCCGCAACGGGCTGATGGACCTCAAGGACAGAGTGGTCCAAGACCTCAGCGCCACGATCAGCCACGTGATGGTCAGGGTCGTCATGAAGCTCGCGACGGTCAAAACCGTAGTCGCGATGGACAAAATCGTCCTGACAATCGTGGCCCGAATCAGGGTCCGAAGCGTCCCGACAATCGTCATCCGAATCAGAACAAAAATGCTCAAGGCCAACAGCGCAAAGGAACTCCCTTCCCGACGACGAAATTTAAACATCGTCCAGGACAGGGTCCGGGTCAGAAACCAGGCGCAGCTGCAAGTGGCGGCATAGGTCAGAAAATTTCTAAATTCTTTAAGAATCTTTTCGGTGCTTAAACTTTAGGAGATCTCATGAGATTTCTATTCGTGCTTTTAACGACTTTCAGCAGTTTCGCTTACGGCGCTGACTGGAAGTCTGTTGAGATGGGTTATGTTCTCTACACTAACGATGTCGAGGCTTACAGAAACCAACCTCTACACTTTGAAGTGAAAGTCTGCAATGAAGCCACTAAAAGCTGTGAGCTTCTCGCAAAAAGTAAAACATTTAAATACTCAAGCAATGATAAAGCTTTTATGGAAACTTTAAGCGTGCTCTTTACCAAACAAGCGCTTGCAAAAGCTCTCGGTAAACTCAATGTGACTGCTGAAAATGCAAGATTATCTTATGGAACATTTTCTCCGGCAGAGACACTGAGACAAAAAACTTCTGAACGTTCAGGGAATTTAAGCTCTTATTTTCAGAAAGAGTCTGGGCGCGAAGCGGAACAGTTTTATTTCCATCCAAAAGATGGAATTGTTGAAACCTCGTACGTTCAAATCTTCACACGCTAATCTTTAAAATCAAGATCTAAAACTGCAATAATATAGAGCTGGGTACGTTGCGATCCAGGCGAACACAAATCGATTTAAACCAAAGACATAAGCATTAAGCAGGTGAAATAGAAAACCTGCAGCTAAATAGAGAGCAGCTAGGTTTTGATGAAATAAACAAACCGGAAACGTAATCTCGAAAAAAATAATTCCCCATGAGCTCAAGCGACTGAACACCGGCGACTTCATCAAAGTTTCTAAGAGCTGACTTCTTTCGTAGATCGGGGAAATAATAAATTCTCGAGCGGCAGTGCCTGATCTCCAGTTCTGAGCCTTTAATTTATAAAATCCAGCTTTGAAATAAGAGAGTGTGGATTGAAAAGCGATATACCAAAGAGCCACAGCAGCCATTGATTCAGGAAAGAACAAACCTAGGCTTACAAATAAAAGCAAAATTGAAGTCATATAATCGCTGCCGCCATTAAAGCTGCCGAGCCAGCGGACAAGTGTCAGAATATGAATGATAAGCAGAAGTGCCATAGCTTCTGGAGTTGGCATCAATAGAACTGTAATGGCCACCATGATTCTAAAAATATTGAAGTAACGGAAGTTTCCACTTTTTAAGAAACACCCGAAGATCCCTCTGAGAAAACCGCTTTTGCCGGCAATTTCATTTTTCAAATCATCCCAGCGCCAAACTCCACGATCACTAGTCACAGGTGTGAGACATAAAAATTCATAAGCCTGAATGATAGCTAAGACAGCGCATATGCGGGCCATGAGCTGTAAGGTTATCACAGCATCCATTATGAATTCTCGTAAACTGGTGAAATAAGAATGTGATCTGCTTCTCGATTGAGGTCTTTAATGTAATTGGCTGAGATACGAAATTGATAAGTAAACGGCGCCTGAGCGAGTTTCAGTTTTTTAATTTGTACTTGCACTAAATTGCGTGTGATTTTGTAGGTTGTTTTTTCAGCCAACAACTCAGGTCTCTCTGTGTCACTCTCGGCAATATCGGCATTGAAATGATTTAAATGATTGTGACAGGCATGTAGGTAAGCGGCAGCTGGGTTTACAAAGAGAGTCGCCGCAGACCTAGGAATTGGTGGTAGGCAGTTCGTCCAATCACCTAAAGCGGTTTCGCTCGTGCCACAACGAACCTCAAGACGAATCTCTGGGCCTACATCATCAAAGAACTTCCACGACGGAAAAAACGAACGAAGTAGGTAGAAGATTTTTGTCATGTAGATAGAATAACAAGCCTTGCGGTATTTGCAATTGGCGGACAGATGCGGACATCACTGTCCGCCGACCAGCGGTTACGCGTTAATTTGCTTCTCAGGTGCTGGCATCAGTTTGCAAGAGTCTCAATTAATGAAAAAAATAATAGGAGACTGGCGATGTCAAACGCAATGAAGTATATTAGAGATCTAGAGGCTGTTGGCTTTGAGAGAAATCAAGCCGAGGCCCAAGTACAAATGGTTCTAGACGCATTAGAGGGCGATTTGGCAACAAAATCTGATTTTGCAGTATTAACAGAACAGATCAAGAGCCTAATGGCTCAACATATGTCTCAGCATGAAATGCGAATGAATCAGAGGTTCTCTGATGTTGATCAGAAGTTTTCGGGGATCGATCAGCGCTTTGCAGAATTTGAGCTGCGCATACTCACGCGTCTCGGATTTCTTTATGTGAGTACAACTTCAATTGCGGTTGCTGTCTTAACCTGGCTTATTAAAATCTAGCTAATTCCACTTAAAATTGCGGATGATTTCGTTGCACTGGCGAACAGTTTTAGAAAAACCGACTTGTTCGCCCCGGCAAGTAAGAGTCACGGCGTTCTTGTTTTTTACGAAGAGAATTTGGCGAAGTTGTTTTTTGTTCTCTGGGCTGACGAAATCAAGCATATAGCCGATTTCTTTACCAACACGAACTTTCTTAGCTGTTAAAACATCAAAACCAAAACGCGGATAATCTTTAAGCCATTTTTTAGAGTATTCATCTAAGGTAATTGGCTTTTTGATTTCATCAATACGAACAGTAAGAGCCGAAGAATCAACATCGCTTTTATATGTGGCGACTACGAAATCATTTTTAACTGTCGGTGCTGCGGGCTTCCAGCCAGAAGTGCCGGCATGAATTGAAAATCCAAGGGGTGAGCGGTAGATGCCATTTTTCTCAGAGATGAGTTGCGAGCTTGAGGTAAATGGAATGGGTGCGGCTAAAGCTGGTAATGCAGAAAGAATAAAGCCGACCATAATAAAATTACGAACTGTATAAGTCAGAGATGTCAGAATAGAAGTGGGACTCATTTAAACTCCTTTTTCATTTCGGTAGCACACACAGGTAACGTAAAGTTCTTAACAATAGCAATAGAAGATTTTGCAGAATCCTGAAGGGTGTAAATAAACTCATTTGAGGCTGATTTCGGATTAAATTGCGGCTCAAATTCATTCTCAATCGTGTAAGTGAGGCGAGTCAGGCACTCACCATCACGACGAACTAAGTAAAGCTCGTAATTAAAAGAATCTGCTTCGTTGGATGAAAAAATAATCCAATCGCCAGCAGGGTGCCAGCTCGGCTGAATGCTGTTGTTTCCAAGCCTAGTAATCGCAACAGGTTTGAAGCCAGTCCGCGAAATTTCAAGCTGAGACTTTTTTAGATCTTCAGTGCCAGCGCTGATCACAGTCCATTTTGGTGACTGAGCTACGTAAAACTCACTCTGACTAGAGCGTCCTACTGGAGTTTGATTTCCTTTGGGTGGGCGAGAGACGTAGGCTTTGAACGCTCCACTTTTGCGACTGATAGAATAGAGGGCTTTACCATCGGCTGTAAGAAATAAAGAGCCATCAAAGCCCGGGGACTTTGTTAAGCGCTGAATCGTACTACCTTCACGGTTTGAGAAATAAATCTCGGTGCGAGCAAGAGAGCGGCCTAAAAAGTCGGTTTCGGCATTTGTTTTGCTGCCATTTTTGGCCGCATTTTGAATTTGTGCACGATAATCACGAATAAAGTCTGGGTCTTCTTTGATTTCGTCTGTTGAGCTGGCGTAGTAGAAACTACTGCCGTCGGTTGCATAAAGAGCGCTGACCACTTCGCCATCTTGAAAAGTGAGACGTTTTTCTTTTGAGCTGTCCACCCGAGTTTCGTAGGCCTGGCGAAGTTTATGTTGAGATCTTTCGGCCGAGATAAAAATAATTTTTTTGCCATCATTCGCATAACTTGCGGCTTCGCTTTTGCCAGCTGTCACGAGAGCTTCAGAAGCAAGCGGAACAAAACCTTTCGGAATTTCCGGCTTCTGAGCAGCTGATTGTACATCGAGAGTACGACATTGAACTAAAAAAAGAGAGAATAATAGTGTGCTGCTAAACTTCAGAATCGTCTTCATTCTGATATTTCAATAGATTTCAGTGCCTTTGTCATTAATGAAAACGGTGAAATTTTTGCGACTTGTTTCAGCTCCACCCATTTTTGCTCGGGCTGCGCTAAAGATTTATTTATTTTCTTAGAGTCTTTGTTTTGTCCTAGACGCGACATTGATTTTTTATCGGCCTTTTGCAGTTTAACGAAAATATCATGGTGAGTAATAGAGTGACGGAAATCAAAACCAGCTGGTGCTATTTTTTTCTGTGTCACTTCGCCCGGTAAAATCCATTCATTTTTCAAGAATGGGGCATAGTTGTTTTGCACGAGGAGTATTTTACCGTTACGAACTTGAATGGTGGGCTTCCAGATCCAGATTTCAGAATCTCTTTGTTTTTTGCGCAAAGGCAATTGCTCGATGGTGTCGGCTTTACGGGCTTCACACGTTTTCATCCATGGGCAGAGTATGCACTTTGGATTTCTTGGTAAGCAGGTGGTCGCGCCTAGCTCCATCAAGGCCTGATTGAGCTGGTGACTGGGACCATCGGCCACAACATCGTCGGCCAATTGTTGTAAAATACGGCGGTCATTGGGTCGCCACCACTCGAGAGCTTTATTGTGTTTTCGGCTGAGTACACGAATGACGTTGCCGTCTAAAACTCCCACATTTTCATCAAAAGCGATCGAGCTCACTGCACGTGAGGTGTAAGGGCCGAAGCCGGGGAGTTCAATGAGCTCTAAATAGGTTTTGGAAAAGCCATTTTTAGCTAAAATTTGAGAGGCTTTGTGAAGATTGCGAGCCCGAGAATAATAACCAAGGCCGGCCCAATTTTCTAAGACATCTTCTAAGGGAGCCATTGCTAAATCATAAACGGTCGGAAAGCGCTGAAGAAATTTTTCAAAATAAGGTTTTACGGCCTCGGTCGTGGTCTGCTGGAGCATAGTTTCAGAGATCCATATACGATACGGATCGCGGTTTTTGCGCCAAGGCAAAGGGCGCTGATTCGTAAGAAACCAATTGAGAAGGTTGACCCTGTCTTTCTCTGTCATAAGATATGGCGTAAGAGGTACCATGAGCGGATTCCAGAGAACAACATTAAGCTCGTTTTTTATTATGCTCGCCATGGTGAGTTGGGCGAAAAGTACACACGCGGCGAGTTCAAAGAAGCTTGTGTGTGGTAAAAAAGAACTCACTCTTAAAAACTGTCAGCTTGAATTTAAGAACTATAAGATTTCTATTTGGAAAGATAAGTTTTCTGTTACAGATGGCATAAGCCGGAGCCTAACTGATCTACCGCTCATTCATGATAAAACTGAATGGGATACGGTTCGCTTCAGTCAAATAGGAAAGCTTTATTTACTCGAATTCATTGCTTGGCAAGAGCCAGATCCTACAGATATTCAAACTAAAAAATGGTACGTGTACGAGATCAAAGCTGAAAAGGCCGAGCTTAAATTAGATAAGCCACTTTTTAAACGCCTCCTTATCAAGGGCCCTGGCGATATGACTTCAGCAAAAACAGATAAAGCTAAAAAGTTCGGCCTGAAATTAAAGAATCAAAAGGTGGAATGGTTTTTAGATCGAGAGAAAGGACACTTAGAATGAAATACGAACCTATGTCAGGACGAGAATTCCCCCGCTTTAGCGGAATCAAAACCTTCTTTCGTCTACCTCATGTACCTGTTGACGCCGATTATGAAATTGGAATCGCTGGAGTGCCTTTCGACGGCGGGTTGAGTTATCGACCTGGCGCCAGGTTTGCTCCCACTGCTGTTCGTGATGTTTCGTCATTGGGGCGTGGCTACAACTGGCCTCGCGGTACACATATTTGGTCGACACGTAAAGTGGCTGATGTAGGTGATAGCCCAACGGTGCCCATTGATTTAAAAATGAGCCACGAGAAAATCGAAAAGTTTTTTACCGGAATGTTTATGGGTGGTAAAAAAGTTATCGCCGTTGGCGGAGACCACTCTGTCACGCTTCCGATTCTACGGGCCGCGCATAAAAAACACGGCAAACTTTCCCTTATTCATTTCGATGCTCACATGGATACTTACCCAGCAGCATGGGGGGTGGATTACCATCACGGCACTTTTGCCCGTCACGCGGTTGAAGAAGGTCTTATTGATCCGAAAAATTCCATTCAAATTGGACTACGTGGGCCTCTTGTGGATGACAATGATCTTAAGTTTCCGAAAGAGCATGGCTTAAGATCTGTTACGGTGGATGATATTCGTATCCCGGGACTTGAGAAGTTCTTAACGCAATTACCTGAATTTAATACACTTCCAACCTATATAACTTTCGATGTGGATTGTTTAGACCCGGTTTACGCGCCCGGAACAGGCACCCCAGTGGTGGGTGGCTTAACAACTTACGAAACACAGAGAATTCTTCGGGCTTTGAAGATAAAAAACCTTGTCGGAGGTGACGTCGTGGAGGTATCACCCCCGTTCGATCAAGCGGAGTTGACCTCTTTAGTAGCCGTCGATGTCATGTTTGAATACCTTTGCTTAATGTAAACAAAAAATGCTGGAGAATAAATGAAGTTATTTCTTAAAAAACCCATCGCACAATTGATGCGAGAAGGTGATCCCTCTTCAATTGAAAGTCATGAGCCGGGTCTGAAGAGATCATTAACGGCAAGTAATTTGGTGCTGTTAGGTGTTGGCGCCATTGTTGGTGCTGGTATTTTCTCATTAACTGGTACAGCGGCCGCTCACTATGCCGGCCCTGGTATCGTGTACAGCTTTATAATCAGCGGTATCTTATGTGCCCTTGCCGGTCTTTGCTATGCTGAGATGGCTTCAATGGTTCCGGTTTCTGGTTCTGCTTACGCTTATTCTTACGCCACACTCGGCGAATTCGTCGCTTGGATTATTGGTTGGGATTTAGTTCTCGAATACGCTTTCGGTGCCGTCACGGTATCTGCAGCTTGGTCGGGCTACTTCTATTCTCTTTTAACAAAAACTTTAGGCCTTCACTTTTCTGACACGCTTATTATGTTCACGAAAGGTCCTTGGGAGCATGTGACTCTTAATGACGGCACGCAAGTTTTTGGATACTGGAATATGCCAGCCACTTTTATTGCGCTTTTGGCTGCAACGATTCTTTTTCGCGGTATTAAAGAGTCAGCAACAGTGAACAACCTGATCGTTGTCGTAAAAGTATTAATTATTATTATGTTCATCGTTTTAGGTTGGGCTGTTATCGATGCAGCTAATTGGGTGGGTAACGATGCCGTCACTGGTTTCGCAAGCCTTGTGCCACCACGCACAACAATTATGCTCAATGGTAGCACGCAAGAGGCCTTCGGTTGGGCGGGTGTTTTGACTGGTGCGGGCGTTGTGTTCTTCGCCTACATTGGCTTTGATGCTCTTTCGACAACAGCTCAAGAAGCTGTGAATCCACAAAAATCTTTGCCTATCGGTATCTTAGGTTCATTGGTGATTTGTACAATTCTTTACATCTTGATGGCTCTCGTTATGACAGGCGTTGTTCATTACACGCAATTGGGAGTTCCTGATCCAGTGGCAGTGGGCATTGATAAAATTGTTGAGCTTCGCCAGTGGTCCGACAACTCAAAGTTCATTATCACTTTCTTGGTGAAATTTGGCGCGCTTGCAGGTTTAACTTCAGTTATTCTTGTTATGATGCTGGGCCAGACCCGCGTCTTCTTTGCCATGGCGAAAGATGGCTTGTTGCCTTGGTTCCAGAAAGTTCACAAAATTTACCAAACTCCTTCGACAGCTACGATCGTAACGGGTCTCTTCGTAGCTTTCTGTGGTGGCTTGATGCCAATGTCACTTGTAGGTGAGCTCGTTTCTATCGGAACTCTTCTTGCGTTTGTGCTTGTTTGCGCCGGCGTACTGATTCTTAGAATTAAAGAGCCACAAATTAAGCGGCCCTTCCGCGTTCCACTTGTTTGGTTCACAGCTCCAGCGGGAATGCTTTCATGCCTATGGGTTATGACAGGCCTTCCCCACGATACATGGTTGCGTCTACTTGTTTGGTTGGTGATCGGTATCGTTCTTTACTTCGGCTACGGTATTAAACACTCACGTCTTCGTAAGTCTTAAAGGTACGGGATACCTTATAACGCGTCCGATAAATTTTTCCGGACAAAAAACCCAGGTTGAGAAGCCTGGGTTTTTTGTTTTGACCATACTAAATTCCAGGCCCCTTTTTAAATTGGCCTTCGCCTTGCTCTCTACCTAATCCACTATGAAAGTAAAAATAAGCCTGTGTTTATTGGTGTTTGGCGCCATTTCTCTGTTCAACTTTTCGACAGCAATGGCGGAAAATTGTTCTGCTGTGGATTTAACGGCTGAGATGGGTCCTATTCGCAATCAGGGTGATATCGGTTGGTGCTACGCCAATGCGGCCGCTGACTTGCTTTCATTTCGCTATAAAAATGAATTAAAGGGCCAACAAGTATCGGCTCTCTATACGGCTTTATTATTTAACAAGAGATTCTACGACGACACTTTCGTTTCTAAGGTCACTAACAAAATCAATCAGACAGCTCTGCCTATTGGTGGCTCTATTGGTTTAGCTCTTAAGACAGCGATTCGTGAAGGTTTCTGCCCACGCTCTAAAGATGATGCTTTCGTATCTTCGGGTCAACGTATCAGCCTCGAGAAGAAGTTGCGTTTAGGTCTTACTTTGAAGGAGCTTTACGATCAAAGAAAAACAAAAGAGCTTTGGCGAACAGTAAAAGCGATTCGTGCTTCGAACAGTCTTTTAAATGAAGTGAGCGATAACGAGCTGACTAAGACGTTAGAAATTTCAACACACGATACATTCTTAAAAAACCTCGCCGAACTTCTTTGTGAAGGGGCTAAGTTTAATCCTAAATCTGAGTCTGACGTGGATATCGTAGTTATGCCGCGTACTCAGCGCTTAGGTAGTTTGCTATTTAGAAAAATGGATTCTGAGCTTTCACTAAAACGTCCCGTAGGCGTTGGTTACTTCGCGACTATTTTTGACGGCTTTGAAAAGCCGATCGAAAAAACAAGTGCTCATGCTTCAGTCGTCGTAGGTCGTGAGATGCGTGCCACTTCTGGTTCTGGAACTGTTCAGTGCCACTACAAGCTTCGCAACTCATGGGGCTCGGGCTGCAACTATAAGAACCCAGCATTTAAAGGTGAGGGTTGTGAGGCTGGCTACCTGTGGGTACCTAAAGATCAATTTAAACGTTACTTGTATGGTGTGGTTTCAATTCAACCTGATTAGCGAGTGGTTTTAATATTAGAGGAGTTATCAATGAAGTTTTTATTTTCAATTCTCGTTTTACAAATGGCTGTTAGCTCAGCTCATGCAAAATTTTCGTGCACAGTCACTGAATCTGATAAGAAATCTTCGCTGACTTTGCTCCCGCCATCAGAGCAAGAAACTTACATGAATGAAGGTCGCTTCAAGGGGCTTGGGTTTAGCACAATGCAAAATGGGTTAGGTGATAGCTATTCTGTGAATGTGACAAAAAAATCTAAGCTTTTAGTTTCGGCCACAATTCCGTTTTATGAAGATGCTGATTTAAAATTTCGTCACAACGGCAATTACTTCCTGGTTCGTTGCCAGAAGTGAAGCTGATAGGTTTTGAATGTTGAATATTCTGGTCATCTCTTTTTGTTTTTTGTGCACTTTCGCAACAACCTTTTCGGTTGCAGCTGACCCGCATTGTGAACTCATATTTTCAAAATCCAAAGACGGTGTGCTCGCTTCAACCAAATCCGAAGGAGAAGTTCTTGCACTAAATATGCTTCGCAATACTCCTGAGTATTTTAATTCAGTTATGCCGATCAAAGTTGAAAGTCTTGAATATTTAGAGATCCGTTTTAGCCCTTTGGCCCACAAAAAGGCAGGCTTCGGATTTGCTGGTGGTACATTCGCAAAATCGATAGAGAATCTTGATGCAAGGGTTGTCAGATTTTTTGAGTCTTATGGAATCAAAGTCGTTTCGTTGGATCATTTAATTGTTCCGACCCCGCAAACACTTCGTATTCTCCACCAACGCAAGCTCAGTAACCAAGAAGTCAGTAGCGCATTTGAACCTGTACTTGTTCGCGGTCGAATTAACGACTTGCAATACCTTCAACTGATTTCTAAAGGAAAATGGCCCATCGATGCAACTGGCTCTATTGAATATTTGCATGACCTCTTAAATCATTGGCCAGCTGCCGCATTCACACCTGAACCGGTTGCTGATATGCAGATCCGGTCAGCTCAAGCGGGAGTATTGCTTTTACAAGATAAATGGATTCAGAAAGGAAAATCTCGAAAAAGAGCCGAATACATTGCAAAACAACTTGTTGCCCACATAGATGAGAACAATAGTATTACTCACCTGGCTTTAGGCATCGATCATATGATTCCGCGTACGACCCAATCGATGACGATCACACTTCGATTTTTGGGAAAATTAAGTGAAGTCGATAACCATAACTTATCAGGTGAAAAGGCCATTTCGATTGCAAGCAAAGCACTCGTTTCACTTCGGGCGCATCAGATTGCAAAAAAAGTAAACTTGGCTCAACACTTCACTCTTATGGGAGCTGTCAAAGTTGAAAACCTGGCGAATATGTTTCGCGAGGCTTATCAAAGCCGTTTAGCATCGTTTGATTGATGACGCGTTCACCAGGGGGCACCTGTAAAGTGCTTCAAAAACTTACTTTAAAATCTCAGCAAGTTTAGCTTTTGCCGCCGTATATTGGCCGCGATCTTTAATCGCGCCTTGGGCGAAATCAGGTCGGCCTCCGCCTTTACCACCCATAATCGTCGCAAGTTCACCTAAGATCGATCCAGCCTTAACGCTGCCAGTGAGATCTTTAGAAACAGAAACGAGGAGTGGAGACGTTGGGTCACCTTCACCAAGAAGGACAACAACACCAGATTTCAGCTGACCCATAAGCTTATCAGCTAACGAGCTTAAGAGTTCGCGGTCATCAATAGCCACTTCAGCAAAAATGTAAGATCCAGCAGAGAATTTCGTTGCGCTCTTCGCTAAATCAGCGGCATCAACTTTCGAGCCTTTAAGAGATTGAATCTCTTTCGTGAGTTGCTTCTTTTCATTCTTAGATTTTTCAATCCAATCCGCCACGCTCACTTCGCTTGTTAAGTAAGCCTGCCAGTTCTCTTGAATGTTAGCAGCCGTACGAGCTGCTGCATTTTCTTTGATATTCTTCATAGCGAAGCGAGCCGCATTTTCACCTGTGATGGCTTCCATACGACGAACTCCTGAGCTCACGCCACCTTCGCTCACTACTTTGAAAAGACGAATAGCCGCCGTGTTATCAACGTGCGTACCACCGCAAAGTTCTTGGCTAAAATCGCCCATTTTCAAGACACGAACTTTATCCCCATACTTTTCACCGAAGAGAGCTAGCGCTCCACCTTTAACAGCTTCATCAGGAGTCATCACATTCGTGTGAACTTGATTTGCCATTGCGATCTCTTGGTTCACAAGATTTTCAATAGCTTCAAGTTCTTCACTAGAAATCGGTTTGTTATGTGTAAAGTCGAAACGAAGACGATCAGCTGCAACGAGCGAGCCCGCTTGCGTGATGTGCGCCCCTAAAACTTTTCTAAGAGCTGCGTGCAGTAAGTGAGTCGCTGAGTGATTGCTGGCAGTGTTGCGGCGCTGAGCCCCGTCAACGAAGCATTGCACTTCTTGGCCATTCTCGATCACACCATCAACCACATTGATGTGGTGAATGTGCATATCAGCCGTTTTTGTGCAGTCTACAACTTCAGCTTGGCCAGTAGCTGTTACGATTTTACCCGTATCGCCCATCTGACCGCCGCTCTCAGCGTAAAATGTAGTTTTATTCAGAATTAAAATACCAGTTTTGCCAGCTTCAAGCTTTGCCGTTACTGCTTCACCATTTGATACAGCGAGAATTTTACCCGTCGTATTTAAAACTCCGTGGTATCCAGCAAATTCAGTAGCGCCGCTTTTCTGCTTCACATCTTGTGTGAGCTGAATCAGGTGCGATTGACCAACTGTATAACCTTTGGCTTTCCATGAACTGCGAGCCACTTCGCGGGCTTGCTCGAACTGATTGTTAAAACCAGCTTCATCCACTTCGAAACCACGTTCACGAGTCATAAGCTGAGTTAAATCAAGAGGGAAGCCAAAGGTGTCGTAAAGTTTAAAAGCCATTTTGCCATCGAGAACTTTGCCGCCTTTTTGTGAAAGCTTATCAAGTTCGTTAGAAAGAATCGATGTACCTTGATCAAGAGTTTGAATAAAGCGTTTCTCTTCGTCTTGCGTGTGACCTAATACAAGATCACGTTGCTTTTGAAGTTCTGGATAAGCTCCTGACATAGATTCAATAACAGACTCAATAACGCCCGGGAGTAAGCTCTTATCTTTCGATAGATTGCGTCCGTAGCGAATTGCACGACGCATGATACGACGGAGGACATAACCACGACCATCATTTGAAGGTAAAACGCCATCAGCGATTAAGAAGGCCGTCGCACGAGCGTGATCGGCGAGAACACGCATGGCTACGTTGTAAGATTCGTAGCGAGCTTTATCAGCCGCATTCATTTTTGAGTGATCAAATGTGTATTCAACGCCAGAAATTTTCTGCGCACGACCGATCAATGTTTGAAAGAGATCATTTTCGTAATTTGAAAGTTTGCCTTGAAGAACCGTAGTTAAACGCTCAAGACCCATTCCTGTGTCAACAGAAGGGCGGGGAAGTGGCAATTGCTTGCCATCTTCAGTTTCATTGAACTGCATAAATACGTTATTCCAGATTTCCATGTAACGATCACCGTCGCCACCCATAACATTCTGTTTCGGGTCACCACCAACGTCGGGGCCAAGATCGTAGAAAATTTCAGAGCAAGGACCGCACGGGCCAGAGTTGCCCATTCTCCAGAAGTTGTCTTTTTCGCCAAAGCGGTAGATACGATCTTTTGGAATGCCCTCTTGTTTGTGCCAGATGTCCGCCGCTTCATCATCAGTTTGGAAAACAGAAACATAGAGTTTATCTTTTGGTAACCCAAGTTCTTTAGTTAAAAATTCCCAAGCTAAGTGTATGGCTTCTTTTTTAAAGTAATCACCGAAAGAGAAGTTACCCAGCATTTCAAAGAAAGTGTGGTGGCGAGCTGTAAAGCCCACGTTTTCTAGATCGTTATGTTTACCACCGGCTCGCAAACATTTCTGTGAAGTGGCCGCACGAGAGTAGTCGCGTTTCTCAAGACCTAAGAACACGTTTTTAAACTGGTTCATTCCCGCATTAGTAAAAAGAATTGTCGGGTCACCATCCGGAATCAATCGTGATGACTCAACCACGCGGTGGCCGTTCTTTTCAAAATAACCTAAAAACTTCGAGCGAATATCTGAACTTTTCATATTTTCAAAACTATCATAATTGTATCGTGATCAAAACCCCGATTTGCCAAAAAACGATAGGCTTTTTGCTTCTGCGGGCGATCGAGTTTGATGGCGGGGTCTTGCGTCTTATACTTTCGGGCTAGGGCGGCCTGAGCTTTTTCAATTTCTAGCTCAGAATCCTTCTTCACTTCAGGAAGACCTTTGGTTTTAAGCTTCAGGTTAACGGCTCTGAGGCCCTTGCCCTGACGATGCAGGCTGCGGCTAAAGATTTCGGTCAGCTCAGAAGCGTCTTTAATCCATTTGTATTCGTAGGCCTTATCAACAGCCGCTTGAACAGCTTCTGGAGTGTACCAACGGCCTAACTTAGTGCGGATTTCTTTTTCTGAGTGATCGCGACGAGAGACATAACGAATGATGGCGTTATAAGCCAAATCACTTTTTGGGCTTTTTAGCTCCGAAGATGTTCCCCAGGATGTCGCCCGAGGCTTTCTTTTTGAGGGCAGGCGGCGACTTGTCATCCTTATCCTTCGCTAGATTCTTACCAATATCGTGCAGCTGAGTTTCCATGTCGACGGTTTCGAGCTTCTTCCAGTTCTCTTGGATACGCTCTTTATACTGCGTCGATTCGGCTGACCATTTCTGGCCATCCATATGAGACACGCCACTGTAACGAATAGCAAAGTTTTCCGGAGAAGTGGAGGTTTTGAGGGCCTCTTCATAAGTAATTTTGCCGCCATTCACCAATTCCATCAAATGCTGATCGAAAGTGAGCATGCCCCATGCATCCTTACTCTGCTCCATAACAAGCTTAAGCTCGGCGGTGCGCTGCGGATCAATAATACATTCAGCCACACGTGGGTTATTCACCAAGATTTCAAGCGCCGGTATAAAACCATCGCCTTCTTTCTTTACGCAGAGACGCTGACTGATAACAGCTTTTAAAACCGAAGCGAGCTGTAAGCGAATCTGCATCTGCTGATTGCTATCAAAGCCCGATAAAATACGGTTGATCGTCTCGTGTGCATCTAATGTGTGGAGCGTAGACAAAACTAAATGGCCCGTCTCCGCAGCTAATAAAGCCACTTCGATGGTTTCGCGGTCGCGCATCTCACCAACAAGAATCACATCTGGATCTTGGCGAAGAGCCGCTCTTAAAGATTGTGAGAAGCTATTGGTATCTGTTCCGAGTTCGCGCTGAGTGATAATGCTCTTACGATCTTTAACTAAGAACTCTGTTGGATCTTCGATCATAAGAATGTGCTTACTTTGCGTGCGATTGATCGAGTCGATCATAGCGGCAAGAGTCGAAGTTTTACCCGAACCTGTAGCGCCCGTAACTAAAACGAGGCCGCGCTCTTCGCTAGCAATTTTTGCTAAGCTATCTGGCAAACTGAGTTCTTGAATGGTTTGAATGCGATCGGGGATATAACGAATCACCATACGTACGGTGCCTCGTTGTTTGAGCACATTCATACGAAAGCGACCAAAACCAGAAAGTCCGTAAGACATGTCGATATCTTTTACTTTTTTGAAGTGAGCTTTTTGGTCTTCGTCCATTATGCTGAAGGCCATGTCTTCAATGTCTTGTCCGGTTAGTGCTTGAAGCGACGATGAAAGAGGGCGCAAAACGCCATGCTTACGAATGACCGGAATGATCCCAGCCTTCAAGTGAATATCACTTGCGCCTTTTTGTGTGGCTAATCTAAGAATTTCATCAAGTTGTTCTCTCAAAGCTTTGAACCTTTCGCTTCACTTTTTATCGGTTTTGAGCGAGGCTTTCTGTAGGAGAATCAAATGTTTAATAACCCTCGCACCGTTGAAACTTTAGCGACCTTCTTTCGTCTAGGTCGAGCTCCTTACATGAAGGGTACGTTTGGTACCCTTGGTGCGATTCCGTTAATTTTTGTTTTTAACTTATTCGGACTTTACGGCTACATAGCTCTGACTTTTCTTTTCTGTATTTTCGCTTTGTTAGTTTGTGATGCTTATGAACTTCAAGCCCAAAGTCATGATAGTCCAGAGGTGGTCATTGATGAAGTGGCCGGTTTTCTCGTTTGTATGGTGTGGATGCCTTACACTTGGCAGGCTTTTCTTTACACGTTTTTAGTTTTCAGAGTTTTAGATATTTTTAAACCATGGCCCATTGGCGTCCTCGACCAAAGGCTAAAGGGCGGCTTCGGTGTTCTTATCGATGATATCGCCGCCGGTGTGATTGTGAACTTGATCATGCAATTTGTATATTTGAAAACCGACTGGCTCGGCGTTCAGTGGATGCCTTAATTAACTAAATTTACGCTGTCGATAGACTCGAGCAAAATCTGCGGGTTCGCTTGATTCGGATCTTGAACGTTGAGCGTACCCTCGGCCACGATTTCGATTTCTGGATTCTGCCATTTGTTGCGATCTTTTACTTTTGTCGTCGCTTGAGCATCCCAAATAGTTTGGAGCTTGGCGCGAATGGCGGCGAAGACTTTTGCATCATCGAAATTTACAAGTGTGTAGTAGCGGTGAAGACCGTGACCAATATCTCGGCGCATAGCAAAGACATTGAACATCACCATCGGACTTTTCGGAAACATCGCAAGAGTTCCGGTGAGTTTTACCTTTTGGCCATGCTGAGCTATCATCGACTCCGTAATACGCAGCGGAACTTGCGGCGCCGCTGGTTGTTTTAAATTTAAATGCACTGGGCGACCCGGGCTCTCTTGAATTTCGTAAAACATTTCGACCATATCGCTGCGGTATAAATCTTTGGTGTAAGCCGTAAATTTTGATTCAACAAAAACGGGGACAACTGCATCTTTGTACTCAACAACAAGAACACTGCCTTCTCCGTAAATGGCGTGAACAAGGCCAGTGAATTGATCTCCTTTTAATAAATCGTCGGGAAGTTTCGCTTGATAAGGGTAATCATTCAGCTCTTCGCTCGATGTTGATTTCTTCTCAATAGTAAAGCTTGAAGAGCGAAAGTGTTTTTGTGGCAATTGCTTCTCGATGAGGGTGCCCTTAGCAATAATCACATCGTGGCGGTTGAGTTTGAAAATCTCCGCGCGAAGTTCAGGAGTTGTTGCTAAGAAAGAAAGATTTATGAATGAGAAAAAGTTGTTAGTATTACGAAAAGTCACAACAGCAATTCTCTGTTCAGGTACAATGCCGTGAACTTCAAGGCGAACGCCGTCAGCAGCAATGCACTTTTCGAATTCTTCCATAACAAATTTATCGTCTTTAAAACCAGCGGCGCAGTCATAAACATCAAGAGCGCGAGCCGGCGCGCGATTGAAGCTGGCGCATGCCTGAGTTAAGAAAGCGAGTTGAGCGATCACAATGAGAACGAAGAATTTTTTAAGCATTGTAGGACTCCTGTTTATGGAGCGTTTTTACCTCAACTAGGGAATCGAGCAAGTGATTTGAATTTAGACGTTGGGGTGACAAATCTTGCTGAGTGAAATGGTATTACCCCTAGATGTAATATAATTTCTCAAATCGAATATATAAGGTTTAGGAGTTGTTTTTCTGGCATTTCCTTTGCTCAGTATAAGTCTATGATTTCACAAGCTATTCGCTTTTTTTTCATGGTTATTATTATTGTCGGTTTTGGCCTCATTGGTATCAGCACTTTCGCAGCTGATCCGGCACTGGCTGAGTCTCTACGCGATATGCAAAAGACATTCACGTTTAATGCAGGTCAAAGTTTTGTCCTAGAAGGAGTGAATTGCCATTCTACCTCTCTCAATAAAGCCGGATTTATCAATTATCCGACGTATGTGGATTTAGAAGAACTCAATTACGCAATCGATAATTTCTGCAAAAAGATTCCAGCTGCAGCAGCAGGTGCGGTTGCGGTTATTGATAGAAACAATGTTTATAATAATCATTCCTATTTTCATTTAACTACAAACTCAGTATTCGAAAAAAAAGATAAGAGAGCTAAAGAGCCGTATAGAATTCGTCGTGCCGGAAACTATAATAACGTCGAATACTTTAAGTGTGAGGTGCCAGCGAATACATGTGATGACAGGCGTGTTTTGCAATTAGAGAAGAGAGTTCGTTTGACGGGTCTCTTTTACGCCAATCTTGTCATGGGTAAAATGCCACCGCGAGTTCGCACTACATATAAGTCATATCTTAAAAAGACTTTAACAGAACTGAGTCAGCTTTCAGTAACACCGCGATGTGCGGTTTTGAAAGAGATGACGCTTCAGCGTGGAGCTTCACTTTCTGTGTGGGCGAGACAGCTTGAAACGCTCTGGACCCAATTTATACCGCGTAATCCTTAAGGGTGAATATAAAGGTCCTGTTTTTTTATTTTTCACGCGGCCCGGATGTGGGAGCATTCATAGCGGCGCCACGCATTAGCGCGAACTTTTAATATACACCCTCATCCGAACCCACTAAAACTGCACCCAGCGTGGGGACATTTCAAAAACTATCTTCTAATGAAAAAGCAATTCAGTTGCAGAATTGGTTTATAAACCAAGACTACACACTTTCTATTGCTGAAAGCTGTACCGGGGGGCAAATCTCTTCGGCTATCACGAGCCAAGCCGGAAGTTCAAAGTACTTTCTTGGCTCGGTTATCAGCTATCATAAAAGCCTCAAAATAAATGTATTGAAGGTTCCCGACTCAACGATCTTAAATGTTGGAGAAGTCAGCTTACAGGTGGCTGTGAGTATGGCGCGGGGAGTTAGAGCTCTGACTAAGAGTACATGGGCCGTGGCCGTGACCGGAATTGCCGGTCCGGGTGGAGGCACTCCCGACAAGCCAGTTGGCACTGTATGTTTTGCGGTGGTTGGTCCAGGTTTTGAAGAGTCCAAGCTCATTCAATTTGCTGCATCAGACCGTCAAGAAATTCAGGGCAATTCAGTGGATTTTGCGCTAAGTTTTTTATGGGACAGCACACATTATAAGGAGACCATTTAATGGCAACTACAGTAGATACAGAAAAATCGCGTGCGCTCGAGCTTGCATTAGCAACCATCGAAAAGCAGTTCGGCAAGGGCTCAATCATGAAGCTCGGAACGAACCAGTCCATTCACCAAAACGTTCCGGTTATTTCAACTGGCGCGCTTTCACTTGATATCGGTTTGGGAATCGGTGGATTACCAAAAGGCCGTGTTATTGAAATTTTTGGCCCAGAATCTTCTGGTAAAACAACTCTCGCTTTAACAACTATTGCGCAGGCACAAAAAGCTGGCGGAATCGCAGCCTTCATCGATGCGGAACATGCTCTCGATGTTTCTTACGCTCGTCGTTTAGGTGTGAGCACTAAAGATATGTTAATTTCACAACCAGATACTGGTGAGCAAGCTCTAGAAATCGTTGAAACACTTGTACGTTCAGGTGCAGTCGACATTCTAGTTGTGGATTCAGTGGCGGCATTAACTCCACGGGCTGAGATCGAAGGCGAAATGGGCGATTCACACATGGGCTTACAAGCTCGTTTGATGTCACAAGCTCTTCGTAAATTAACTGCGATTATCTCTCGCTCAAACACAACTGTGATTTTCATCAACCAAATTCGTATGAAAATTGGTGTGATGTTTGGTAACCCAGAAACAACTACGGGTGGTAACGCTCTTAAGTTCTACGCTTCTGTTCGTTTAGATGTTCGTCGTTTAGGCGCGATCAAAAACGGTGAAGAAGTCGTGGGTTCACGCACTTCAGTTAAAGTTGTGAAAAACAAAATGGCGCCACCATTTGCGAAAATCGAATTTGATTTGATGTTCGGCGAAGGTATTTCGTATGAGGGCGATATTTTAGATCTAGCGACTAAGCATGAACTGATTCAAAAATCGGGCTCATGGTACTCTCATAAAGAGGAGCGTATCGGTCAGGGTCGCGAACAGAGTATTACATACTTAAAGGCGCACCCAGAATTGACAGCTGAGCTTCGTCAACAAGTCCTTGATTTGACTGTGAATAAAGGTCGTATTGCAGAAGATGCCGCGATTGCCGCAGCTGCCGTAAATGACAAGAATTCTGATAAAAAGGAATCAAAAGAAGCGCCAGCTAAAGAAGCATTAGCTACTAAGGCTTCTGCGAAGAAAGAAAAGCACTAAACTTTTTTCTGAGCGTAAATTCAAAAAAGGCAAATGCCAGATAAAACCCACATCTTCGGATGTGGGTTTTTGTTTTTAAGTCACGTTCATCTTGGTCCGTCCGAAGACAGCGTTTCGGATTTTTGTCCGGCGCGACGGCTCTCCTACAGTTTTAATAGCAGTTAAACGCGGCTCCAGAAATGCAAAAGGGATCTACGCTCTCGCGAAGATCCCTTTGCCGGGAACTCCTTTTTGACAGAAAGGAGCCACCAATGAAAACATATAACTGTATTCGTGCGCGAAAAGTTACTTATGTCTTTGTTCGGAAAGTTTTGAAGATTGCTAAAGAGTTTCTGGTGATTATTTTGCTGCTTCTCTCGATCGCCATTAAACTGAAGCTAATAGGATAAATGAGGCTCCAGCGTGTTCAACCGAATCAATGTGAGACAAGTGGACGATTCGGTCCTATCGTTTTAACAACCAGGAGTTTGTCGGCCCTTCGCGAGGGCGCTTATTTAGTGACAGCGTTTAGATCATTGCCTCTGAAACGTCATAAAATATTTACATATGATTATTTATTTTGACCTAGCAACTGAGCGGCCTTAGGCTCCCTTTACTTTTTAAACAATTCCTAAGGGGGAATCTTCATGAAACTTAAAGTATTGGCAGCTATCGTAGCGTTGTCTTCAACAACTGCATTTGCATGCCCTGACCTTGCTGGCACTTATGTTTGTCCAGGCGAGAGCGGCGATGTTGAAACAGCTGTAGCTCAAGTTGTGTCTAACGGCGTAACTATCTACACAGTCACTGACGTTGAAGGTTCTTATGACCTAATCGCTGACGGTGCGACACGCACTCAACAAGGTCAAACTGAAACTGGAAACTTCGCCACTATCGATGCAACAAACACTTGCAACGGTTCTGCGACACTGACTTCTGTAGCTAACTACAAAGAAGTTGATGGAGCTGGTAAAGCAGTGGCTTCATTCAATATGGTTCAAGTTGTTGGCCGTGACGCTGCAACTGGCGGCCTTTCACTTAACGTGAAGTACTCTGAAAATGGCGGCCCTGAGCAAGTCGGCCAAGGCGTTTGCCCTAAGAAATAGGGTACCTGGTTCCCGTTCGGGATTTCCGGACAGCTGATTAGATAAGCTATTACCCACATCTTTTACCGGATGTGGGTTTTTTATGTGGTGAGACTGCGGCCTCGCTCATTCAGACTGTAGAGTAGGCTTTGTTTCTGGCGGCTCTATTGCAATATATCCGGGATGATTCTCACATCTAATAGAACTGAGTTCAGGAGTCCCTCATGATAAAATTTGCAGCTAGTCTACTGTTTTTCGTCACTTTTTCGGTTTCTGCATGGGCGCAAAATGAAGGTTCTATCTCTGCTAATGGTGGCTATTTAAGCACGACAGCGAACACATCAAGCAATACAGCGATCATTTTAAACGTAGGTGCAATTCTCAATAAAGGTTTCGGTATTGGTTTTATGCGCCATCTTAGTGAGAATGTGGCGGGCCTTGTTCACTACTCAAAACAGACTCTAGATTCTGATGAAGATAGCGACAGCTCACTCAGTGGTTATTCAGCTGAACACCGAGTAGAAGAGTCCGGTGTGCGCTTTGATTATTACTTCAGTACTGTTTATCAAAGCGGTTTCTATGTGGGAGCTGGTCTTACGCAGATCAATCTCAAAACGAAAGTAGATCCGATTTTCTCTGACGACAAAAGAACTCTAGAAGCTGATAAGCTCGGTGGCCAAGGCTTTGCTGGCTACAACATCAGAACGGGTGCGATCGCGGCTAAAATTGGTTTAGGTTATGGTAATGGTGGTTCATTCTCAAACAACCTGGGCGGCACACGCAACGAGATTAAAAATGATTTATTACTAGACACTTCAATTTCAATTATTTTTTAAGGAATCCTAGTGCTTAAAATATTCGTATTTGCAGTTTTAGTACTTCAGTTGAATGTAGCCATAGCAGCAAGCACTCAGTGGGATCATTTAAAAAATGATTCTTTAGAAGTTCAAGTGAAGCTCTCGAACAATTCTTACCGTGAGTTGATAGGTTCTACTGAGTTTTTAACTCGTGTTGATTTAATGCCCTACGGTTTTGATAATCAGCCCATTGACATGACTTTTGACCTGACTTACCGCACGTTCATGCCACGCCGAGTTCGAGTCGGTGAGATCACCTATTTTACTCAGCAGATTCCAATTCAATACGCTTTTGAATCGAGTCTTGAATTAAAAGAAGTGGCTTACTTCAAAGCTCGGTTCAGAATTATTGAAGACGATTTTTTCTTTAGCCAAACCGTCGTTGATTTTATGGTGAAACTCACTCCTTTTGGTATTTTGGGATTCAATAAAGTTTCAAAACAAGTTTCATACAGTAACAATGTAATGATGCGAACGGTTCCACACCAAAAAGTTGAAGCACATGGTCGGTTTACTTTAGGTTTAGCTCAATCTGCTTTGGTAAAAGTGAAGAAAGATAAAGCGGTTTTGGAAGCTCGTATTCGCCGTCTTTTAGATGAAGTTAAAACTTTGCATTGATAGTTGGCTTTAGCTCAGGCTTAAGTAGTTTTTCTTTCAGCTTTATATCTAACTCATCAATGCCACCTGTGAGTTTCTGAAATGCGTGGTAGGACTTATCAAGATAATGGCCTAAAAAGCCTGTGATAATTTCTGGGTGAGCACTGAGATAATGTTCAAGCACTTCTTCTTCAGTGAGTTTGGTTTTCTCCCAGACTTCTTTCAAGCGAGACACATTCGGAAACAATCCCTTCGTCGTCTTTGAGTAATCAGCAAAGATAAATTCTCTTTGCACATCAAGGTGGTTGAGAAGAAGACCTGTTGCGATTCCTGTGCGATCTTTACCAAAAAGGCAGCCGTACATAACAGGAGTTTCTGTATCGCGGATCAGTTTAAGAAACTTGGCCCAGCCAACCATGTTTTTCTCGAAAAGACGCACATAAAGCTGCACCCAATCTTCTGGTTTTGGGTGAGTGAGCTTAGCAAACTCCACATCATCGGCTTCAATATGTATATTCACCCACTCAATACCAGCTTCAAGTAAAACCTCGGGGCGACCAAATTGTTTAATCTCTTGTTCGCCGCGAAAATCAATATATGTGGTAATGCCTAATTGCTCAGTTAAGTACGCAGCTGTTTCTTTATGAAGATGAGTCATATTGCCAGTGCGGTAAATGAGGCCTTCTTTAGTGAGCTCATGAGAGTTGGTCGGCAGGCCGCCAAGATCACGAAAATTAAAAAGGTCGCCGAAGTGGATAATTTCGGTTGAAGAAACGTTGTCGTCAGGGTTTTGTGATGTTTTTTTGTCGGCCATAAGGTGCTCTTTTCAGAGCCCATATTTAGCCCAAAAGTTGGAGTAGATCAAGCCTCTAGGGTTATAACTAAGTCTGCACAGCTTCATGCAGTATCTGGACGGTCTTGATTCGAGATTCTTGCGGCACTAAAAAGCTCGCGCTGTAAGGCGTAAGAATAGCTTTGCTCGATTTAATTTTTGCCCCTGAAAGGACCTTATAAAGTTTTTCAGCATAACTTCCGTCGACCTGCAAAGTGCCAGTCACAGTCACTGAAGAAAAAATCTGAGGCTCGAGTTGAATGGCCCCTTGAGTGAAAGTTTTTTTCATCGCATTCAGTGAATCTACGTCAGAGTAGTAGGTGATATGAATATCAGGTCCATTTATGTCGCAGTCTAAAATTTCTGGATACGGTAATCTACTTGAATCAAGTCGCGAAAAAAGAAGTTTCAAGGCTTCATCTTTTGACGAGGCCTTAACGCTCAGCTGATGAACATCATGAATGGAATTGACTGCAGAGAAAGAGGCACCATTAGAATAGATAACCCGAGTGCCCACTTCAAAATTATCTGAGCGACCAATCGCTAAAGGCACTTTAGACTTGAGCGCCACCTCAACAGATCGATAGTGTAAAACCTTAGCGCCCCAGCGACACATCTCCATAAGTGAATCACCGGGAACCTCTTTTAGAAGTCGAGCGGCTGGCACAATTCGAGGGTCTGCTGAATAAACGCCATCAACGTCTTTTAAAATCTCACAGCGCTCGGCTTTGAAGTGTGCGGCCATACTGACAGCGGTCGTGTCTGAACCACCACGACCTAAAGTGGTAATTTCTTTTGTCACGGGGTCAACGCCTTGAAAGCCCGCGAGAACGACCACTTTATTTTGTGTGAGAGACTCATCGACGCGAATAGGTTTAATTTCTTTAATCACGGCATTCGAGTGAGAGCCATCAGTCATGACACCAGCTTGGCTACCAGTAAAGCTAATCGATGGGCAGGCGAGATCGTGAAGTGCCATTGATAATAGCGCCATTGAAATTCTCTCGCCAGTGCTGAGAAGCATATCCAGTTCACGGCGATTGGGTACCGCACTCACTTCATGAGCGAGTTTCATAAGACCATCGGTAGTTTTACCCATGGCACTCACAACCACAATGACTTGAAAGCCAGCGCGATGTTGATCTGCAATTTTAGCGGCAATTTTTTTAATCTGCTCAGGTGTCGCAAGGCTTGAGCCACCAAATTTTTGAACGATTAATTTTTTATGATCCATGAAAAGCTCCAGCAGATTAGAGCGAAGCTCTCACAAACTCGGTAGCTTTGTCCATCGCGCCTTTAGGAAGGCGGATAGTATGACGCTGTACAAACTGAGGGACAAAGCCTTTTAATAACTCAGGGTTCAACTGACGAAGTTCGTCTTTATCAATCCCAGCATAGTAAGCTAGATTTTCTAAGTCAGTTCCTCCTGGGACCTCGAAAACTTCATACTCATAGGGCTTGTAAGGCTTAAGATTCTGAAAGCCATACATATGAGGAGCTTTTGCAATCAGCATGGCGGCAATAATTTTCGGCACGTAATTTTCTGTTTCTCTAGGAAAGTCTGATTTTTTTGAAAGCTCCCAGTAGTTACGAGTTTGATATTTCGCAATGAGGCGCTTCGTGCGGCCTTCGCCCATGTTGTAAGCGGCCGCAGCCAAGTACCAAGAATCAAACATCTTATAGAGGTCATTTAGGTAACTAGCAGCAGCCACTGTGCTCTTGATGATATCGCGACGCTCATCCAGCCACCAAACCGTCTGAAGTCCATAGCGATTCGCAGTAGGTGCAATAAACTGCCAGTAGCCAACGGCTGACGCTGTACTCACAGCGCGAGATGAAAAACCGCTCTCAATCATAGCTAAATAGAAAAGATCTTGAGGAAGTCCGCGATTTTGTAAGAGGGGTAGAATCTTCGGCTTGTATCGTGATGACCGCTCAAGCCAGATTTTAAAATCTTTTTGACCAGTGGTTTGAAAATAACGAATCCAAAAGCGAACTTTACTATTATAAGTAATCGGTAAATCGAAATTTGGTTTTTGATCGATTTGCGTAAAAGACTGTGGACTTCTGCGAGCGGAAGCATCTTTCTGTGCCTGAAGCACTTTATTCTTCTGAAGAGTTACTTTTTTGAGTTCATTCAGTCTATCAGCTGCGACTTTTAACTCTAGAGCCTTTTCGCGCTCGAGTTTTTCTTGTGCTGCCTTCTTAGCCCCTGCGCCAATAAGTGGTGGAGCTAAAAATTCCTCTGAAGGAGTCATTGGATGAGGCGCGGCCATTGCCACCGTCGCATTGAATTGCGAGGTGCTGATGCTTAAGCCAAGAAGTAAAAAATAATTCAATTTCACAGAAATTCAGTATGGGTGAAATTCAAGTCATCGTCGAGTCTGGGAACGGCTAGTCCGTAAGACTTTCATTCAGTCAGTGAAATAGGTGAGTGTCAGAGAACTGACGTCAAATTCACCGCAAAAACCTAGACGTACGTCTAAGTTCTAGATCAGCCCGAGGACGCGTTTCGGATTAAGTCTTTAGAAACTTTATAGAAAAAAAACTTTTCGATGATTGTCGAGTCGAGTGTGGAATCACTGTGGCATGAGCGTTGCTTCTACTGAAGTTAGGGGAATCCAATCATGAGCAGTAAAGGCATATACACAGCACTCAGTGGAGCGATGGCGCAGAACCAACGTCTTGATACTATTGCCAACAATATTGCTAATGCCAACACAACAGGTTTCAAAAAAGACGAGCAAGTCTTCCGTGAATACTTAACTGCCAACGAAAAACTTCCAGACGTTATGCAGGTTCCCCGTGTTCCGGCTTCCGTTGAAAGCTTCTATGATATGCAAGGCGGCGATAAAGCTTTTGCAGAATCGGTAGGCACTTATTCTAATCACTCTCAAGGCGCCCTTAAAAATACCGGCGGCAATTTAGATCTTGGCCTTGAAGGCCAAGGTTTCTTTGAAGTTCTCACGCCAAGTGGTGTGCGTTTCACCCGTAATGGCGCTTTTAAAACTGATGGCGAAGGCCGCATGGTGAATAGCGAAGGCTATCCTGTGTTAACCGAAGGCACCGGCGATCCGAATCAAAGAGTTATCCGTCTAACAGGACGTAACGTAACCGTCGCGTACAACGGCGAAGTTTATGACAACGCTCAGCTGGCCGGCAAAATCTCTGTAGTGAATGTAACGAACCAAGATGCTTTACAAAAACAAGGCTCATCCCTCTTTGCGATGAAAGCTCCTTATACTGCGCCAGTTATTAAAGCGACAGATTTTAAAGTTCATCAGGGGTTCGTTGAGATGAGTAACGTGAACGTTGTTGAAGAGATGACGAATATGATTCAGGCGACTCGTACATTTGAAGCTGCGCAATCGGCAATGAAAGCGTTTGATTCAATGGACGACAAATTAGTGAACCAAGTGCCGAGATAATAGAGGTAATTAAGTTATGATGAAGTCTTTAAATACCGCCGCCACAGGAATGAAAGCACAACAGACCAATATGGATGTTATTGCCAACAACCTGTCGAACGTATCAACGATGGGTTTCAAAAAGGCCCGCGCTGAATTTGAAGATCTACTTTATGATAACCAAAAAGAACCGGGTGCAGCCACTGGGATGAATTCGATTTCACCATCGGGTGTACAAGTGGGTATGGGTGTTAAAACTTCGGCTGTTGAAAAAGATTTTACTCAAGGTTCAACGAAAGTAACAAACGCAGCCTTTGATTTAGAAATTCAAGGTGCTGGATTCTTTCCGGTACAAACTCCAAATGGTCAGATTGCTTACACTCGTGACGGTGCTTTCAAAAAGGGCCCAGATGGCCGCATTATGGATAAAAATGGCAATCGTCTTCAGCCTGAAATTACAATTCCGGCAGAAGCATCAGGTGTAGAGATCAGTCAGACAGGTCAGGTGATGATCATCACAGGCGAAAGTACTCAGCCACAAAACGTCGGTCAAATTCAGCTCGTTTCATTCGTAAACCCAGCCGGATTAAAAGCTGTGGGCGGTAACTTATTTGTTCCGTCAGCTTCGAGCGGTCTTCCGCAACAAGGTCAGCCAGGACAAAATGGTTTAGGGGGCGTCGCTCAAGGCCAATTAGAAACAAGTAACGTGAATATCGTAGATGAAATGGTGAATATGATCACCGCACAAAGAGCTTATGAAACGAATTCAAAAGTTATTCAAGCCGCAGACCAAATGCTTCAGTCTGTAAACACTTTGAGGTAATCAGTTGAGAAGAACGATTGAATCTTTTATTTTAACGACCGCACTCCTTCTCGCTGTTCTCAGTCGTGCTAATGCTGAAATCGAAACGCAGGCCCCGGTTCGTATTAAAGCTTATTTAAAAATAGATTCAAGCCCATCGGTTCGTCTCTCTCAATTAGTAGAAATGAAACAAGTGTCGATGACAGTCTATGACCAACTCGATAAAATCAGCTTAGGTTCAGCGCCCGCATTAGGTGAGCAAAGAATCTATTCTTCTAGCGTGATTGCTCAGGCTCTTCGCTCGACGACAGAATTAGCGAGCCTTAAATTTGTTATTCCCAATGAAGTAAAAGTTGAAAATCGTGGTTACGAGCTCAATGAAGAAGTTGTTAAGTCTGATCTCTTAAATGTCTGGAAAGATCAATGTGCAGATTGTGAACTCAGCATCAAGCGTATTGCGCTACCGGTTTTGCCAGCTGATTTAAAAGATCGTCCTTGGCGTCTCGAAACAGATGGTCGTCTTCCTAAGGGTAATTTTAGCAGTAAGTTTTTTGTTTCAAAAGCTTCAGGTGAAGAAGTTCTTTTCTGGCTCAGTGGACAACTTGAAATTAAAAAATTAGTACCAGTTCTTAATAGAGCCCTTCAAATGGGCCAGCGTATCGGCGGCGAAGATTATCGCTGGGAATGGCGCGATGTCACTATGGCCACCGACGGTTTCCCATCTGAGAAAAACATTGAAGGTCAAAAGATGCGGCTTACAGCCAACGCCGGAGATATTTTATTCTTCCAAACGATCGCTCGTGAAAAGGCTGTAGCACGTGGCGAAGTTGTTCGCGTTCACGTGGGTGAGAGCGAATGGCAAGTGAGTCTCGAAGCGGTCACAGAGCAAGACGGCTATGTTGGCGATACTGTGAATTTGCGCAATCGCTCTACAAACCGAGTGATTTCAGGTGAAGTGATTGCTCGCGGCGAGGTGAGAATCCGATGAATAAATATCAAATTTTACTTATTTTAGTTTTAGCTTCTATTCAGCCGGGTTGTGCCACAGTTGGCCAGAAATGGAAAGAGTTGATCACAGGTCAACCAACTCCATCGGCTGCAGAACAAAAAGCCGCCGCCCGTGCAAAAGAAACAACTTTCAGCGACCAGAATCAATTGCCACCAGCCCAAGATCGTCAGTACCGCCGAGTGACTCGTAAAAACTTCGATGACGGTGCTCATTTGCAAGCGAAGTCAGGTTCTCTCTGGGTGATGGAAGGCCAAGGTGCTTATCTTTTTGCTGAGAACACAGTTCGTATGATTGGTGATGCAGTTTCAATTAAAATTGAAGGCGAACCAAAAGAACAGTTAACAGCGAAAGCCGATGTGATTGGTGGGTTGATCAAGCAACTTGAAGATCGTCGCCGTCGCGCTCTGAATTTAGCTCAAGCTGATAAAACTAAAAAAGATGGTGCGCCAGATGCTGCTGCACAAAAAGCGGGACAAGATTCTCCGGCGGCCGCTCTTCCGAATGGTGATGCCGCTGCAGGTGCCGATCGTGGCCCTGCTGGTTCACAAAGTGCCAACTTCAACGTGAAAGTTGTGCCGGCTCGTGTAGTTGAGCGTCTCGTCGACGGTAACTACCGTGTGCGTGGCACTCAGTCTTTCATGATCGGTGGACGTGAATATAAAACTATAGTTTCGGGTATCGTAAGAGCCGAAGATTTCAACGAACAAGGTGTGAACTCAACCCAGCTTCTCGATTCGAGCTTCGATATCGTGAGTGCTAAGGGTGCTGAGCTCAGACAATAAGGATTAGAGAATGAAAGCGTTTATTGCCTTACAAATATTCTTAGTCATCGTTGCAATCGGTCTTCAATCGAATGCGGCTCGCCTCAAAGACATCGCCAATGTTCGCGGTGTGCGCTCGAACCAACTTGTTGGTTACGGAGTGGTGATTGGTTTGGCGGGTACTGGTGATAGTAAAGCGGAGTTCACATCGAACTCAATGGTTCGTCTTTTAGATCGCCTCGGAATGAAGCTCACTGAAAAAGATATTGCGAGCAAAAACGTAGCAGCTGTTATTATTACAGCTGATCTTCCGCCATTTGCTCGAGCTGGTAATAAAATTGATATCACTGTGAGCTCGATCGGCGATGCCGGAAGTTTAAAAGGTGGAACACTTATTCAAGCTCCACTTCGCGCCGCTGATCAACAAACTTACGCTGTTGCGCAAGGTTCAGTTCTAGTTGGCTCAAGCGCCACTGGTGTTCATGAAACTGTCGGCCGTTTACCAAATGGTGCAATGATTGAGCGTGATATGGATGGAGATTTTGCGAGCCGTAATATGTTCCGCTTAACTCTTCACAATCCAGATTTCACAACAGCCGCTCGTGTAGCGAAAAAAGTAAATATGGAGCTCGGTGGTAAATACGCATCTGCTCTTGATGCAGGCACTATCGATTTGATCACTCCGCCACCTTATGAAGGTAAAGGCGTTGAGCTTTTAGCTATTATTGAATCACTGCAAGTGTCGCCAGATACAAAGGCGCGTGTGGTTGTGAATGAGAAAACCGGAACAGTTGTCATCGGTGAAGGTGTGCAGATTTCTAAAGTGGCGATCAGTCACGGAGATCTCGCTCTGAAAATCGGCGGCGGTGAAGGTAAAAAAGATGGTGAAAGACTTGTGCTACTAAATGACGGCGCCAATGTCGGCGATATCGTAAAAGCGATCAACAAACTCGGAGTGTCTCCGAAGGATTTGATCACGATATTGCAGACGATAAAAGCAGCGGGTGCGCTACAAGCAGATATTGAGATTATGTAATAGAAGAAAAACCTTACGGACATATGGATGTGTTTGTAAGGCGGGGGAATGGTGAGTTAGAGAGCGTTTGACCATGGAGGGTCAAGAGATTCCAGGTGTTAACTTAGCAGGAAACATCAGGGGCAAAGTTCAGTGCATAATTACCAAGGATTGGTAACGTACAGATATTGCTGGAAATAGTGCAGGATGCACGCGGGTTCATTGGCTCATCATCCCTTTTTTATTTCAAGCCCACAAAGTGAGGATTGCTTGAAAATTAATAATTATAAATCAGTACATCCACAAATTCCGCAGGATATGGATAAGCAAATCCGTGGCGCTGCAGATATGTATGAAAAGCATTTTTTGAACGAAATGGTTAAGGCTATGAAGTCGACAGTGACACATACCAACCAACCCTCCATGGCAGAAAACATTTATCAGAATCAGCTCGATCAACAGTACGTTGATAAGTGGAGCGAAAGAGGCGGAATAGGTCTCTCTGATATTATTTACGGACAGCTCAAAGAGCGTTTTTATCCTGATAAAAATATTATTCAAGCACCTCACGGTCCGCTCCCAGTAAATAAAGGGAATATTAAATTAAAAGTTGATGAAACAAAGCCAATGGGAATCCCAATCATAAAAGCAGGAGCCAAAGAGGGCGGACAAGATTTGTCATACCTCTTCGACGTTGGTCCAGGTGAAGGCCGCGATGTCACAACACCTTGGGATGGTAAGGTCACACAAATGATACGCCAAGATGATCGCCAGCTCATTCGTCTAGCTCATGAAAATGGTTTGAACTCCACGATCAGTTTTATTGGAGCTGCCAATGATTTGAGCCGTGGCGACAGCTTAAAAGCAGGCGAAAGCCTGGGTTTAATGGCGGCCGAAGCTACTGGTTTGACTTGGAAAATTGAAAACGAAGGCAGCGAAAGAGTCTAGAGACATTGTGCCAGAATGTCTCAGTATGATACGATTTAAAGATGGAGCTTAAGTCTCCGGAGGTCAGATGAAAATTGATAATAAAAACAATCCCGCCGCTGCACAAATTAATGGAGCCCGTGGCCGTGATGTTTCTGACGTAAAAAATAAATCAAAAAATTCGCCGGCGGCTGCAGAGCTAACGGGAGAATCTTCAAAAGTGAATATGTCTGATCGCGCTCAAATGATGGCGAAAGCCAAAGCTATCGCCACAAAAGCAGATGCTGCTGACGACGCAAAGATTGCGCGTATTCAAGCGATGGTTGATGCCGGTACATACAAAGTAGATTCAGCTGCTGTTGCAGATAAGCTCGTTGATGAGCATCTGTTAATGGTTGATTAAACATTGTCGAATGAAAAGGTTTTAGGATGAAACCCGAGAGCGCAGAACTAGTAAAAAATTTAGAACAATCGCTCGAAGGGCTGGTAAAGATCTATCGCCTTTTACTCACTGTTGTGCGCAAAGAGAAAGACATTCTCATCGCTTCACAGCTTGATGAGCTCGCGCAAAATAATAAAACAAAAGAAGCCGCACTTATGAAGGCTCGCGAAAGCGAAGAGGTTCGTCGTAAGATTGCGTTTCAATTAGCCGAATCAGAATATTTAGATCCTGAAACAACTCGTCTATTAGACTTCTCACGTCACTTCGGTGGCGAAGTGGGCGAGAGATTTCGTAAGCTTCACTCGGTTCTAGATCTTTTGATGAGACGCGTACGTGAACACAACCAGTACAATGAAGGACTTGTTTCTTCAGCGCTCAATACAATCACTGGTGCGATGGATAACTTGCGCGACAATATTAGTGGAACTAAAACGTATAAGAAATCTGGAACAGTTAAAAATGACCCGGCGGAGTCTGGGCAGTTAGTGCGTAAAGAAGTATAGAAAGTGTAGAGCCGTAAGGCTTACTAGATGCGAATGATTCGCTTCTAAAACTTTTCAAGCGAGAGACACGGATGTCTAAAATTTCGTCCATGATGAACATGGGCAAGCAGTCGATGATGAATTCGCAGACTGCCCTACAGACTGTCAGCCATAACATCGCGAATAAGTCGACTGAGGGATACTCTCGTCAACGCGTTGATATGAAGGCGAACGACGCTATAGGTTTTGGCAAACTCCGTATGGGCCAGGGTGCAAAGACCGACGGCGTTTCTCGTGTGAACAACGCTTTCATGGAAAAACAAATTGAAAAAGAAGGCAGCCTCTTTGGTAAAAAAGAAGGTAAAGCTGAAACTTTAATGCGTGTTGAGCAGGTCTTTAACGAGCAGCTCAATAAAGGCGTGAATAAAACTATGGGCGATTTCTTTAACGCCTTCAGAGAACTTTCAAATAATCCAGAAAGCTTGGCTATTCGTAACTTGGTTAAAGAGTCGGCGCAGAACCTAACAGCTGATTTCAAGAAGACGAATAATATGCTTAAGAAAATTCAAGATGAAGCAGATTATCAGATTTCAGTGCAAGTGGCTGAGATCAATTCAAACATTAAAGAGATCGCTAATCTTAACGGACGTATTCGTTCGGCCGAAGTGAATGGCTTAGCCGAAGCTAATGACGAACGCGATCGCCGTGATGTTCTCGTTAAAGATCTCAGTCAGAAAATGAATATTCGCTACGGTGAAAGCAAAGACGGACAGTTCTCTATCACTGGTGGTAGTAATGCCATTCTCGTCACGGGCACTTCATACCGTGAGCTGACAACAAGTGCTACAGGTGAGCGTGAAGATGGCATCATCAAAAAACGCGAGGGTAATACAGATATTTACTACCGCGCTACTGAGCATGGCACTCCGGTGAACCTCACACGCCAAATTACCGGTGGTAAACTCGGCGGTGTTCTTGAGGTGCGCGATAATTTTATTAATGAACTTTTAGGCCAGGTCGATACTCTTGCAGGCAATTTCGCTAAAGAAGTGAATGCGGCCCACAGCCAAGGTTTCGATCGTTACAGTCAGCAAGGTAACGCTTTCTTCGAACCTATTTTAGATACTAAAGGCGCTGCAGAGAGAATTTCAGTGAGTGAAGCGATCAATCAGGATGCGGGTAAAATCGCAGCGGCAGGTCAAGCGAACTCTCCGGGTGATAACCGTATTGCCAACGTGATCTCATCTCTTCAGTACCAAAACATAATGGGTGGCGAAAGCACGTTTGATGATTTCTATAATAATATCGTGGGTACAGTGGGTGTTTCTGCGAACCGTGCGAATCACGAACTCACAACACAAAAAGACAGTTTAGATCAACTCAAGAACATTCGTGAGTCGATCAGTGGTGTGAGTCTAGATGAAGAAACAGCAAAGATGATTGAGTATCAAAAGATGTTCGAGGCCTCAGCTCGAATGATCAGAACCTCAGATGAAATGTTAGATACAGTTTTAAACTTGAAACCGATGTAAGGTAGTTAGATGCGTATAGCGGATAAAATGAATTACGATCAAATTAAAGGCAACATTGCTCGGAACCGCTCCGAGATGTCTGAGTTGCAGAATCAAGCTGCGACCCAGAAGCGTGTGAACAAACCTTCTGATGACCCGGTGGCCGCCAGCCGCGTTCTTTTCTCTAAGACTGAACAACGTGGCGCTGATCAATATATTAAGAATTTGAATTATGCCCGTTCGTTTCTCGATTTCTCAGAGCAATCTCTGGGGGAGCTTTCAGAATTATTAATTCGCGCCAAAGAATTAGCGATCGCTCAGGCCAGTGATGCAGGAGCCAGTGAGCAAACTCGTCGCGTGGTTGCGGCCGAAGTGTCACAGCTTTATGATCAGAGCGTGCAGATCGCCAACCGTAAGCTTGGTGAACGTTTTATTTTCGGTGGTTATAAAACTACGAAGCCTCCATTCAGTCTCGAGGGTGAATACCAGGGCGATAGCGGCGAATTAAAGATTCACGTGGATAAAGATGCTTTCTTAGCTATGAACATTCCTGGAAACGCTGTGTTTCAAGGAGTGGGTCTGACTAAAGATGGCGGTAGTTTCAAGACGCAAAAGCAAGCCACAACTGTAAATGAATTCCTCGATCAGAAATTCGCAAAAGAGATGGAAGCTGAAAAGGATCCGCAAGTGGCTCATCAGCAAGAGATGGAGACGCGTGGGCCGGCTTCAGTTCGCACTCCGAATGTAGAGCGCCAACAAGAAGCTCAGCCTGATGGAGAAATTACAGGCTCGAATGTCTTCGACACTCTCAAAAAACTTGAAACAGCGCTTATGGCCAATGACAAAGCTGGAGTGCAAGAATCTCTCGATCGTATCGATGGCGCAATCAATCAAGTTGTTCTCTCGAGAACGCAAATGGGTTCACGAGTCATGTCGATTGATAATTCTTTAAACTCGCTTCATGCATCGAATGTAGATCTGAAAACGACGATCTCGCAAAACGAGGATGCTGATGCGTTTGAAGTGATCAGTAACATGAATAAAACTGAAGATACGCTCAAAGCGACGCTCGCCACATCTGGCAAATTAGTTGAAAAAAGTCTTATGGACTTCATTTCGTAATCCGAGTTTCATAATCTTAAAAAGCGTCGAGTCTAGATCCAGCTGTTGACTTCCACTGGGCGAAGTAATACCTAATGTTCCGTTCAAAAAGAGCCGTTAAGGTAATTGTATAGAACTTTGACCAGGATGTTGAAGGAGAGCTCGTCATGCTAGTGCTGACTAGGAAGCTCGGAGAAAGTATTACGATCGACGATAATATTAAGATCCGAGTAGAAAAAATTAGAGGTAAGCAAGTCCGCCTTGGAATTGAGGCGCCTAAAGAGACTCGCATCTACCGTGAAGAAGTCTACAATGCGATTAAAACGCAGAACGAAGAATCATCACAAACCAACCCAGATTCGACTCGCGCCGCTGCAAATTTGCTTAAAACGCCCAAAAAAGCGTAAAAGCGGCCTAAAACCTCATTTTAATGCATAATATCATTTTAAAGATTTGACCTGATGTCACGCCAGTAGTGTCATTGAAGGTAGGGATAACGCCGTTGAATCTGGAGGGGTAATGCGCGTTCTGACGTCGCGTTTTGGGGAAGTTGAACTTTCGCAGGACGACATTTTAGAATTTTCAGAAGGACTGCTGGGCTTTGGTCAGCTTCGTCGCTTTATCGTCTTAGACGATCCAAACGATGAAATTTTCGCCTGGCTTCAGTCTTGTGAGAATCCAGATATCGCATTTCCTATTCTTGAAACAGAATTATTCTCTCTTGGTCTTTCGATTGATATTCCAAAAGGTGATCTTGAAGCTCTCCATCTTGATAAACAAAAAGATGGTCGTATGTTTAACATCATCACAATTCCAAATGATCCAACATTAATGACAGCGAACATGAAAGCTCCGCTTTTGATTAACGTCAAAAAGCGTTTAGCTCGTCAGTGTGTGCTTCAAGATAATAACTTAGCGATTCGCGAGCCGATTTTCTCAAGGCTTCAACAACGAGTGGTGCAGAACCCAGAAACTCGTTTCAAGCCAGACGCTCAGCAAATCGGTGCCGTTTCAATCAAGCGCAGTGATCGCGTTCCTGAAGTCGAAGCTTAATTTCAATTTAAAAATTATTTAGCGCTACTATTAGGTCCAATCACTGGTGGTAACACCGCATCTCTTACAACTGTACCGTTGTGAAGGCCGCCGCGAATTTCAACTTCGCGTTTCGGAAGTGGTTTGCCTTCGCGACGTTCACGAATGGCGATTTTGCGATCTTCACGACAAGTTTTGTACTTTTCTTTCAATTGATCGAAATCCTTTTTGAGATTGTCCATTTTGCTGCTGTAGTAAAGTTTCAAAACTTCCGGGTCTTTAGACGACTCTAGTTTTTGTACAGCGCGCGCGAGTTCAATAGCGGAAGGATTGGCATTGATCGAGAGCTTGCCACCTTTTCTTAAGTAATCATTCAAAGTATCTGAATCATCGACCATACGAACGGCATCTTCCACAGTCATTGGCTCAGATGTGTATGTTCCGACCGCCACGCCCGCATTTTTCATTGTGACTTTGATTTTTGGTGAGGCGCCGAGAGCGGCTTGATCTGCCGAGCCTTCGGTATCACTGAAAAGACCTGGGCCCCAAGCGCCCTTACCAAGTGGTCGAGTGCTGCCATTTTCAAGAACTTCTTCGAGCAGAATAGCTGTTTGGCCCACTCCATTCACATCCGGAGCACTACCAATAAGATCAGCGGCAAAGCTATGGGTCGGGGCCAATAAAAGCACAGTCATCATCAACAATTTGAGCATAGTAAGTCCCTCTTCAGCGTTTGTCTGACATTGCCCAATCGGTGAGCGCTAGACGTAACTTTAGTCGGGGGCGGGTTTCGCCGAGTGAGCCAGCGAAAATGTCTAGTTTTGAGCCATTTTCATTCAGGTCCCGGCAAGATTTGCCGAATCAATAGGTAAGTGAAGAGCCCGGAGTGGCACTTCAATATATTGTCAGCCAGGACGGCGAACATAAAGCGTGAACTCATGCGCTTGAAAAGGATTTCTCATATGCCGTGCGGACCATTAAAAACTCTTAAATCAGTCGCTATTATGGCTCAGCTTTTCATTGCCATTAATTTGATGGCAGCTCAGTCGTTTGCCAAAGAGATCACTGTCTTCGATATTCGCCGCCCAGTTTCACTTGAGAATAATCAAGAGATGCCAAAAGATTTCTATATTAATGCGGGACTTGAATCAGGTTTGAAGAATGGGATGATTATTTCAGTGAATCGTCGCCAGACTCTTTATGATCCATTTCAAGGTAAGTCTCCTGGCGATTTAGTGATTCCAGTAGGCAAGCTCCGTGTGATTCACACGCAAGAGAATATTGCGGTGGCTCGCATGGTTGAAGTTATGAGCCGCGAGGCTCTCCCGGGTTTAGAATTTGATGCCATTATGGTGGGCGACCGACTTGATATGTCGACGGCTAAAATGGGCAAGGGCTCAGATAAAGCAATGGGTGATTCATACGGAGACGGCCGTTCGGTTGTGGCTGTTGTAGAAATTCAAGAGGCTCCGAAGCCAGTTGAGGCGGCGACTCACACGACGTCGATAGAGGCGCCAGCGGCGGTGACAGCTCCTGAAAAAGCAGCGACACCTGCACCTGTAGCAGCCACAGTACAAATGCCTCCTCGTGAATCTTCTTCACAGTTACCTGCTACAAGTTTACCAACTCAAGGTCCTACTCTTTAAAAAATTCGCATTTTGGGGTACTTTCGTGCCCTATGCAAAACACTCACTATTTCAATGTTGTTGTCACTGGTCTTTCTCCTGAACAGGCTGAAATAGCCTCGGCTCTTTTCTTTGAAAATGGAGCCGAAGGCGTCTCAGAAAATCTCCCGTTCTTTCAAAGTAACGAAAGCGCCGACGCTGTTTTGCTCGATCAAGACGAGGTCACCCTTCACGTTTATTTTAGCAATGAGCCGCCCGCCCAATTAAAAACCGAAGTGTCAGAGCAGTTTCCGGAAGCGCGCCTTGAAGTGTTTAAAGAGCCGCATAAAGACTGGCTCGCAGAGTGGAAGAAATTCTACTCACCATTTGAACTCGCTCATGGAGTATGGGTGGTGCCAGCATGGTTAGAAAAACCAGCCGAAGCCGTTCATGAAATTCGTATCAACCCGGGTATGGCATTTGGCACAGGAACTCATGAGACAACTCGTTTAGCCGCCCAGATGATGGCCAAGAATTTTTTAACTTCTGATACGATTGGCGCCGATCACGATTTGAGTTTACTCGATGTGGGCACGGGTACGGGAATTCTCTGCTTCTTAGCTGAGAAATTTGGTTTCTCGAAAGTTGTGGGAGTTGAAATTGACCCTGAGGCTCGCCGCTCAGCTCGCGAAAATATTCCGCTCAATAAAAATATGAATCAGAAAAATGGCTCGGCCATTGAAATTCTCGAAGCGCAATTGCATGAAATCGTCGCTGGCCAAGCCGATGCTCCGAAGCAATATGACTGGGTGGTCGCGAATATTATAGATGGCATTCTCGCTGAGATTCAGAATGATCTTAAAGCCGCCGTGGCTTCTAAAGGCTATTTGCTACTCACGGGCATTCTCGATGAGCGCGATGAATTATTTCTCTCTCGCTTCAGCTTCGATGGTTTCACATTGGTGAAGCGTGAAGTTTTAGGTGAGTGGGTGGGCTACTTACTTCAAAAGAAAGATTAACTCCGTCAATTAACCAGCAAAGATTTATTTTATATGCGCCGAATTTTCGTCGACCCTTCACAAATTGAATCACAGCAAGTTCAGTTGTCTGATGAGAGTTTTCATCATGCGGTGAGTGTGCTCCGCATGAAAAGTGGCGAAGAGTTCGGCGTCATGTGCGGAGATGGATATTTATATCAATGTCGCCTCGAGAAAATCGAAAAGAAATCCGCCAGCGCACAAATCGTTGAAAGAATAAAACTCCCAGAGCTACCAAAGCCAGAAGTTCATTTGGCAATTAGTCTTCCGCGTCTCAATACTTTTGAGTGGATTCTAGAAAAGTCGGTGGAATTGGGCGTGAAGTCCATTCAGCCGCTGACCTCAGAATTCAGCTTTATTAAAAGGCCGGCTGAGCTGAGTGAGAATAAAATCGAGCGCCTGCAAAAGATTCTGAGAGGCGCCACAGAGCAATCTCAGCGCGGCGATTTGATGGAGCTGAAGCCGCTCATTCCACTTGCGGATTGGCTTAAAGGTCACCAAAGCGCCGGTGGGGCGCCTTGCTTATTTGCTTATGAGGGTGCTGAAACCATGGCCCAAGCCGGTAAAGCCGCTAAAACCCTAAAAGGAGCTTTGACGGAGATCAAAGCGCAAAATCCTCAAGCCATATGGGCTTTAAGCGGTTCTGAAGGCGGCTTCAGTATGAAGGAAGTTCAATTATTACAGTCATTTAACCATTTTCCCGTGTCGATGGGTCATCAGATATTGCGGGCCGAAACGGCTTGCTTGGCTCTTGTGAGCGTCATAAAGTATGAATTCGATCACATGGGGGATGCGAATGGACCAACTGGATAATGATGAATTTGAAATGAAGCCGATGACTGCAGGTCTCGGGTTTCATAAAAAACCAGTGAGTTTAAAAGATCACACGACGGCAGCTAACATCGTTGGCGAGCGTATCAACAGATCACTTCCTCATGAAGCGCCAACTTCTTTAACGTCGTCTGATCCTAAGACACGAACTAAAGAAGATATTCTTAACGAAATTAAACAAGCACTTCGCCCACGTAACGAAAATAAAAATCGCCTGAGCGAAACTCTTCCGCGTACAGCAGATGAAGCTAAGCGTTCAGCAAGTACTTCAACTGATTTTGAAGTTCCGATCCCACGTCCATCAGACAAATCACCAATGGATATCGTTAACTTTCAAATTCCAAAAGCATCACTTCGCGAATCATTAACTCCGGCTGAAGCGACACGTCGCGGAGCCCATGATGCGAAAATTCGTGAATTCGTACCAGTGAGCTTCAGCATCTCTTCGACAATTCTTGATGCTGTTATAGTCCTCGCTTTCTCAATGATCTTTATGATGACTTTGATTTTCGCAACAGGCATCAATTTGTCGGCCGTTATTGCCAGCGCCAGCCGCGAAACTTCAGCGCTTCTCAGTCTTGGCGTTTTATATCTCGCTGTATGGCAGATGTACGTTGTTGTCGCCCGTAGCTTCTTCGGCGCCACACTTGGTGAATGGACTTTTGATCTTCAGTTGGGCGAAACAGAGAAGCATTCAGATACATTCTATCCGGCCCGTGTTTTACTTCGTAGCTTAGCGATTATCTTCACTGGCTTTATTTTATTACCAGTGGCCTCATTGATTGCGGGTCGTGATTTCGCGGGCCGTATTTCTGGTCTGCAACTTTTGCGTCGTAATACATAGTCGTCGCGAATAGCGACAAAGGCCCCATCACTTGGGAAAATATCTCTCACTCGATCAGCTCACAAGCCAACTTTCTTCTCTCAGAAAAGGGAAGAAAGTTGTATTTACCAACGGTTGCTTCGATCTTCTTCACGTTGGACATATTAAGTATCTACAAGAAGCGCGCGCTCAAGGTGACATTCTTGTCGTGGGTCTGAACTCAGACGCCAGTGTGAAGCGTTTAAAGGGAGCCGAGCGCCCCCTACAAGTTGAAGACGATCGTGGGGAGATTCTCGCGAGCTTAGCTTGTGTGGATTTCGTGAGTGTGTTTACCGAAGACACTCCTGCGAATATGATTGAGAAAGTTAAGCCAGATGTTTTAGTTAAAGGCGGCGACTGGCCAATTGATAAAATCGTCGGTGCTGATTTCGTTTTGAAAAACGGCGGCCAAGTGAAGTCGCTGCAATTCGTAAACGGCAAATCCACCACAAATCTCGTAGAAAAAATTAAGAAGCTGTAGGCGGGTGCGTTCGCACTCGACATTTATTTATTCTCTGTAACCGATTTTAAGGCTGTAGACCGGCTGAGTGTATCGATCGATTTGAGCGGCCAAGAAAATATTAGCAAAATTAAATTGAAAACCTACAAATGAGTGAGAGTCTTTCTCGCGGTGTTTAACTGTAAGCGGATCATTAACGCCGATAGTTCCGAAGCTTGGATCACAGTTGGCTGGAGTATTCACGCCGGTGCAGTAGTTGAGAATATTTTTTGAGAACTTACTTGCGGCCGCTACGACTCCACCGCCAAAAAAGAGAGCAAAGTTTTCTACGTTAATACCACCGATTAAATCAGTGCCGAGAGATTCATTGGTGTAGTCATCTTGAATATTGATTGTATTAAAATGACCGAGGAATGAAAGGCTGAATGGAATAAACTTCGCTTGATAGAAGTTCCACTTCACGCTGGCACCGTACTCGTTAATACTCGGGTCGCGGTTGAAAGGGGCGAAGTGCAAGAAGAGATCAACATCGCCGAATAAGCCTTTGCCGAAAACGAGACGTGAGAAATTGAGCGAATCTTCGTCGGATGTAGTGTTAGCGCTTAGAAAATAAAGATCTTCAATATCTATACTCTCGTAAGTGTAGCCCGCTTCAAAACCCGAATAACCACCGAGCGGGAAGGGGTTACTCAAGAACCTTGTACTGGTACCGAAACCTAAAACTTGGGTGGCTTCAGGCAAATCGGCTTGATCGAATTTAGGTAAATCAAAGGCATGGACGCTACGATATGAAACAAGCAAGAGAGCCGCGCAAAGAACCGCAAGCAAAGTCGATAAGAAATTAAATGAAGGCTTTTTTAAAAAGGTCAGCACAAGGACGATTCTAGCTAGCTAGAGCTCGATTCGTCCAATGTTTTAGTTTTGTACCGGAAATTGGTTTTGCGCCACGACAGGAGCGATTGTTTTAATTCTCTCTAATGCCCGCTTACCTGGATCGGCGATCTGTGAGTTGTTCGCGTACAGGTCTAAAATCTTCTCGAGAGCTGGGACAAAGCTAGCGAAGATCTGTTTCTGTACTGAGCTGAGCTGTACAACTGGTGCAGACGGATTGTTCGAGTTCGCTGTTAAGTAAGTCTCAGTTGAATTATCAATAGCTTGAGCGGCGTAGAAAACTTTCTGTTCATCTTCATAGCGTGAAGTGAACACTTGGCGAACCACGAAGATAGAGCTGATCGATGTATACTCATGAAGTTCACGCTCAGAGTTAGCTGCAACAGTTGAACCTTGGCTTTGGTCGCTGAGTACAGAGATTAAGAAATCGAAGCTCTTAATATTTGAAACGCTACCAGCAGCAAGTACCGCTAAAGATTGAAACTCTTGTCCGCCCTCTGTGTACATAGCTGTGATCACGGTGTAGAAAGTCTCTTCGCTGATTTCATTCTTTTGGTAAGCGCGAATGAAATCAATAGTGTTCTCACGGCTTGGGAATGAAAGAAGAAGTTTCTTCCAGTCTTCGAGATCTTTTGATTCTTTGTCTTTTTTAGCTTGAGCGGCAGCAGCGGCTCCACCATCCACTACATATGAGCCTGATGACTCGTTTGAAGAGTTGAGTGAAGGAGTACGGTCAGAATCAGATGAACGGTTCGCGTAAGAATTGTCTTGTTCGTAATCGTTGATTACGCCGCCGCGACGGTTGAGTTTTTCTTTCTCTTTTTTCTTCTTAGCTAAGGCTGCTTTTTTCTTCTTCTTATCAGCCGCTTCTTTTTTCGGATCTTTTTTAGCAACAACTTTTGCAGCCGGGAGGGTGGCTGGAGTTATAGTGGCGCGACCACCGATTTCAGTCGGTTTGAAAGTACCGGCTTTGGCAAGGCGGTAAGCCTTAGTTTTAGCCATGAAAGCTTGAGCATCACGGTCGTTCTCAAGATTAGAGCGTTGATAGGGTTTTACATCGAAACCCTTCATATCAAATTTAGCGTAGCGAATATTCGTCGGTAGTGAGAGTTTCAACTGTGAGTTACCCCAGAGGCCTACAACCACGATCGCCGCGAGTACCATATAATGTTTCATGTTCATAAAAGCTCCTATCCCTTGCTACTTACATACGCAGGAAACGAGCCTAGGCTGGCACAGCTAAGTACTTGAATTTGCTGCTAAATATATTGGGCTAAAGAAGTGGCCTCAGAGGGGGTGTCACAGTTTTTTTCAGGCTTTACTTAATAAGATAGAAAGTCTAAGATTTTCAAATATTTAGCTATTTATGAGGGCTCTTGCGTGAGTGACAATTTGGGTAACAAAAAGGGCGCCAAGTCTGCTTATATTCGATCTGACGAAGTTGAGGCCTATTTAGAAAGCACCGCAAAGGGTGACTTTCGAGCTCTCGCTAAGCTTTTAACCTGGGTTGAGCGCAGTGGCCCGGCGAAAGCTTTGGCCCATAAGCAATTGGTTGCCCCTACGGCTTTTACCTTTAGAGCTGGTATAACCGGTCCGCCCGGCGCCGGCAAATCTACGCTCATTGGGGAGATCATTCAGCAGCTCCGTAAGCAGGGGCTAAAAGTCGGTGTGTTGGCAGTGGACCCATCTAGCCCCTTCAGTAAGGGTGCAATTCTCGGGGATCGCATTCGCTACTCAGAACATTTCAATGATGACGGTGTTTTCATTCGCTCGGTCGGTACACGCGGCAGCTTGGGCGGATTATCGGCAGCTTCTTATCTCATGCTTCGAGCTTTCGACTGCGCTCAGTTTGATATTGTACTTATCGAGACAGTGGGAGTGGGACAAACGGAACTTGAAATTATAAATGTAGCTGATTTTGTCTCTGTTGTTTTGGTTCCGGAGTCGGGAGATTCAATTCAAGCAATGAAAGCGGGCCTCACTGAAATTGCCGACCTCTTCGTTGTAAATAAATCAGATCGCCCAGGCGCCGAAGGTTTAAAAAATGAACTGCGTGCGACTTTAGAGCTCGGTGAAAATCGCAAACCCGTGCAGATCGTCTCAACCATTGCGACTGAGAAAAACGGCATCGATGAATTTTGCCAGGCGATCTTAAAAGCAAAAAAAGACTTCGATAAAAAATCACGGACAACACCTGAGCGTTTACGAGCCGAAGCGAAGGCTTTATTCAGATGGCTCATTGAAGATCAGATTGAGACTGAAATTGAGACCGTAAAAGACCTCCCAAGTTTTGTTCAGAAAATCACAAGTTTCTCTGACAAAATTTCAAAATAAGACAGTGTAATCAAATAATTAACGCATAGCATCAAGTAATGATGAGGACTCTCCGAAAGATCAAATAGGAGAGTGATCATGAAAGTGTCTCGTTTTGAGCCACACATTCTAGCTCCGTTAGCTGACAGTAACGATCTCGATGTGTTTATGAAACAAGTCGAAGACGAAGCTCAGCACATCTCTGCCACAAGCGCTTCAACTGAAACTTCAGATGACCAAGAAAGTAGCGAAGAGGTTAAACGAGGTGTACTCCGTTTTGTTGAGGCCATGGGTCGCCATACTCCACACAAGAAACGCTCCTTTAAAAAGTCTAAAAAAGCCATGGCACTGGACCGTTATGAAACGCAAAAGTCCTTTGATATCAATAATTTTACGCACTACAGCAAAATATCCTAAAGTATTGACGCAATGAGTCGATAAAGTAAGTGACTGCTGAAATGAATTCTAATTTACAAGCGTAGTGGGCGCGTATGAGCGGGAACCCCTGTGGGAAGGGGAGCCGGTTCTAGGGGGTGCTACGTGTCTTTACGTATAGGTACAAACATCGCGTCTTTAACGGCGCAAAGATTCTTAACTAAAAATCAACGACAAGTTGAAGACTCATATCAAGCGTTAGCTTCGGGGTCGCGTTTGACCACACCTCAAAACGATGCGGCTGGCTTCGCTGTCAGTGAACTACTACGGGCACAAGTTGCGGGAGCAAGGCAATCTGAGTCCAATGTGAAGACCGCAGCGGCCATGTTGCAAACGGCAGAGGGATCTCTCAACGAACAAAACAATATATTGGTGCGTTTGCGAGAACTCGCGATCAATTCAGCCAGTGATACCATTGGTGATGAGGAGCGCGAATTCTTAGATCAAGAATTCCAGCAACTCGTGCAAGAGTTTGATCGAATCGCTGAGGTCTCGAGATTCGGAAGTAAAAAATTATTAAGCGGCTCTGGAGAGGAATTTGATTTCCAGGTGGGACCTTATAAGGGTTCTGAAAACGTGATCTCATTTAAATTAGACAGTGATACGCGCGCGAGCAGTGTTGGTATTGACGGACTTTCTGTCGATGACCAAGATGCGGCTCAAGATGCGATTGAATCTATCGATGATGCGGTGATGCAGGTCGCAGGTTCTCGAGCAAAATTCGGCGCGGTTCAGAGTCGGTTTCAATTCGCCGGCGATAATTTAGCTGTGACGGCGCAGAATCTCGAAGAGGCACGATCGGTCATTGCCGATGTGGATGTGGCCGAAGAGTCAGCCAAGTTGGCTGGCGCACAAGTGCTACAAGAAGCTGGTATTTCAGTTCTTGCGAGTGCGAATATGTCCCCCCATAAAGCCTTAAAACTCATTAACTAAAAAAGGTGCCTTGCACCTTTCTAAAAAAACTAGCAGATCGATAAAACTAAGCGGGCTCAACCGTGAGTACACTTCTTTGAGCGCTATTCTTTAAGTGTGGCCGTTTCCAAAATGGATTTTGGGAGCGGTTTTTTTGTTTCTAAGCCTTTAAACTTGCCCCTTTTTGTCGCTATGGCTGGGCCATCGACACTCCAGCCCTCCTTAACTCTTTAAAAACCTCAACAAACTCGGAACGCTCCTTGCTCTAAAAGGACAAAACCCTTTTGTCACTGAGGTGATACATGAAGAGCATGTTGTTGTTATTCGCGCTAATTTTCTTGCCACTTTCTACTTGGGCTCAAAGTATCGCCACTAGCTTTTCTACGAAGAGCAATGGTGTTATGCGTTTTGCTTTAGTTGGTAAAGGCTTCTGTGAATCTGATAGTTTCAGTGTTCGCGTACTTGATAAAAATTCTGGTACAGCCAATTACTACACTTCAGCTAGTGGAAATCAGAACTGGGCTATCGGTAAGCAAAGCTGTGGTTTTAATCAAGAATTTAACCACAATCTTTTAAAGCCAGGTGTTGTACTTCAAGTTGAAACATTCGCTGGTCGTCAGCAGATGCGTGCAATGTGGTTGGCTGTTCCTTGCTACAACTCAATTCAAGAAATTCAAGTTCGCACTTACAACTTCAGTTTAACTGAAATCACGACTGGCATTTCGTGTGCTGGTGGGGCTTATAAGAAAGAAACGGGCAGTGCAGTAATCGTTAATTCTCCTGATGTAGTAGTTGTTCCTACGACTCCTGCTGCCAATAACTGTTCTGTGAGCTCTGCAGTTGCAAATAATTTTGTAACTATTAATGCCATTTGTGATCGCTCTGAAGTGGCTAGCATTTTAGTTTCTTCAAACAATCAAATCCTTTGCCGTGACCGTAGCGTGATCTTAGGTAACTACAGCACTGGTAAACAAACGATTTGCACAATCCCACGTAATAGCGGGGCTTCAATGCCACTTCATATTGAGGTTGCTACTGAATCTTTCTCTAGAACATTTACTGATGTTATTTCTAAGAATCCAACATTTAGCTTTCAACCGCAAGCTCGCATGATCACTCCTGCGAACCAGTTTGTAGGTAAGAGCCTTAAAGCCCTTAGCCGCGGTAACTACTGGCAAGCTAAAATCTCGGCTCAGGTTTTTGACCGCGATTCAGATAACAATGATGTTGTAATCCGCACGCAGTTGATCGAAGTGACTTCACAAGGTGATCGCGTTATTGGTGAGCAAAATACATCAAACGGTGGCACAGTGACTTTCAATCTTGAGCACCAATACATTACTCCATTAATGTTCGGTCAAGATCGTCACGAGGGCCCACTTAAAGTCGGTCAAAACACATTGAAACTTCGCGTGTACGATGCTTACTCACAATCACGCTTTGTTGATATGACTCCGGTGACTTTAAATCTTGAGCAATAAATTTTTCTTAATCTTTCTTTTCGTATTCTGCCTAAGCCGACCGGCTTGGGCTATTAGCAATACACAACTCGCGTACGTGGAAGTGCAATGCGATGTGATTCTGCAAAAAGTTAGCACTCGTAATAATGTCGAAGAGCTTACGGCTCTGGTTGATGAACTAGAAGTTTTTTATTTTACTCTTGAGCAAGTGCTCACAGATCTAGAGAAAAGCCAGGTGCGTTTTAAAATCGATAGCCTCACAGAATTAGTTCTTGAAGAAAAACCAGTACAAGTAATTAAAGATGCTTTTAAACAGACGCTTGAGTATATCCGCGGTTTAAATTCTTCTTCAGCACAAGCTGTGATTCAGCAAAGCCTTATCAACTGGATCGATCGTCCAGACAAAATTTCCGTCGATGTAGATTACTCTCTGCCACATTCGAATCTAGAGTTGGTTCTTTTCGAAGCTCATGCGGCTAAAGATTTTGTAGTGCTTAATAAAGAGTATGGTCAAAAATTATTGCGTGGTTTATTAAAAGGTTTTGTCGCTCCTAAATCGGGGAGTGGAATTGTTCGTATGACCGATGTTCATAAAAATTTTATTGAGGTCAAAGGTCTACCCAGTCTCTATCGTCTTTTAGGGTGTATAGAAGGCAATCGACTGCGTATTAAAAAAGTTTATCATAAACGTAATGAGGGAGCGGGCGGGTCATTAGCGACCTTCTCGTCTCTTTGTAAATGAAGTTCGTACTCCTTAGCATTTCTATTCTGCTCTCAGTTCAATCGGTGTTTGCATCTCATGAGGTGATTTGTGAAGAGCTATTACTCGAAAGAAGCTCTCGACTAGAAGTGATAAGAGAGAGTTTATTGAGTGATATTAAAAATCCGCAAACCTTATATTTTAAATGCACTTAATATACATGCTGGCGACATCGATGCCACTGTCGACCCGGTGAGTGGCCATTTGCTTTTAGTCGATATGGGCTTTTATAGATTGCAAAAGCACACGAATGGCAGCGCTATCGAGAATGATCTGATTATGTATATTAACTTCGGAACTAATACATTAAAGGCTCGATGGCGCGCTTTTCAGTCTTTTTTTAGCTTGCATTCACTCAATTAAGTTCTGACAACGCCCCTGCGCCCAGACCTTAGGCCTGAATGACTCATAGAGTCATGAAATAATTTTAAGATAAAATCATCAGCATTTTCATAGACAAGATGTGCCGCGTTAAAAATAACTAGACCTAAGGCCTAAAGGAAACTGGACCTTCGTCGATAAGTTTTATGAACACGTTGGAGCACTTCTAAAGAAGATTCATTTCGGCAGTCACTGAAATAGATCTTTCCAAGAAGCTTGATAACTAGGGTGGCAGTCACCGCCTTTGTCCTTCAGGCACTCTCCAACACAAAAACATAGCAAGATGCTCGCGAACATTTACGAATCCGCATGGGGCGGAGTCGAGTGGGATGAGCGCGTTATTAACAGCAAGCATGCTGAGTCAGTCCGTTGGAGGGCTATACTATGGGCTTAAGAATATCAACAAACGTGGGATCGATAACTGCACAAAGACAGTTATACAAGAACCAAAGACGTTTAGAGCACGCACAAACTGCGATGTCTTCAGGTAAGAGAATCGTCGCTGCTGCAGATGATGCCGCTGGTCTCGCGATCAGTGAAAACATCCGCGGTCAAGTTGGCGGTCTAAAAATGGCGAAACAAAACGCCTTGAACGCACAATCAGTGATTCAGGTCTCTGAGGGTGGTTTAAATGAAATTTCAAATATTTTGATTCGATTAAGAGAATTGGGAGTTCAGGCTGCATCTGACACAGTTTCAGAAGTAGAACGTGAGTTCCTAGATCTAGAAGCACAACAACTCGTTGAAGAATCTGAGCGTATTGCACAGTCAACTCGCTTCGGTAACAAAGTGTTGTTGAATGGTGAAGACAGCGAAGAACTTGAGTTCCACGTGGGCCCATTCGGTGGCGACGAGAACGTAGTGAGAGCTAACGTATCAGCTGACGCGACAACATCTACCCTTGGTATCGATGGAATCAGCGTATCAGACAAGTCCGGTGCTCGCGATACATTGGGCGCGGTTGATGAAGCTCTCGTGCACATCGGTAAAATGCGCGCTGACTTCGGTGCGGTTCAATCTCGATTACAAATGACGAACTCAAACACTGAGATTCAATTTGAGAACTTATCGGCCGCTATGTCACGTATCGCTGATGCTGACATCGCCTTCGAATCTGCTGAAGCTGCGTCTTCATCGATTCTACAACAGGCTTCGATTAACGTTCTTGCGCAGGCTAACCAAAACGGTATGGCTGCTCTTAAACTCATCGGTTAATAAAATTACAACTTCTCTTGGGGTGGTGCTTGGCGCCACCCTGAGTCCTCAGTCAGATAAGTTTTTTTGCTCACGCAAGAAGATGCTCTAACTGCGAATTATTCGAAACGGTTGGTATTTGTTACGACAACTTTGAATGAACTCGGATAATGGAGTTTTTGGCTCCATCCGAACAGCGCCCGCCTGATCGATTTGTTTTGTATCTAATAATTTAAGGGAGCAGCCCACACACAATGCTCTCTTGAGCCCGCCCTGGGGATCCCACACACCCCAGGGTTTTTTCTTTTCTGCCGCGCGCACGCGGACAATCCCTTGAGTCTGAAAAAAGTTTGCGAAGCAAGAGCCTACCGGGTACGTTACAACCATGATTTATTGGTTTGCGTCTTTTCTTATTGGTGGCGTCGCCGTTTTACAAGCGGGACTCAACCGTCAGATCTCTAAGAGTGCCGGTTTATTGGGTGCGACCTTATTGAACACTGTACTGATGTTTTTCGTCCTCGTATTAATTTGGCTCGCGACTCGTTATGCTCCACAATTTTTTTCTGAATCATTTGTACCGAAGTGGAACCCATCTGAGCTCAAGTGGTGGGTCATTATTCCCGGACTTTGCGGCATAGTGTTGGTCGCGGGAATTCCTACGCTCTTACCGAAGCTTGGTGCCTCAGGTGTTTTTCTTGGTATCGTTGTGGGACAAATGATTTGCAGTTTATTGTGGGACGTTTTTGTCGAACAAATGCCATTTGAGCCCAAACGACTTGTCGGGGCTTCGTTAGCGATTGTCGGTTTGCTTATCGTGAACTGGAAGAACTGATGCTGCGTAAAACTATTCACTTCACAGTTAACGGAGAATTCGTCGAGCTGAGCGGTGAAGCAGTTTTTGCCCCACTGAGTGATACTCTTCGTTATCAACTTCGTAAAACTGGCACGAAAGTGGTTTGTGCTGAAGGCGATTGCGGAGCGTGCACAATTATGCTCGCTCGCGTGACACCGCAAGCCGGCTCATCTTCTGATTTGCATTATCGCTCACTCAATTCTTGTATTTTCCCGACCTTCTCGGCCGACGGCTGTCATATTGTGACGGTTGAAGGGTTGGCGCAAAAAGATGCTGAGCAGAAAACTCAGCTCAATGAAATTCAAGATTCAATGGTGCGAAACTTTGGTGGCCAATGCGGCTTTTGCACTCCTGGTTTTGTCATGTCGATTACGAATATGTACGAGCAGCGTATTTGTGCGGGTAAAAAAGCTGAAGCGCCAAGTGATCAAACTGTAAAAAATTATCTTACTGGCAATCTCTGCCGCTGTACCGGTTACCAGCCTATTATCGAAGCCGCTCAGAATGTCGATCAAAAGAAAATTGTTCTCATTCAGAAAATGTATCCGCTGAAAAAAGAAACGACTCAGTTGAAAGAGCTGACCTCAGAGAGTTTAGCTGTAGAGACAACTGAGCTAGAATTGTCTGCGCCTGTGACTCTTAAAGAGGCTGTGGCTTATAAAAAGAAAAACCCTAAAGCTCGTATTTTTTCAGGCTCAACTGATATTGGCGTGCAAATCAATAAAGGCAAAGATCCGGGAGCTAAGCGCCTCAGTCTCCATTTAATTTCTGAGCTCTATGAAATCGCTGTGAAGAAAAATGTAATTCGTATCGGAGCTCGAGTCACTCTTGATCAAGTGGGGGCTGTGGCAGAAAAACATTTGCCAGCCTTCGGAAAGTTCTTGAGTATCTTCGCTTCTCCACAAATTAAAAATACAGCGACGTTAGTTGGTAATTTAGCTAATGGTTCACCTATTGCGGACACCACCGCTTATTTGATGGCGGTAGATACCGAAATCGAAGTTGTTGGGCCGAAGGGGTCTCGCCAGATCGCCATTACGAAATTTTTTAAAGGCTATAAAGAGTTAGATCTTAAAGAGGGTGAGTTCATCACCGCTCTTTTGATTCCCATTCCGACAGAAAACATTTCTGGGATTTATAAAGTTTCGCAAAGGCGTGATCTTGATATTTCAGCGGTGAACGCGAGCTTTCTTTTGAAAGTGGATAAAAAAGGTAAAGTAGAATCAGCCAAGATTGCCTTTGGCGGAGTCGCCGCCGTGCCTTTGCGTTTGAAAGCTGTCGAAGAAAAGATTATCGGAAAAAAAGTCGACGCTCAGTTTGTTTCAGATACTAAGAAGTTAATCGGTAAAAATATTAAGCCGATGTCAGATGCCCGCGGCACCCAAGAGTATCGCGAGTTATTAGCTGAGGCTCTCTTTGAAAAATTCAGTCGCGAGCACCTCAAGGATTTTTTAGGTAGGGCCAATTCATGAAGAAGCCGTCATCGCACATTCATGATTCTTCACGGGCTTATGTGGCTGGCACGGCTGAATACATCGACGATCGCCCTTTCTTGCAAGGTGAAGTTCACGTTGATATTTTCTACAGTCCTATTGCAAAAGCTAAGATTAAAAAACTGGATCTCAGCAAGGCTCTCGCTTTGCCGGGTGTTGTAGCTATTTATACAGCGAAAGATCTGCGCCATAATAAATGGGGCACAATCATTCCAGATCAGCCGTTTTTAGCTGAGAAGCAAGTTGAGTTTGTAGGTGAGGCCATTGCCGTGATCGCCGCCGAAACTCGCGCGGCTCTTCACGCTGCGAAAAAAGCCATTATTATTGAATTTGATAAATTAAAACCCACGCTCAGTATTGAAGATGCTATTAAGAATAAAGAATTCATTGGTCCACTTCGCGGTATTAAACGGGGAGACGTGGATAAGGCTTTGAAAGAGGCACCTTACAAACTTAAAGGTGTTATTGATATCGCTGGCCAAGATCATTTTTATCTCGAATCGCAAGCTTGCATTGCTTATCCAAAAGAAGATGATCAGCTCGAGATTCACGCCTCTTCACAGCATCCCACTGAAGTTCAGCATTTGGTTGCTCACGCTCTTGGATTAAAATATCACCAAGTTGTTTGCGTCGTAAAAAGAATGGGCGGAGCTTTTGGCGGCAAAGAATCTCAAGCCGCACCTTTTGCTGCTTACGCCGCTTTAGTGGCGCATAATTTAAAGCGACCAGCGCGATTAGTTCTCACTAAAGACGACGATATGATTATGACGGGTAAAAGAAATCCGTTTCATAATATTTACGAAGCTGGTTTTGATATTGAGGGTCGTATCCTCGCTTTAAAAGCTGAGCTCTACTCGGATGGTGGGGCTTATGCTGACTTATCAACATCGATCATGGAGCGCGCTATGCTCCACCTAGATAACGCTTATTATATTCCAAACTTTTCGGTGACGGGTCAGGTTTGCAAAACTAATACGGCGCCTAATACTGCTTTTCGCGGATTCGGTGGGCCTAAAGGTGTTGTGACCATTGAGAATATTATTGAAGATATAGCGCGCGAGCTCGGCACTGACTCATTATTTATTCGTCAGCGCAATGTTTATCGCAAAGGGCAGACGACGCCTTATGGGCAAGAGATTGATGATGATGTTTTGCCTGATCTATTTAGAAAGCTTGAGATGGATACTGAATACACCAAGTGGCGCCGTGAGATCGACGAACACAATAAACAGAATCACTCGACCATTCGAGGTCTAGCTGCGACTGCGGTGAAGTTCGGTATTTCGTTCACCACGCGCTTTTTGAATCAAGGTAATGCACTGGTGAATATTCACACCGACGGCACGCTACAGGTGTCTACAGGCGCTACAGAGATGGGCCAGGGCGTGAATACGAAAATTGCACAGATTGTCGCGGGCTGCTTTTCAATTCCCCTTGATGATGTGCGTGTCATGTCGACTTCGACCGAGAAAAATCCCAACACATCACCAACGGCAGCCTCAAGTGGCGCCGATATTAACTGCGCGGCGGCCCTCAATGCTAGTGAGACGATCAAGCAAGGTCTTGCTGCTCTAGCTGTAGGAGTTTTGTCTCGCTCTGAGAAGCTTCGTGGTAAGCCCGTTGCTGGTGCCGGTACTGCTGAAGAAATCGATGTGGCTGACGAGAAGCTCATCGCACGCTCAGGTGAAGTAGTATTTGAAGATGGTTTTGTATTTCTAAAATCTAAGCCCAAAGAGAAAATTTCATTTAAAGATCTTCTGATCGAAGCTTATGTGAATCGTGTGCCACTCACATCACAGGGCTTTTACAAATATCCAGGAATCTATTTTAATAAAGAAACAGGCCAAGGCCATCCGTTCTTTTACTTCACTAACGGAGTGGCAGCCTCAGAAGTTTCAATTGATCGTCTAACTGGAGAACTTAAAGTTCTTCGCACTGAACTTTTAATGGATCTCGGTCGTCCAATTAATGAAGGCATCGACATCGGCCAAGTGACGGGCGGCTTTGTGCAGGGCATGGGTTGGGTCACAACTGAAAATCTTTTTTATAAAGAAGGCCGCTTAGTTTCAAATTCACCAAGCACTTACAAAATTCCAAGCGTGCATGATATCCCGCGCCGTTTTAATTGTCGTCTCATAGATAATCCACAAAATATTAGAAATGTGAAAGGCAGTAAAGCTGTGGGCGAGCCACCTTTACTTCTTGGTATCTCGGTTTGGGCAGCGGCGAAGAATGCGCTTTATGCTGTGAAAGACAAACGCATCAATTTAAAACTCCCAGCGACGCAAGAGCAGCTTTTGATGCTACTGAATGATCGCGAATACCGCATGAGTCTGGAGAAACAACCATGATTCAGCTGGCTCATAAAATTCAAGAGCTCAATCAAAAGCAGCTTCCATTTATTCTTGTCACGCTTACGGCGATTAAAGGAAGTGCTCCGCAAGTTGAAGGCGCTAAGATGCTCGTCACTGAGCGAGGTCTCTATTGGGGAACAGTTGGCGGCGGCAAGATCGAAGCCCATTGCATTCGTTACGCGCAGAACTTAATTCAAACCGCGACGACGAGCACTACGGCTCCACACGCTCAGACATGGAATCTGCAAACTGATATCGGCATGTCATGTGGTGGAGCTGTGACTTTATTCTTCGATGTGAGTTTGTCGAACCAATGGCACGTGGCTATTTTCGGTGCTGGGCATATCGCGCAAGAGCTTTGCCGAGTTTTACAAACTTGGTCTTGTCAGGTTTCGATTTTCGATACGCGCGAAGAGTGGCTGGAGCGTCTGCCGAGCTCTGCCAATATGACAAAGAAGCTGTCTAGTAATATGGCCGATGAAGTTGAGGCCCTTCCGGCGGGAACGTTTCTATTGAGCATGACTCAGGGTCATTCAACAGATCTGCCCATTCTTAAAGCCGCCTTCGGCCGTTCACCAACTCTAGCACTCATTGGAGTTATCGGTTCTGATGTTAAGGCCGCAAAGATTAAGAAAGAATTAAGTGAGTTGGGTGTGAGCGCCGAGCTTCTTTCCCTTCTATCTTGTCCGTTAGGTCTACCTATCGGCAATAATACGCCACCAGAAATTGCGGTCAGCGTTTGTGGTGAACTTCTCGCTAGGCGCGAAGGCAAGAAATTTAGCCTCTCTTGAAGGTACATGAAGGTATCCCGTACCTTCATTCTTCAGTAACGAATCTTGGATGTCGATTTTTCCCACATTTTGAAAACTTCTTGGGCTTCGTTGTGGAGAACCTGTTCGGCTGGAATCTGTCTTTGATCTAAGGGCTTCGGAATTTCTTCATAAATGTGATTGTCGTCAAATTGAATATCTGCTGCATCTTCGCGGGTGTTGGCGAAATAAATCTTGCCGATACGGGCCCAGTAGATGGCCGACAGGCACATTGGGCAAGGCTCACAGCTGGTATAAATTTCGGCCCCACTCAAATCAAAAGTTTTTAAATTCTTACAAGCCTGGCGAATAGCTTCAACTTCAGCATGAGCCGTCGGATCATTATTCGTCGTCACTAGATTCGTGCCTTCGCCAATGACCTTACCATTTTTAACAACAACAGCTCCGAACGGGCCGCCCTTTAAAGATTCAACATTTATTTTAGACAGAGCAATCGCTCGTCGCATGTGCTTTTCATTCATGAAGCTATTTAAGCATGGCTAAATATCGAAAGAAAGTAAGAAGGTAGATTTGCCATTAGCAGGCGCGAAATGAAGCCCATAAGTGAGGCGCGGAAACCACACCGTGGGCTGGAGATAAGTAAATGAAAGGCCATAGCCCATCAGCCTTTCCGATTTGATTTCAAAAATATCCTCACGCTGTTCGCCAATACCGAAAGTGGTGAGCCAGATATCCGATATCTTATAACTAATATCCGTGGCCCACTCGGTTCGGCGCTTGAACTCTGTCGCCAAAGCGTTATCTATAAGAGCCGAGTTAGAGTTGGTTTCTCCATAAGAGAAGTTATAGCCAAAAGCATATTTAGAGCCCGGCTCGCGGTAGTTCATGGTGATAAAGACAAAATTCAAATCAATATTAATATTCTTTTTGATAGAGCCATCAATCTCTTGGACCTCATTGTTCTTTAAGCGAAAACGAAACTGGCTGAAACCAAATCCAAATTGAAAATAGCGTCGACGTATAAAGTTAGTTTTAAAATTAAAATTATGTTCATGCTCATCGGCTGCATAGAAAACGGGGGCAGTACCTATTTGAAAGCGATTGAAGACTCCCATGGATAAGCTATTGGTTAAGAAGCTCGTGTAGACGTTGCCACCAGGAAAGGTTTCAAAGGCAAACTTGCCGGGACGTAGTGTTCGAGCTTGGGTAGTGATGTGTGTATAGAAGCGCTCAGTGTAGTAAGGATCATCTATTTCGGGTGCGGCGGCATTGGCGACTTCGTAAGGCACAGATTTATCTGCGCTTGGTAAGGCAGACTCTGCGTGCAGGGGAGTGAGCGCTCCCAATAGGAATATTAAAAATACAAATTTCATTTAGCGGTTCTCTTTTCTTAAAGAATGCCCCAATGTTTTATTGCATGCATCTACGCTAGGAGAATTCTCTCCTAGATCTGCATTTAGTCTTAGATCATTAGTCCAATGACCTTACGGCGAGTCTGATCGAGTCTCGTCGAGAGCGATTGAGCACGACTTGATCAGCTCATAGTCTATAAAACATTTGGCGAGTCTTGTTCAGGCCCAGAAAATAGTCGAGATAAAAGTAAATCTTTAGTCGAGGTTTTCAAATCTTTGGTCTAGCAAATATAGAAAAACACCTCTTCTTCAGTCTAGAAAACCTCTATCGAAAGTCTAGATCTAGCTGGCCCGACTATAGTTCAACCAGGACGCGCCGAAAGGATTAGCACAAACGTCAGGTGACCAAAGGTCGCAAAGACAAAGGGCGAGATTAAAAGTCGAGTCCTGAATCAAAAGCGAACCGATGAACGTCTGGCAAAAACTTGAGTAGTGGTAGGTGAGGAAGCTGCTGCTCGGGTCAACAAACAAACTAGGAGGCTTTATGAGTCTTAAAATTACAACTAACCTTCCTTCTCTAGCAGCACAGAAAACACTTAGCACTAACATGCGCGATCTACAAAAGAGCTACGCTCAATTGTCATCAGGTTCACGCATCACTAAAGCAGCAGACGATGCTGCCGGCTTATCAATCAGCGAAGGGTTGAAATCAACTATTCGTGGTTATGGCCAAGCTAAACGTAACGCCAACGACGGTATCTCAATGGTACAAGTCGCTGAGGGCGGTATGAACGAAGTATCGAGCATGTTAACTCGTCTCCGTGAATTAGCTGTTCAATCTGCTTCTGATACAGTTGCAGACAAAGAGAGAGGATTTATTGATAAAGAAACACAACAACTTAAGAACGAGATCCAACGTATCGCAATGACTACACGCTTCGGCGATGTGAAGCTCCTTGATGGTAGCGGCGGAAGCTATGAGTTCCAAGTTGATATTAATAATGACGACTTTAACGATCGTATCGGTTTTGAAGCTGGCGATCAGAACATTCAATTAGACGCTCTTAATATCGATGGCTTAGCTTTCGATTCAAAAGATGGCGCCCGCGAAGCACTTGAAGTTTTAGAAACGGCACAGGTACAAGTGAATGGTCAACGTGCAACATTAGGTGCACTACAGAACCGACTCGTGTCGACAATTGAGAATCTATCGAATTCAGTAGAGAACTTCTCAGCAGCTAACTCACGCATCCGTGATACGGATATCGCTGAGTCATCTGCAAACCTTGCTCGCGATCAGGTGTTACAACAAACTGCAGTTGGTGTATTGGCTCAGGCTAACCAATCAACTTCAGTAGCACTTAAACTCGTAGGTTAATCTCACACGTAGGTCACGGTGAAAGCCGTGACTGAACTGAGGTTGCATCGAGGTTGGTCAAGCAGCAGACACATTTGTTTTTAGGATTAAATTTTCTTGGCCGGGGCGCATAGTCTCCGCGCCTCGTCCTGGAACCTCACGAGAGCCCGAAGCGTTACAGCTTCGGGCTTTTTTTATTTCGTACGTCCCTGTGCGAAACCCTACGCTGCGTTGCGGGCGTTCTAGCTTTATCTCGCACACATATTGTGCAAAGATACCTACATGAAAAAAATAGCCCTTCTATTAAGCCTCTTAGTAATAACAGCCTGTCAGTCTCAATCCAAAAAACCGGATGGACCACTTTTTTCTAATGTTAAAGGCCTCGCTACATCTTACGGTCGATACTCCACTCTAACAGAGGCTGAAGTGCAGGCCGCTCAGGTGATTTTAATTCCACAATGGCATTTTTCTCCGCAAGTAGATACTCGCCGCCAAAATTTCAAGCAGCCTCAGTTTGAGAATCAGTTTTCTATTTTTAAACAACTCGAAACATATAAAGAGCGCCCTGTATGGGTCGTAGAGGGCTGTGAGGGCGAGATCACTCAAGGTTTTAAGCCAGCATTCAATGGTTGGAGCTTAAGTGATGTAGAGGCAGCCCTTAAGCGTGAGGGCAATATTGATTTAGTTATGACTCACATCGGATTAAAGGGCGAGGCGGTTTATCAAGATAAGCTCCAAGTCCTTTGCGGTGATAACGATAAGCTTGTTAAAGAACATCTCACTGTGCTCTCAGACATCCGTGGGCTGGTGGGTTACCGTTTGCGTATTGATCAGCTTCAGCATGAGCCGTCTCGTCGCGCCTCTTATATAGAGAGTGTGCAAGGAGCCATTAAGATCTCAAAGAAGTCTTCTGAAGCCGAAACGCTGAAAAAGCTCGACGATGCTATTCGCCAAGCCCTGATTCGTTATAAGAGCATAGTGAAAGAGCGGAATCAGTTTTTTGTAAATAAGATTAAAGCCACAAAAGAAAAATCAGCTGTTGTTATTGGAGCCTTACATATCGAAGATCTCGAGCAGCGTTTGAAGAAAGACAAAATCAAATATGTGGTTTTCGTACCGAAAGGTTTAGAGGCCTCAGGTGGCGACCCTATTATCGCGCTTGAAAATATGCTCGGGCTTTAAAGTAGTCGGCCTATGAGGCCCTTTTTCGATTTTTTACCTCTTCAATTTTGACGACAAGATTCAGTTTTTGTCGATCAATTAGGCCTTGAATGCAGAGTTCTACCATCATTGCTTCCATAACACCTATTTTTCTTGCAATGGCGGCCGCTCTCGAAATAGAGGGGAATGTGCGACCATTTTCTAGGTCGTTTAAACTTTGTTTTGATATCTTTAGAATTTTTGCGAGGTCGGTTTGGCTTAAATTTTCCCCAAGTCTGTGTGATTTGAGAAGTCTGCCAAACGTTAGAGCTCCAAACTCTTTTTCTAGTTCTCTCAGCCCATATTTATTAGTAGTCATGTTTGTGTACCTCTTGAACTAATATGATCACAATCTCTCCATTCTCATGCTCGGTATAAATAGCTCGATAGGCCTTAGTGAGTCTGATCGATCTTTGGCCGCTTCTTGTCCCTTTAAGTGGCTCATCGTGATAACTAGGAATCTTACGTGTTTCGCGTAGGCCGTAATGTTCTACGGAGCGAACCCATGCATTTAACTTATCCACTACGTAATACGGTAGCCTCCGAAGAGATTTAACAACCAAATGTAATTGAACCTGCGTCAACTTTATACTCCTCCATAGTACGTTAAATTAGCGTACTATGCAATATCATAAATGTTTATGCAGGTCGTGGGCCGGACAATCAGGTGTTTAAATGCTATTGAATGTTCGTAGGGAGCTTTGTCCGGTCGATCTTTTATTTTGACCGGACGGTGTAGTCGCTCGAGACCGGTCTAGCCAGACCTCGCCTCACGTCCTGAACGCTGTGCGCGCAGACCAATGACGAGAGGAGCTCGATGTTGGTCTAGCTTTTTCCAACCAAAAGTCCTGCAAAAGTTAATTTTCTCACGACGATGGTCTAGGTTTTAAAAAAAATCATACGACCATAGTCCAGTTCTACTGGACTCGACTAAAGACAACCCAGACCTGGCCGAATAGTTAGTCATGCAAACGGGCCAGACCAAAGGTCCTGAAGATGTGATGAGAGTTTTGAAGTGTGACTGCGACAAAACTTTCGGTAGCGATGACAGTGTTAATTCACTCGAGCCAACCAAGCATTTAAGGATTCCAAAGAACGGCTCCAACGTGTTCAACCCTTGCGCAAGAAATTAAAAGCGCGTCGCTCTAGAGATTCGTAGGAAGATCTCTAGAGCGAAAGAGAACTGACTCTCTACAACTAACAGGAGGCCCAAATGAGCCTAAAAGTAACAACAAACATTCCTTCGATCTCGGCCCAAAAAACTCTTTCTTCTACTCAACGTGAGTTAGAAAAAAGCTTCTCACAACTATCTTCGGGTAGTCGTATCACGAAAGCTGCGGATGACGCTGCTGGATTGTCGATCAGCGAAACGTTGAAATCGACAGTGCGTGGATACGGTCAAGCGAAGCGAAACGCGAATGACGCCATCTCAATGGTTCAGGTGTCAGAAGGCGGTTTATCTGAAGTTTCAAACATGCTCTCTCGTTTACGTGAATTGGGTGTGCAAGCTGCATCTGATACAGTAGGTGACAAAGAACGTGGATTTATTGATTTAGAAGTTCAACAATTAAAGAATGAAATGCAACGTATCTCTGAAACGACTCGTTTCGGTTCAGTGAAACTCTTGGATGGCTCTGGTGAAAACTATGAATTCCAAGTTGATATTAACAACGATGATTTTGCAGATAGAATCGGTTTCGATGCTAGCGCGCAAAATGTACAGATCTCAGAACTTGGTGTAGATAGTTTTGATTTCTCATCTAAAGAAGGTGCACGAGAAGCCCTTGAGGGCCTCGAAGAAGCACAAGTCACGGTGAACGGCCACCGCGCTACTTTGGGCGCCATTCAGAACCGTTTGATCTCTACAACTGAGAGCTTATCAAACGCAGTAGAAAACTTCTCTGCAGCTAACTCTCGTATCCGTGACACTGATATTGCTGAATCTTCAGCTGATCTTGCACGTAACCAAGTGTTACAAGCAACTTCAATCAGCGTACTCGCGCAAGCGAACCAAAGCACATCTGCTGCTTTGAAACTTGTAGGCTAATAAAAGTGTGGGGGAGCGTATGGCTCCCTTATTTTTTTAATGCTCTGACAAGATTTGATTTTTAATTATTATTTATAAAGATGTAATACAAGAGGGAGCCTCCTCCCACTTGGGTACCTCACCTACCTGAGAGAAGCAATTTTCTCAGGGTACTTTTAAGAAAAGGTGAATACTGTTAGGTTAGGGTGTAGCGCGGTAGAACTTGAGGCTTAAAGTTCTTCGTAAACAAGAACAAGATTCTGGGAAACTTTTGATCCTAACTCTTGTGAGTGTATTTCAAATGTTAACGTACCGATTTCGGTTTTTCTTAGAGTGACTTTTACATCTAAGATTTTGCCGTCTGCGGTAATGATTTCTTGCTGGTAAGATCCGTTCTCAAATTGCGTGCTGTCACGATTCACTAAAGACATTGGGTCAAACGCGTCAGTTTTCATCGGGGCAAATCCGCCTAAACCTTCAGGGTCTCTCATATCAAAAGCTCTTTTAATACGATTGTGCTCTAAACCAAATGCATAAAGAAAGCGATTTGCATCTGTGAGTACAGGGGTTCCTTGATCATTGATTTCAATGCTACGGCTCACAACGAAATGAGCAGCTGTTACATTTTCTTCCATTCCATCAATGCGGCGATTATATAAAGTCACTGCATCTTCCGGTAAACCATTGTTTGCAAAGCTGTGTATAAACAAAACTTCATAGGGGTTTGGGCTTTGCATATCATAATGAGTCGCAACCATAGCTAATTTATAAGCTCTATCTAAATGGCTCTTAGAGAATTCAATTCCGGTGCTCGAGCCTGCTAAATCACGAAGTTCTTTTTTAATTTCTTCAGATGAGCGTGTACCACTTTCGAGCTGACGGTAAAGTTCATTATGAGCGTAGAGAGCTTTTTCGATTTCTTCTTTGCGACGGGCCTCATCGATCTCTGGTTTCAGTGAGGGCGTCGTGCCGGCAAAAGCTGAAAGAGAGGGTACAAGACTTTTATGAGTCGAAGTGTTTGTCGTTAAAGCGATAATAACAAATACTCCTGCCGCTAATGAAAGTGTCATAGCCGTATGAAGGCGACGCCTTATTTTGCTTGAAATTCGAATTGTAAGTTTGTGTTTTGCATTTATCATCGCGGCTAACTAGTACAAGCCCTGTGCCGAAGTCGCACACTTAGCCGTTTTGAAAAAGCTTCATGCTTGTTTAATCTTAGAACAGTTGAGATGATAGTACGGGTCTGAAGAATGTAGAGTTTTTAGAGGGGAATCAGGGGTTTAGAGAAGCACTCTTTGAGTTTATTTCGCAAAGAGCGCCCGTATTTGTCACTTTAAAGAACTTTGATGAACACTATGCTTTATTTTCTGCTTAAAACCTGGAGTGTTTTTTGTTTCGCCGTACGTACTGATTGAGCATTGAGCTTCTGTAAGGCGCCTCCCGATGTACAATCGAATTCTACGCCATCGAGGAAGCAGCCTTGATAAGTTGTCTTCATCACAATCTCATCGTTTACAATTTCAACATAGCCTTTTGTCTCAATGCTCACTTTGATACCTGGGACTGCTTTACCTAAGAAAACATCTACAGATAAAACGTTAAAGAAGTTAGCGCGAGTTTCGCTCACTGGTGTTGAATTCATGGCGATACCAAAGCTTAAAGAGCCAGGACCTTGCGTTTTAGAGTTAAAAGCTCCGCCAACTTTTGCGTTTAAGTTTCCGTTTGAAAACTTGTTATTGCCGAACATTTGAAAGCTCAACATATGGCCTTCTAATAAATAAGAAGCATCTTTTACATTGTAGCTCTCAACTGTTTCGCCAATGTATTCATCGTTGGCTTCAGTAGTTTTCTCTGAATTTTTATAATCCACTGGGCAACTTCCACTGAGAGATTGCTCGATAAGATTGTCATTTTGCACATTGCTTACGGTGCAATCTTTTAAAAGTGCGAACATCTTTTCGCCCACTGGATTTTCGCCAGAATCTGAGCTTCCGAAGATGCGCGAAACTGGGTAGTCCGCCTTTTCCATTCCGTCCATTGTGTGGGCGACCGTCATCAAGCGAGCCATTTCGTCTTGTGATGGTTTGCGAGTTGGATTTCCTGGGCGTGGATCGCCGTCATCTTTTACATCTGAATCGGCGCTGCAAGCGCCAAGTGAGAATGCTAAAACCACAATAGATAAGATCTTGAAAAGCGTACTGCGCATAGTTTCCTCCGTGCGTATAACAAATGGTGAACAGGATTAGTATGCGAGGGTGAGGTAGGTGTTGGGCAGTCCAGTTTAGCTAAATTTAAACTACATAATTGATTAAAACTGGTATTCAAGGGCTCTGTATTAGGATTTGAGTATAGGTTTTTGTTATAGACTCGCAGGCTAGTTTGCTTTTGTTATATATAACCCTCATTCTCATATTCAGAGGTACATATGAAATATCTTTTATTATTTGTTGTAATCAATACTCAAGTCGCTTTTGCTGATGATTATACGTTTGTTAATCATTGCAAAACTAAAGCGATTAAAGATTTAAAATCCATGGCGCAATCGATGCATCGAGCGACTTTGGATGATGATACCGTTTACGTTTCTGAAATAGATGATAGATGGTACAACCCCAGCAAATATATTTGGTTCAAGGGGCAAGCAAAAAAAGCCAACGGTGAGTTAGTTCAAGTTGCGAATATGTATCAAGTTTCAAAAAAAGATCTAAAGAAATGTGATGCGCCATTACAGTTCACGGCCCCATCTGATAAAAAGTTTGTGCAAGAATGCGCGGCTGCCGGCGAGAAAAATTTGCAAGCTCAAGCTGAAAGAGAAGGTTTAAACTACGAAGAGAAATCTTTGGAGGTAACTGAGGTCGATGATCGTGTTTACAATCCATTTAAGTATGTTTGGGTTAAGGCAAAGGCAAAGAAAGCCTCTGGTCAGGTTGTTGTATTAACAAGCATGTTGCAGAAATCATTTCTACCGCCACGCCCTTGCGGAGGAGCAGCGAGATCAAACTCAGTCACGACTTCTTCTGCAAAAAAACAAAGCGCAAAATAGGTTTAAGCTCGGCTTGCGCTAAAACACCAGCTCAGTATCAACTTTTTCGTAGTCTTCGGCTTCGGGGAGAAGCTTTTCAATTTCATCTTTGGGGATCGTTTTAACCTGAACACCTTCGGGCCATTTGAAATCCGTTGGTGACTCGAGGTTTGTATAGGCTTTCATAAAATCAGTCCAGAGAGGTAACGCTCCGCTTGCGCCGGTGAGTCCAGAAGGTGTGTTGTCATCGTAACCTGACCACGTCACGGTGAGCGTGTGAGGAGTGAAGCCTACGTACCACGCATCTTTTGTATCACTCGTTGTGCCCGTCTTGCCAGCGGCAGGTCGATCAAATCCACGAAGTAAAGCTAAGCGACCCGTGCCAGTTTTTAGATTCTGTTTCATCATTCCAATCAATTTTGCGGTGGCCACTGCATTCAGCATGCGTGAAGGCTCTGCAGAAAGTTGGTAAATCTCATTCCCATTTAAATCTTCAACTCGTGTGACGGTATGAAGTGGAAGTTTCTCTCCCATACGCGCAATCGTTGTATAACTTTGCGCCACTTCCCACTGATGAATTTCAAAAGCACCAAGTGTGATAGAAGGGAAGGGTTTCATTTCTGAAGTCACGCCTGCACGCTCAGCCACATCGATAATATTACTAAGACCAATCGCTATACCTAATTTTGCTGTGGCAATATTTAAAGAATTTTTCAGGGCAAAAAATAATGGAACAGATCCATAATTCTTCTTCGTATAATTTTTCGGTGTCCAGTTCTGTCCTTCGTATTTGTGAGTGAAAGACTTATCTTCAATCAAAGTTATCGGTGAGTAAGGCTCTCCATCAGCTTGCTGACCTTCGAAGGCGGCAAGATAAACAAAGGGCTTCATCACTGAACCCACTTGTCTTTTCGCATCGAGCACGCGGTTGTACTGCGTTTTTAAATACTGTCTGCCGCCGACAAGAGCATTCACTCCACCAGTGGCTATATCAGCCGAAATTAATGACATTTCTAAATTTTTACCCTTTTCTTTTAGGGCTCTAATCTTCTTATTATCTTTCTCAAGCTGATTAATATTGGCAGTCACTAATCGTTGCGCGAGTTCTTGTGCGGCGGGGTCGAGAGTTGTGAAGATGCGAAGACCTTGAGCGTTCTCACGATCAATCCCAACATCTCCTAAGTAACGAAACACAGCTTGAATAAAATAAGGAGCCGGATCATTCAATGTTTTCTTAATTGCTTTCGGTAGTTCAGTAGCTACAGCCTCATCCATTTGCGATTTATCAATCATTTCGTATTGAAGCATTTTTTCTAAAACGAGTTTTCGGCGTTCGCGTGCCCGATCAGGATTGGTAAATGGACTGTAGCGGCCGGGGCTGTTGATCACAGCGGCGAGCAAAGCACAATCAGGCAAACTTAATTCTGAAAGAGGCCGTGAGAAGTAATATTCAGAAGCCGCAGCAAATCCACGAACCTGAAACGCGCCGTTTTGGCCCATGTAGATGATGTTCAAATAATTTTCTAAGATCTGATCTTTATCTACATCAGCTTCAAGAAGCATGGCCATAAAGATTTCAGTGATCTTACGTTTTAAGCTTTTCTCTGGTGTGAGAAAGTAATTTTTCACCAGCTGCTGAGTGATTGTACTGCCGCCTTGAGCATAACGACCCGCAAATAGATTAGCGAAGAGCGCTCGACCAAGTCCGGTAAAACTCACGCCAGAATGGGTGAGAAAATTATTATCCTCGATAGCTGTAACAGCTTGAGAACACTGAAGCGGAATTTCACCAATGCGCACAATTTGGCGGAGCAGGGGTTCATCGCCATAAAATTGCGCAAAAAGATCTGGAGGTAATTGCATTTCGGCAGCAACTCTCCAATAAGCACCATTCTGAGTCTGAGTGACAATAGTACGAAGAACTTCACCAGGAACGCTAAAAGCAATAATCGCGAGCTGAGCTTCACGTAAAGACCCAAATTCTGATTTCTCAGTGTGAATCATCAAGCAATAAGACAAATCAGCAGACTTCCAGTCATCATCGGATTCTATTTTTAAGCCATCTATCAGGCCTGAACACTGGGCTTGATCGAGCCAAGCATAATCTTTTTCTCTTAAAGTCTCGCCCTCGCTCCGTTCACGATAACGCTTTTCTAATAGACGAGCCTGGAGTTGATTGCGGGCGATAATAGATCCCACTTCGAGCTTGAGGTTGCCGGTGTAGATTTCAACTGGGGGCACAAACCATCCGCTGCTGATACGCTCCTTAATTTCGCTGTTCAATTGGAAGAGCCAAGCCCCGAGGATTACGACAATCAGAGAAACGAAAGCGAGAGAGGCAAAGAGGATTTTTTTTAGCGGGATGTTTTTTAGGTGGATTCTATTCATCGGCCTTGACAATAAGCGCGGTCAGTTCTTTAGTCAAAGATATGAGAATAAGTGACAAAGTTTTGAGTCGTCTGATTCAGCATGTATTCCGCGAGTTGAAAGCCAACAACGCTATTACGTTCAAAGAAAAAGAAGAGAAAGCAGCTGATGTGGCTTTACAAGCCCTCAAAGCTGATCTCGCTAAAGAAGCGGCTCTCGATTCTGAAGTTCATAAAATGCTCGACGATCTCGAGAGACAAAACCCGGGTGAGTTTCAAAGATACAAAATGTTCCCTATGCTGAAGAAGCGTTTGGCTAAAGAGAAGGGTGTCATCATATGATTTTGTCAGATGAGAGACAGAATAACTTTATTCGCCTGATTGTTGACAGTATCTGGAACGACGACCTGGTCGATTACTCTGATGATGACGCTGCTTTTCGCTTCGCTAAGAAGGGCATGAACGAGTTTATTAAAGAGTTTCAGGCCGTCGAAGAGAAGGTCCGTCAAACGATCTCGAGCCTTAAGCGCAACGTAGTAGAGGGCTCGCCTGAATATGACGTGCTCTACTCTAAATATTTTGAAGAAGAGCTTAAAAAACGAAATGTTCTCTGACATAGGGCAAAACTCGAATCCAGTTTCTATTGACTCATTCTTATCGGCTAGAGATTATCTGCCGCGCATCATCTTTTGTAGAGGAGAATTCCATGTCTAAAATCTTAGGTTTTGTACTTTCCGCTCTTTTCATGACTTCAACTGCTTTTGCAGGCGACTTAGACTGGTCGGGAGTTTACCGAATTGAAGGCCTAACTTTAGAAAATCCACGAGCCTCTGGCGGTAAACGTAAAGAGTACGGTGTTCATCACTTGATCTTGCGACCAAAAATCGTGGGCGCTGATGGTCTTTACATCAATAGCCAATTGAACGTTTTCAATAACCGTTCAACCACTTGGGGCGATCAACTCGGTTCAGTTTTCGGTAACGGTGTAGATGATGATCCTACAACTTCAACATCGGCTAATTCCGGTAACTCAAACACTTTGTCTGAGCGCCAAGAAGCTGAACAAATTCGTATTTCACAATTCTATCTTACAATGGTTCAAGAGTTCGGATCTCTTATTGTTGGTCGCGCTCCGATTCAATTCGGCTTGGGCATGACTCATAGTGCGGGCACAGGAATGTTTGATCACTATATGGATACTCGTGATCTCGTTGGTTACAAAATCGTTATGGGTAACTTCTTCTTGTTACCAATGATGGCAAAAGTCAACGAAGGGGATATCGGCGGTTACGATGATGTGAACGACATGATGGTTCAGCTTCAGTACGACAACGGCGAAACTGATACTGAAATGGGTGTGATGTATTGGAATCGTAAAGCCGGCTTCGGTGGTAACGATGCGGCGGCTAATACTCCATCTGCTGATGATATCTTCGGAACAGGCACAACTCGTGTTTCTGATTACGACTACGAACTTTATAACTTCTTCTACAGAAAAAAGACCGATAACTATTCATTCGGGATCGAAGTGGCCAATCAATCAGGGGACACAGGTCTTAATAGCGCTGGTGGCGACCGCATTGAGTTCAGCGGTATGGGTATCGCGGTTGAGTACGGGTATCATCCAAAAGAAAAGCGTTGGGCGACTGGTTTCAAAGCTGGTTATGCAACGGGCGATGATAAAACAACGACTGATGAATACGAAGGTTTTGTCTTTGATCACAACTACGACGTAGCGATGATTCTTTTTAACCACAATATTGGTCAGCTCAATGTGCTTCATACAGAAATTAATGGCACTAAGAGCACAAGCCCACTTCAAGATCCTGACATCGAATCGGTTTCGAATGTCACTTATTTGGCGCCCTACTTTAATTACAAGTGGAATGATCGCTGGACGATCAACACTGTTCTTGCAACTGGCTGGGTTGATCAAACAAAGCTTGCAGGCGGTGCTGAAACAGATAATGATTTAGGATATGAACTGGATGTTTCACTTTCGTTCACACCGAACGAGCGAGTGACATGGCAAAATACTGTTGGCTGGTTCATGCCTGGCAAAGCATTCGAGGGTAGTGATGCCCAAGATTTCTCAGCCAGTTCGGTGTTTGGATATATGAGCAGGGCTGCCATCAGCTTCTAAGATACATCTTGAAGGCATCTGAGTACGGCATCTAGGAATACATCAATGATTTGCAACTAAGTCAGGTGGCGGTTGCAGGGCCCAGGGGGAAACCCCTGGGCTTTTTTTTGAACCGCTCCGGCTTAGCAGGGCTGAAGCGATCTATTTAGTTATCCAACCATTGATTAAAAATCGAGCACTTTTAGAAAATAACTTAAAATAGGGCCGTACTTTTCAAAGACGGAGCGTTAAGTAGCTGATTCGCTGTGAGGCTTGTCGGGTGGGCGTTGCAGCGCATTCGGAATGGGTCAGCCACAAAAAAGATCGGCCCCTTTTGGGGGCCGATCGAACGATTGGGGAATGAAGGGGAGTCGGGACTAAATTAAGTATTAATTAAAGCGCGGGCTACCATTCTGGTTAGGAAACTGCTGGTTCGGCGCGTACTGGTTTGGATTCGCCAGTGTTGGTTGAAACGGTGATCTTTGATTTTGGTTAAAGATCGCACCGCTATTAGGTGCGTTCGATCTTTGTAGGCGACCACCGTTATTGAAGTTGCCGCTATTGTCGAGTGATGAGTTGCCACTAGTTCTGATCCCGCGTTTAAGACCTGATGAGCCGACTTCATCACCATCTCGGCTGCCGATGTTACCGATATCTGAATAACCATCGCCGATAGCTTTATCAAGATCGCTATTGCTGTCGTTACAGCGTGAAGTTTGTGATCCACCTGGGAATCCACCAGTGCCCATAGTTCCGCTTGAAACATTGCGGTATTGAGCGCTGTTCTCACAACCAAATGCTGTGATCATTTTCGATACGTCAGACACTGCAGCTCTATAAGCTTCAGATTTGCCAGTGTAGTTACGTGGGTCCCATGCTCCAACAGAGTCATTGAGATCTTGCATTGTATAACCATTTCTTAAGCGATCAAAATTTTCAGCGCCATCACCTAATACGTTTAAGTATGAGCGAACAGCATTGCTAGTGTCGCCAAATGAATCTTCAAGATTTTCAATTGCATCTTGAGCCATTTCGCGAAGCTCAGGGTCTTCGTCAGACATTGCGCGACGTAAGAGACCGCCGATTTCTTTGCTGCGAAGTTCTTTAACCGTTAAGTCTTCATCATTCTTATCTGGATTTTTATCTTCAGTGTGACGAGCGATTTGGCAATCGAGCACTTCTTCAAAGTGTTCCATACGGTTTGCAGAAGTGATTTTAGTGATTTTTTCTTCACCGTCATCATCTACCGTACGAACAGCTTTGCAACTCGCAAGCAGCTTGTCTTCTTTTTCTTTCTTTTTCTTCTCATCTTTACGTTTTTTCGTAATTGCCGCTAAGTCTTTTTTAAGTGTTGATTCAACTGCCGCATTCAAATTGTGCAATTGGTTCGTTACATCTGGAGCTGACAAACCGCAATCGCCGCCTGAAGCACAGATGAAGTTACCTTCTGAATCGTAAAGTGTAATTTCAGCACTGAATTTTTTAACAGCTGGATTCTGAATTAAAACATACTGACCATCTTTGTAGCCGTACTGTGGGTTTGTGAGACTTGTCTCAACAACCTTTGCTTCAGCAGTATATTTTTCGTCGCCATCAGTAACTTCAAATCGTGGTGCGCTTTCAATGGGCACGCCGATGACAGTTTGTGGTTCTGCAGATGTTTCAGCTGCGGCAACAACGGGCTTAACCGCTGGTTTTGTTGCTGGAGCTGGCTTGTCTACTGGTTTTGGTGGAGCCTCATCAGCTTCCGCTGGTTGAGATGTTCCGCCGGTAGCAGCTTGTGGTGTGAATCTACCTGCATATGCATTTGAGCTTACCATTTGTGCACCCAAGAGTTGCGCTGCAATCAGCGAACATGTGAGCACCTTTCTAAAAGGTAGCTTGTTATTGATGGCCTTCATTCGTATTCCTCCTGTTATAGTGATGAGTCGTTCTCTCATCACAAACATTAAACTTGAGCAAAATTAAGACTTCGCCCTACTCGTTAGTATCGCGAAAATCGAGCCGGATCGTTTCTCGTGCCACACCATACGTAACCTATTGATTTTGTTTAATTTTATCTATTTTTACACACTTGTATCATTCTGATACAGGTGTCCAGAATGTAGCGGGGGGCTTTCATGCGTGAGTTAAAGTCTTAAAACAACTGGATAAATCTACGGCTCGCAGCATATTCAGGCAGTGACGAAATTCGGTCTTTCAGGATACGATATTTTCGAATTGGATATTATACTCTCACTTAAGGGGAGCTATTTATGCGTAATTTAATTCTGATTTTAACGTTAGTGCTTATGGCGGTACCGTCTTTGGCGGCGATTGATCGCAAGTTTGAGCGTAAATCTGCGCTCACAAAGAAGACCAATCAGTATATTCGTGATGGTCAGTTCTTCGGCGGTAAAAGCGGCAATGGTTATAGCCTTACAGATGTGCGCCGAGTGTATTCAAATGTTGATAAAGTTGAGCGCGTGATCCTTGAACTTGGCGATGAACAAGGTCTTCCGACGACGGATTTAGCTTATTTTCAAGTGAACCTTTATAAAGATTTAAAACGTATTGATATCGATATGGCGCAAATGCGTGGTGCCGCTTTAGATCAGAAAAAAGTAGAGGCTTTGTTTAAAGCGTCTCCTAATGTGAAAAGCGTAAAGCTCAATTATGACCCGGAAGACCATTCTATTATTGTGCAGCTTCTTCTCAAGCAAGAGGCTGAAATCGAAGTGATCAAAATGCCAGGCACCCAAAAGCACGGCAAAATCGCTTTAGATATTCGTACGCTTACTCGCCGTACAGTTCGTTGATTTGTTTAACGTAGCGTTGGTCTACGATTTTGCGTTTTATTTTAAGGCTTGGCGTGAGTTCGCCGCTTTCGACGGTGAACTCAGTTGGTAGTACCGCAAATTTCTTAATGGATTCAAAACTAGCCAGTTCTGTGTTCGCGTCGGCCACCGCATCACGCACGAGAGAGTAAACCTCAGGCGCCTGCGTGAGCTCAGAGTAATTCGTATACTCAACTTTGTTATCTTGGGCCCAGCTTTTCACTGTGGCTTCATTCAGTGTAATGAGTGCTACAATATATTTTCTTTGATCGCCGTGAATCAGAACGTTTGAAATGTAGGGGCTGTTTTTAAGTAAACCCTCAAGACGCTGAGGGGCTACATATTTACCGCCTGCTGTTTTAATTAAATCTTTTTTGCGATCGGTGATTTTTAAATAACCATCTTCATCGAGAATTCCAATATCACCAGTTTTAAAGAAGCCGTTTTCAAAAGACTCTGCATTGGCCGCTGGGTTTTTGTAATACTCTATCAAACACTTTTTCGATTTAACTAAAATCTCACCATCTTGAGCGAATTTGATTTCAACTTCTGGGAGCGGTCGGCCTACGGTTCCGAATTTATAATGCAAAGGAGAATTGAAGGTGACGCCGGCGGTTGTTTCGGTGAGGCCATAACCCTCGAGAATTAATAGACCAACAGCATGAAAAAACTCGGTAATATCTGAATTTAAAGGAGCCCCACCGCTGGCGGCTAGGCGAAGTCTTCCGCCCAAGCCTTGCATAATTTTATCAAACACTAAGCGTTTTGCTAAAGCATATTCGGCTGCCAGCACCGGCATAATAGTTTCTTGCTTCTGTAAACGACGGCTATATTCGCGACCGACACCAATGGCCCAATCAAAAAGTTTCTTTTTAATTGGGTTATTCTGAGCTTGGGCTAAAATGGCGCTGTAGAGTTTTTCAAAAATTCTCGGCACTGCAATTAAGAATGTTGGCTTCAATTCATTGAAATTATTTTTTAGCCGCTCGATACTTTCGGCAAAACCAAGAGAGTAGCCGAGATAAGCTGAGCCCCAAGCTTCAACGCGTCCAAGAACATGTGAGAAAGGCAAAAAGGCTAAAGAAGTATCATTATGATTTACGTTTACAAAAGCAAAGATGTCTTCGATTTCGCTCATAATCTGTTCGTGGTTGAGAACGACGCCTTTAGACTGCCCGGTGGTGCCAGAAGTATAAAGAAGAGTCGCCCATGTATCTAGATTGATTTTTTCAAGAGCTTCTTCGAAGGCGGCGGCTTTATCCCGGCCTTCGTTTAATAAGTCGATCCACAAGCTGGCCCCGTGAGTGTCAGACTTCATATTGGCTGAATCAATAACAAAAACTTTTTTTACGGTCGGGCATTCTGCTTTTATTTTCTTCCACTTCTCGAATTGCTCGAGATCTTCAACGATTAAGAATTTGGCTTCAGAGTCATTGAGAATAAAGGCGATCTCTTCGGGCAGATTATTGGGATAAATCGGTACGGTGACTGCGCCTGCTCCCATAATTGAAAAATCAGTCATCATCCACTCAGGGCGAGTTTCTGAAATCAAAGCGACGCGGTCGCTGGGTTTTAAGCCGAGTTCAATGAGAGAGGCTCCAACAGCTTCGACCATTTGATAAACTTGTGACCAGCTGTAAGTGCGCCACTGACCATTGTCTTTAAAGTGTATAGACGCAAGATGGGGCGTTTTAACAGAGCGTTTTTGTAAATGGTGAACAATCGTATGGGGCATAAACTTTGGTTGTTATAGCTGTTTATTTTTTCAGTTCAAGTACTACTGTCTGACGTTCATTCTCTTGCAGATAAATAACCGATTCGGCCTTAATATTTTCCGTCGGACTTTCGGCGCGAATTGTAACATTCGATTTTGCCGGAATCGCATAACGAGTCACCGGAACTGGCTCATCTTCTAATAGACGGTTATTTACGTAGATTTTTACATTAGGGCGCTGAGGCTTAATAATAATGTCCACATAAGCGGTGAGATCAGGCTGGAGTTTCGCTTCAAATTTATTCTTAATCTGGGCTGCTGTGAGCTTTTCTTGCGAGTAATCAATATAACGATCTTTCTTGAGGCCCAAATTAAACGGAGTCGTTGTTGGAATATCAATACGAGCTGGTGTTGTTTGACCTGTTGATTTGCCATCAATAAAAATTTCTGCGCCTGATGGCTTACTTTGAACCACAATGGTCACTGTTTCAGATTCAGTTGGAACAGCTTCACCGCTAACTCCTAGTACTTTTTCCTTATCAGTTAAGAATTCTGGTACTTTGATGCTTTCAACTGGAGCTTGTTTCTGTACGACCTTAGGTTTTACGACCCCAACAGTTGAGAGCAGTTCAGTAATATTGAATTGTGGGTTTTTGCCATCTATTAATAATTTGATTTGGCTTTCAATTCGTTGAGTCTGAGTCGGGAAGACGCTTGATACAACGACGTACGTACCGATCATAACGGCCACAAAAACAATAAAATTAGCTACGCTTGATGAAGATTTTTTCTTTTGAGTTCTTTGTTGCTGACGAGGGCGTTGCTGACTACTAGGTCTAAATTGTGCTTTATCCGCATTCGTTGAGATCTTTTCAAGAGCTAAGCCATTACCATCTTCATAAACTGGAGCTTCGGTCTTTAAGCGCGGCTGCACTTGGATCTGGTTATTTAAGTTTTGATTGATGAGGTCAAGATTGAGAACCCCTGAGTCTTCTTTTGGGCGCCGGTCTGCGATTGAGATATCTGGGTTCGACGTCGTCGTTAAACCAGAGATGCTATCGCTGACTTCGGTTTTATCGTCCATACTTGCAGGACCATTAGAAATTGAAATGCCACCTGTAAAGCTACCTGTTTGGGTGGCTGTTAAGGTTTGTTCGTTTACATTCTTGGTCGTTTCATTCTTTTGCTCGAATGAAGTGATCTGTGTTTTGTCGTCGCCCTCGAAAGTCTGCTTACCAATCTCTTGGCGTGCCGGAATTTTTGAGTACTCAACAAGTTTCTTACGTGTATCAAGAATCTCATCTGTATAAAGCGTCTTAATGAAGACAGCAAAATCATGAGGGGTAAATTCTGGATCATGTTTATTTAAGAAGCGGCTGAGATCGCGGTGCATCGCTGCCGATGTTTGGTAACGAAGGTTGCGGTCACGTGTAAGAGCTTTATTTGTAATACGCTCAAGTTCAGGGTGAATATTCGGGTTGATCTTAGATAAGCTTGGAACCTGACATTCACGAATTTTACGAAGTGTATTGATTTCGTTATTGGCGATAAAGAGACGATCGTTGGCTAAAAGCTCCCAAAGAACAATACCTAGAGAGAAAATATCTGTGCGTAAATCTGTTGGTAAGCCTTCAGCTTGTTCTGGACTCATGTAGCCGAACTTGCCTTTGAGTGTGCCGGTCTTCGTATTCTCGATTTGGCTTTCTGCTTTCGCAATACCAAAATCGACAATCTTAACTTCACCTTCAAAGCTGACCATAACGTTCTGTGGACTCATGTCACGGTGAGTGATGTTGAGCGGTTTGCCAGTAGCAGTGTTTAAACAGCGGTGGGCGTGATCAAGGCCAGCAGCCACTTCTTTGATCACATAAACGATTTGAGAAACTGCGAACTTGGCTGAAGCAGTTTTCATCTTATTCAAGATTTGACGTAGGTTTCGGCCCTCGACGTAATCCATAACGAGATAGAGTTGATCTTTGTGTTGATCGTAACCGTAAATCGAAACGATGTTTGAGTGCGAAAGGCTCATAGCGATGCCGGCTTCGTCTTTGAACATTTGCATGAATTCAGGATTATCAGAGTATTGTGGGAGAATTTTTTTAACAGCTACGAATTTTGCGATACCACCAGCTTGTGTCGCGCGCGCCAGCCACACTTCGGCCATACCACCAGTGGCTAATTTCTCGAGCAGAATATATTTGCCAAAATGTTCGTAGTTCTGCGACACTTGTATACCGAATCTCCTACTTAAGTTATCGGAACGGCTTGTAAATAAATGAAGTGGATTGGACTGACAGGTGGTATTGCAACAGGCAAAAGTACGGTCGCGAAAATGATTCGCGACCTTGGTCTGCCTGTGATCGATGCTGATTCGCTGGCACGTGAAGTTGTAATGCCTAAAAGTCCTGGTTTAGCAGCCGTTGTGGAGGCCTTTGGTCCAGCTATTCTGCTTCCCGATCAAAGTTTGGATCGCTCTAAATTGGGTCATATTGTTTTCGCAGATCCAGCTCAAAGAGAGCGTTTAGAAAAAATTCTTCACCCGCTGATTCAAGAGAGAAAAAATTCTGAACGTCGTCGTTTAGAAAATGAAGGTGCCGAAATCGCGTTTTATGACGTTCCACTACTTTTTGAAAAAAACTTAGAGAAAGATTTTGATAAGACGGTGCTCGTTTACTGCTCGCGAGACGAGCAAATTCAGCGACTGGTTCAGCGCAGCCAAATGTCGGTAGCCGAAGCGGAATTGCGTTTGCAATCTCAGCTGCCTATCGACGATAAAATTAAGCGCGCAGATTACGTGATTTTCAATCGCGAAGGCTTGAGTGAACTCAGCGCTAATACTAGTGCGGTTGTTAAAGAGTTGTTGCAGATATGAGTCTGCTTTCTAGTTAATATCTAATGAGAGGATCAATAATTTTTTCATCAAATTGATCCACAAAAATAAGCCCATCAAATCCAGATATGTCTCTAGCTGTTTTAAGAAATATATTCTCTGATGAAATCCGGTCCACAAGAACACTCCTAATTGGAGACTGATTCTCTGCGTATGTTTTTGTGCACAATAAATTAGGATTGTTTCTCTCCATTTTAGAAATGTCTCCATAGGTACCCGGCTTTAACGAGCAACTTTCGAACAACCAATATTTAGGCTCTATGCGGTAGGTAACGGCATCAATGCCCAAAATGTTCTTTAGTATAGCGGGCTGAAAAAACGTCATTGAATCACCGAATGAATTTATATGAGCACCTCCAATAAGAACAATAACTTTATTGAATGAATTCTCAGTTATAATATTAGCTATTTGTTGCGCCATGGTCTGATCTCTCATTTCAATTTCAAAAACCTTTTCTTTACGATAATCTATCGCTATCAGATGGAATCCATTCGTTTTTGCTGATTGTAACAGGCGCATATAAAATGAAGGTATATGCCCCCAGTTGTCTTTCAGGTAATCTAATATTTCTTCGTCTGTTGCTTGTCCATTTTCATATCTGCTCAATAGATCTTGCGCAGTTATATCGAACATTTCCAAAGCCAGATGTGTAAAACCATTTTTTTTGAGATTAGCCATTTCGGACATTAAAAATTTTTTACTGATAGGCTCTGAATGAGTCTCTCCAAAATAGACGACGCGACTAGATAACAATTTTGAAACATCGAGTGAAGATGCATTTGCTTTAATATAAGCATTCAAATCTTTAGATGCTTTATCTAGGAGGCCGTTATCCGCAAATGTGTCTATACCATAGACAGTTAATACACTTAAAATGAGGGTCAAAATGGACTTAAAGATCATGCCTTATTTCATTGCAGAATATGTGCCTAACACCAAATCTTTATTCAGGCTTAATATGTACGGTCCGATATCCATGGTGTCCGGTATTTTCGCCTCCGACGGGCCTTTTCTACGTAAAATGCTTATAAGAGTGTGTCTCATAATTGCAATTCATCTTGATCAGAAAAAAATTGATCAGGAGTCTGGCGATGTCGAATGCAATGAAGTATATTAAAAATCTAGAGGCCGCAGGTTTTGAAAGAAATCAAGCAGAGGCGCAAGTTCAAATGGTTTTAGACGCTATAGAGGGCGACTTGGTAACAAAAGCTGATTTCGCAGTATTTAAAGAGCAAATTGAGAATCGATTCTCTAATTTTGAGCAGAGTTACGAGAATAAATTTTCCATTTTTGAATCACGTATCGATAAAAAGATTCTTGAATCTGAGTTTAGAACAACAAGTCGTCTTGGGGTTCTGTTTGTCAGCAGCTTATCTGTAGCGGTGGCCGTACTGGCTTGGATCATTAAAATTTAATTATTCACCAGATATTATTTTCGCGCGAGCCTTCCACCAAGGAGTGAAAGCTTCTTTAGCGAGTTCTAGGTGCTTATTGCGTTTCGCCAAACGCAACTCATGCTTTCCCACTTTTAAATCAACAGCCGGGAAGAGACTGAAATTGATATTCGTCGGCTGAAAATGTTCTTTATATTCAGTGATGGCATTATGAAGAGAGCCTAGCGCTGAATGTCGTGGCGGAAAGTTATACTCGCGTCCGTTGACCTGATCATCCACGAGAAGTGCCACCATCAACCCAATACAAGTCGAATCGAAATAGCCTTCAACTCCTGTAATTTGTCCGGCAAAAAATAATTGCCTGTCGCGATAGCTTGAAAGCTCTTTCGTTAATTTTCTCGGAGAGTGAATGTACATGTTGCGGTGAATGCTGCCGAGTTTTAAAAACTCTGCGTCTTCAAGGCCGGGAATCATTTTGAAAACTTCTTTTTGATCGCCGTAAGCCATTTTAGTTTGAAAGCCGACCATGTTGTAAGCCGTGCCCTCTTGATTTTCTTGCCTGAGCTGGACCACCGCAAACGGTTTGGTATTTGTATGAGGATTATCTAAGCCATTCGCTGACATAGGGCCGAAGCGAGGAGTGAGTGGTCCTCTTTCAACCATGGCTTCAATAGGCATGCAGCCTTCAAAATACGGTGTATCTTTTTCGAATTCTTTCGGTTCAATTTTGCGCGCAGCTTTGATGGCGTCGATAAATTTAAAATAAGTTTCTTTATCCATGGGGCAGTTGATGTAATCGCCGCCAGTACCGCCACGATCGGCGCGATAAGCAATATCCATATTGATCGAATCGGTGTCGATAATTGGAGCGATGGCATCGAAGAAATAAAGAAACTCACGCTCCACCTCACCGTACGAAAGATGATCAACGAGAGATTTTGCGAGAAGCTCATTTGTTAGCGGGCCAGTTGCAATCACAGTGGGGCGAGGTACTTGTGCAATATCAGTGATGAGTTCGCGGCGCACTTCAATGTTGGGATGATTTTGAATAGCTGTTGTAACGGCTCGGCCAAAAACTTCGCGATCAACTCCTAAAGCCATTCCGGCAGGAATTGTCGATTCACGAGCGGCCTTTAAGATCAGCGAGCCCATTTGTTCGGCTTCCCACTTCAGTTGTCCAGGGGCTGAGTAATCAGTTTGGCTACCAAAAGAATTTGAGCAGACCAGCTCCGCTAAATTATTCGAGCGGTGAGCGGGCGTCGTGTGACCGGCTTCAGAGCCGCGCATTTCATAAAGCACAACTTTATGGCCGCGTTCGGCCAACTGCCAAGCGCACTCAGAGCCCGCCAGCCCGCCACCCACGATACTAATCGGAGTGTTTTTCGCTAGTTGCTGCGCTGATTCTGAAGTCATTACCAAAATCCCTTGGGCGGTTGTTTAAAGGCTTTGAGCCTTATATAGTCTCAGCATGGGTGACCCGAAAAAAGGCCGTAAAAGCCACCTCATGACGTCCGCCGACGTTCTACAGTCTCTCTTGCAAAACCGCAAGTCGCCGTTAACTGAGCAATTTATACGTTGGAAAGTTTGGAATGCTTGGCCTGAAGTCGTGGGCGAAGAGATCGGTAAATCTACGTTACCTGTAGGGTATTTAAAAGGGACGCTTTATATCTGGGTCAAAAGTGCACCTCGTATGCAAGAGATGCTATTTATGCTCGAGGCCCTTCAAGGCCGTATCAATCAATTCTGCGGGAGTCGTTGGGTGAAAGCGATTCGATTAACTCTCGACCGCCGAACTGTCCCTCAATTAGCCGATGCCTCGCAAGAGATGCGAGACTTTCTGGGGCCGCTGATGAAGCCGCCGTCAGAAAGCGATGAGAATCAAGATTAGAGTTTAAGACCTGTATCTTCAACGATTGTTGCCTGCGGAATAAATTCTCCACCGAGAACGTTACCAGCCACGCAGATTTCTTGGCCCTCAAGTTCAAACAGACCAAGGCTATCGACTCCATAATCATGTCTTAAGCTCGTGCCATTTAATTCGCCAACCGTAATATAAAATGGCTTTTCTGCAGTGCCAGTTTGAAGTGAAACTCGGCATACATCAACATCGCAGTTATCAGAAATGGCGAGTTCACCACATGTATAGATGGCAGTGGCAGCAAAAGAAGGTGCGACTGATAATGTTAAGAGAGTTACAAGAATCATGTTTTTCATAGGGACTCCTTGAGTAGGCGAGTCAATGGAATTGTAGAGGACTCGCTGTGTACGTCATCTTTATAACACGTTTATCGTCATGGATTAATTTGGATTCTGTAAGAGTGAAGAAACGACAGGAGTGTACAAAATTTGGTCACCTCTTAGGAGCTGAGCAACACTTACCGAGCACTCTGCTCGCTGCCTTTAATGCTTTCGCGAATCAATGGCTTTAGATATTGGTTGCGGGGAGTGGCCCCCATAAAGCCCATCAGCTTATCGTGTAGAGCTGAATCGTTAATTAAGGCGCCCAGAGTGCCTTCACCGCGATCTACCTTTTTCAAAATATTATTTAAAGATATAAATGAGTCTCGCAACTGTTTATCAGAGGTAATTTCATTCAAATTCTTAGTTGTAGAGGCAAGGTTTTCCATCAAGCGACCCATGCGGTGATCTGTATTCATTTCTTTTAAAAGCTCTTTGAGTTCTTTTAATAAATCAACAGCAGAGCCCCCAACCTGAGAGGTTTGTGACGAGAGCATATCGAGTAAGTCTGGTTTTGCGGCCGACACAAGTGTCACACCCTCTATAATAGGGTCACCTGTCAAAGCCGGAGAAATATAAATATATTTGTCCCCTAAAGCTCCTTGCGTGCGAACTTCGATTTCAGATTCATTGGTGATTCTTGGCATATACTCAGATTGAACAAGAATTGTGGCCACAACAACATTGCGTTTATCGGCAATACGAATCTCTTTGATATTACCAATGGGTAAGCCAGCCATAGAAACCACTGAGCCTTCGGCTAAACCTTGGGCTTGCGTAAACTCGATATAGAAAGTTGAAGTCTTAGTGAGAAAGTTTCGGCCGCCGAGCTCAAGAATCGAGATGCACAAGAAAACAATTCCGAGGGCAACGAAAATTCCGATCTTAAATGTCTTGTTAAAACCTAGCTTACTCATAAAACCTCTTCTTCGCCGTGAACGTAATCGGCTATTGGACCTTCTTTTACATTTTCAAGTTCTTTAATTGTACCGGTCGCGACGATTTTGCCTTTTTTCAAAAGACAGATCCGATCACAAACGGCAAAAGCTGTTGGCATATCGTGAGTTACTAAAATAGAAGTGACGCCTTTTTTCTTTGATCTGAGAATCAACGATTGAATGTTTTTAGTATTCGAGGGGTCAAGGCCTGCAGTTGGCTCATCATAGAGAATCACTTCGGGCTCTAAAATAATTCCCCGAGCCAAGCCAATACGCTTTTGCATACCACCAGAAAGTTCAGACGGTAAAAGCTCTGGGGTATGTGAAAGACCAAAGTCGGCTAGCAGTGAGTGAACTTTTTTAGAAATCTCATGCTCAGTGAACTTTGTGTGTTCACGTAAAGGGTAGGCGAGGTTTTCGTAAACCGTCATTGAATCGAAGAGTGCGCCGCCCTGAAAGATATAAGCGATTTTTTTACGAACTTCGACAAGTTCATTTTCTTTTAAAGTTGAGATCTCTTGATCTTTAAAAAGAACGTGACCCGAATCTGGTTTTTCAAGCCCAATAAGGCTGCGTAAGAAAACTGATTTGCCGGCGCCACTGCCTCCGACAAGCCCGATACATTCACCTTTGAAAACTTCAAAGCTCACGCCACTATGAATGACTTTATCTCCGAAGCTCTTTTTAAAGTTATCAACTTTGATCACTGGCTTCATTCGAACACCAGAAACAGTTTAGTTAAAAAGTAATCACCTATGAGAATAAGAATACACGATGTTACAACGGCGCGAGTTGTACTTTGGCCGACTCCCGCCGTACCGCCACCTGATGTGAGTCCGAAGTAACAAGATGGAATACCAATGAAAAGAGCAAAGAAAGGAGTTTTAAGTAATCCTGACATGTAATCTGTGATCGTCAGAGTCGTTACAATTTTTTGATAATAGAATTGGGGGTCGAGGCTGAGGTCGCTTTGGCCAACAATCAGTCCGCCAAGGACGCCAATAGTGTTTGCAAAAATACAAAGAACCGGTAGCCCAACGAGGCAGGCCAGAACACGGGGAATCACAATGCGCTTGATCGGAGAAGTCCCGAGCGCGCGAATGGCATCGATCTGCTGAGTCACTGTCATCGAGCCGATTTCAGACGTGAAGCCGGCGCCAATGCGCGAAGCGACCATCAGGCTGGCAAAGACCGGCCCGAGTTCACGAACGATTGAGAGGGAGACGATTTTTGGAACGTAAAGCTTACCGCCAAACTTTTCTAGACCTACACCAAATTGCAGGGCCATGACCATACCAACGCTGGCCGCGACGATAAAAACGAGGGGAAAAGATTTAATACCCACTTGATAAAGCTGGTCGAGAAAAAGTCTGAAATAAAAGGGGCGAGTCACCAGCTGTGCGAAAATTTCGCCTGTGAGCTGAGCCGTACCGCCTAAAAATTCGAGAATTTCTCTGAGTTTTTTCATGGCACCACGAAGTTTTCGGTGAAGGTTTCAAATACGCTTAAGTTTTCAGAAAAATTCTTTTCTGTGGCGACGTAAGACAAGATGTAAGTGCAATTGTTCTTCTTGAAAACCAGCAGATCAAACTTCGATTGGACCCCATCGACGTAACCTGAAACTGTCGAGCGTAAAGCTTCACGATTGTTGTACTGGTAAATCTTTTTACTGATCGATTCGGCTCGGTCGATGGAAGAAATCAAACCCTTGTGAATGGTGTCGAGAGAAGGGTCGGCGGCCGAGTTGCATTCGCTTAAAAATGAAATCGAATTTCCGTTGCGTGGATTCTTAAAAGCGCTGTCGACAAAATCGGTTTTGAAAACTACGAAAGGCGCAGCGGGAGCTTTAAATTGCACAGTTGTGCTTTTCTGAGATTGACCTGAGTCGCCGATGTTCACAGAGACGCAAGCGGTGATCGAAATCGCTAAAAAAAATGCTGAAATAAATCTTGTGAGGTAAAACCAGTTTTTCGTTGTCATATTTTTCGTCGTTCCCAAATCTATGCTGCAAATCATTTATCGGTAGAAATTCAAAATAAAATTCATGATTTAGGTGATTTTTTTCACTCTTGTGAAGGAAGAGACCTAAGTCGAATTTTAATCTATTTTTTCCTGGGTGAAAGTATATGAAATCTCGTTGGCATCTAAAATGCTTTCTAATTCTGTACGGAACATAGACTTGGCGAGGGGTTGATAAGAGTGAGTCATATAAATTTATTTTTCATAGTCTTCGGACTGGTTTTTACATTTACTAACCAGACTCACGCCCAAATGACAGCAGGCCAAATATCTAGAGTTGGAGATGCAACGCATCTTGAGTTCAGTGGTCGCACTGAGTGGAACTATGACGATCCTGTCAAAAATGGCGACAAACTTACGTTTACTCTCCCAGCCTTTGATCAAGTTACTGAGACAAGACTTCGGTCGTGGTCTTGTTCTTTCGTTAAAGAAGTTCAAATCGACAAAAATGCTCCAGACGGCAAGTACGCCGTGACTTTCGTCTTGGCTGATAAAGACGTTGAAACTTTCGATTACCAAACGGATGAGCCTTCTCACCTCGTTATCGATTTTTATAAAAAAACAAAAGAAGATATTGCAGCTCAAGCGGCCAAAGATGCAGTGAAGCTTGCGCCGGCAAAGCCAGGTGCACAAAAGACTCCAGCTAAAGGCTCACGCAGTGAGTACACAAAAATTAGTAAAGATGGTCGCAAACCAGCAGGTGACGAATTGCTTGTCGGAACTGATCCTGATGCTTTGGTTGCGACCGCGAGCGCAAAAGAATCCAAATACCCGGGTGTGGGCGTGTTCGATGGTTCAGATCCGAATTATGAGCGTTTCTTAATGAAGGACTACGAAATTAAAGAGGAAGCTATTATTTCGAGTCAGCAAAATATCTACATTAAGTTTCCGATGCTTAAGATACCAAGTGATCGCTTTATTGAAATGATGGGCCAACCCCCGATTTATGAGGTTCAGCCTACAGATGAGAAAGAGAATAAAGAAGCCCGTTTTACCATCAAAATGTTTCAGGATAAAAAATGGGGTTCGTTTGCTGAAACTTACAACTACTTCCAGAAGCAATACCCAGACAGTAAGTATGATGAATTGATGCGCAATATGTTTGCAGAATCAAAAGTATATGAATATCTGGATAAAGGTGATTTGAAGTCTTACGAACAGTTTCGTAGCGAATATCGTTATTTGATTGAGAAGTATCCAGAGTCAGTTCTGAGCGAGCGCAATCTTTTACTTTTGGGTCAGTCGGCTCTACATAGAAATGACGGAACAGAAGCACTTCAGCATTTTGAACGCTATTTACAAAAGTATCCGCAGTCTAATGAAAGAGATCACGTGCTGTTTGGTGTCGCTGAAGCCTATAACAGCCTCTATAAACCAGAAGACGCATTAAAAACTTACGCTCAAATCGAGAAGAACTCGAAAGATACGAATTCATTGGCTGAAGCTGCTTACCGTCGGGGCGATGTTTTCTTCGGTCAAGGTCAATACAAAAAGGCCGAGCAACAGTATGCAGAGGCTCTTAAAAAATATCCAGCTTGGCAAAAAGTTTTGCCCAATGCTCAGTACAACTTAAGTGAATCGCAATTCTGGCAAGGCGCTTACAAGAATAGTTTGACTAGCTTTGTTGAATACCTAAAAAACTTTCCGAGCCATAACCACGGCGGTTTTGCCTTGGCACGTATCGGTGAACTTTTGCAAATTTTAGGAGCCGATCAGCAACGTGTGACGGGCGCTTTTATTGAGGGTTACTTCAGATTTCCGCAGTCGCAAGGCTCAGAAGTTTCAAGAATCCGTATGCTCGCTCAGGCTTTTAAGGGCATGAAAGCCAAAGAAAAGGATAAGGCACAAAAAGAAATTGAAGCTATTGCCGTGAATTCAAAACTTCCGCGCATGGATGAGTTCGCCACACTTACAATTAGTGATGGTCTTTCGCGTCGGGGTGAGAACCCAGAGTCGTTAAAGAAGTTGGTAGATTATTACCAGGCTCATCCAACAACATCGAGTCAGCCTGTTTTCAGAAGCCGTATCTTACGTAATATTTCAGATATTATGAAAAAAGATCTCGAGACCGGCGACTTTATGAAGTCGATGAACATATACGGTAAGTTTGCCAACACTTGGCTAAAAAATTCTGATCGTATTGATATTCCTTATTATCGGGCGCTTTCTTACGAGAAGTCCGGAGTTTATAGTGATGCTAGAAAAGGTTACGAGGGTTTAAGAAATAAATTAAGTGCGATTCAGGGCACGACTGAAGAGAAGAAAAGAAAAGTTTATGAAAATCTTCCGAACTTAAGCCAGATCAATCTACGCTTGGCAGCCGTCTCTTTGCAGGAGCGCCATTACCAGGATGCGATCTCAAACCTACAAAAGGTTAAAACCGGTCTTAGAGAAGAAGAAGAAGTTGAAAAAACTCAGATCGGGGCCCAGGTGGCCGTGCAAGTGGGTAATTTCGATCAAGCTATTGGTTATTTTAAAGACTTAGTTTCTACCTTTAAAGGCCAGCCAGAATTATTGGCTCAGCCTTACCTTTCTTTAACTGATTTGAGTCTTAAAAAAGGACAACTGAACGAAGCTGAGGATTACATCTCTAAACTAGAGAAAATTAACCAAGAAAAGAAACTCTCTGGCGGCATGTTGGCATCGACTCTAGAAGCTAAAGCACAGCTTCAACTTCAGCGAGGTCAGAAAGTGGCGGCGGTAGAGACGCTCGTAAATTTATTAGATCAATTTGAAAATCAAAGACCCATGAGCTCAGTGCGTTTTAAAGCCGGTCAAATTCTATTTGATGAAGGCGATGTTAAAGGTGCAGAGAAATTGTGGTCAGGCCTCAGTGAAGATAAGGGTCAATTCTATAAGAAATTAGCACAAGAAAAAATGAAACAGGCAGAATGGTCAGATTCATACAAAAAGTATATCGACAGAATTCCAGCTGCACAGAGCGTAAAGTAGGAGCACGAATGAAAGTCATTCACACAGTCGACGGTAAGATGAAGAAACTTCTAGGTATGGCCGACAACGTGGCCACCAGCCGCGCCGCGATTCTCATTCAAGGAGAAAGTGGCACGGGTAAAGAACTTTTAGCTCGTTACATCCACACGAAGAGCTCTCGTTCGTCAGGTACCTTTGTGGCGCTCAACTGCGCGGCGGTACCGGAAGGTTTGCTCGAATCAGAACTTTTTGGCCACGAAAAAGGCTCTTTTACAGGCGCTCACCAAACAAAAATTGGTAAATTTGAAATGGCTCACCAGGGCACTTTTCTACTAGATGAAATTTCAGAACTCCCGCTCCACTTACAAACTAAAATTTTGCGTGTCATTCAAGAGGGGGAGGTCGAAAGAGTGGGTGGCTCAAAGCCCATCAAAGTCGATGTGCGTTTAATTTCGGCATCGAATAAACTTCTCAGTGAACAGGTGAAAAAAGGTCTTTTCAGGGACGATCTTTTCTATCGCTTAAATGTGATTCCACTTGAGATACCGCCGCTTCGTGCGCGTCCGAATGATATTACGCTTTTAGCTGAATTATTTAATGAAGTGTCATGTAAGCAAAATGGTCTTGCGAATAAAAAGCTCTCGCCCGATTCACTGAAAAAGCTTTTGAACTGGAGATGGCCAGGGAATGTGCGTGAACTGCAGAATGTAATTGAGCGAGCGGTGCTTTTAAGCCCGGCTCTCATTATTGAACCCGCTGATTTGCATATCGAAAACTTCGCAGATTTACGCTCTGACCGGGACTCATTATCAGTGGGCATGACGGTTGAAGAAGCTGAGAAGCGTCTCATCATGAAAACTCTCGAATACACTCACGACAACCGCACGCAAGCGGCGACATTGCTCGGAATCAGTATTCGTACTTTGCGTAATAAATTAAATGAATACAAATTGGAGGTTGCGGATGAGCAGCGGACTATTTGATAAAACCACCGGCGCGCTAGGCGCCACGATTAACTTTCGTCAGCTCAAGCAAAACGTCGCATCGGCCAATATCGCCAATGCAGAAACACCAGGCTATAAAGCGCAAAAGGTTGATTTTGAAGAGGCTCTCGCGCGTGCAGTAGACATTAACGGTCTCGGCAGTATGACTGTTGATAGTGAAGACCATATCGCCGTAGCCGGAGGCTCAATCTCTGGTTCGCGTGCTGATGTTTATGACAACCCTGATATAGCGATGAATAACGACGGTAACACTGTGGATCTTGAAAAAGAGATGGCAGAATTGGCTGAGAACACCCTCGTTTATAAAGCGGCTATTCAGCTCATTAACAAGAAGTTAGCGGGCCTGGCTTACGCGGTAACGGAAGGGTCGGGTAGATAATGGATTTTTCAACCGGCTTAAGAGTTTCTAGCAGTGGTATGACGGCGCAAAGAATGCGCATGAATACAATTTCATCGAACATTGCCAACATCAATACGACTCGGACCCCAGAGGGAGGTCCGTACAGACGTAAGGATGTGGTATTTGAGTCCATGCCAGAAGTTCGTAACTTCGGCGAAATTTTGACGAGTGAACCTGACAGAAATGTGCAGCGAGTCCAGGTGACTGATGTTGCCGTGGATATGAAAGCTCCAATGTTGAAATATGAGCCGAATCACCCAGATGCAAATGAAGAGGGTTACGTGGCTTATCCCAACATTAATTTGATGGAAGAGATGGCAAACATGATTCAAGCGACGCGTTCTTACGAGGCAAACGTCTCGGCTATGCAGGCGTCGAAAGACATGGCGAACTCTGGTTTAGAGATTGGTAGATGACGGCACTAAATTTGCTTATTAATTGAGTAAGACAAAAACTTAAAGAGAGGTAGCCATGGACGGCTTATCGATTCGAAATTCTGATGCACTTCTTCGTACCGGTCGTACGTCGAGTGAGATTCGAAACACAGAGCTCAACAAAGAGGCTGGCGCTACCGGCGATGTTCAGAGTTTTGCGGATACTCTCAAGAGTGCTGTGAATTCAGTGAATGAACTATCTCAAGAAGCCAACGTTCAAATGCAAAAATTAGCAACAGGCGAAACTAAAAATATCCCTGAAGTTATGATCGCTTCTGAGAAAGCCAGCGTTGCTTTTAAACTCATGTTGCAAGTGAGAAATAAAGTCATCGATGCCTATCAAGAAATCATGAAAATGCAGGTTTAGTAGTTTTGTTTTGGGTTAGGGACCTTTCAGGGGGAGTCAGTCTTGAATAAGTTATTAGGAACGCTGCTGTCGCAGTTCAATCAGTTCTTTGGTGGGCTACCGCCACTTAAAAAGCGCGTTATTATATTCTCGGCCTGTGCCGCACTTATCGGATTAGTCATTGTGAGTATGACTCTTAGTAAATCTGATTATGTTCCGCTCTTAACAAATGTTTCTTCAGATCAAATGCCTTTGATTCTATCGAACCTGCAAAGCAAAAATATTACTTTCAAAGTGGCCAATGACGGAAAAACGATCATGGTGCCTCGTGAACTTTTACCAGCGACACAAATGGCCATCATGTCAGAACTCGGTGGCAACAAGATCGGCTCAATCGGTTTAGAAATTTTTGAAAAACAAGATTTCGGTATTAGCTCTTACGCGCAGAAGGTTTCTTATCAGCGTGCTCTTCAAGGCGAGTTGATGCGTGCGATTAATACGTTGGCTTCTGTTAAACAATCAAAAGTTCTTTTAGCGCTTCCGAATAAGAAAACTTTCCTTGAAGAGAGTGGTCAACCAACGGCTTCAGTTGTGGTTGAGCTTCACCCTGGTAAAACAATCTCGGGCGATCAAGTTAAAGGTATCACTCATTTAGTGGCTAGCGCGGTTGAAGGTTTAGATCCTTCAAAAGTTACGGTTGTTGATGATAAAGGTAAGGTTCTATCTAAAAACTATAACTCTGAGACAGCGATGTCTTCAGAGCTTTTAGATATGAAAAAACAAAAAGAGTTAGAATTAGAAGAGCGTATTGAGTCTATTCTTTCTCGAGTTGTAGGTTCAGGTAAAGTCATTGCTCGAGTGAGCGCCACTTTAAACCCACGTACTACCGACACTATTGAAGAAACAGTAGATCCAGAATCTACGGCGATTCGTTCACAAGTGACAGAAGAAGAAAGTTTAGATGGAGCCCGCTCGAATCCAACTGGTATTCCGGGCGCGCGTGCGAACCTTCCGGGTGCTGGCGAACAAGGTACGGTCGGCTTCCAGCAGAATGTTAAAAAAGAATTGAAGACGACAAACTACGCCGTGCCCAAGACCACTCGTAAAATCCAAGAAGCAGCCGGCGACTTACAGCGTGTGAGTGTCGCGGTTCTTGTTGATGGTGTTATTACTCAAGTGGCTGATAAAGATGGCGTAATGACCGAGAAATGGGCCGAAAGAACGCCGGCTGATATTGCTAAATATGAAAGCTTAGTTAAGAACGCTATTGGTTTTGATGGCAACCGTGGTGACTCTGTAAAAATTGAAAATATTCGTTTTGAAAAAGAAGACTTTGCGGAGTCTGAAGCTATTTTGACTACACTTGAACGTCGTAAAATTCTTCATGGGCTCTTCAAGTGGTCTCTCTTGGCGGTCAGTCTCGCTCTTATCTTCTTTGTGATCGTGCGTCCATTCATGCGCTGGATCACTGATAGTTTCCAAGACACAGTGGAGGACATGTTGCCACGCACTATTGAAGAACTTGAAGAATTACAATCTGCAGATAATACCCTTCCGGGTATGACGGGCGCGCTTCCGGTATTAGAAGAATCAATTGATCCGAACAAGGCTGAAAGTGAACTCCTCAAGGAGCGCATTATGGCCATCGTTGAGCAGGATATCGAAAAAACTTCAGCTGCCTTTAATCTCTGGGCGACTCAGAGGGAGAAATAATGGTCCATCTTAAAAAAGTAGAGAATTTTACCTATGATTCTTTAAGGGGCTTTGAAAAAGCCTCTATTCTACTGAACTACTTGGGTCCTACAGCGGCGAAGATGTTATTTCGTCACGTTGACGATGGTGATATTCGTAAACTTCTCGGCACAATGCAGAAGTTCAGAATTGTGCCTGTTGATATTACTAAAAAAATTCTCGAAGAATTCTACGAGATGATCAGCGAAAGTGAAGAGTACATCTTCTCTGAAAAACCGACGTCAAAAGAAATTGTGATCGAAGCCGTAGGCGAAGAACGCGCACGTGGTATTTTAGGTCACATGACTGCTACCGGCCCGGCGCAGAGAACATTAGAGTCTCTCGAAGTGGTTGATGCTAAGTCTCTTTCGAATTTCTTAATTAACGAACATCCACAAACGATTGCGGTTATCTTAGCTCACTTAGAGCCAGAGAAAAAAGGTGAGGTTCTTAAGCGCCTCCCTGAGAGTCTTCAATCAGAAGTTGTTCTTCGTTTAGCGAATCTTGACCACGTAGCACCAGAACTTATTGCTGAAGTTGATCTTGTTCTTAAGAATGAGCTCTCAACAATAGGCACCGTTGAACAAGCCGCTCTCGGCGGTGTTCAGCCAGTTGCAGAAATGCTCAACGTTATGGATAAAAATACAGAGACGTCAATTATGTCTCGTATCGAAGAGAAAGATCCGATCTTGGCCGAAGAAATTCGTAAGCTTATGTTTGTCTTCGAGGATATTATCAAAATCGACGACAAAGGTATTCAGACGCTTCTTAAAGAAGTTCCGAATGATAAGCTTCTTCTGGCTCTTAAAACGGCCAATGAAGAGATTAAAACTAAGATCTTTAAAAATATCTCTCAGCGTGCGGCAAACTTGCTCAAAGAAGATTTATCGAACATGGGCCCTGCACGTCTATCAGATGTTGAAGGTGCGCAGGTTGAAATCGTTAACGTTGCGCGCCGCTTAGAGGGCGAAGGCAAGATCTTGATCGCTCGCGGCGGCAGTGAGGATTCATTAGTATGAGCAGCATAATGAAAAGCAAAGACGCAGATAAGAAGGTTTTTGCTTTCCAGCCCAAGGCATTCCAGCTTGAGGCTTCTGCTATTGCTAAAGAATTCGTAGAGCGTGAAAATGCGAAGGGCACTGACTTCTTAGTCAGCGAAATCGTATCAGAAACGACAAAGATTCGTGATCTACGTAAAAAAGACTCCGAGGCTTTAATTGAAGATGCGGTTCTCACGCGCATGAAAGAGATTGAAGAAGAGGCTTATCAGAAGGCCTACGAACTCGGTCTTATCGAAGGCGAAAAGAAAGCTTTTGAAATTAAATCAGCAGAAATTAAATCCAGCTTAGAGAGTTTGAATCATGCGGTCGGCGAATTCGGCACCCTTAAGACTCAGCTGCTCCAACAGAATGAAGTTTTCTTTATTAAATTAATTTTTCAAACAGCCTCACGTATTGCTCTTAAAGAAATTGCTGAGAGTCGTGAGCCTCTCGCAGAATTTTTGAAACAAATTATTGAGGGCGTTGAAGGGGACGATCGTGTGCTTGTGCATTTAGCCGAGCAAGACTATGCATTTTTTCAAGATCTTCAAGCCCGACAAGGCAGTGAATCCAGCTTTAACCGCGTTAAGCTCACGTCTTCAACTACAATCGAAGCCGGTGGCTGCGTAGTTGAAAGTAATTTCGGAACCATCGATGCCAGTGTGCCTAAACGTGTGGAAAAAGTTTGGGGCGCGCTTGAAGCTAAACTGCCGCATCTTAAAGGACACCACGTGAATTTAGTAGCTGACACGAATGAAGTGAAACCTGACAAGAAGGATGACAACTCTTAATGGAGTCTAGCTTCAATCTTAACTTAGAAAAATATGCTAATGCTTTGAGTGATGTGAACGTCACTCATGATATTGGCAAAGTGACTGAAGTGTCAGGTCTTTTAGTTAAGGGCTATGTAACGGGTTGCGGGATTGGCAGTATTTGCGAAATCAATACTCTTATCGGACATAAAAAATTTCTTGCAGAAGTGGTAGGCTTTAAGGGACGTGATGTTTTATTAATGCCACTGAAAGAAACTCATGGCGTCGGGCATGGTTCAAAAATTTCTCTTTTAAAAACTAAAGCCACTGTTCAAGTGGGCAACGAACTTCTTGGTCGTATCGTCAATGGTCTTGGCGAGCCGATTGATGGCCTCGGCGAAATCGATACCAGTGAAGAAGTTCCTCTTTATCAAGAAGCGGTTGGGCCTATGCAGCGCGCGATTATTGATCAACCCCTCAGTGTGGGAGTTCGCGCTATTGATGGGTTAATCACTGCTGGTCGCGGTCAGCGTGTGGGTATTATGGCGGGTTCGGGTGTTGGTAAATCAATGCTAATGGGTATGATGGCACGTTCGACAGAAGCTGATATTAACGTTATCGCGCTCATTGGTGAGCGGGGTCGTGAGGTTAAAGAATTTATCGAGCACAGTTTAGGTGAAGAAGGTCTAAAGCGCTCAATTGTTATAGCTGTCACTTCAGATCAAAGCCCACTGATTCGTATGCGAGGAGCTTTCGTTGCCACCGCTATTGCTGAGCATTTTGCGGCTCAAGGTAAGAGCGTACTTCTTGTTATGGATTCCGTAACACGTTTTGCAATGGCCCAACGTGAAATTGGACTCAGTGCTGGTGAGCCGCCGGCTTCTAAAGGCTACACTCCAAGTGTCTTCTCGTTATTACCAAAACTGCTTGAGCGCGCCGGCTCATTCTCAAATGGTGGCAGCATTACAGGATTCTACACGGTTCTCGTTGAAGGCGATGATATGGATGAGCCAATTGCAGATGCTGTGCGCTCCATTGTAGATGGTCATATTGTTTTAGATCGAAAAATTGCCCACAAAGGTCATTTTCCGGCTATTGATGTTTTAAAAAGTACCAGCCGGGTTATGCGCGGAGTGGTTTCGCGTCAGCACGTGCAATTGGCGCAAATGATGCGCGAAAACATGGCGACTTACCAAGAAGCGGAAGACTTGATTAATATTGGCGCCTATCGTTCAGGTGCGAATCCGAAAATTGATCAAGCTATTCAATTTAATGAACGCATTTCAGAATTCTTAAAGCAAGAAGTGAATGAGCCGAGCCATCTTTCAACCACTGTCGATTATCTCGCTAGTATAATGGGTGGTCGTCAATGAAGTTCAAATTCAAACTTGAAACTGTAAAGAAGCATCGCAAGATTTTAAAAGATCTCGCTCAGAAAGAGTTTGAAATTGCGCGCATCGCTGTTGATCAAAAATTAGCTCAAATTAATATGATGTATGAAGCAATAGACAATGCTCGAGTAATGGCCGACGAGATGCACGGCGAAGAGAACGTGAAAAGCGCGCCCTTTTTGCAGATTGAAGATTTTATTTTAGGCCAGAACGTACGCATTCAGGTGGCACGTCTCGAAGTGCGCGAACTCATGGCTGTTTTAGAAGAGAAACAAGAAATTCTTCTCGAGAAAGTAAAAGACCATAAAGTTCTTGAGAAGCTTGAAGAGAAGAAGTTTGGTGAATTTAAAAAAGAATTAAATCGCAAGCAGCAAGTTCAAGCTGATGATATGTCGATTATGAGATTTCGCCGCAATAAGGAGAATGTATGAGTAAGGGTTATAACGATTTTTTCAAAGCTGCCCGTGAAGGCAAAAAATCAGGCCCAGGCCCGGCTCCACAAGATCCATCAGGTTCTGCCACTCGCGGTAGCAAAAATTCAAAAGCCCGAGCGACGGCTGCAACTGGCGAACAGAAGTTGCGCGATCATTTTAATATTAAGACAGCCCCTAAGAAGAAAGTTTTGCCGCCCGTCAAAGCGACAGCTGCACTTTCGGTTATATTCGTAATGGCTGGGTTTGGTTATGCACAACCGGCTTTAGTCGAAGAAATCGTATCAAGCATTCAAATTTCAGCGATGAGTTCTGCAACAGCTGCAGACGAAACTCCCGCTAGCCCGGCAAAAGACTCCCAGCCTGTAGGCAAAGAAGGGGAAAAGACTGCCCAGTCTGGAGATAAGTCGGGAGCTCCTGCGTGCATCGATGCGAAAGAAATGAGCGAAGAAGATTTAAGTCATTTCAAACGTTTAAGTGATCGCAAGCTTGAACTCGACCAGCGTGAACAAGAGCTCAACGCCTTGGAAGAAGAATTGCATAAGCAAAGAGCTGAGGTGGAAACTCGAATACATAAATTAGAAAGTATTCGTGGAGACATTTCATCGGTTTTAAAAGATCGAGTCGAAGTTGACCAAGAGCGAGTTAAGACCCTGGTTGAATTTTACTCGAACATGAAACCGAAGCAGGCCGCAGATATTTTTGCAAACTTGAATGAGGATCTAGCAGTGGAAGTTCTGACAAAGATGAAAAAGAAAAACGCCGCAGAGATTATGAATCTTCTGCCACCAGAGAAAGCTAGAACTCTTTCTGAGAAATTTACAGGATATAAAAGACGATAATGGGACCAATTTCTTTAAAACCGCAGCTTAATGTGCAGAACCCGCAGAAAGATCTTCTTTCTAAGGGCCTTACTGCATCTTCTGCTACAAAAGACACGAAGCAGTCTTTTGAAAAGGTTTTAAATGAAAAGAAAGGTTCCTCTCAATCTGACAGATCGTTAAATGACGATAAAAACTTGAGTCGAGATCTTAAAAAAGATCAAACTAATAAAAATGAGCCTGTTGGTAAATCGCCAACAACTAAAAATGAAAAATTAGAAACTGTAGAGGCTCGCCAGCCGAAACAAATTACTGAAAAGAGTGAAAAGACAAATGCTTCTCCTGAGCCTGTGGCAGCTCAGAAAGTTCAGAGTGCAGACGAATCATCTGAAGCCGCAACTCGTGAAAAAGTTATGGCAACATTCTTAGATCGTATGCAGTCTCAACTTGGCATCGAGCCAGAACAATTTGTTGAAGCTTTCTCTCAATTAGAGATTTCAGATCTCGCCCTGCCACCTGAAGAAACAGTTGGTAAAGTGATTGAGAGTCTTGATCTAGATGAAGCTCAGAAACTTGTCGCTGAAAATCTTTACTCTGAAATGTTAGTGATGAGTGCAGCGGCGAACATGTCGCAATATCTTAAAGATAATTCTCAGACAGCGAACTTAGAAGTTTTATCTCCTGAGCAGGCGTCTAAAAAGCAGCTTCAGAAGAATATCGATCAAATGAACACGCAGTTCTTCGTGAACAATAAACAGCCAAAAGAAGCCACTGAAGTTTCAGGACGCGCACAAAAAGCGATGGGCATTCAAGCTTATGCTGCTAAAGATTTCGGTGCTCAAGCTCCGGGTCTCGCGCAGGATTCTAATCTGGCATTGAATTCGGCGAATCCAGCACTAAACGCAATGGGTTCACAAAATGCTCCTTTAACGAACGCCTTTAGCAAAGCGAATCAAATTGATTTATCAGCACTCGGCCTTGAAGATGTTCCGCTTGATGCAGAAACTGAAAGTGCAATTGCTGATTTACAATTGCAGCTCAGTGAAATGGGTATTCAAGCTCCATCTGATCAGGCCGCTTTACCTGATCTTGCATTAGATAACAGCGGTTACGTAGCTAAAGAGATGAATGTGGATATGAAAGCTTCAGCTGCTGCAGCCGGATTAGCTGCTGCGAGCCCAGAGATTCAATCTTTAGAAAAATCAAATTCAACTGAATTCGGTTTCGGCTCTTCATCATCAAATTCTGAAGATTCTTCTGGTAAAGAAGGTTCGGTAGATCAGAATGATCCATCGGCTTTCTCTCTCGATGGAGCGCAAAAGTTAGCTAAGAATCAACCACAATTTAATGTTCAAGCTCCAAAAGCTTCGGCGGTAGAGGCTCAAGGCAATATTCAAGAGATCATTTCACAAGCTCAGTTCTTAGCGAAAAAGGGCGGCGGCGAAATGAATGTTCAAATGTCGCCAGAAGGAATGGGCGATTTGAAATTGAAAGTAGCAATCGTAGACGGTCAAGTGAGCGTTGAGATGATCACTTCAAATAATGAAGCTAAGAAATTGATCGAAAAAGGCATGGGCGAATTAAAAGCCAGCTTAGCTGGTCATAAATTAAATATTGATCAGATTCGTATTGATGCTGCACCAGAAGCTTCTAATCAAATGAATCAAAATAATGGTCAGGATGCGAACCGTCAGTACCAACAGAGATTTTTACAAGATTTCCGTGATAATAATAACGGACACAGAAGAGAATTCTTCGATATCGGAACTGCAGCCGTGCCGGGCTCGCAACTTCGCGATCGCGCCAGCAACGCTTCATATGACCCATCGGCACGTAAAAAAGCGAGCTCACGCCGCTTAGATGTGGTGGCATAGATGTTATCAGTTAAAGCGAATTCAAAAACTTGGTCAGATTCTCCGCAATCAAATGCATTTAAAGCTGAGAATAAGAACACAGTTGGTGCTGATAAGAAAGAGCAAGCTTTCGGTGGAAATGAAGACATCGGAGCTATGCTTAACAAAGTGGCTGATCCGAACTGGGTTGACCCTAAGAAAATGCGCCAAGGTGTTGGTAACGATAAACTCGATCAAGAAGCTTTCTTAAAATTATTTTTGGCGCAGTTAAAAAACCAAGATCCAACGAACACGATGGATTCACATGAATTAGCAGCTCAGTTGGCACAGTTCTCGACACTCGAGAAACTTGGCAGCATTAATGATGGAGTTGGTAATTTAGCTAAGAAAACAGGCGCGCAAGGTCAGTATGAAGTGCTTTCACTTGTTGGTAAGAAAATTATGGGTGACTCAACGAAGGTTCTTCGTGGTGATGTTAAAGAAACTCATGATGTGACATTTAATTTAGGTGCAGATGCAGACACAGCCGTTCTTTCAGTGAAAAATGCGGCTGGACAAGAAATTCGTAAATTAGAAGGCAAGGGCTTAAAAGCTGGCGCTAATAAAATTAATTGGAATGGATTACTAGAAAATGGAAACCCAGCTGAAGAAGGCGAGTATTCAGTAGAAATTTTAGCTAAGAACAAAGCCGGTCAGAAAGTCGTAGCGGATTCTCGCTTCGAGGGTATCGTGAGCGGTGTTAGTTTTACAGGTCAGGGCCCGGTGCTAAAAGTGGGTCAACAGACAGTTCGTATGTCTGATGTTAAAGGTATCACTGATCCGGCTTATGATAGCGTAGCGGCAGCGGCGCAATCGCCACAGTCAGTGAGATCATTAAAAGCGGCCAACCCAGAACCAGCGAAAATCGCCGGTATGGCTGGCAACTTAGATTCAGTAGGAATGCAAGGCGGCCTTGTTGATAAAATTGGCAAGGAAGCAGAAAAAGTAGCGGCGGCACAAAATGCGGCGCTAGAAGCAGAAACAAAGACCGCGGCGGGGCCAACAGGCTCGCAAGTGGTGAACTCAACCGCAACAGGGCAACAGGAGAAAAAGTGAGTGTTATAAATACCACTCGCAGTATAGCCCCGAGCGGAGTTAATGGTAACTCTATCGGTACCGCTAATGGCTCAGCCATTGATACTGGTTTCAAACAAACTCTTGAGGGGCAACTCGCAGGAATTGAAAAAAAAGAAGCCGCTATCGACAAGCAGCTGAAGCAGCAGGCGGATATCAAACCGATGACTCTCAAGTTCTCGAACCACGCCGTGGAGAGAATGAGTCAAAGAGGAATTACATTTTCTCCAGAGCAGTTTACGAAAATTGAGAACGCAGCTCGCAAGGCTAGCGAAAAAGGCTCGAAAGAGACTCTCATTTTTGCAGACGACTCGGCGCTAATTGTGAGTTTAAAAACTAACACGATCGTAACGGTCATGGATAAAAGCGCTCTTAAAGAGAATGTTTTTACCAACATCGACTCGACAGTGATGGTTTAAAGTAATCGCGCAAGCGATTCAAAGTATTCGGCAAAGGTGAGATAAAGACGTGCTGTTTTTAACTCTAAGAAACTAACAGGGCTGGTCCTCGTAGAGGGGGCCCTTCAATATCAGATCAGCAAGGATGCTGGTCTTAAAAACGCGGAGTAGCTTAGTCTACACGCGCGACATGGAGGTCGACAATGGGTGTTCTTTCTTCTTTATATACCGGTGTATCCGGCTTACAAGCACAAGGTGAAGCATTAGGCGTAATCGGTGATAACATCGCCAATGCTAACACTGTGGGTTTCAAAGCCTCACGTGCTGAATTCCAAGATATTATCTCGAAGAGCTTAAAAGGTATTCTCGGTGGTAACCAAATCGGTCGTGGTGTTAAGATCGGTGCCGTTAACCCGATTCTCGTTCAAGGTACAACTGACTCAACAGAAAAATCGACGGACTTAGCACTCTCTGGTGAAGGTTACTTCACACTTAAAGGTACAGATGGCGAATCATTCACCCGTGATGGTGCTTTCATCTTCGACCGTGAAGGTTATCTAGTAACAAACGATAACCAACGCGTACAAGGTTATCAGTCAGATGATAAAGGTCAGATCATTAACAAGCTTGGCGATATTAAATTCCCACGCGCTCTTGTGCCGGCTAAAGCCACAACAGAAGTGAAGCTTGATTTGAACTTAGATTCACGCATTCCAATGGAGAAGATCAAAACTTTTGATCCGAAAAATGCTTACAATACATCAGATTATTCAACTGGTGCTGAAGTTTACGATTCGCAAGGTAACAAACACTTAGTGACGTTATTCTTCAATAAAACTGCGGACCGTGCTTGGACTTATCGTGGTCTTGTGGATGGTGCAGAAGTGTCTGGTGGTAAGCCAGGTGAATTATCAGAAGTTGTAACAGGTAACCTCACTTTCACAGTTGATGGTCGACTGGATACAGAAATGCAAACAAAATCGGCCTTTAACTTCAAAGGTGGAGCACTCCAAAACCAACCTATTAAAGTTGATTTCGGTAACTCGATCACAACTGATAAAGGCGATGGCTTGAACGGTACTAAGCAATACGGTCAAGAATCAGATTTGATTTCTTGGGCACAAGATGGTGCTGAGGCCGGTACGATCGTGAACCTTTCGTTCAATGACGAAGGTATGTTAACAGCAGTTTATTCAAACGGTTTAAGCTCAGACTTAGCACAGATCGCTGTTGCGAAGTTCGAGAGCGCAGAGAAGCTGTATAAAGTTGGTAACAATAGATTGAAAGAAGCTCGTGATTCAGGTGCTCCATCAGTGGGACGCCCGAAAAAGGGTGGCCGTGGTTCAATTTACGCGAAATCTCTCGAGCGCTCGACAGTGGATCTTGCGACTGAGTTCGTAAACTTGATTCAGAACCAACGTGGTTTCCAGGCCAATGCGAAGACGATCACTACAACTGACCAGTTGTTAGAAGAAGTGATCAACCTTAAGAGATAATAATCGCGTAACAAACGCGGCTCGATAGGGCCGCGTTGTGAGCGATCAGTCGACGGCTAGTCCGCCGACCGTTCTCGAAATGTGATTCGTTAGTATAGATAACGCAATTTAAACTTTAAAATAAAAACGTCAGGTGACTAAAAACCATCTGACGGCTGAAAGCCCGAGGTAAAATCTCGGGCTTTTAATTTTTAAGCCCTCTAACTATTGTAATAATTCTTTTGATCTGAGTTTTCTAAGCTGTAGTAATAATTTAAAGACAGGCCAGAGTGACTATCCGAGTCCCTTTAATCAATTCGAGCCATGTAACAAGTTAGTACCCAATTGACTCCAGTCTAAACATACGAATTCAAAACCAAGCAAGAAAGAACCTCGGCAGTTACTCCTCCTCAAAAAGCAATCACTAGCCTATGGCGGTGAATTATTAAAGACGCGTAAAGGGCGGCAAGGTGCACGTACAATAGATACTAAGAATTCAATGCACTTAGTTTTAAGATCTTCTAAAGCGATAGGTGTTTTCTCATTCTCTCGAGACAAAAATAAGCGTAAGGTCGCAGGTCTCTTCAGAAAGTTCGGCCAGAAGTACGGGGTTAAAATCCAGTCCGTTGCCTACGCTGGTAACCATTTACACTGTCAAATTCGTTTGTCGAATCGTCATACGTTTAAACCATTTATCAGAGCTTTGACGTCAGCTATTGCTATGGCGGTTACAGGCTGCAATCGCTGGACAAAAAAAGGTGTTGGTAAGTTAAAGTTCTGGGACTATCGACCATTCACTCGAGTTGTAAAAGGTTATAGAGCGCTTTTAACATTAAAAGATTATCTGCAGATCAATCGCCTTGAAGGCTTCGGCTATAATCGTTCGCAAGCGCGTTTTTTAATTGAGTGGAATCGTGAGCCACAAGATCGAGGCGGGCGAGCGCCCTTGTTGATTTAAAATTGTAGTAGGTATCTAAGCTATTATTAATATAGAACCCAGTATTTAATTAAATAGTAAAGCCTGTCATTTATTTCGAAAGATAAAACCCAGAATCGCGAACTTTAGGTTTTAACTGAGCTTCGAGATAAGGGATGAGATTCATCGTTTGATTTTCTACCGCAATTGCACCTGTAGACACTTCGCGCAAACGAACGCCACGTTTTAATTTACGACCCGAACCTTTTAATTTTTCAACTTCGATTCTTGCTCCAAGCTGAATGGCTACGTCCTGCATTTTAGTGATTTTTAAATAGCTATAAAAAGTACTAGCGTCCTCAACCACGCCGTAAGCTATAGGAGTAGAAGTCGTTGGTGGCGATCCGCGATGTTCACTAGCACACGGACGACTAGGATCCGCCCAATCATGAGTGACATTATAAATTTTAAACTTATCACCCTCTTTAACACCAGCCTGTAAGCCAGCAGGCATAGAAACTAAATCACCATCTTTACCAAGAAAACCGGTGATGCGAGAACGCCAAGCTACATCACTATCTTTTAAATCTTTATTGAGGTTTTTAAGTCCATCATCAAGGGCTCGACCTGCTAGACGTGAAAGTGGAGTTTTAGAATAGTGCTCAAATCCAGCATCAAGGTCTCCCATATCTACATCAATACCGACTTCGCTCTCTAGAAAAGTGCCATAGCCAAGAACATTCACAATGTCTTTACCAGGATTCAGAGTTTTAGCTAAGTCCAAAGCCAAAGTAGCTTGGCCCGTCAGCAAGCGAAATTTAATATCGAAAGCTTTAAAAAACTTCCCTAGAATAAATCCAAAAGTGACTTTACTATCACTCGTCATTTCAAAACCAATAAAGCGCACCTTGAGATCGTAATCCATCGGGTCCACTTCACAGAATATTTTTTCTGGATCAATTTTTTTAAAGGACCCATCTTCATCATTGAATGCTGTTTGTGATTGCATTTCACTGCATCCGGTCGTTAGTAAGCACACGAAGAGAAGTAAACGAGCTTTCACGATGTTCCTCACGTTGTTAAGGCCCTATCAAAGTCTTAAGACTAGATCGGACTTTCGTGGAAGAACTGAATTGAAAAGTCCAGCAACTAGATGTTGGTCATAAGGAAAGCTGGACAATAGTCAGTGGTGATGCTGGGTTATGGTCATAAATATTTTACGCCTAATCCGGCTGAATGGTCTTCACGTAACGGAATTTCTTATTCTCAGATTTTAAAACCACTATAGATTTTTTCGCATTGCGATTCTCATCAATAGTGATGGTGCCAGAAACGCCTTCAAAGCCAGTGGTGCGACTGAGCTCTTTGCGAACTTCATCGCGATTTAATTTTTTTCGTTCAGCGGCTCGCTGAATCGCCGCTAAAGCAATTCGAGCCGCATCGTAACCCATGGCGGCTGTGCCATCAGGTGTTTCGCCAAATTCTTTTTTGTACTTAGAAACAAACTTCTGAACAACCGGATCGTCTTTTTCAGCCGAGAAGTGATTTGAGAAATAAACACCTTCAACCGCTTTGTTAACTCCTTCAGTAGCTTTACTATCCATATCAAAAAGAAATGGCGAGTCCCAGCCATCTCCGCCTAAAAACACACTTTTAATACCGGCGCCACGAATTTTTTTAGCTAAATAAGCCGCTTCGCTGTAATACACCGGAATAAAAATAGCCTGTGGTTTAAGTCGTTTAATCACAGCCAGTTGATCAACTAAATCGGGTAGGCCTTGAGCCGTCGAATAAGTTTCTTCGGCCAGAATTTCTCCGCCAAGTTTAATAAATTTCTCAGAGAAATATTCAGAAAGTCCTAAAGAGTAGTTTGATTTATCATGCCGAAGAATCATTACGCGCTTGAGCTGTAAATCTTTGAATGCAAATGTCGCCATGGCCGAGCCTTGAAAAGGATCGATGTAACAGGCTCTAAAAATAAACGGACCATTTTCAGTCACATTGGGATTTGTCGAGGCTGGGCTGATCATAGGGAGCTTTTCGGCTTGAGCAATTTTGGCGGCCCAGTTTGATTTCTCGCTAGAGACTTCGCCAATAATAGCCATAACTCTAGAATCTTTGGCAAAGTCCCGAACGGCTTTTTCAATTTTGGCCTTTTCGCCGCCAGTTTCAATAGTGATCACCCGAACAATTCGGCCACTGCCACTCTTGGCATCACTAACTCTAGCTTTTCCATTATTCCTACTGTTTCTACCAATTCCGCCGCGAGCATTAATCTCGTCCACAGCTAATTGCACGCCATGCTCGACACTCTTGCCAAACTGAGCTTCCGTTCCAGTTTTGCTAACGAATTCGCCAATTAATATTTCTTTTTCTACAGAGGGAGAATCAGTACAACCAGATAATGAGAAAGCGAAGATTAAAAAAAATCGAAGGATTAGAGAGGGAAAGACTAAAGATGACGTTAAAGATCCGTCAGCTGTCGTGATCTTCATCGGACCACCGTCATTCTCACCGGACTACCGCCGACGTCATCAATTTGAAAGTACCTGTGCGAGTTCAATAAGCGGCTGGTTGACTTGTTTTTTGCTTTTTAAAGCATCAGCAAAACCAATCATCACCAGACTTTCACCTTGCGAGCCCACCATAATATCACAGCTCCCGTTTAAAAGAAGTTGTACAGCAGTCATGCCCATGCGACTGGCCAAAATACGATCGTTGGCTGTTGGGCTACCGCCGCGCTGAATATGACCCAAAATACAAACTTTGGCTTGAAGACCTGCATGTTTACGAATGGCTTCTGCCAAATCATAAGCACGCCCTGGTTTTTGTCCTTCAGCAGTAACAAGAATACTACTAGTTTTACCGCGAGCCATACCACGCTTAATAATTTCAATGGTTTTTTCTAATTGAAAGGGGTGCTCGGGAATAAAGATATCTTCTGCTCCACCTGCCACACCCGCTGCAATGGCGATAAAACCAGAATCGCGTCCCATCACTTCGACAATAAAAAGTCGATCGTGGCTGGCCGCTGTATCCCGAATTCTATCGATAGCATCAAGAGCCGTATTCACAGCGGTATCAAAACCAATGGTGTCATCGCTACCCAAGATATCGTTATCAATAGTACCGGGCACTCCCACAACCGGGATTTTGTGTTCGTTCCAAAGCGTGTGTGCACCAGTGAAAGAGCCGTCGCCACCAATACATACTAGGGCATCGATGCCATTGGCTTTAATATTATCCGCAGCTTTTTTGCGACCTTCAGCTTGCATAAATTCAGGAGAGCGCCCGGCCTTTAAAATGCTGCCACCACGCTGAATAATATTCGCCACTGAACGTAAATCTAAAGAAAGATGTTTGTTGTCGTGAATACCTGAATAGCCGCCGACAAAGCCAACCACCTCAAGTTTATTAACAATCGCAGTACGAACAACAGCGCGAATAGCAGCATTCATTCCGGGGGCATCACCGCCACTGCAGTAAACACCCAGCCTCTTCATTACCAAAGCATTAAAGCTCGCCATCGTCGTCCTCTTCTGGATTTTCTTCGTTTTTTTCAGGTGGATTTGTTACGTTCTCAGCAGGAATAGCAAATTTGCCGTCAGCCCAATCTCCGAGATCGATCAAACGGCAACGCTCGCTACAGAAAGGGCGAGAAGGATTTTCACTTGAATAAACCGTTAAGGTTTTGCACCGAGGGCACTTAATTTGCTTTTCCACTCTAAGTGGAATTATCGTCTACTAGACAGGCGACCTTCAAGCATTAATTCACCGTCATAAAGCACCTGGAGTCTAAAACCTCCACTTGCCGGGCTGCCAGTACCAATAAATTGCACGCGCTTGCCAAAACCACGCATAGCGCGGTCAGTGATACTGCCTTCAAATTGAGTATTGCCACTTAATGGGCGGAGCAAAAGTAAGTAGTTCGCTACAGCAACGCTGCCTTGGTAATAGCCGTTGCGCTTGTCATCTTTTAAGAACAAACGGATTCTTGATTGAAGCTGCTCGTGAGCCGGAAGCGTGAGGCTATTAAAATCCATAGTGATGCGCGGTCCGCCATCAATGCGCGCGCAATCCCGTTTTTTCGAATAACAAAAATCACCTTTTAAGAATTCACGATAAACACTGCGGTTTACGACATGAGCGCGGCCAGAAAATGAATACTGGGCCGGAAAGTTTCCGCCGCCACTGCCGCCATTCGGGTTGTAAGGATCGTTTATTCCACTACTAGATTTGCTTTTGCCGCGATCACAAGCAGTTAAGAATCCAGTTGAAAGAGTCAAGATTAGGGCAATTTTAAAAATCGTTTTCACGAGTCGCCTCCGACCATTAAGAATGGGTCATCTGATACTATTCATTTGCCATACCAGCCCAAAAACGAATTTAAAGGGTAGGGAGCATAGGCTACCGGGGAATTTTTACTTTAACTGCGCCAGATTTAGACACCGAATTGTGACTTAAAAACCAATGGCTTCGCCTTATTCCACTGAGTCTTGACCTTGCTTTAATGATTTGCCGGCTTGATCAATCGTATAACGAATTGAAGCTGCTTTTTTCTGATCCATTTTATTTAAAGCTCTGTTGAAAGCTTTTTTATCACTGTTGTAAGTGTGAAACAAGAAGGCTTCTGCATCGCCAGTTTCATCCACTTTGATAGTTTTAAGTGCGAGCTCGAGATAAACCTGAGCTTCTTGTTCGCGAATATTAATATCACCTTTAGAAAGATTAAACTGCTCAAGTACGTTTCTTACTTCAATAATCGAAGTTCTAATTTCTGCCGTAGTTAAGTTGTTCATTTTGCGTAGGTCTGTGAGATTCACAGTCGGTGCAGCAATTGAAACATTCATAACCGCCAGAAAAGTAAAAGTGAAAATAACCATTAAGAATTTCATAATCCAACCTCCGTTCGTTTAACATAGCATCCAATAATCGGGCGTCGTCCAGGGGCCAATTGTGTATCGCGAGATGTGCGTGACTGAGCTGCAGCGTAGAATTTTCCGTCTGTGCCAACAAACTCAACGTGGCCATGAATATCACCTGAAGTGATTTTCATCCCTCTTCTTTTCATTTCTTTTCTTGGGATCTGGGACTTATTATAGAGACGAATAACACCCGGAACTGTGCAGTAAGGAGAATCTTTACCCATATTCACAAAACCTTGTCTTTTTAAGTACGGATCCCAAAGCGCGGTGCTACGGATACCTGAAGAGCCAGGTTTAAATAGCCCGGCTTTGGCAAAAGTTGTTCGCACACCAACGCCGCATAAATTATCTCTGTACGCGAGTCCAAATCGAGCTTTACCCATAAGTTTATCAGCATAAGATAATTGGCTGGGAATACCACGTGAAGATTTCACAACAGGAGCTGTTACAGAGCTGTCTTCACTCATGAATCCAATATCTAACTGAGCCGGCGGCAATTGGCTGTGAATAGATTGAATCTGCTCGGCTGGCGAGGGAGTTTTGGCATAATTAGAACACTGCCAAGAAGTACACTCCGTAAGCCCTTCCGGATCAAATGCTAATTTGGGAGTCTCAGCAACTGTAACTTCAGTTACAGAAGAGCCCATCTGCCATCCCGTTGGAGCTATAGCTCGAACAGTTATTTGAGCCTGCGCAGTTTGTAATAACAAAAGCACTATTAAGGTCGTAGAAAACGCTCTTTTATTCATAGGGAGCTAAAGAGCAACGTCTATTCCAGCTGTGGCATGGATGCTTTTGAATACAAAACTCACAAACGGAAGCTTGCTTAACAGGTGGCTAACAATTTTCGGCTTAGAAAAGGACGGCAACACTGTTGCCAAAAAGGTGCCCGGTTGCTAATCGGTGCTGCAACGCCGCACCGATTAGCAACCGGGCACCTTTTCTACTTAATAGAGCCGATTTCACTAAAGGCGCCTTGCTCTTCGAGCTGAGTGTGTAGGTCAATCAGGTGCTTCCACACTTTAATATCAGACACATTGTGATTGTTCCAGGCTCTTGTAACAGGTGTTAAGAGACGCATATGGCTGAGGAGATTCGAGAGTAAGAAGCCCTTCTCTACGCCGTTAATTAGGCGTTTAAAATACACGTCTCCGTAGTAGGTTCCTTCAACAGTTTTAATTGGCGCCACAAGTAATCCCTGAACACCTTCATGAGCTAAATTCTTCAAGAATAAATTTAAGTGATGAGCCACCACAAGTTCATTTACATCATAGCTTTTGGGGCTTGGAGCTATCAGGCCAGAAAAGAAAATACTCTCAGTTTTGCCATTTAAATTGAGGGTGAGACCACCCTTACCATTCAATTGCGCCTCAGAATTAAAATCCACCTTGAAGGCAATTGAAGCCTGCCGTAAATGAACGCCGTATTTTGGACCCAGAGCTAAAAGGTTTTCATGTTGGGCGGGTAATTGCGGCGGTAAAAGCAGCGTCTTCAAAGTGCGACGATGACCAGTGATAAATGTTTTGAGCTCAGCCACGGCTACGTTGGGGCGACTTAAGCTTTCATCTGGTGCCACGCGCACTTCAGATTTACGAATAAAAGCTTCAGAGAAATCGATAAACTCAAGTTTATAGTTATTATTCAAAGCTCGTAAAGCGCGGCCGTTGAACACGCTCATACGAAGCTTTTTAAGTTCTGGGTAATAATTCGATATGTGCTCAAGACTCTTTGACGAGATATAAATCCCGCGTAGGTCGAGCTCGGTGATTTGAGTCACATGCGAGATATTTTTGAGAAATAAAGTTAACGGCATTGATTGTAGAGCGGGATTGTAAGCGAGACGAACCGAATTCAGTTTCGTGGTGATAAACCCTTTTTGTAACAGCACTTCATAGATGTAGTTGAGTTCTTCAGTATTAATATTGAGACCGGTCAAGTCTAAGCGTGTTCCACTCTCTGTAATAAATGATTCAATCGAGCGACCGACGAGTTTTTTATTTAATCGATGAATGGTCAGTCGGCGTGGAATTGATATGGCATTTCGAGCCGAAACTAAACCGTTGGTGTGGACGACAGCTCCCACTTTCTTAAGAAAATCAGGGCAAGAAATAGCATGGGCCGACTGGTAAAAGCCGCTGATAAGCAAAACCGAACATAGAGCTACTCGAGCAGACGGGAGCATCAACTTCATAAGTGGATGTATAATACGAGATTCGCTCTCTATTATAAATAGCCTTTGAAAAGAGAATAGGACTGTCTAATATTTGGGCGGCGACATCCCTCTGAGGGTCGCCACTTTTAAGAGTCCTATAATCGCTACAACGATGAGAATCAGACTCAGCCAAGTCGAAATACTAAGCCCTAAGATAAAGGCTCCGCGGTCATCATCTCTGAATGCTTCCATAACCAATCGGCCGCAGCCATGAAGGCCGAGCCAAGTGAAAAACAAATCGCCGGTGTGAGCTGTATACGAAGCTGCAGGACCTTGAGACCTTGAGGGGCCTTTTTTACTTCGTCTTTCAAACCAAAGCAGAAATGCAAAAACACAGAGCTCAAATATCATTGCATAGAGTTGGGTCGGGTGACGAAGTCCGGTAGGTAGTCCGGGATAATTGAATTCAACAGCCCAAGGTAAAGTGCAAACATCACCGAAACAGCACCCATTTAAGAAGCAGCCCACGCGCCCTAGTGCGTAGCCGAGAGAAAGCACGGGGGCGTAAAAATCAGCCCAAGCGAGAAACGAAATTTTCTTGAAGTGCACGTAAATAGAGCAAAGAACGAGGGCGCCAATAAAGCCGCCGTAATAAACAAATCCTCCACGCCAGAATTTAAAAATTTCACCTGGGTTGTCCCAGTAGAATGTTGGATATTCGTAAGCTACGTGTAAAAGGCGGGCTCCTAAAAAACCACCAATCATAATAGCCAAGGCTAAATCTAAAGCGATGTGCCTTTTGTCCGAGCCAGCGCGATAGAAAGTAAAAACCAAAGCCAAGCAGTACGTCACGCTCAAGACGAGCATGTACGTAGGGAGCATAAGCTGTTCGTTGATTCTTATAAAAGGGAGCAATTAAAACCCCTTAAAGGTGTTGAGCCGTCTAGCTCTTCGCAGGCTTTTGCCCGCCAGCAGTGGCTTTTTTTCTTTCGTTCCAAAACTCAACTATCATCAGCACGGTGAGCACGGCTACGCCAATAACGATAGCTGAATCTGCGATATTGAAAACCGGCCATGAGTAAATGTTCTGAATATGAAAATCTAAGAAGTCGATCACAAAGCCGTGCTGAATACGGTCAATGTAGTTACCAACGGCTCCGCCAGCAATGGCAGAGAGCGCTAAAATTTGTGCGCGTTCAGTTTCTGGTAGGCCATAAATAAAGAACACAATAATTCCTACGGCAATGGCGGGAATCGATAAGAAAAAAATATGACGAAAGGTTTCATTCGAGTCTGTGAAGATGCCGAAGGCCGCGCCGATGTTACGAACGTAAGTGAAATTAAAATAACCCGGAATCACCGTAATCGTTTCACCTAACTCGAAATTAGCATGAACATAAATCTTTGCGATCTGATCAATGGCGATCAAAAATAAAGAAACGACGATCAAGATCATATATTTACGGCCCAAGATGACTCCTATAAAAACTTAACTTAATGCTTCAACACATTTCGGGCAAATGCCAGGGAATTTTGCGTCCTTGCCGATTTCTGTACTGTAATGCCAGCAGCGCGTGCATTTTTCGCCGTCAGCTTTCGCAACATGAGCTTCAAATGCAGCTTTCAGGCTTGCGCCTCCATCTACGACTTCAGCTTTAGAAACGATAAAGAATTCACGTAAATCTTTATAAGATTGAAGTGCTTTTAAAGTTTCTCCCTTAGCTGTGATTTTCACCTGGGCATCAAGGCTTGAGCCGATGACTTTCTCGCGGCGAAGATCTTCAAGTTGTTTGGCCACTAATTCACGCACTTTGAAAAGCTCTGTAAGCTGATCAAGAAGTGGTTTCTGCGCGGCCACTTCAGCTTCAGTGAAAAGCGGTTTCGGGAATTCTCTTAAGAACACGCTCTCTGTCTTCTCGCCCGGCAAGTAATCATTCACTTCTTCCGCTAAGAAAGTCAGAATCGGAGCCATAAGGCCCGTCAAATTTGTTACAAGTTTATAGAACACAGTTTGTGAAGAGCGACGGCTGTTGCCCGTCTTCTTGCCCGTGTACATACGATCTTTCAGCATATCCATGTAAGTGGCAGAAAGCTCAACTGTGAAGAACACGTTAAGAGCATGGTAAACTTTAAAGAAGTTGTAGTTATCAAATGCCGTTGTGCACTCACGAATGAGCTGATCAAGGCGAAGCATCGCCCATTGATCCATCTCTGGCATTTTTGAGAATTCAACTGAGTCTTTTTTCGGATCAAAATCATTCAAGTTGCCGAGCAAGTAGCGCATTGTATTGCGGATGCGGCGATAAGTTTCACTCACCCGCAAGAACATGTCGTCGCTCACAGAAACGTCGGTGCCATAATCTTCGTAAGTCACCCAAAGGCGTAAAATTTCAGCTCCATATTTCTTAATCACTTCATGCGGGTCAACCACATTGCCTTTAGACTTCGACATCTTGTGGCCTTGAGCATCGTTCACAAATCCGTGAGTGATCAAAGCTTCAAATGGTGGCTTTTCGTAAGCTGCAACAGAAGACATCAAGCTCGTCTGGAACCAACCGCGATGCTGATCGCTACCTTCAAGGTAAATATCAGCAGGGTATTTTAAACCTTTGCGCTTTTTCTGAACAGCGGTGTGACAGATACCTGAGTCGAACCAAACATCTAAGATATCTTCGCTCTTAGTAAATTCTGTAGCACCGCATTTTTTGCATTTCTCACCAGCAGTGAATTCTTCAACTGGAGTATCAAAGTAAGCTTCGATGCCTTGGCCTGTGCTTTCCATTTTGTCGGCCACTTTATGCATAACTTTTGGCTCAGCCAAAGCCTCACCACAAGATTTACAGAAGAACACCGGAATCGGTACGCCCCAAGTGCGCTGACGACTGAGGCACCAATCTGGAGTGTTAGAAACCATCGCTGTTAAACGAGGGCGACCCCAATCAGGTACGAATTTGATTTGTTTATCAATGAGCTCAAGTGCTTTTTTGCGCAGACCAAAATCATCATCGTCCATACGAATAAACCACTGCGGAGTGGCTCTGAAAATAAGCGGGGTCTTCGAGCGTGGATTGTGCGGATAGCTGTGTGTGATCTCTTTCATGGCAATCAAGTGACCGCTGGCAGTTAGATCTTCAACGATCTTTTTGTTTGCATCCCAGATTTTCATACCGGCATACTGAGGCACATCGGCTGTGTATTTACCTGCCGCATCGACGGCGCTATGAATCGGAAGTTTGTATTTCAACCCAACCTGATAATCGTCGAGGCCATGTGCAGGAGCCGTATGAACCGCACCCGTACCAGCCTCAAGGCTTACGTGATCACCTAAGATGATTAAAGAATCGCGGTCCATGAAAGGGTGACGTGCAGTTGTATTATCAAGCTCAGAACCTTTGAAAGTTTTCACTGGACCGGAGAGAGTGGCACCAGAATCTTTTTCGAAAGCCTCTTTAAGTTCAGTCGCAATTACGACGAGTTCATCAGAGGCATTACCAGTAGGTGCAGAAGTTAGCTCATATACACCGTATTCAAAATTCTTATTGAGCGCGATGGCGTAGTTGGCCGGAAGAGTCCAAGGAGTTGTCGTCCAGATAACGATCGAAACTTTTTTCTTAAGTCCGGCGAGAGGGCCAACTGGTTTTTCAACATTGAACTTCACATAAACAGAAGGGCTCTTATGATCGTGGTATTCAACTTCAGCAGCGGCGAGCGCCGTTTGCAAAGCCGGGCACCAGTAAACTGGTTTTTCACCGCGGTATAAAATACCATTCTTCTGAATTTCGGCGATCACACGAATTTCTTCGGCTTCATACGCAGGTTGCATTGTGTAGTAGGGGTTCTCCCAATCCGCGAGAACGCCGAGGCGAATAAATTGCTCTTGCTGAATGCCAATCCACTTAGTGGCTTCTTTGCGGCAAAGATCACGAATTTCTTTTTTCGACATATCGTTTTTTTTCGAGCCTAAGTTCGCCGTTACTTTGAGTTCAATCGGCAAACCATGGCAGTCCCAACCCGGAATAAACTCCGCTTGGAAGCCTTGCATATTTTTATATTTAAGAACGATATCTTTTAAGATCTTATTGAGAGCATGACCAATGTGAATGTTGCCATTCGCATAAGGAGGTCCATCCGGCATTGTGAAATTGCGGCCGCCGGCTTTATTCTTTGCGATCACTTTATTGTAAATATCTTTTTGCTTCCAGCGCGCAATAAGATTGGGTTCAGTTTGCGGCAAGTTTCCGCGCATCGGGAATTCAGTTACTGGTAGATTTACCGTATCTTTGTAATCTGGGGGAGTGGTCGTCACTTGAGATCCTTCTTTGTTTCTAGAATCTATCGGGTCTAGAACTTGCCGGCCATTTCGCGAACTTTTTCAAAACCTAAAGCAATTAAAAGTCGAACAGCTTCATTTTCAGAAGATAAATTAAAGCGAGCCTGAACTCGTCTAGCGGCATCGAGGCTTTTTGCATCTAAAACAGGTTCAGATTCAAAGCTCGCAGGTGTAGCAGCGGCGTAGTAAGTTTGCTGTGCAGTGGGTGGAGCCGTAGGAGTCGGAGGAGCATAATGCTGCACAGGTGGATGATGTGCCGAAATTGACTGATTTGGTAGCGCCTGAACTGGCGGATACTGCGGAGGAGGCGCATACTGCGTCTGCGGCATCTGTGGCGGCATCATATTCGCTGAGGGGTGAGTACTGTAAATCTGCGGCGCTTGCGGCGGAGCTGACTGAGGCAAAGATGGTGATTGCACCGGAGTTTGATACTGAGTTGGCGGAACTTGTTCGGCTCCATCAAACTGCTTTAAGCCTTCAGCTAGATTTTTAAGATCTTGTTTGAAAGATTGTGAGCTCACGGGCGTCGTATTGTACTGACCACCGCGACGACGAGCTTGCATATAAATCGAAACCAAGGCGTCGCTTGTTGAAGCGAGTTCTTGGATATTTTTCGGCTGAGAACGGATCCAATCAAAGGCCATCATCAGCGTTTCGCGAGTATAAGCTTGCGGCGGTAGATTCATCGACATAGTTAGGCAAAAAACCTACTGTTTTATTAGGTCAGTATCAAGGGAATTGTACATTGAGCGTGAAGCTAAGACCCGATTAACTCGGGTCTGCGTAATCTTTTGCTACGATTCCGTATTTTTCGATTTTGCGGAGCAATGTCTTTTTAGGAATATTGGCGTGGAGAGCCGTTTGGTTGATGCGGCCCTTAAACATTGTGAGCGCTTTAATAATAAATTCTTTCTCAAAAGCCTCTTTATGGCGATTGAAGTCCAAGCTTTCTCCAGAGATCGTGACAATTTCACCCGTTGATTCTGCATCGTCTGAAAAATCATCATTGTCATCATTACCTGAGTCTTCTTCTTGACTTCTGATTGAACCCTTAAAGTTTGGAGTCGAAATGTCGACACCTAAGCTTAATAAAAATGATTCAGGCAAGCTTTGCAGCGTTAAATGAGTACCTTCTTCTAGAATAAAGGCGTGCTCAATCACATTCTCTAACTCACGAATATTACCCGGCCAATCATACTTTTTAAGCATAGTTAAAGCTTCAGGCGTGATACCGATAACTTTCTTATTCTGCTTGCGATTGAACTTTGTGATGAAGTTTTTCACCATATGCTCGACATCTTCCCGGCGCTCTTTAAGCGCAGGTAAGAAAATCGGCATAACATTCAAGCGATAGTATAAATCTTCGCGGAAAGTATTGTTCTTATTCATCTCTTCAAGGGGACGATTCGTCGCTGCGATAATACGAACGTTAGTTTCGATTTCACGTAAAGCGCCCACTGGTGTGAACATCTTTTCTTGAAGCACACGAAGAAGCTTCACTTGCATAAGAAGTGGTAGATCGCCCACTTCATCGAGGAACAGCGTGCCGCCCTCAGCAAATTGAAACTTACCAATTTTACGTTGATCGGCGCCTGTGAAAGCTCCCTTTTCGTGACCGAAAAGTTCTGATTCAAATAGATTTTCTGGGATAGCTGAGCAGTTGATAGCAACGAACTTGCCATCTTTCTGAGCCGAGTTGGCATGAATGGCGCGTGCCACGAGTTCTTTACCCGTACCAGAAGCACCACGAATCAAAACTGGAGTGTCTACTTTAGAGAGGCGATCAATAACGTTGAACACTTTGCGCATTTGCTGAGTGCCACCGATAATCTTACGGCCGGCTTCCATAGCGAGTGTCGGAGCGCTCGCTGCAACCTGAGAAATCAAATTGTGGGCTTCGAGAGCTTTATCCACCATCAAGCGAAGTTCATCGCTCTTGATAGGTTTAGAAACGTAGTTAAAAGCACCTTCTTTAACAACCTTAACGGCGTCATTGATATTTGCATAAGCGGTCATGATGATCACGATGATCGATGGGTCGTGCTCTTTGATCGCCTTTAGGGCTTGCAAGCCATTCATGCGAGGCATATCGACGTCCATAATCACAAGTGAGAATGCGCCTTCTTTGACCTTCTCAAGAGCATTGACGCCATCAAAAGCTTCAGTGATCTCAAACTGTCCAGCAGCTGTAAGCGCGTCTTTGACTGAAAGGCGTAAACCTTGATCATCATCAACAACTAATACTTTTAACATATGTACTCCTCTAAAAAATCTAAAATACTAAAAAACCATACGCGCAAGTCTTAGACAGCTTTCGCATACTTGCGCTAATTTAAATTCATAGGCAATTCCACCGTGAAAGTAGATCCTTGTGCAGGAGCGCTTTCAACGGAGATCTGGCCTTTATGTAAATCTACAAAGTAACGAGCTAAGTACAATCCGAGACCAGAACCTTTAACTTCTGAGTCACGAATCGCTTTTGCACGGTAGAACTTCGTAAATAAATTACCAATATCATCGATCGCAATACCAATACCTTGATCAGCCACTTGAACTTGAATTTTACCATCTACTTCTTCGGTGCTGATCATAATGCTAGAGTTCTCAGGGCTGTACTTAATTGCGTTCTCAATTAGGTTTGTGAAAACCTGCCTTAATAAATCTTCATCTACTTTTACGCTGAACATCGGCTCGAACTCAGTCATAATAGAGATGTTTTTTTGGCGAGCAAGATACTCGGACTTCTTAATCACTTCTAAGAGAAGGGCATTAATGTCTTTGCTACGAAGGTGAAGCTTAATGTCTTTACTCTCAATACGACCTAAATTTAAAATCGAAGATACGAAATGAGCCAGTTCATCGCTTGAGCTTGAAATATTACGAAGAGCTTCTGCTTGAGACGCTGAAAGTGATTCTTGATCACGAAGAGCCATTTCAGTCATACCTTGAATACGCGCAATAGGAGTCTTCAGGTCATGAGACATCATTCTTAAGAAGTTCGACTTCAGCTCTTCAACCTGTGTGAGCAAGCGGTTGCGCTGATAATACTCCCAGCTACGACGGTTCTCGACGATCAAACGATACGGAATAAAGAAATAATAACAGATAAAGATGGCGAGTAATGGGTGAGCCATATCCAGCCAGAAATCTGTCATCATAAAGAACAAGAGACAAACGGCGAAGTAAGAGAAAACAGTAAGACCTAAAATAATCAAACCTTGAAGTGGACGAAGTGCGAGTACAACGAACACAGTGAGAACTGCGATCAATGAAGTCGCAAGAACATTGAGCCACCATGGGCTTGGAATCGGTGCTGTATTTAAAATCAATGTATCAAGAATATTCGCGTGAAGCTCAACACGTGACATAGCTGTGTTGTCGCGCGAATAAGGCGTCATAACATAATCACTCACTTCAGCGCGAGTGTCGCGACCGATAATGATGATCTTATCTTTAAATTGTGCCTGATCAAATTCACCATTAGCAATATCGATAAAACTCACTGGCTTGTAAGTGCCTGTCGGGCGGAAATCAATATAAGCCTGAGCTGTTCTCTTAAATTGGAAAGAGCCTTGGTATTCGTGGACTGATTTCTTATTATTATAAAGTGCCGCGAGGCGTGGGTGTAAAAGCAATTGATCTTCGAGGGTGAGCACCATACGACGAGTCACACCATCTTTAGCAAAAGACTGGGCATCAGCTGTTTTGGGAGCTGATTCCACTTTGATTTCTTGCAGCGGTGGCAAGAGCTGAAATTCTTCTTCAAGGCCTTTATCAGGTAAGCGGCTGTCATTGGCGACGATGAAGTTTAAGCTCTTCGTCGTTGTTGCTAAAGCTTCAAGATCTTCATAAGAGCCGATAATATCTGAGAAGTCGGCTACATAAACAACAGCCTTCGGTTGAGCTTTTGCGAGCTCATCGAAGAACTTCACGTAATCAAGGGCTTCTGGCATGCGCTTGAGGCTCTCTTGAGTTTTGTTGTCGATGGTCACAGTCTGAATGAAGCCAGATGTGTTCGGAGCCGGGCGCATACGAACGCGCATGTCGTAAGTGTAAGACTCGATATAATCTAACTGAATCTGACAGAGGAAAAATGCAATCGCGAGCGCCAAAAAGACACGCAAAGCATTGAACAACAATGCTCTTTTACTAGGCGTATCTTTTTTGGTGCTGCGATCCATTTTTATAACTCCGGGCAACCAGCTACAGCTTTTTTACCAGCGGCTTTCAAGATTTCGCGAGCGCGACCTTCTTGATCTTTTTTTGCTGGGCTTTTCGCCGTAATTTTTTTAATGTGTTTCATTTTATCTCCCATGATGAAAACTCCCTTTTAAGCTACAATCGTCGTAGCTGTTTTAGTTTGTATTTCGTTATTAGTTTCGTTAATAAAATCGTTTTTTAAATTTAAAGCTTCAAAAAAATACTCAATGCTTATTGCCGATAAGCTGCGCTGGCGATAACAAAACGCCGGATCTTTCTCGTGTTTCGAACCGCTTTTCGCTTTATGTACGGCCATGCAACCGCCACCACAAAGGTGACGAGCCCAGCACGTTTGGCAATTGTTCTTCTCAATCAAAGTCTCAGCGATCACAGGCCAATTGTTTGTGCTTACAGCTTCTGACTCATCATTCATCAGCCAGTTGCAAGTGTATAAATTCGTTTTAGTATCCGCCTGAAGTAAAGACTTGCCCGCTCCACAATAAGAGTGAATGCGAGTTTGTGTCTCAAGACGCGCCAGTGTTGATCTGAACTGCGTGATTTGCGCTAGTCCTAATAAACCTTGAGTTTCATAAGCGTATGCGGCCACGGCCGTCATTTCGCCAATGTACTTCACAGAATTTTCAATATCTTCGTTGTTCGCGTAGTTCAAATTTAAAGAATCCCAATTCATATCAAGTGAAGTGAGATATTTATAGGTGTTGAGAACCTCAAGATTGTGCGCGCCAAAAACGCTATTCACTTTTAAACCGCGAAGGCGTGAGCGAACTTTCTTAAGCTCTTGTAAGCCTCTGAGAGTTAATGATGTTGAGCTGAGTGAACCTTTCGCCGGGCGCACGCGATCATTGATATCACTGTCGCCATCTAAGCTGATTGTAATTTCAGTATTCAGGTCAGCTAAAAGCTCCGCCACTTTTTGAGTGATCAAAGTTCCATTTGTAGTGATCGAAAATAAAAGTTCAACATTGCGGCCAGCCACTAAAAGCTGTGCGTACTGAGCAATTTGTTTCACTAGCGAAGGGTAGAGAAGCGGCTCGCCACCTAAGAAGCGAATTTCAAATTGCTCTTTATCTTCTGGAGTTGAATTTTTGCCAACGCTGCCAAGAAGTAAAGTGAGTTGTTTTTCAACCTTAGAAGTATCCACTTTAGTTGTCGCAGAACCATAAGTTCCATCGCCACCGGCTGCGCAATATGTGCATTTCAAATTACAAATCTGAGCAATATTCACAGAGTAATAACGAACGCTATTTGATTGTTTTAAATCAGAAGTCTCTTCAGAAAGACTGGCTGACCATTCTTCAAGATCAGCAAAAGCTTGATCGGGCTGAGTACGAAGGCCATTTGTGATTTCATGGGGGAGCATATTCTCCCACGCTGTTTCATCAATTTGAGCGATCTCAAGGTTATGAGGGTGGAATGCAATAAGACCACTTTTTCGTGTCTTAAAGGCGACGATGTCTTTATATCTGCGCAATTCCATTTATTTCCTCTTTATGGTCCTAATGAACATAAGCAAAAAATGGGCCTAGGCCGAGGGCTAGAGCGTTAAAATATAATCTAGTATTTTCAATTACTTAGCCTATCAGCCGACCTACTAGTTATGTCATATTTAACAAAAGGTGTCAATCTGACACCGACACCTGGCATTTTTTGCTAGAGGTGTAGAGATATCAACCGGTTGTCCAACAATTTACGGTTGGTCAGGTTTTGATAGTTTTAAGATCGAATCTAACAGGGTTGGAGCGTTTTGGGCGGCACTTTTTTTGAATATAAGAAGGTAAGAGATCAAAGAAAAGCAGAGAGTCTGATGAGGCATATTCTAAAAGACTGTGCCATCTGCAATTACAAAGAAGGAATTTATGAAAATCAGTACTTTATCAATCACGTTACTAGCAGCTTTCTTACTCAATGTTGTAGCAACAAATGCATGGGCAGAGATCAAGCCCGATTATGATGTACCAGTGAGCGAAGATGATGTGCGCCCAGATGATCAACCTAAAATCGATCACGAAGAATTGCGTCTTAAAAAATTCAAATGTTCTGACGGCGAAGAGTATGGACTGCTTTATAAAAAGACTTGGGGTTATTCATTAACAACTCGCGCTTTAGGCATGTGTAGCTGGGATAACTCAGATTCTCTTGAGGAGTGCGATGCTGACATGAGTGATGAGTCTCGCAAATGTTATGATGAAGCTCTCGTAAAATATAAATTAAAAGAAAAGTACGAAAAAGCAGCGGCTGAAAAAGAAGACAAGTCGCCAAGAATTAAATCTTCTTCAACGACTCGTAGTGCAACTCCGACAGTTCCTGATCAATTGCCAGCTATGAAAGGTAATACAGTTCAGAAGCGCTTTAAAAATCCAGCCGCGGCACCAAGTGTTCGGTAAGCAGATGCTTGATCTTAACTATGAGATCAAGCGCTATTTTCATTGGAGAATAGATATTAATTGAGATCTATTTCGTTAGCGAATATGAGTTGAGGCGTAATGCATGCCAAGGTACTTTATAACAAATAATACGCCGAATAATTCCAGAACTTGTGCAACCGGATAAATAGTTAAATAAATCTTGACGCACTTTTCTCTTCTGAGAATTGAGTTTAAT